>NZ_JAFIFK010000042.1 GCF_020832045.1 Halomonas sp.
GGGCCGTGCTTGAGTTCACCGGCCGGGTAGGCCTCGGCATGGATATAGGAAATTTCCTTGAGCTTCAAGGCACCTTCGAGCGCGATGGGAAAATGTGCGCCGCGCCCCAGGAACAGGGCGTGGTGCTTCTCGGCGAAGGCCGTCGACAGTGTCTCGATCGCTCCATCCAAGTTCAGCACCTGGCTTACCAGCTGCGGCAAGGTGCGCAGGCCGGCCACCAGTTCCGCCTGGGTCTCGTCTGCCAGGCCCTTGACACGGCCAAGGGCCAGCGTCAGCAGCATCAGAGCGGTAAGCTGGGTGGTGAAAGCCTTGGTCGAGGCCACGCCGATTTCGGGGCCGGCCCGTGTCATCAGCGTCAGGTCGGATTCCCGAACCAGGGAGCTACCCGGCACGTTGCAGATGGCCAGGCTGCCAAGATAGCCCCGCTCTCGGGCAAAACGCAGCGCCGCCAGCGTGTCGGCAGTTTCACCGGACTGCGACAGAGTGACGAAAAGCGTGTTCTCGGGTACCACCACGGTACGATAACGGTACTCCGAGGCCACCTCGACCTGCACCGGGATCCCGGCGTAGCGCTCGATCCAGTAGCGGGCCACCAGGCCGGCATGGTAGCTGGTACCGCAGGCGACGATATGAAGCTGGGCGACCCGTCCGAACAGCGACTCGGCGTCGGGGCCGAAACATTCCACCGGTACCGAACGCTCACCCAGGCGCCCTTCCAGAGCCGCTGCGATCACCTCCGGCTGCTCGAAGATCTCCTTTTGCATGAAGTGTCGATAGTCACCCTTGCTGGCGGCGCCATCGCCGTGCTCGAAAGTGAGTACCTCACGTTGCACGGCTTGGCCCTGTGCATCGAAGATCTCGATCCGCCCCCCGTCGGAAAGCCGAACGATGTCGCCTTCCTGCAAGTAGATGAAGCGATCGGTAACCTGCAGCAGCGCGAGCGGGTCGGAGCCCAGGAAAGCCTCGTTGATACCCACCCCCACCACCAGCGGGCTGCCCTTGCGCGCCCCGATGATGACATTGGGCTCAGCGGCATGTACCACGGCCAGGGCATAGGCCCCTTCCAGATCTGCCAATACCCGCTGGGCGGCAGCAAGCAGGCCGTCTCCCTGGCGGTACTCACGCTCCACCAGATGCGCCACTACTTCGGTATCGGTCTGCGAGGTGAAGTCGTAGCCGCCTGCCACGAGCTCGCGGCGCAGCGGCTCGTGGTTCTCGATGATGCCGTTGTGCACCACCGCCAGCCGGTTGCCCGACTGATGCGGATGGGCATTCTCCTCGCTGGGCTTGCCGTGGGTGGCCCAGCGGGTATGAGCGATGCCGCAGCGGCCCGGCAGGGCCGCCTCATCGAGTATTGCCTCGAGTGCAGCCACCTTGCCCAGCGCGCGGCGTCGCTGAAGTTCACCGGAAGGGTCAATCACGGCCATGCCGGCCGAATCGTAGCCCCGGTACTCGAGGCGCCTCAAGCCTTCCAGCAGGATCCCTTCCACGTTGCGCTCAGCAACGGCACCGACGATTCCACACATAACGACTCCTCGCGCTAGCTTCAGTCTGCGTTCTTCCTGGCCGGTCGCGGCCAGTCAGCCTTACCGATCTGGCGCCCACGAGAAACGGCCAGGGCGTTATCGGGTACATCCTTGCTGATGGTCGAGCCGGCCCCAACCGTGGCACCACGGCCAACGCTCACCGGTGCCACCAGGGCAGTGTTGGAACCGATGAAGGCATCGTCGCCAATGTCGGTATGATGTTTATTGGCGCCATCGTAGTTGCACGTGATGGTGCCCGCCCCGACGTTGACGCCACGTCCCAGCCGCGCATCGCCGACATAGCTGAGGTGATTGATCTTGCTGCCCTCGCCCACTTCAGCATTCTTGGTCTCGACGAAGTTGCCGACCTTGGCGCCGACCGCCAGGCGTGTACCGGGGCGCAGCCGAGCAAAGGGACCGATGCGGTTGTGTCCGGCCGCCACGCTGCCGTCGATTACGCTATGAGGCTCGACGACGGTTCCGGCACCGATATGGCTGTCGCGAATCACACAATGAGGCCCGATACGCACCCCTTCGCCCAGCTCCACGTCGCCCTCGAATACGCAGCCGACGTCGATCTCCACGTCGTGCCCGCAATTCAGCTGACCGCGCACGTCAAGGCGAGAAGGGTCGAGCAGCGCCACCCCAGCGACCATGAGCTGCTCGGCGATGTGCATTTGATGCGCACGCTCCAGGCGAGCCATCTGAAGCCGGTTATTGACGCCCTCCACTTCCATCGCATCGACAGGCTGAGCCGTAGCAATGGCTACCCCTTCGTCGGCCGCCATGGCGATGACATCGGTCAGGTAGTATTCACCCTGAGCGTTGTCGGCAGAGAGGCGGGGCAGCCAGCGCTTCAATTGCGCTGCGGTCATGGCCATGATGCCGGTGTTGCATTCGCAAATCGCCAGCTCCTGTTCGCTGGCATCTTTCTGTTCGACGATGGCCACCACTTCGCCACTCTCGTTACGCAGGATACGACCGTAACCGCTGGGGTCTTCCAGGGTCACGGTCAACAGACCCATACGCGACTCGCTGACTTGCGCCAACAGTCCCGCCAGGGTCTCGCGACGGATCAGCGGCACATCGCCATAAAGCACCAGGACCTTGCCATTGCCCAGACCTTCCAGCGCCTGGGCCACCGCATGGCCGGTGCCCTTCTGCTCGGCCTGCAGGGCAAAACGCACCGGATAATCGCGCAGCGCTTCTCGCACCTGCTCGGCACCGTGCCCTACCACTACATGCAGGCGTTGCGCATCGAGCTTGCCGGCGGTATCGAGTACGTGACTCACCATGGGCTTGCCGGCCAGACGATGCAGTACCTTGGGCAGGCTCGAACGCATCCGCGTGCCCTGCCCCGCGGCAAGAACCACCACATCCAGGGTCATCGAAGACTCCTTGTCCATTCGATTGGCTTCAGTTCATCGGGGGCCTGACGGCGCTCCCGTGATTTCCTCATGGGCTGTGCTTACCGTTCTGAAGACGACGGTTCAGCGCACTTCCAGACCCATTTCATCACTCAGTTCCCCGCCGAAGTGATCCGCGAAGGCTGGGCTCGCCAGACTGCTCCAGCCTTCGTCATCGCGCACCAGCAGCATAATCTTGAGATCCTGCTCGCGTGCCAGTGTCAGGCTCTCTTCCTCGCCGAGCACCATGAATGCCGTGGCCCAGGCATCGGCCCAGGCATTGGAGGGATGCACGACCGTCACCGAGGCCACCCGGTGCTCGATGGGGTAGCCGCTACGCGGGTCGATGGTGTGCGAGAAGCGCCGCCCCTCTTCCTCGAAATAGTTACGGTAATCGCCTGACGTGGCGATGGAAACATCGCGTACGGAAACGATCTGAGTCGCTTCCTGGCGATCGTCCAGCGGCGCTTCGATACCGATTCGCCAAGCTTCACTATCGGCGTCACGGTAACCTCGCGCAACTAGATCGCCCCCCAGGTTGACCAGATAATGTTCGATGGACTGGCCATCCAGGTAGGCCGCGACCCGGTCGGTAGCGTGCCCCTTGGCCACACCGCCGAGATCGACAAAGACGTCACGCAAGCGCCGCGCCTGCATGGCAGGCTCATCGACTTCGATACTGCCGGGCCCGACCTCGGCGAGGCGGGCCTGCAGGCTCTCCTCGGCGGGCACTTCTCGCGGGCGCGCCTCGGAGCCAAAGCTCCATAGATTGACCAGCCCTCCGATGGTCACGTCAAAGGCGCCATTGCTGGCCTCGGCCACCGATTGGCTGATGGCCAGTACCTCGATCAGCTCGTTGGAGAGCGGCTGCCATTCACCCACCGGCGACTGATTGAACGCCACCAGCTCAGAATCGTCACGATAGATGGACATGGCCGCATCGACCTGCTCGAGCACCTCGAGCAAACCCTCATGTAACTCCTGAGCCTTACCCTGCGTCAGGCTATCGGCAATGGTCACCTGATAGAAGGAGCCGAAGATGGCTCCTTCGAGGCGCACCGGAGAGTCCAGCGGGCGGTCTTTTTCGGAGCAACCGGTAAGCAGCAGCCCAAGGCAGAGGGCCAAAGCCGCCACAGGGCGCAGGACAGAGGTCATGATTAAAGGACTCCTCAATAAGGTAGGTAGGGCTACCAGAAGATCCACAGCAGCCATAATCCCAGCACAATGCGGTAGACAACGAAGGGCTGCATACCGATCCGCTTGATGAAGGCAATGAAGTAGTGAATGCAGATATAGGCACTCAGCCCCGAAAGCACCACGCCTGCCGCCATCGCCAGCCAGTCCACCTCTCGCGGCGACTGTACGAGCCCTTGGATTTCCAGCCCAGATGCCAGGGCGGTTACCGGAATCGACAGCAGGAAAGAAAAGCGCGCCGCTCCCTCACGGCTCATGCCGAGCAGCAGCGCTGCGGTCATGGTAATGCCGGAGCGCGACGTCCCGGGTAACAGTGCCAGTGCCTGTGCTCCCCCGATCCACATGACATCGCGAAAGGTAAGCTGGTATTCGCTTCTCCCCGCCCGCTTGTTCCAGTCAGCATACCCCAGCAGCAAACCGAAGCCGATCAGCATAACGCCGATCAATATAGGTGAGCGCATGTTCACGCTGATGCTGTCGTGGAACACGAATCCGACCGCGCAAACCGGGATCGTGGCCAGCAATACCCACCAGGCCAGCCGGGCATCCGGATCCTCGACGCCCTCGCCGATACCTCTTACGCGTAGCGACCTGGCCCAACTGGTTCCCATCCTCCGCAGGTCATGGCGAAAATAGATCACTACGGCCGCCAGGCTGCCCAGATGCACCGCCACGTCGAAAGTCAGCCCTTGATCATTCCAATCGGTGAGCACGGGCACCAAAATCAGGTGGGCGGAACTCGAGATAGGCAAAAACTCAGTCAATCCTTGAACCACAGCCAATACAACGACCTGAAGCCAATCCATTCCGACACTCTCCCGATGACAAGGCATGTGCAACGCAGCAAATGCACGACAGGAGGCCAAGAGAATACACGCCCCTTTTCCGATTGTCCGCCGTGCATAGTTACCATTTCGAGTGTATTTACCTCATGTTGCAGGTGCGCGCTGGTAGGCTTAGAATGCGCGCGCCGCTGAATGGCGGCGACACCCATTATCCCGAGGACGTTATGGAACCTCCGAGTCGACAGACAATACGGAATTTCCAGTTACCAGTGCCGCACCGATGCGCGCGCTCCGGCCCCTCCCAGCCCTGACACTTCAGGTCTAGACGAGGCTCCCGCGCGCCATGCCGCTGCGCGCCAGGAGCCTGACCATGAGCTATGCCATTCTCGCTGCCTCTCTGCGCAGCGCCATGCAGCGTAACGACCAGGAAGCCATCGAGCGCCTGATTGCCGAAATGCAACCGGCCGACCTGGCCGAGTTCGTTCAACGCGAGCACACCGATACCGTCATCTCCTTGCTGCATCATCTGCCACTGGAGCGTCGAGCGCTTGCCTTCGGCTACCTGAGCGTGGCGCTCCAGGAAGAGATTGCCGCCACGCTGACCGATGTGAAGCTGAGCGAACTGCTTCAGCACATGAACGCCGATGAAAGGGCGGATCTGTTCAAACTCCTGGACGACGACCGCCAGCAATCGCTACTGAGGTCGCTGGCCAAGGAGGAGCGTGAGGATCTGCGTAAGCTGGCCAGCTACGAGGAAGGTACCGCCGGGGCGATAATGACCTCGGATTACGTGGCGATTCCGGCCTACTACGATGTCACGCGAGCATTGGCTACGGTTCGCGCTACCGGCTCGCATGCCGAGACCGTCTACCAGCTCTACTGCATCGACACGGCTGGGCGGCTACTTGGCACCGTT
>NZ_JAFIFK010000047.1 GCF_020832045.1 Halomonas sp.
CCCCCCCAAGCCCGGCCGGCGGGGGCGTTACGCGGCCTGCCGGGGGGCTGAGCCAGCGCGGGGGGTTGAGGGGCTACCGCCTGGGGATTTTGGGCGGGCCCGAGCGCCCGGCCCTGGTGCTGGTGCATTTCGGTGGTGGTAACGCTGCAGAGCTGCTGGCCTTCGCTGACAGAGTGGCCGAACGGGTCCGGGAGCGCTTTGGCGTCATACTCGAGCGCGAGCCCAGGCTGGCCTGACTGAGGCATGTTGGCTGATCGCCTATGGTCGCCGGAGTTGGGGGCTGCCAACGAAAAAGGCCCGCACGTGGCGGGCCTTTTCGTATGACATGGGCTGATCAGCCCTGATTTCCTTTCTGAGCCTCTTGCTCGCGTCGCTTGATTTCACGCGGGTCGTTGTGCGCACGGCGGCGACGGCGTTGAGCGATCGCTTCCTGCTCACTCGAGGGCTGATCCGCTGAATCGACTGAGTCGATTTTGGGATCCTGAGCTTTAGGGGCTTCGCTCACTTCCGCCTTGGGCTCTTCAGCTTTGGGCGCTTCTGCCTTGGGCTGCTCGGTTTGGGGAGCTCCGCTCAGCTCTGGCTTGGCGAGCTTCTCCACCGGCTTCTCTGCCGGTTTTTCAGCCGACGTTAGCGCATCGGCCTTGGGCTGCTCAGCCTTGGGCGCTTCACTCTTCACCGGCTCGGCGGACGGCTTGGCAGTCTTTTCGGCCTGCTTTTCACCAGGCTCCTCAGCTGCCTTGGGCTGCTCAGCCATGGGCGCTTCGCTCTTCACCGGCTCGGCGGAGGACTCGGCAGTCTTCTCGGCCTGCTTTTCAATCGGCTTCTCAGCTGCCTTGGGTGTATCGACCTTGGGCGCTTCGCTTTTCACCGGCTCGGCCGTTTGCTCAGAGGACGCTTCGGCTGGCTTTGCAACAGGCTTTTCAGCCGCCTTCACATCCGACTGGGGTATATCGGCCTTGGGTGTCTCAGCCTTGGCCTGCTCGGCTTTGTAGGGCTCGCCGTCGTTTTCAGGCTGCTGAGGCGCTTCGGCCTGGAGGCGCTTCTGCTCTGCTTCGGCCTGAGGGTTGAGAGCATGCTGGCGCGTGCGGTTACGCGGATTGTTCCGCGTACGCTTGGGCTTGCCGTCATCGTCCTTGGGCTGCTCGGTCACTTGCTCGAGCGGCTTTTCCTGGGGCTCGGGTTTTGCCCGCCGAGGAGCGTCATCGCGGCTACGCGTCTTGGTCTGGCGACCTTCCTCGGTTTGCGGTTTGTCGGCACGTGCCTGGCCGCGGCCACGGCCGCCGCGTCCTTCGCCACGTCCTTCGCCGCGTCCTTCTCCACGACCGCCCGCGCTATCCTGACGCGTCTCCTGGCGTGAATCGGAACGGCTGTTTTCCTGCTGGCGCGATTGTCCGCGCTGGCCACGACCCTGCCCCTCTTCCTGGGACTCGCTGCGTGTGCGGCGCCGCTGGCGGCCACCGTTGCGTTCGCTCCGCTCTTCCTCACTGCTACGGGACTTGGCCGGGGTGTTGACCGGCTTTTGAGGTGCCGGGGGAGTAGCGCTTTCGCCATCCGTCCCACCGAGCAGCTTGCTGACGCCCTTGAGCAGGCGTCCGAGAACTCCCGCGGCGGGGGCCGGTGCGGCAGCCGATGGAGCGGCAGCCGGCGGAGCGGCGGAAGGCGGGGTGGGCTCCTGCTGCAGTGAAGCCGGGGCCGGTTCGTTATGAATCACCGTCTTGACGGCTGCCTCGGAGCGGGCAACCGGCTTGGCGATGCTCATGTCCGGTTCCTTGCCGATTTCCGTTTCCACCGACAGTTCGAAGCTGGACTTCTCCTGTTCGCCTTCCTCTTCGATATGGTCGTCACGCAGGCGCTGCACGTCATAGTGCGGCGTATCCATTTCGGGGTTGGGCAGTACCAGGACGCGGACACCCTGACGCTTCTCGATGTCTGCGAGCACCGCTCGCTTCTCGTTGAGCAGGTAGGTGGCTACCGGTACGGGCAGGATGGCGCGTATCTGGGCGCTGCGCTCTTTCATTGCTTCCTCTTCGATCAGTCGCATGATCGAGAGGGACAGTGAGCGTACGTCGCGAATGGTGCCCTGGCCGTTACAGCGCGGGCACACCACGCCGCTGGTCTCGCCCAGTGAGGGGCGCAGACGCTGACGTGACATCTCCATCAGTCCGAAGCGCGAGATGCGGCCGATCTGTACCCGGGCGCGGTCGAGCTTGAGCGCATCGCGCATGCGGTTCTCGACGTCGCGCTGGTTGCGCGCGGGACTCATGTCGATGAAGTCGATGACCACCAGGCCGCCGATGTCGCGCAGCCGCAGCTGGCGTGCGATCTCGTCGGCGGCTTCCAGGTTGGTCTGGAGCGCCGTTTCCTCTATGTCGCTGCCACGGGTGGCACGCGCCGAGTTGATGTCGATGGAGACAAGCGCTTCGGTGTGGTCGATGACGATGGAGCCACCGGAGGGAAGCTTCACTTCACGCTCGTAAGCGGTCTCTATCTGAGACTCGATCTGGAAACGCGAGAACAGCGGCACTTCGTCGGCGTACAGCTTGATCTTCTGCTGGTACGAGGGCATGACCTGACGAATGAAGGTCAGGGCCTCCTGGTGCACCTCGGGGCTGTCGATCAGTACCTCACCGATGTCCTGGCGCAGGTAGTCGCGCATGGCGCGGATGATGACGTTGGATTCGCGGTAGATCAGGAAGGGGGCAGAGCGCTTGCCGGCTTCCTCGGTGATCGATTCCCACACCTGGACCAGGTAGTCGAGGTCCCACTGCAGCTCTTCTGCACTGCGCCCGATACCGGCGGTGCGTACGATCACCCCCATCTTGTCCGGTACGGTGAGGTGGCCCATTGCCTCTTTGAGCTGAGTGCGTTCTTCGCCTTCGATACGGCGAGAGATACCGCCGGCACGAGGGTTGTTGGGCATCAGAACGAGGAAGCGCCCGGCCAGGCTGATAAAGGTGGTCAGCGCAGCACCCTTGTTGCCACGCTCCTCCTTGTCTACCTGAACGATGACCTCCTGGCCCTCCTTGAGCACTTCCTTGATGCTGGGGCGTCCCGAAGTATCCTTCAGGAAATATTCGCGGGAGATTTCCTTGAGAGGGAGGAAGCCGTGGCGATCGGCACCGAAGTCGACGAAGGCGGCTTCGAGGGAAGGCTCTACGCGGGTAATCTTGCCGCGGTAGATATTGGCTTTCTTTTGCTCCCTGGCACCGGATTCGATGTCCAGGTCATATAGCCGTTGTCCATCGACCAGCGCGACGCGCAGCTCTTCCGGCTGAGTCGCATTGATGAGCATCCGTTTCATGTTGTCTCGCAATCTGGACGCGCCGGGGGGCATCGAAGAAGGCGAACCTCTGGGTGCTGCGTGCTTGTGCTCAGCGCATGTCGCGGATGCACAGTGGCGCCCGATCGTACCGGCACCCGTAAAGGGGCCCAGCACGAGATGATCATGTTGAGTACGCGGCGGAGGCAGGACATGTCTCGGTGGGGCTACTCCCATCCGGCCCTGCGGTCACCGCCAGACACCTGGCATTCATCGATTCGCCAACGCCGGCCACCGGCACGATGTTGAACGATTCCCGTGGCCACCGCTCGCCTCATTGGTGCGAGCCGGGATCCGGGCGTGGCGTCACTACTTGTCGTCTCTTACTGCTATCACTCGTCGGCGGCGGGACTCGTTTCAAGGGTCGTCGCGGCCCGATTTCGTCGCTCCGGCCTGCGTGTCTGTCGTGCAGGCGCCATGGGACCGAAGGGATCCATCCGAGCGAGCTGGCAATATAGCAGTAATGGCAAAGGGCAGCAATTGGCGCAGTGCGTCGCGGAGTGCGTTAGAATGCTGCCTCACAATGAATTTTCAGCAGGAGTCTCATGGCCGAGGGGCGCGACGTACAGTGGGTGGAAGTGGGCGAAGGCCAGTCGGGCCAGCGAGTCGACAACTTTCTGATAACACGACTGAAAGGCGTGCCGCGGACGCTGGTTTACCGCATCGTTCGAAAGGGTGAGGTGCGGGTCAACAAGAAGCGGGTCAAGGCCGACTACCGCCTGCAGGTGGGGGACTTGGTGCGCATCCCGCCGCTCAAGCTGGCGCCGCGCGAGGCGGTCAAGCAGGTAAGTGAAGGGCTGCGCAACCTGTTGGCCGGCAGCGTGCTGGTAGAGGGACCGGGCTGGCTGGTGATCAACAAGCCAGCTGGCCTTCCCGTTCACGGTGGCAGCGGGGTCAAGATCGGCCTGATCGAGGCTCTGCGCCAGGTGCGCGAAGACCTGGAGTTCCTCGAGCTCGTGCACCGTCTGGACCGCGATACATCGGGCTGCTTGCTGCTGGCCAAGTCGCGCCCGGCACTGCTGGCACTCAACGATGCGCTCAAGCGCCATCAGATGGACAAGCGCTACCTGGCCCTGGTGGCCGGCCGCTGGCCGGTCCGTCGCGAGTTCGTCAGTGCCCGGCTCGATCGTTTCGATGCCGGCAATGGCGAGCGTCGGGTGCGCGTGGATGCGGCCGGCAAGGTGGCGCGCACCCGCTTCGCCATTCGTGAAGCCTTTCCCAAGGCGACCCTCATCGAAGCCGAGCCCGTCACCGGGCGCACCCATCAAATTCGGGTACATGCCGCCCATGCGGGCTTTCCGCTGCTGGGCGATGACAAGTACGGCTCGCGGGAAGGCGAATCCTTGGCACGTCATCTGGGCTTGTCGCGGCTTTTTCTGCATGCCGAGTCGTTGACCTTTCCCGAGCCAAGCAGCGGGCGGCCGGTGCAGATTCGAGCCCCTCTGCCCGAGGAGCTCGAGGCCGTACTCTCACGTGCCCGCGGGGGGCGTTGAGCAGAGCGCCGAAGCTGTACACCGACAATTCGACCGGAGCTATCATGCGCTATCGACTGGTGATCTTCGATTGGGACGGAACCCTGATGGATTCCGTCGCCCGGATCGTCTCCAGCATGCAAGCGGCGTCGCTCGATGCCGGCTGGGGGCATCTCGAGGAGGGTGCCGTACGTGACATTATCGGTCTCGGCCTGCCCGAAGCCATCGATCGTTTGTGCCCGGGGATCGATGCCGAGCGATTCGAGCTGCTACGTAACCGCTACGCCCATCATTTCGTCACGGCCGATACGACGCCGATGGCCTTTTTCGACGGCGTCGAAGAAGGCGTCGCCACGCTGCGAGAGCGTCAGGAGCGACGGTTGGCCGTGGCTACTGGCAAGAGTCGGCGGGGGCTCGACCGCATCTTTCAGGAGAGCGGCAGTGGCCACTGGTTCCACGCCAGTCGCACCGCCGACGAAACCCGTTCCAAGCCGCACCCTCAAATGCTCGAGGAGCTTCTGGTCGAGCTGGATACGCCGATCGAAGAGGCCGTCATGGTAGGGGACACCGAGTACGATCTCGAGATGGCGCGTGCCTTGGGCATGGATCGGGTTGCCGTTACCTGGGGCGTGCATGGGCAAGGGCGCCTGGCGGCGAGTCGGCCTGTCTATACTGCCGGAACCGTAGGCGAACTGTTCGACTGGCTGAACCGTTAGCTAGTGATAAGGAAGACGAGTCAATGAGCGACGACAAGCGGCAAGATGATGACAAGCGCCCGGAGCGTGACGAACGGGAAGCCCGCTGGACCGAAGGACCGGAGCTGACGTCCGACCAGGCGCGCAATGCGCGCCAGGCCAGGAGCGAGAAAACGCCGCCGCCGCCCGAGAGTGCCGAAGTGCTGCGCGAGCGGCAGCGGCTTGCCCAGCAGGAGACGCTCGATCGCTGGATCGGCGGGGTGCTGGCGGAACAGCGCCGCTCGCGACGTTGGAAACTGTTCTTCCGCTTCTTCTTTGCAGCGCTGATCCTGGCCTCCCTGGCGACCAGCTTCTACAGCCTGTTCGGCGACGGTACCCGCGAGCCGGAGCGACGGCATTTGGGCGTGGTGACCGTGCGCGGAGTGATCGACAGTGAATCGCCGGCCAGCGCCGAGCGCATCATCGAAGGGCTCAATCGTGCCTGGGATGCCCCCAATGCCGCTGTCGTCGTGCTGCATATCGACAGTCCTGGCGGTAGCCCGGTGCAGTCACAGCGCGTCTATCATGAAATCATGCGGCTGCGGGAAGAGGGCGACAAACCCATCATTGCGGTAATCGAGGACGTCGGTGCCAGCGGCGCCTACTACATGGCCGCGGCGGCCGACGAGATCATCGCCGCACCGGCCAGCCTGGTGGGGTCGATCGGCGTCATTTTTGCCAGCTTCGGTTTCGAGGAGGCCATCGATAATCTGGGAATCGAGCGGCGGATCTACGTCAGCGGGGAGAACAAAGGCTTCCTCGACCCGTTCTCGCCTGTGGCGCCTGAAGATCGTGAGTTCTGGCAAACGGTCATGGACACCACCCATGGGCAATTCATCGAGGCCGTGCGGTTGGGTCGCGGCGATCGTCTGGTTGAGGACGAGCAGCTGTTCAGCGGCCTGGTGTGGAGCGGCCAGCAGGCGCTGGAGCTGGGGCTGGTCGATGGTATCAGCAGCCTGGATGCGCTGAGTCGCGACCTGTTCGGCGAGGTACGGGTGCATGACTACACGCCGCGGCTGGACCCCTTCGAGCGGTTGACCCGCCAGTTCGGGCGGGTCGCTGCTGAGTGGATGGGAGTGCCCACCGGCAGGGCGCCGGTGCGCTACCAGCTGCCTTGATCGCCCAGCGGGTCGAGGCCCGCCTGACGCAGTAGCGTGCACAGTCGGATCAACGGTAGGCCGATCAGTGTGTTGGGATCGTCGCCCTCGAGCTTCTCGAACAGGGTGATGCCGAGCCCCTCCATGCGAAAACTGCCGGCGCTATCCAGAGGCTGCTCTCTTTCCACATAGCGGGCGATTTCGTCGCTCGTCAAGCGACGAAAGAGGACGTCATAGCGCTCGTGGCAGACTTGGTGCCGAGCGCTGCGGGTGTCGATCAACGCCAGGCCGGTGATAAAGCTGACCCGGTGGCCGGAAAATCGCGCCAGCTGGGCGCGGGCCGTGGCTTCGTTGCCGGGCTTGCCGAGTATTTGGCCGGCGAAAACGGCCACCTGATCCGAGCCGACGATCAAGTGATCCTGGTACTCCTCGGCCACACGGCTGGCCTTGGCTAGTGCGAGGCGGTGCACCAGCGTTTCGGGTGTCTCGCCAGGGCGTGCCGTCTCGTCGATGTCGGGGCTGGTCCAGGCATAGGGTATTCCAAGGCGATCAAGCAGTTGGCGGCGCCAGCGGGAGCCTGAAGCGAGAACGAGTCGGGGCATGATGCGCTCCTTTGAGTAGGGGTGGATAGTTTCGACGGCGCTGGAACAGGCGGGTATTGTAACTTGCTGGCATGGCGTCTTTGACAGGGGCTTAGGGAGTGCCTATCATTGCGCGCCTATGTTGACCTCACGACTTCCCAATAGGGTCGAGCCTTACCGGCTTGCTGCCCGCGCCGAAACCCTCTCGGGCCTGATGGCGCTGGACCAGTTCGAGCGCCTTGCCGCCCAGGTGGGCGAGCAGGTGGGCGACTGCCAGGTATGGCTCGATTTCGGTATCGATGCTCAGGGGCGCCGCGAAATTCGTGGCCGCCTCGAGGCCGAGTTGCAGCTGCCCTGCAGGCGCTGCCTCGAGCCGATGGCGCAGCGCGTCGAGAGCGAATTTTTGCTGGGCATGGTCTCGAGCGACGACCTTGCGGCAGCACTGCCAAGCACCCATGAGCCGGTGCTGGTGGAAAACGAACAGCTGAACCTGCTGGAGGTGGTCGAGGATGAATTGATCCTCAGTTTGCCCCAGGTGGTTTACCACGACGAGGCGCATTGCCGTGTCTCGCGCGACCAGCTGAGTAGCGGTGAGGAGGCCGAATCGAACGAGCCGGCTCCCGCCAGTCCTTTCGAGGTGCTGCGCCACCTCAAGGACAAATCCTGATTGTTTCTCGTCTCACTTCGGAGTGACACCCATGGCAGTTCAGCAGAATCGTAAAACCCGTTCCAAGCGCGGTATGCGTCGTAGCCATGACGCCCTGAGCGCACCGACCCTCTCCCAGGACAAGGAGACCGGCACCACTCACCTGCGTCACCACGTCTCTCCCGACGGCTTCTACCGTGGCCGCAAAGTAGTCGACGTCTGAGTCGATCCGCTTCGATGACCATCGGCACCTGAACGTGCGGATTGCCATCGATACGATGGGCGGAGATGCGGGCCCTGCTGCTGCCGTCCAGGGAGCAGCGACCGCCGTGCAAGCTTGGCCGGGGCTCTCTGCCGATCTGTTCGGTCCTGGCGACCAGCTGTCAGCCGAGCTCAACAACCTGCCGCGGCATCTTGCCGCGGCGGGTTCGCATCTGCGCATTCATCATGCCCCGAGCTTCATTCGTCAGGATCAGCGGCTCTCCGATGCGCTGAGGCGTGGCGGTGAGACGAGCATGGCAATGATGTTGGCATATCTGGCCAGCGGCCAGGCCGTGGCGGGTGTCAGTGCCGGCAACACGGGGGCTCTGATGGCGCTGTCGCGCCGTGCCCTGGGCACGGTGGCAGGCATCCCGCGTCCGGCTATCTGCACCGCCATACCCACACGCGGTGACGGGCGCTGCTATCTCCTGGATCTCGGTGCCAATGTCGACGTCGCCCCCGCTCGGCTGGTCGACTTCGCACTGATGGGCGAAGTGATGGCGCGACATGTGGATGGCATTGCGGCTCCGCGGGTGGCGCTGCTCAATGTTGGCAGCGAAGGCACCAAAGGCAGTGAGACGGTGCGTGAAGCGGACGCGTTACTGGCTGAAATGGGGGCGCTCAACTATATCGGTTTCGTCGAGGGAAACGGCATTTTCGCCGGTTCGGCCGATGTGGTGGTGTGCGATGGCTTCGTTGGCAATGCGGTGCTCAAAGCCAGCGAAGGCTTGGCTCGCATGTTGATCGAGCGGGTCCAGGCAACCTTCGAATCCCATTGGAGCAGCCGTGTGGTCGGGATGCTGGCACGGCCGGCGCTGCGGCGGCTCAAAGGTGAGCTTGACCCGGTGCGCTACAATGGCGCCAGTCTGCTGGGGCTCGACGGCATCGTGATCAAGAGCCACGGTAGTGCCGAGGCAACGGGCTTTTCCTATGCTGTGTTGCGGGCCGCGCAGGAGGTCAGTCGCGGTTTGCCGACGCAACTGGACCTGGAGCTGGGTGGTCGCATTTGACAGCACTCAACAGAGTAATGGTGAACGACATGACTCAACCCCTCGCCCTCGTCTTTCCCGGGCAAGGTTCTCAGCAGCTGGGCATGCTGCGAGAGCTGGCAGAACGCTACAGTGTCGTACGGACGACCTTCGAGGAGGCTGCCGATGCGCTGGGCTACGACCTGTGGAAAGTGGTTCAGGAGGGGCCCGATGAGGCGCTCAGCGCCACCGCCTGCACTCAACCGGCGCTGCTGACGGCCAGCGTTGCCATCTGGCGTGTCTGGCAAGAGCTGGAGGGGCCTCGTCCCGGCGCAATGGCAGGCCACAGTCTGGGCGAGTACAGTGCTCTAGTCTGTGCCGGTGTGATGGGTTTCGCCGACGGCGTTCGCTTGGTACGTCTGCGCGGTGACGCCATGCAGGAAGCGGTTCCGGTAGGGCAGGGTGCCATGGCGGCCATTCTCGGACTCGAGGATGCCACCGTTGAAGCTGCGTGTGCCGAGGCGGCGCAGAATGATGTCGTGGCGGCGGTCAACTACAATGCTCCGGGGCAGGTCGTGATTGCCGGCACCCAGGCGGCCGTCGAGCGTGCCATCGCCCTGTGTCAGGAAGCGGGGGCCAAGCGCGCCATGCCGCTGCCGGTGTCCGTGCCGTCGCACTGCGAGTTGATGCGTCCGGCCGCCGAGCGACTCAAGGCCGCTATGACTGACCTCGACATGCGTCCGCCGCGCTATACGGTGTATCAGAATGTGGATGCGCAGGCACATGCCGATGTCGAAACCTTGCGCACGCGCTTGGTCGAGCAACTCTACCAGCCGGTTCGCTGGACCTCCTGTGTCGAGGCCATGTCGGCAGCGGGTGCTTCGGTCTTCATCGAATGCGGACCGGGTAAGGTGCTCACCGGTCTTGGCAAGCGTATCGCCAAGGGCAGCAAGGGGCTCGCCGTCAACGACCCCGAGAGCCTCGAGGCGGCCCTCACGCTGGCACGTGAGTCGGTCGAGCAGTAACCGGAGACGGTGCAACGGGGCCGGCGTGTGTCGGCCCGATAACAAACAGGGGCACCGAGCCCCAGGACCCAACAGCATTCGGAGCGGCAACAGGTTATGACCAGCGAACGCAGAATCGCCCTGGTGACCGGCGCCAGTCGCGGCATCGGTCGGGCCATCGCCCATGAGCTAGGACGCCAGGGGCGTATAGTGATCGGAACGGCTACTACCGAATCCGGTGCGGCCCGGATCGACGAGGATCTGCGCGCCAATGGCATCGAGGGGGGCGGCAGGGCCCTGGATGTCACCGAACAGGCCAGTGTCGATGCCTTGATCAAGGCCATCACCGAGGAGTTCGGCGCACCTACCATTCTGATCAACAATGCCGGCATCACCCGCGACAATCTGCTGATGCGTATGAAGGAAGAGGAGTGGGATTCGGTCCTCGATACCAACCTCAAGTCGGTTTACCGCGTCACCAAGGCGTGTCTGCGTGGCATGACCAAGGCCCGTTTCGGACGAATTGTCAGTATCAGTTCCGTGGTGGCGACCATGGGCAATCTCGGCCAGACCAACTATGCTGCCGCCAAGGCAGGCATGGAGGGGTTCACGCGTGCTCTGGCCCGTGAAGTGGCCTCGCGGGCCATTACCGTGAATGCGGTGGCACCGGGCTTCATCGCTACCGACATGACGAGCGCGCTTCCCGAGGAGCAGCATAAGGCGTTGTTGACTCAGATTCCGCTGTCACGCCTGGGCGAGCCTGAAGAAATCGCTGCCGCCGTCGGCTTTCTGACTAGCGATAACGCCGGCTACATTACTGGTGAAACGCTGCAGGTCAACGGCGGCATGAACATGCGTTGAAGCTCCCATCGGTCGGCGGTTGCGCCGACCGGGGGGCGTCTATAAACTACCCGCAGCTTGAGTTTGCGGACCAACGGCTGGTCATCTGAACGGCTAACTTGAACGACTGGAGTACGTATAATGAGCACCATCGAAGAGCGCGTGAAGAAGGTTGTGGCCGAGCGCCTGAACGTCAAGGAAGAGGATATCCAGAACAGCTCCTCCTTCACCGAGGACCTTGGCGCTGATTCCCTGGATACAGTAGAGCTGGTCATGGCGCTCGAAGAGGAATTCGATACCGAAATTCCCGATGAGGAAGCCGAGAAGATCACCACCGTTCAGGAAGCCATCGATTACGTCAACGCCCACCAGTAAGGGCGCAATCGTCACCGCTTGCTGAGGTGAAGGGCCCTTTTAGGCCCTGGAAAAGCCGTCCTGAGACCCAGGGCGGCTTTTTGCTTGTAGCTTGGGCTGTGCTGCCCAAGCGGTGATCATGTCCGGTATAATGCGCGCAAAGACGGCCTGTGGATGGGCCGTGTCATCAAGGTTGTCTGGAGGATTGCTGATGGCTCGTAGAGTTGTTGTGACCGGACTGGGGTTGGTCACGCCGGTGGGCAACACCGTCAATGAGAGCTGGGAGACTATCCTGGCCGGCAAGAGCGGCATCGCCCCCATCGAACATTTCGATGCCACCAGCTTCAACACCCGCTTCGGCGGCTCGGTCAAGAACTTCGACATCAGCCCGTACCTGAATCCCAAAGATGCGCGCAAGATGGATCTGTTCATCCAGTACGGCGTGGCAGCAGGAGCACAGGCGATCAGCGATGCAGGTCTTGAGTGCACCGAGGAAAATGCCGAACGTATCGGCGTGGCCATCGGCTCCGGCATCGGCGGCCTGCCGATGATCGAGCACAATCACAATGCCCTCAACAAGGGGGGCGCGCGGCGCGTCTCGCCGTTCTTCGTTCCCGGCTCGATCATCAACATGATTTCCGGCAACCTGGCCATTCAGCATGGTTTCAAGGGGCCCAACATTGCCATCACCACGGCCTGTACCACTGGGACACACAACATCGGCTACAGCGCTCGTACCATTGCCTATGGCGACGCCGATGTCATGATCTGTGGCGGTGCCGAGATGGCCACCACCCCGCTGGGGCTGGGTGGATTTTCTGCCGCTCGAGCGCTGTCGACCCGTAACGACGATCCTACGGCTGCCAGCCGCCCATGGGACCGCGACCGCGACGGCTTCGTACTGTCGGACGGTGCCGGCATCCTGGTGCTCGAGGAGTACGAACATGCCAAGGCACGCGGGGCGCGAATCTATGCCGAGCTGACCGGCTTCGGCATGAGCGACGACGCATTCCATATGACAGCCCCGCCCGAGAATGGCAGTGGAGCGGCGCTCTCCATGCGCAACGCCATACGCGATGCCGGGATCGATCCTTCGGCGGTCGACTATATCAACGCCCATGGTACTTCGACGCCGGCAGGCGATCTGGCCGAGAGCCGCGCCATCGAAAAAGTCATGGGTACCGCGGCCGACGGCGTGGCGGTGAGTTCCACCAAATCGATGATCGGCCATCTGCTGGGTGCTGCCGGGGCGGTCGAAGCGGTTTTCTGCATCCTGGCGATTCGCGACCAGGTGGCCCCGCCGACGATCAACCTGGACAACCCTCAGGAGGGCTGCAATCTGGATTACGTGCCGCACACGGCACGGGCGATGAAGATAGACGTGGCGTTGTCGAACTCGTTCGGCTTCGGCGGCACCAACGGAACCCTGGTCTTTTCTCGGTTGCGCTGAGGGCATTGCATGGGGCGGTCGTTGACGGATCAGTGGGTCCCGGCAGACGACCGAGCCTTGGCCTACGGCGATGGGCTGTTCGAAACCGTCCTTGTACGGGATGGAGAGCCTTTGCTGTGGCGTCGGCACTTGGCGCGGCTGGCTCGGGGTTGCACCACGCTGGGAATGCCCATGCCACCGGCAGGGGAGCTCGACGCTCTGCCGGCCAAGGCAGGCCCGGGGCTGAAGGTGCTCAAGTTGATCCTGACCCGGGGCAGCGGCGGCCGAGGCTATCTTCCCTTGCCATCGGCCGAGCCGCGGCTGCTGTGGCAGGTCACCGACTTTACGCCTCAGGCGCAGCGCTGGAAGGCCGGCGTACGGGTTCGACATTGCCGCTTGAGATTGGGTGTTCAGCCGCTGCTGGCGGGTATCAAGCATCTCAACCGCTTGGAGAACGTACTGGCGCGCCGCGAATGGGATGATTCCGAGGTGGCGGAAGGGTTGCTCTGCGACAGCCAGGGCAGCCTGATCGAAGCCACCAGCATGAACCTGTTCTGGCTGCGACAGGGGCGCTTTGAGACCCCGCGCCTGGAGGGCTGCGGCGTGGCGGGAACGCTGCGCGAGGCGCTGATGGCGTGCCATCCCTTCTCGGAGGTGACGGTCGGCGCCGAGGTGCTGGCCGAGGCCGAGGCCGTATGGCTGGGCAACTCGGTTCAGGGGCTCTGGCCTGTCGTTCGCCTCGACGATGCCGATGGTCGCCGCCAGCAGTGCTGGACGCTGGGCTCGCTTCATCGCTCCTTGCAGAGAGCGGCTCACGAGCTGCTCGGGTATCCGTCGACGTTCAATAGCTGAAGGCTGCAGCCGGAGCTGCAGGCGCAAACGGCAGGTAATGAGGAAAACGCATGCTGCGTGTGGTGAAGGTCCTGATAGTACTGATCATCCTGGCAGGCGTGGCGGCCTTTGCCGGCTTTCGCTACTGGGAGAGCCGGCTGGAGGCACCCATTGCGGTGGAAGAAGAGACGCTATACGAAGTGCCCCGAGGCGCCGGCTACAATCGGGTAGTGACGGACCTGGCATCGCGCGGCCTGATTCAGGACGAATGGGCTTTTCGTCTGTTAACACGCATCGAGCCCGAAGCGATTCCCCGTCTGCGTACGGGTGAGTATCTGCTCGAGCCGGGCATGAGCGGGCGTGAGCTGATCGAACTGCTCGGCAGCGATCGCGTTGTCACCTACCCGCTGACCATTCCCGAAGGTTGGACTTTTCGCCAGATGCGGGCCCGTCTGGACGCCGCCCCCAAGCTCCAAAATCGCACCCAAGGCTTGAGCGATGCCGAGGTCATGGCGCTGCTCGAGCGCGAAGGTCGGCACCCCGAAGGGTGGTTCTTCCCCGATACCTATCGCTACCACAAGGGCATGAGCGACCTCGACATTCTCAGTCAGGCATTGCAGCGCATGGAGCAAGTGCTCGATGAGGTGTGGGAAGCACGCAGCGACGACCTGACCATCGATTCGCCATACGAAGCACTGATCATGGCCTCGCTGATCGAACGTGAGACCGGCGCGCCCGAAGAGCGGAGCGAGATCGCTGGCGTATTCAAACGGCGCATGCAGACCGGTATGCGCTTGCAGACCGATCCCACGGTGATCTATGGGATGGGGGAACGTTATGAAGGGCGGATCACGCGCGCGGACCTGCAGGAGGCCACGCCCTATAACACTTATGTGATCAACGGCTTGCCACCGACTCCCATCGCCATGCCAGGGCGCGCTTCGCTGGAGGCCGCGGTGGATCCACTGCCCGGCGATACGCTCTACTTCGTTTCGCGCGGTGACGGCACACACCATTTTTCACGCACCCTTCGCGAACACAACAACGCCGTGAATCGCTACATACGCAACCGTTGAGCGGCATGCCGAAGCGCGGCCGGTCCCACAGGAGCCCTTGATGCTACAGCGCGGACGTTTCATCACTCTGGAAGGTGGCGAGGGGGTAGGCAAGTCCACCAACCTCGAGTGGGTGGCACGCTGGCTGTCGGCACGCGGTGTCGAGGTGGTGCGCACCCGTGAGCCCGGAGGTACGCCGCGGGCCGAAGCCATGCGCGAACTGTTGCTATCGCCCAAGGCAGAAGAGCCCCTTGATGCCGATGCGGAACTGCTGCTGATCTTCGCCGCCCGTGCCCAGCACCTCGCCCAGAAAATTCGCCCGGCACTCGAGCGGGGGGCCTGGGTCCTTTGCGATCGCTTTACCGACGCCACCTTCGCTTACCAAGGCGGTGGACGGGGTATCGACACGGCACGTATCGCCGAGCTTGAGCGCTTCGTGCAGCGTGGCCTTGAGCCGGACCTGACGCTATTGCTCGATATGCCGGTCGAAACCGCGCAGCAGCGCCTGCAAGGCCGCCTGAATGCCAGTGGCGAAGGCCGCGACCGCTTCGAACAGGAGCACGGCGCTTTCTTCGAGGCCGTACGTCGCAGCTACCTGGCGCGGGCGGCGGCGGCACCGCAGCGAGTGGCGGTCATCGATGCTAACGCCCCGCTCGCTACCGTACAGGCACGCCTCACGGCATGTCTTGAAACACGTGTGAGTGAGTGGCTGTGAGCGATTCGTTACCACCATCGCCGCTACCTTGGCATGATACGCTGTGGCGTCAGTTCCTGACGCTGCATAGCAGCGGGCGACTGCCACACGCCTTGCTGCTTTCCGGTCCTCACGGCGTCGGCAAGCAGCGCTTCGCCGAAGCACTGATTGGTTACCTGCTGTGCGCCTCGCCGGGGGATGTGGCCTGCGGCCAGTGTCACGGCTGTCGCATGATGGCGGCTGGCTATCATCCCGATTTGGTGCGCATCTCACCGGAAGAGGGCAAACGGCAGATTCGCATCGACCCGATACGCGAGGTGAACGCCTTCGTTGCCCAGACCGCTCAGCAGGGAGGGCACCGCGTCATCGTCCTCTCACCGGCGGAAGCGATGAATGTGGCGGCCGCCAATGCGCTGTTGAAGAGCCTGGAGGAGCCAGGGCAGCGCACTCAGTTCGTGCTGCTGGCCGATGTGCCTTCGCGCATGCTCGCTACCATCCGCTCGCGCTGTCAGCACTGGAGTCTGCCGCTGCCCGATCATGCACAGAGCATCGATTGGCTGACCAGTTCACTGGGTAGCCGTGAGGAGGCCGACTTCTGGTATCAGGTATCGGGCGGACTACCGCTTCTGGCAGCCGAGCTGGCCTCGACCGAAGCCCGTGCGTTGCGCAAGCAGCTGCATGAAACCTTCGATGCATTGGTGCGTGGTGCCGAGCCGGTGGCTGAAGCGGCTCGCCTCGACCGCCAGTCTCTTGAATCCATACTATGGTACGGTATTGCCTGGCTTGAGGATCTGATTCGCCTTGGTCTGTCAGGTGAGGCTGAAGCGGTGCGCAATCCCGACCTGCTGCCGCTTTATCGCCAGGCGGTCAAGAATGCACGAGTTCAGGACTGGTTTCGGCTATTGGACTTTGCCCAGGAGCAGCGCCGCTTGCTGGCGACGGGCGGCAACCCCAACCCGCAGCTGGTCCTCGAAGCCTGGCTGGTACGCTGGTCGACCCTGCTGCGCTCCTGAGCAAAGCAACGAAAGGAGAATCCATGGCTCCGCAGAAGGCCCTGTCGTTGACGATCCAGGACGAGCAGACGCTGCTCTCCGCTTACATGCCGCTGCTCGAGCGAGGCGGCATCTTCGTGCCCACCCGTGAACGCTACGAGCTGGGCCAGGAAGTCTACCTGCTGCTGACCCTGCCGGGTGAAAGCGAAAGAGTTCCGGTCACCGGCCAGGTGGTCTGGGTGTCCCCCGATGGGGTGGCGGGTAGGCGGGTGCCGGGCATCGGTATCCATTTCAGTTCCGAAGATCACAGCGTGCGTGACCGCATCGAGACGCTCTTGGCCGGTCAGCTGGACAAGGGACACCCTACCTATACGCTGTAGGCCCGCTCGGTGTGGGCCACTACTGCAACATGCCGAGCAACACGCCGCCCAGGGCCACGGCGCTCAACAGGGCGGCACCCCCATAGGTCAGCCATTTGTTGGGCTTGTCGCGTCCCAGGCGCAAGTCGAAAAGCCCATGTCGAATACGATGGGCGGCATGAAAGAGCGGCAGGCAGACTACGGCTCCGACGAACAATATGCCGGGCAGGCTGAACAGTAGTGAGCGGGCGCGTTCGGCATCGAGAGACACGACGCCGAGTGGAATCAGCAACGCCAGGAACAAAATGGCAGCCGGAACGACCACGGCGAAACAGACGCCGCCAGCGCTGAACAACCCCCACCAAAGCGGCTCGTCATAGGCCTGTCGACGCAAAGCGCTTTTTTTCATCGCGCACCTCCTGTGAACAGCCACACGAACAGCAACAGAACCAGCACTACCCCGGCCCATTGTCCTGCCACGATGGCTTGGCTCGGCAGGGTCCGCCCCGCAATGCGCAGTGGCATCACGCGGGGGAAAAGTTGGAAGAAGGTCCAGGCATGATAGAGGCTTGCGACCAGGGCCAACCCGTTCAGCATTAGCACCGGTGCTGCGCTCATGAACTCGAGCCAGCTCGACCAGGCAGCATCGCTGCGCAGCAGAGCGATCATTCCGGCTATCAGACAAGCGGCGAAGAACAGCAGTGGCAGTACCGTCGCCTCTCTCACCATGTAAGCCACGAAATAGCGATGCTTCAACCACCAGGTTCGTTTCAGCGGGGGAAGCGCGTCGGAAGACTTCTGCATGGTATCCCCTCCTATCCCTTGAACAGTGCAATCAGCGTGTGCTTCGCCGCTTCCACTTTTCCCTGATTGACGGCAGCGGCCGGATCCACGTGCTTGGGACACACTTCGGAGCAAAAGCCGACGAAGGTACAGCTCCAAACGCCCTCGTGGCGATTGAGTTCGGCCATGCGTTGCGCCTTACCTTGATCGCGGCTGTCGAGATTGTAGCGATGGGCGAGGGCGATGGCTGCCGGTCCCAGGAACTCGGGATTCAGGCCGAACTGTGGGCAGGCCGAATAGCACAGGCCGCAGTTGATGCAATTGGCGAACTGCTTGTAGCGAGCCAGCTGGGTCGGTGTCTGGCGGTAGGGCTCCGTATTTTCCGCAGCAGTATCGATGAGATAGGGCTTCACCGCAGCCAAGTGTTCAAGGAAGACTTCCATGTCGACCATCAGGTCTCGGCGCACCGGGAAATGAGCCAGCGGCTCGATGCGAATGTCGGCCGGATAGTTGCGAAGGAAGGTCTTGCAGCCGAGCTTGGGCATGCCATTGACCATGACGCCGCATGAGCCGCAGATCGCCATCCGGCAGGACCAGCGGTAGCTTAAGCTGCTGTCCAGTGTTTCCTTTATGTGGGTGAGGGCATCGAGCAGCGAGGTGCTGTCATCGACGGGCACCTCGTAGCGCTGCCAGTATGCCTCGTCCGCCTGTTCCGGCAGATAGCGCTTGATGCGGATGGACTTGGTACTCATGAGTGCGCTCCTTGCCCACCTTGGCTCGCGGTGCGGCCAGCTTCGCCATAGACCCGCTCGGCGGGTGCCGAGATACTCACGTCGACATCCTGCCACTGCAGCTCGGCCGAAGCGTCGCCCCGGTAGAAGACCTGGCTGTGCTTCAGGCAGTGGAGGTCGTCACGCTTCTGCATGCCTTCGTCGAGGCGCTGGTGGGCGCCGCGGGATTCGCGCCGCTCCAGCGCACCGAGGCAGGTCGCCTCGGCGATATCCAGGCCGAAACCCAGCTCGATACATTCGAGCAGCTCGGTATTGTAGATGCTGCTCTTGTCGTTGACGCGTATATGGCGATAACGCTCACGGAGCTTGCGGACGTTATCAAGGGCATCCTGCATGCCGGCTTCGGTTCGATAGATGCCGCAGCCGTTCTCCATGGCCTGGATGAGCTCATGCTTGAGTGCAACCCAGTTCTCTTCGCTGCTGCCTTCGCATAGCGTGGCCAGGGCCGCCTGTTGCCGTCGCGCCTGCTCCTGTCCCGGGCGAGCGTCGACGAAGTCATGCTCAGCCGCCACCCGGCTGGCCCGCTCACCTGCAAGGCGACCGAATACCAGCAGCTCGGTGAGCGAGTTGGAGCCGAGTCGGTTGGCCCCGTGCAGTCCCACCGAGGCACACTCGCCGGCAGCGAAAAGCCCTTTGATCCGTGTTTCGCACTCGGCACCGGTTTCGATACCGCCCATGGTGTAGTGAACGGCCGGACGGATGGGGATGGGTTCGTGTACCGGGTCGACGTTGATGTACGACTTGGCCAGATCGCAGATGAACGGCAACCTCTCTTTCAAGACGGCTTCGCCGAGATGGCGCAAGTCGAGGTAGACCACGTCGCTGCCGGCAAAGGAGCCGGTGCGGCCGGCCTGCTGCTCCTGCCAGAATGCCTGGGAGAGCTTGTCACGGGGACCCAGTTCCATGTACTTGTTCTGGGGCTGGCCCAGCGGAGTCTCCGGGCCGAGTCCGTAGTCCTGCAGGTAGCGATAGCCATCCTTGTTGAGCAGGATGCCGCCTTCGCCGCGGCAGGCTTCGGTGATCAGAATGCCGGAACCCGGCAGGCCGGTGGGGTGGTACTGCACGAACTCCATGTCGCGCAGTGCTACGCCATGCCTGTAGGCGATCGCCATGCCATCGCCGGTGACGATGCCGGCGTTGGTATTGAAGCGGAACAGCCGGCCGGCACCACCGGTAGCGAGTACCACGGCCTTGGTGCGCAGCAGGGTCAGTTCGCCGGTGGCTACCTGCAGGGCGATCACTCCGGCGACGGCCCCGTCGGTGACGGCGATGTCGAGGACGAAATACTCATCGAGTCGTTCTATCTCGGCATATTTGAGCGACGTCTGGAACAGGGTGTGCAACAGGTGGAAGCCGGTCTTGTCGGCAGCGAACCAGGTGCGTGCCGTTTTCATGCCACCGAAGCGACGCACCTGGATGCTGCCGTCGTCCTGTCGACTCCACGGGCACCCCCAGCGCTCCATCTGTACCAGTTCGCGATGGGCATGGCGCACGAAGTAGTCGACCACACCCTGTTCGGCAAGCCAGTCGCTGCCCGCAACGGTATCGTCGAAGTGCGCCTGCAAGCTGTCTTCTGCGCTGGTCACCGCCGCTGCGCCCCCTTCGGCAGCCACCGTATGGGAACGCATGGGATAGACCTTGGAAAGCAGGGCGATACGCTGACCGCTGCCGTTTTCTCGGGTCTGCTCGGCGGCAGCGATGGCGGCGCGAAGGCCTGCGCCGCCGCCGCCCACGATGACGATATCGAAATCTCTTTCCAGCATGGCTCCCCTTACCTCTGATGCCTGATGCGCCGAGCCGTCGCAGCGCTTGCTCTTTGAGATTAGCATTGGCGCTCTGAGATAAGCCATTGGATCATTAGAGCTTGCCTATATATCTTGAGATAGGTCAATCAAGCGTTCGATAGCGCCTTGCGGCGCTATTCACCGTCTCCGGCGCCATTTAATCTTCCGCTGGAAAGCCAGGGGTCGCATCGTCGTGTCTCGATGATTGCCTCAGCGCCATATTCGTCAGCCTTGCTAAGGGCCGCTCATGATGTCTGCATGGATGTCTCACCTCTCTTGGAAATCACTGGCACCGGTATTGGTGGCTTTGCTGGTGGCGCTTTTACCAGCACCCGAAGGCCTGCCCCCACATGCCTGGTACTTCTTTGCCATCTTTCTCGGCTGCGTGGTCGGGCTCATCCTCGAGCCGCTGCCTGGCGCCGTCATCGGTCTTATCGGTGTCACGGTGGCAGCGCTGCTGGCCCCCTGGGTACTCTATTCACCTGAGCAACTGGCTGTTCCTGGGTTCAACGTACCCAATAGCGCTTTCGCCTGGGCCGTGTCGGGGTTCAACAATTCCGTCGTGTGGCTTATCTTCGGTGCCTTCATGTTCGCGCTTGGCTACGAGAAGACCGGACTGGGGCGGCGTATCGCCTTGTGGCTGGTCAAGACCATGGGCCGGCGTACCCTGACGCTGGGGTATGCGGTAATGATCGCCGACACGATACTGGCGCCGTTCACACCCTCGAACACTGCCCGCAGTGCCGGCACGATTTATCCGGTGCTGCAGAATCTGCCACCGCTCTACGATTCCAGGCCCAACGATCCCAGCATGAAGCGTATGGGCAGCTTCCTGATGTGGACCGCCATCGCTTCCACCTGTGTCACCAGCTCGCTGTTCCTGACGGCAATGGCGCCCAACCTGCTGGCCATCGCCCTGGCCGAAACCGCTACCGGCGTTCGCATTGGCTGGGGTGACTGGTTCCTGGCGGTGGCGCCGGTCGGCATTCTGCTGCTGCTTCTGGTGACGCTGCTCTGCTACTGGCTTTGCCCGCCCGAGGTGAAGTCGGGCAGTGCTGTGTCCGACTGGGCCGAAGGAGAGCTCAAGACGCTTGGGCGCCTGACACGTAACGAGCTGCTGCTTGTCGTATTGGTGTTGATCGCTCTGCTGCTCTGGATATTCGGCGGTGACGTGATTTCCGCGTCATTGGTCGGGCTGGTCGTGATCTGCGCCATGCTGCTCATTGGGATCATTAGTTGGAACGATATTCTTGCCAATAAGACGGCCTGGAATACCTTTGTCTGGTTTGCGACCCTGGTGGCGCTTGCCGGGGGCCTCAGCCAGGTAGGCTTCGTCGGCTGGTTCGGCAATCTGGTCGGCGCGCGTATCAGTCACTTCGATCCGCTGATGGCGATGCTGGCGCTGACGGTAATCTTCTATTTACTGCATTACTTCTTCGCCAGCGTTACGGCGCATGTCACGGCGCTACTCCCCGTCATGCTGGCGGCGGCTTCGGGAATCCCGGGAATCGACATGAACATGTTCGTGCTGTTGCTCCTGCCGACCTTGGGTTTCATGGGCATACTGACGCCCTACGGTACCGGGCCGAGTCCGGTCTACTACGGCAGCGGTTACTTGCCCGGGCCGCTCTGGTGGCGTCTCGGTGCCATCTTCGGGCTGCTGTTCCTGTTGGTATGGCTGGCGATAGGCGTACCCTGGCTCATGCTCATCCTCTAGCATCCAGACTGGCGACTTGTGCCACTCCGCGTCGACGTGGAGTGGCGTTTTCGTATACCCTGCATCTCCTTTCAGGACATTGCAGAGGAACAACGAGACGCCCATGTTCGTCGACTCCCACTGCCACCTCGATCGCCTCGATCCCGTGACGCACGAAGGCAGCCTGGCGGCCGCCCTCGATGCGGCCCGCGCTCGCGATGTACGCCAGTTTCTGGCCATTGCCGTCACGCTAGACGATGTACCGGCCCTGGCCGAGATCGCCCGCGAGCACGACGACGTTGCCATCAGTGCCGGCGTGCATCCGTTGCACCTGCTGGAACAGGAGCCCGAGGTCGAAACGATCAAGGAAGTTGCCGATCGCTTCGGAGCGGTAGCCATCGGTGAGTGCGGGCTGGACTATCATTATCTCGACAAGACGCCCGGTCGTGTGCCGTCGCGGGAGGTGCAGCTGGAGCGTTTTCGGCGTCAGCTGGTGGCGGCAACCGAACTCGAGCTGCCGGTGATCGTGCACACCCGCGATGCTCGCGAGGAGACCATCGCGCTGATTCGTGAGCATAGCGACCCGGACATCGGCGGGGTACTGCACTGTTTCACGGAGGATCTCGACATGGCGCGCGAGGCGGTGAGGCACGGTTTCTACATCTCGCTTTCAGGCATCGCCACCTTCCACAATGCCGATTCGCTGCGCGAGGTGGCCCGTCGCGTCCCCCTCGATCGATTGCTGATCGAGACCGACAGCCCCTATCTGGCGCCGGTGCCGCATCGCGGCAAGCCCAACGAGCCGGCATGGGTGGTGGAAGTGGCCCAGTGCATCGCCGATGTACGCGGTATCAGCCTCGATGAGGTGGCGATGCAGACCACGGCCAATTTCTATCGCCTGTTCCGTGCAGCAGCACCCGAACCCAGTGCCGAGACACGCGATATTCTGGCGCGTGCCGGTCTGGTATAGCCGGCCGAAATGAATTACACGTGAATGCATAACACCGCGAAGGCGCTAGCATGAACCTTGATCCACTCCTCAACCACGTCGAGCCCGAAGGGGCCATTCCCCCCGTGGACCGTTGGCAGCCGACTCACGCCGGTGAGATGGATCTGGAGATCGCCGCCGATGGCCGCTGGTTCCACGAAGGCAGCGAAATGAAGCGTCCGCGCCTGGTGCGGCTGCTCTCTACGCTACTTCGCCGCGAAGAAAACGGCGAATACTACTTGGTGACCCCGGTGGAGAAACAGCGCATTCGTGTGGTCGACCGACCCTTCGTGGTGGTCGAGGCCGAACACGATGACGCGGCCGCCTGCTGGTGGTTGTCGACCAGTGCCGGCGATCGCCTGCGGCTCGATGAGACGCATCGGCTCCAGCTCAGTCCCACCCCGGACGGGACTCTGGTTCCTGAGGTGCCGGTGCGTTTCGGTCTTGCTGCGCGTTTGGGCCGCAACGTCTACTACCGTTTGATCGAAGCCGCCGATCAGCGCCTGAGCGATGAGGGCATGATCGAGCTCGGACTCACCAGTGCCGGCAGCTGGCAGCCGCTGGGCGAACTGCCTGCCGAGGACGCGTGAAGCTGACGGCAGAGCAGCGCGCTGTCGTCGAGCACGGCGCCGGGCACGCGCGAGTCGCGGCAGTGGCGGGTGCCGGCAAGACCACGACGCTGGTCGCACGTGTACTGCATCTTCTGTCCCGCGGCGTATCGGCGCAGCGCATATTAGTCTTGATGTTCAACCGCTCGGCCCGCGAGGATTTTCAGCGCCGTCTGGTCGAGATGGCACCTGCCGGTCAGCGCCTGCCAGACGTACGTACCTTTCACTCTCTGGGCCACCGTTTGACGGTGAGCCTGACCCGCTGGGGCGCCTTGGCTCCGCGTCGTCTGATTGCCGCCGACTGGCAGGTGGAGCGGCTGCTGAGGCAGGCAACCCTTGAAGTGCTGGAAGATGGCGATCGGCGCGAACTGGCACTTGAAGCCGACACCCTGGAGGCGTTGGCCCACTTCTGTGGCCTGGTCAAGGCCGAGATGGTACCGGCAGCCACGTTGCTGGAACGGCTCGATGTCGATGAAAACAGTGGCCACTTCGCCGACGCTTTCGAACGCCTCGAAGCGCTACTCGCCGAGCACGGGTTGATGACCTATTCCGATTTGCTCTATCGCCCACTACGGGCGCTGGAAGCCGATGCCGCACTTGTCGGCCGGGTCCAGGGCTTCCTCGATCATGCGATTATCGATGAGTATCAGGACATCAACCAGGCCCAACTGCGCCTGCTGGCACTGTTGGCCGGACGCAGTGCCGACGTCATGGCGGTGGGGGATGCCAATCAATGTATCTACGAATGGCGTGGTGCCCACCCTGACACCATGCGTGAGCACTTTACCGGGACCTTCGGCGAAGCGACCGATTACCCACTGTCCACTACGTTTCGTCACGGCCATTCGTTGGCGTTACTGGCCAACCACGCCATTGCCGCCAACCGCCGTCGGCCCGATCAGCTGTGTCTGGCCGCACCCGGCAACCCGCGGACCGAAATCGCCGTCGGGCAGGGCAGGGCGCCCCTACTGGCGACCCTGGAGCGCTGGCAGGGGAATGGCAGGGCGCTGAGTGAAGCGTGCCTGCTGGTGCGCAGTTGGGCACTGTCGGTGCCCGTTCAGCTACAGCTGTTGCAGGCCGGCATCCCGTTCCGACTCTCTCGTGAAGACCGGTTCGTCTTTCGCTTGCCGCTAGTCCAGGCGCTGGCCGGCTACCTGCGCCTGTCGCGTACGCCGGCACTACTGAGCGACCCCGGGCATCTGTTACGCCTTCTCGAGCAGCCGACGCCATTCGTCGCTCGTGAGCGTTTGGTGGCTCTGGCGCAGCGTCTGGCGCAAACGCGGCACTATCCCGAACGGGACGACCCCCTGCTGGCCGGACTCAAGCCCGTGCAGCGCCGTAATCTCAAGCGCCGCTGGACGCTGCTGTGTGAGCTGCCGCGTCTGGGCGATTGGGAGCCTGCGCGGCTGCTGGCGCACATCGTCGATGCATTGGATGCCGAGAAGGTGCTCAAACGAGCCGCCGCTCGCCGCGAGAAGGGCGAGGAGGACGTGCGCCTGCTCGACGTGCTGGTGGAGCAGGCGGGGGAGAGCCCCGATATCGATGCCTTCATCGAGCTGCTCGAGCGGCCCGTGGAGAACCATGCCGATGGCGTTCTGGTGACTACCGTTCACGGGGCCAAGGGTTTGGAGTGGCCGCTGGTCATCGTCTCCGGCGTCAACGAGGAAGACTTCCCCCACTACAGTCGCGACAATCCTCTGTCAGCCGAGCGACTCGAGGAGGAGCGGCGGCTGTTCTATGTGGCCGTGACCCGGGCCAGAGATCGATTGCTGCTGTTGCATGACAGCGGCGATCACCGACCCAGCCGTTTTATCGATGAGACGCGATGGGAAGAATGTCGGCAGGTGGCCGCTCGCTTGATAGCACCTCAGGATGAAAGCGCTACGCTCAGTGTGACTTCACCTGCACTGGTCTCTCGCTATCTCGACGCGTTAGGGTGCGACGAGATTCCTTTGGTGCAACTTGCACCCGGGGTCGCCGAGGCGGGGAGTCGCTATTCGGCTCAGCTCTTTCATCCAGGCCAGCGTCTGCGTCACGCGGTATTCGGCGAGGGCGAAATCGTGGTGGTTGAAGGCGACCCTGCAGACCCCGTCATAGAAGTTAACTTCGTACAGGCTGGCCGTCGGCGTTTATTGGCGTGTCGCGCCCCCATCGAACTGAAGGGGGAAAGAGTGCCGTCACCGGGCTGGCCCAAGGAGAACGAGCATGAGTCAGGCGTTGATAACCGCAGCCGAACTGGTCGCTTCGCTGCAAGAAGCCAACCCCCCGAAGGTGCTGGATTGCCGGGCAAGATTAGGCGATCGTGAGGCGGGGCGGCGCCTGTGGCAAAGCGGCCACGTACCGGGCAGTCTGCATCTCGACCTCGATCGCGATCTTGCAGGCCCGCCCGGTGAGGCTGGCCGCCACCCGCTGCCACCGTCGGAGAGGTTTGCCGACACACTCAGGCGGCTAGGTATTTCGACCACGCAGCCGGTAGTGGTGCTGGATGATATGGGAGGCCAACTGGCCGCAGCCAGAGCGTGGTGGATGCTCGCCGTGTGGGTCGGACATCCAGACGTACGGGTGCTCGATGGCGGGCTGAGCGCCTGGCAGGAGCAGGGCGGAGGTTTGGCACTTGGCGAGGACTCGTCACCAGTACCGAGCGATTGGCAGCCATCCTTCGACGACGGCGCCTGGATGGGCGCCGACGAGGTCTTCTCGGGGCGGGAGCTCAAGGTCGATGCTCGCAGTGTGGAACGGTTCAACGGCGAGGCCGAACCCATCGACCCGGTGGCGGGCCATATCCCCGGGGCGGTATGTCGGCCGAGCGCTGCCAACCTGACCGAAACGGGGCGCTTCAAGGCGCCCGAGACACTCAAGATCGAATTGCCTCGTGACGACGCTATCGTGGCCTACTGCGGCTCCGGAGTTACGGCGTGTCATAACATCCTTGCCTATGCTATTGCTGGCCGTCCCCTGCCAAGGCTCTATGCTGGTTCATGGAGCGAATGGATTCTCGACCCCGCTAGGCCGGTGGCTCGCACGCATCCACCCCGGGCTTGAACCGCGAGGCGACAGCCGTGTACGGTCAGTCGCTGCTTAAATGGAATCAACATCGAAAGGATATCGGGGGAACGCCATATGAATTTCGCGCTCATCGGTGCTGCCGGCTATATCGCGCCTCGCCATATGCAGGCCATCAAGGTTATGGGGCACGACCTCGTGGCGGCTTACGATATCAACGACTCGGTCGGCATCATCGATTCTATATCGACCAATTGCTCCTTCTTCACCCAGTTCGAATACTTCCTCGAGCACGCCTGGTGGCTCAAGCGGCAGGGTGACAAGGCCATCGACTACTGGGCCGTCTGTTCACCCAATCATTTCCACAGCGCCCACATCACAGCTGGGCTGCACCTCGGCTGCGACGTGATCTGCGAGAAGCCGTTGGTATCGACGCCGGCCCAACTCGATGAGTTGCGCTGTGTCGAAGAGGAAACCGGCCGTCGCGTCTACAGCATCATGCAGCTGCGTCACCATCCGGCTATCCATGAACTGCGCGATAAGGTGATTGCGGAGCAGCGCGATGGCCAATATGACGTCGAGCTTACCTACATCACCGCAAGGGGCCCTTGGTACCTTGCGAGTTGGAAAGGGGATCCGCGCAAGTCGTTCGGGGTGATGGCCGAGATCGGTATTCATTTTTTCGACATGCTGCATGTGATCTTCGGGGAATTGAAGCGGTCGGTGCTGCACTACCATGATGAGCACAAGGCCGCTGGCTACATCGAATATGAGAAGGCGAGGGTACGATGGTTTCTCTCCATCGACGCCGAGGATTTGCCCGAGCGCATACGTGGCCAGCACTCGACCTATCGTAGCATCACCTGTGACGGCGAGGAGTTCGAGTTCTCCAGCGGTTTTTCCGACCTGCACACCGTCAGCTATCGCGAAATTCTTGCCGGGCGTGGCTTCGGCATAGAGAGCGTGCGCCACTGCCTGGAAACGGTCTATCACCTGGGGCAGGCAACCCCGGAAGTACCGCAAGAGGGCGAGGCTCACCCGCAGCTGTCCCGTATCGCTTCAACTCAAGCGGCCGGCTGCGTTACTCAAGGATGAGGGGGACGGACCCATGAATTTCATTGACCTAGCCGCCCAGCAGGCGCGCATCAAGCCGCAACTGGACGCCGCCATTCAGGGCGTGCTTGCACACGGCCGCTACGTCATGGGCCCCGAAGCGAGCGAGCTTGAGCGACGTCTGGCCGACCATGTCGGTGTGGCTCACTGTATCGGCTGTGGCAATGGCACCGACGCGCTGCAAATTGCGCTGATGGCGCTCGATGTCGGTCCTGGCGACGAAGTGATCGTACCCGGGTTCACCTTCATCGCCAGTGCAGAGAGCATTGTGCTTGCCGGTGCCAGACCGGTTTATGTGGATATCGACCCACATACCTACCTTGTCGATCCCGTCCGGGTCGAGGCCGCTATTACGACACGGACCCGTGCCATCATGCCGGTGTCCATGTTCGGCCAATGTGCCGACATGGAGGCAATCGAGGCGCTGGCGCACAAGCACGGTCTTTCTGTGGTGGAAGATGCTGCACAGAGCTTCGGTGCCACGCGGCACGGGCGTCGCTCCTGCGGGCTGTCGCGAATCGCCTGTACCAGTTTTTTCCCCAGCAAGCCCCTCGGGGCTTATGGGGATGGCGGGGCGGTATTCACCGACGACGAAGCGCTGGCCGCCGAGGTGCGCCTGGTGGCACGGCACGGTGAGTCCCGCCGCTATCATCACTCACGCATTGGCATGAACAGTCGTCTGGATACCATGCAGGCGGCCATCCTGCTGGCCAAGCTATCGATATTCGACGAAGAGGTCACGCTTCGGCAACAGGTGGCTGAGCGTTATGACAAGCTGTTGCGCGAGTCCGGAAGCGTTACGCCACCTTGTGTAGCGCCGGGAAATACCAGCGTTTACGCTCAGTACAGTATTCGCGTGCCGCAGCGCGATGCACTCCAGGTGAAGCTTGCTGACGCCGGCATACCAACGGCCGTGCATTACCCACTTCCTCTCAATCATCAGCCCGCCGTGGCTGACCCCGACTGCAGTTTGCCGGTGACCGAGACGGTGTGTCAGGAGATCCTCAGCTTGCCGATGCACCCCTACCTCGAGGCGGGACAGCAGCAGCAGGTGGTCGAGGCGCTCGTGAAAGCGCTGGGATGAACGACCCTCGGTAGCGAAAAGGGCGTGCCGGTCGGCACGCCTTTTTCGCTTACGCGTTTATATGTCGGGGCAGGGGGTTACATATTGGGGTAGTTGGGGCCGCCGCCTCCTTCCGGTGCCACCCACTTGATGTTCTGCGCCGGGTCCTTGATGTCGCAGGTCTTGCAGTGCACGCAGTTCTGGAAGTTGATCTGGAAGCGCGGCTTGCCCTCATCGTCCTCGACCACCTCATAGACACCGGCCGGACAGTAGCGCTGTGCCGGTTCGGCGTACGTCGGCAGGTTGTCACGAATCGGCAGTTCCGGGTCCACTAGCTTCAGGTGGCTCGGCTGATCCTCTTCGTGGTTAGTGTTCGACAGGAACACGGAAGAGAGTTTGTCGAAGGAGAGTTTGCCGTCAGATTTGGGGTAGACGATCTTCTCGAATTGGCTGGCGGGCTTCAGTGCCGCATGGTCCGGGGTGGTGTCGTGCAGGTTGGGCAGCTTGCCGCCCAGCAATTGGTTGGCGAAGTTGTAGGCGCCGCCACCCACGGTACCGTACTTGTGGATCGCCGGGCCGAAGCTGGCGCTCTCCTTGAGTTCGGCGTAGGCCCAGCTCTGCTCCCATTTCTGAGTGAAAGCTGTCAGATCCCGTCCACCCTCGTCACCACTTGCGATAGCCTCGAAGACCGCTTCGGCCGCCACCAGGCCGGACTTCATGGCGGTATGCAGGCCCTTGATCTTGGAGAAGTTGAGGGTGCCCGCGTCACAGCCGATCAGCAGCCCGCCGGGGAAAGTCATCTTCGGCAGGCAGTTCAGACCGCCCTTGGTGATCGCCCGGGCGCCGTAGGCCACGCGCTTGCCACCCTGAAGGTGCTTGGCCAGCACGGGATGATGCTTCATGCGCTGGAATTCATCGAAGGGCGAGAGCCAGGGGTTCTGGTAGGAGAGGTCCATGATCAGGCCGACTACCACCTGATGGTTATCGGCGTGATACAGGAACCAGCCGCCGTGGGTATCCTTGGCCAGCGGCCATCCCGAGCCGTGCAGTACCAGCCCGGGCTCGTGCTGCTCGGTGGGAACGTCCCACAGCTCCTTGAGGCCTATGCCGTAGTGCTGGGGATCCTTGCCTTCGTCGAGTTTGAAACGCGAGATCAGGCTCTTGCCCAGATGGCCGCGGGCGCCCTCGGCGAAAAGCGTGTACTTGGCACGCAGTTCCATGCCCGGCGTAAAGCTGTCCTTGGGAGTGCCATCGGCGGCCACCCCCATGTCGCCGATGAGAATGCCGCGAACGGTCCCGTCCTCATCGTGAATCACTTCTTGAGCGGCGAAACCGGGGAATACCTCGACGCCGAGCGCCTCAGCCTGCTCGGCCAGCCAGCGGCTCAGATTGCCGGCACTGATCACGTAGCGCTTCATGTCGCCGCCGGTGTTGTGCATGCTCTTGGGCACCAAGGCATTGGGCAGCTTCTGGGCCTTCTCGGCGTCCTTGAGCAGGTAGACTTCATCGCGAGTCGCCGGTGTGGTCAGCGGAGCGCCACGCTCTTCCCAATCGGGAAACAGCTCGGCGAGCGCCCGAGGCTCGAAAACGGCTCCCGAGAGGATATGGGCGCCGACTTCGGAGCCCTTTTCCACGACGCAGACCGTCAACTCCTTGCCGGCTTCGTTGGCCTGCTGCATCAGGCGACAGGCAGCTGAAAGCCCCGAGGGCCCGGCTCCCACGATCACCACGTCGAAATCCATCGAATCGCGTTCTACTTGCTCAGACATCCACTCGCTCCTCCCTCGGCTTCGGCGTCGGACGGCTACCACCAACGTCGAAAGAAAATAAAACGGTCGTTTGCTTCTCGATATTCTCCATGATAGGCATAATAAACGACTCAGGACACCCCTACGATGGCAATGTGCCACACTGCCGTACCCCTGGAAGCCCGCGAAGGGATTGTTGCTACCAGCCTGGGTGTGGCAAATTGATGGGGTTTTTCTTTTTGGCGCCTATCAAACGCTTGCATGAAACGCCATGCATGACATGAGCAGGGACATGCCGCCCGGTTTCGCGGAATCGCTGACTCGCCCCTATCGTCAGTGGGCTTCAGCGAGGCCCTAACTACAGGTTCACCCATTGAACCAAGCGAGGACACCATGAAAGTACTCGTCGCGGTCAAACGCGTCATCGACTACAACGTCAAGATTCGCGTCAAGGCGGATCACACCGACGTCGACCTCACCAACGTCAAGATGGCCATGAACCCCTTCTGCGAGATCGCCGTGGAAGAAGCGGTGCGGCTGAAAGAGAAGGGTGTGGCCACCGAGGTGGTTGCCGTGACCATCGGCCCCAAGGCCGCCCAGGAGCAGCTGCGTACCGCCCTGGCACTGGGTGCCGACCGGGCCGTGCATGTCGAGACCGAGGAGCGCGTCGAGTCGCTGGCCGCCGCCAAACTACTGGCCAAGGTGGTGGAAGAAGAGCAGCCGAATCTGGTCATCCTCGGCAAGCAGGCCATCGATACCGACAACAACCAGACCGGCCAGATGCTGGCGGCACTGGCCGGGCTGCCCCAGGGCACCTTCGCCTCGGAAGTCGTGGTCGAGGGAGACAAGGTTCAGGTCACCCGAGAGATCGACGGCGGCCTGCAGACCGTCGAGCTCTCCCTCCCGGCCATCGTCACCACCGACCTGCGTCTCAACGAGCCGCGCTACGCCAAGCTGCCCGATATCATGAAGGCCAAGAAGAAGCCGCTGGACGTCAAGAGCCCGGCCGATTACGGCGTCGAGGTGGCAAGCCGGCTCACGCTGCTCAAGGTCGAATCGCCGGCCGAGCGCAAGGGTGGCATCAAGGTGGGCTCCGTCGACGAGCTCGTGGACAAACTCAAGAACGAAGCCAAAGTGCTTTAACACCGTTCTTTGAAAACCGAGCTTAGAAAGGAGTGAATTCATGAGCATCCTGGTACTCGCCGAACATCATGACGGCCAGCTCGCCGGCGCCACCGCCCACGTGGTCGCCGCCGCCCAGGCCATCGGGGGTGACATCGACATCCTGGTCGCCGGAGAGAACGTCGGTGCCGTCGCCGAGGCCGCTGCCAAGCTCGACGGCGTGAGCAAGGTTCGTGTCGCCGACCATGCCGTCTACGCCCACCAGCTGGCCGAGCCCCTGGGCGCGCTGCTGGTCGAGCTGGCTGGCGACTACAGCCACCTGTTGGCCGCCGCTTCCACCACCGGCAAGAACGTGCTGCCGCGGGTAGCGGCACTGAAGGACGTCAGTCAGATATCCGAAATCGTCGAAGTGGTCGACGCCGACACCTTCAAGCGGCCGATCTACGCCGGCAACGCCATTGCCACGGTAAAGAGCGATGACATCCTCAAGGTCATTACCGTGCGTAGCACCGGCTTCGATGCGGTGAGCGAAGGCGGCAGCGCTAGCATCGAAAGCGTCGATACCGTGGTGGAGAACAGCCAGTCGCACTTCATCAAGCAGGAGCTGGCCCAGAGCGACCGTCCCGAGCTGGCCGGAGCGAAGGTGGTCATCTCCGGTGGGCGCGGCATGGGCAGCGGCGAGAACTTCAAGCTGCTCGACGGCATCGCCGACAAGCTGGGTGCGGCCATCGGGGCTTCCCGGGCCGCGGTAGACGCCGGCTTCGTGCCCAACGACATGCAGGTGGGGCAGACCGGCAAGATCGTCGCGCCGGAGCTCTACATCGCCGTGGGTATCTCGGGTGCCATCCAGCACCTGGCCGGGATGAAGGACTCCAAGGTGATCGTAGCTATCAACAAGGACGAGGAGGCGCCGATCTTCCAGGTAGCCGATTATGGCCTCGTAGGCGATCTGTTCGAGCTTCTGCCGGAACTGGAAAGCAAGCTGTAAGCCCTCAAAGGTACGCAAGAAGCCGGCCATGGGCCGGCTTCTTGCGTATAAGGCTTCATTAGATTTGGCTATACGGGGCCACCACGTTGACTATTAGCGTTAATGGCAACTCTTTGCCATGCTAGGTGGATGCAAACGCGAGGGTCGTGCCCTCGATTCCGTTGCTTTCATGGAGGAGTGAATAATGCCGCACACATTGCCCGAAATTCCCTACGCCTACGATGCACTCGAGCCCCATATCGATGCGATGACGATGGAGATCCACCACTCCCGTCACCACAAGACCTATGTCGACAAGCTCAATGCCGCGCTGGAGGGAACGGGGCTCGAGGACGTCCCGGTGGATGAGCTGATGGCCAGCATCGACCGTGTGCCGCAAGAGAAACGCCAGGAGGTGATCAACAACGGAGGCGGTCACTCCAACCATTCCAAGTTCTGGCAGATGATGTCACCCAGCGGTGGTGGCAACCCCCAAGGCAAGGTGGCCCAGGCCATCGACAGCGAGCTGGGCGGTTTCGATGCCTTCAAGGAGGCCTTTACCAAGGCGGCTCTGGGGCGCTTCGGCAGCGGCTGGGCCTGGCTCAGCGTGACGCCGGAGAAGAAACTGGTGGTGGAAAACACCCTGAACCAGGACAGCCCGCACATGAACGGTAATACGCCGGTGCTAGGCCTGGACGTGTGGGAGCATGCCTATTACCTCAAGTATCAGAACAAGCGCCCCGATTATGTCAGCGCTTTTTTCAACGTGGTCAACTGGGAAGATGTGGAAAACCGCTACCAGCAGGCCATCTCCTGAACAGCTGACCGACTCGTAGGACAAGCGCCGCAGCCAATCGCTGCGGCGTTTTCGTTTTTTATAGCTGCGCTCCCTTGACCCCAAACATTATGGGTTCCGTGTGCTCGGAATCGTTCTCGGCAGGGTAAACGAGAATCGTTGTCTTTATCTGCCGTGTCGTTTCGCCTTCCGGGGCTGCGTGAGGATACCCGCAGAGGTCGTACAAAAGTTGCTGAGGCGGGTGATGTGCTGCCAGGGGATGGCTTCAATCTGCGGCAGGGTTACTCTTCATGCAACGAAAAAAGAGCCGACATCAAGTCGGCTCTGAAAGGATCGATTGAGCTTAGCGAAAGATACGAGACTTAGAAATCGACGTTCAGCGAGATCATGAACGAACGAGGTCCATAAAGGTTGTTGTAGACGTTGCTGTAGGCAATGTTGCCGTTGTCTTCGCGGGCATAGGAGCGATAGTCCTTAAAGTCGCGATCGAGCAGATTGTTGACCACGCCGTTGACTGAAACGTGCTCGCTCACCCGATAGCGCGCGCCCAGGTTGACCATGGTGGTGCTGTGGAAGTCGCCCAGCGCATCGTAGGCGCCCTGCGAACTGCCGCCGTTTTGCGGTTCGTGGAAGTTGCGCGGACGGAAGGCACTGCTGCGATATTCGGCACCCAGGAAGGTATTCAGCTGCGGGGTGGCCTGCCAATCGAGGCGTACGTTCAGCATGTGATCCGGAACGCTGACAAGCGGATCGCCGATGAAGCTGGCGGCCGTTTCACCCTTTCTCACTTCACTATCGGTATAGGTGTAGTTACCCGACAGGGTCACCGTATCCGTCAGCCCATAGGCAGCGGCAAGCTCGATGCCCTGGATACGCGACTCGCCGATATTGGCATTGGTGCGATCGCTGGCGCCCGTGGCAGGCTCGATCTTGTCTTTAAGGGTGTTGTGGAAGGCAGTGACCTGGGTCATGAAGCCCTGGCGGTTGTCGTAGCGGGCCGATAGCTCGTAGTTGGTGCTGCGCTCCGGCTTGAGGTCGGGATCGCCGAAGAGTGGCGTGCTGCCACCGTCGCCGAAACCGACGACACCGTCGAAGGTCTGCTCCATCAGCGGCGCGCGGAAGCCACGGCCTGCGCCACCTTTGAAGGTCCACTCGTCGTTGGCTTCGAAGACCGCATAGGCACGCGGTGTGAACTCCCCGCTGATGCCCTGGTACTTGTCGTAGCGCAGCCCGCCGGTCAGTGCCAGGCGCTCGGTGGTCTGCCACTCGTTCTCGGCAAACAGGCTGTACTGATCGCGGGTCACATCCTCGGGGAGGATGCCGTCCTCGAAGGTGGCATCGATGTACTGCCCGCCCAGTGTCACCAGGTGATCGCCGAAAACGTTGGTCAGTCGGGTGTCGAGGATATCTGTGGTCAGTCTCAGCCGCCGGGGGGCACCAGCCTCGGGATAGGCCGCAGGCGGATTTGCCAGGGCGTTGACGGTGCGGCCTTCGGTTTCGACGATGTCTCGGGTCAACGAGGTGTCGAGCTGGCCGATCAGGAAGTCGCCGCGATGGCTGAGGCGGAACTGATCGCGAGAGAACTCGAGCTCTCTGCCATAGCCGCGGGTGAAGTCCGCCGGCGTCGTGCCGGTGCCTTCCAGACGTCCTACCTGACCCTGGCGATTGTCCAGCGTTTGGCGACTGGTATCGAAGCGCAGGCTGATGTCGTGAGCATCGACCGGTGTTAATACCAGCTCACCGCCGAAGGTCTCGACGTTGGCCTTGGTCGGGTTCTGGCCCATGGTGCGGTTATCGGTCAGGCTGGGTTCGGTACCCGGAATGTCGATATTGGACGCGGAGCGTTCCAACAGGCGGCCGTAGAACTGCACGCCGACATGCTGAGAGACCGGGCCGCTGACATAGCCTTCGGTGATGGTCGTTCCGCCGAAGTCAGCGTCGCGGAAATACTCGGTCGACACGGAGCCGGAGGCACGCCACTCATCACCTGGGCGGCGAGTGATGATGTTGATCACGCCGCCGATGGCATCTGAGCCGTACAACGTCGACATTGGGCCGCGAATGACCTCAATGCGCTCGATGGCGGCAATCGGTGGGATAAAGGTCGACTGAGAGTCATTGAAGGCGTTGGGTGCCACCGTGGCCGATACGTTCTGTCGTACGCCGTCTATCAATACCAGCGTGTATTCGCTGGGCAAGCCTCGCAGGCTGACGGTCTGGTTGCCGGTCTTACCGGAGCGAGCGTCCAGCGGACGGCTGTCGACACCTTCGATACCGCGCACGGCGTCGGCCAGGTTGGTGACGTTGCGTTCCTCGAGCTGCTCTCGCGTAATGACCGAGATGCTGGCCGGAGCCAACTCGATAGTCTGTTCGAAGCCTGAAGCAGAGATTACCAAGGTATCGAGCTCTTCGGCGTGTGCCGAGAGGGCTATTGCAGTGGAGAGTGCCACTGCCAGTGGTGTACGGCGCAGCAGGTTATGCACGGGTTGCATTTATGTCCCCTTGATTGTTGGCATGTATGCTCAAATGTTATTTTGAAGCATTTTTATTTACTTTATTGTTACAAAATAGCACGTCGGGGGGAGTGGTTGCAACGCTAATGAATCTCATTACGTTAGTTGGTTAGAGTCGTCACATCTGAGTTTCACAACCCCAGCCAGTAGCGGAGGCGTTGACCGACGGTCGAGCTACCGTCGGCTGCGATTCGTCCCGCAGGGCTCGCAAGCTGAGAGGTAGCCTCTTTGAGAGGTGTAATGATCGCGGCAAGATGATGTAGACAAAGGCGGCGATTGAGCGCACCAGGACATTGCGCCATCAGCAGTCCACAGTGATACACGGCAGTATCAAGGTGCTGGCTGACTTCTCTGAACGGAGCGGCTTCACACCGGCAGCGCTGTAGCTCGCCATACATCATGCTGAGCATCTGCGCGTCCAGCCAGCAGGGCGTGTCGTCCCCATTAGCCGAAGCGGCGACCGCGTTCTGAATAGCCTGGAAGGAGACGTGGAGAAAGACGCCGGTGTAATAAAGCTGTGAGCGTTCCGCATTCATGAGGCCACCATCGAAAATCTCAATGAGATTGATTTGCATTCTGTGGCAAAATGAGCGCTACGTCAAATTACCATGGTGCGCTCGTTCGGGGATGCAGTGAAATCGTATGATCTGAAAGTAAAGCCGAAGGCGCCAAGTATGAAGGCGCGTTGGGTGTTGCCTGCTCGTGCCTGCATGCTGCTGAGCTTGCCATTGATGGGACTTTTGTGGCTTGGGTTATCGGGATCGAGGAGGAATTGCAGCGGGCATGAAGGCCTTGATGGCGCCTTCGTTGCATGACGTCGATGAATTGCTGCTCCACTACGCCTGGTGGCCGCGACTCGCGGTAGCGCTATTGGCCGGCGCAGGGGTAGCGTTAGCCCTCTGGGCCCTGCTGCAGATAGACCTTGATTCGGTAGGTGGCTCGCTGCTGTTCTCCCAATGGGCCCGTCACGTCGAAGGCTGCGCTGGGCGTGATTGCCCGCGGAAAAAACGCACTTCGCCTTCCTGCTGGAACTCCGGGCACTTGTTGGTGAGTGCGACGACACCACCCGGTGTGGCCTGGCCATAGAGTACCGATGCTGGCCGCGTACCACCTCGATGCTGTCGAGGAACCAGGGGGCAATGTCATCGAGCTGTGCGAGTGGGTATCGCCCATCAGCTTGAGCCATCCAGGAAGGTATTTCCCAAGCTGCCGTCTGAGAAACCGCTGAGCACCAGATAGTCGAAGGGTTGGAGGCGCCGACCTGGTTGGTGAATACGCTGGGGCTGTAATTCAGGGCCCGCTTAACGGTGAGCGCAGGGGAAGCGATAGTCGATGCCGTAGCGTTTCAACTCCTTCTCTGATCTATTGATAACGGTTATCATTTATGGCATCGTTTTGCGCTCTGCCCGATTGGGCGGTAACGCTTTCCGTTAAGTCGTCATTGCCGGGAGTCCGCACGTGAGACCGTTTCGCCATCCATGCCTCTGGGGGGCAGTTCTCGGGTTGGGATTGGCCGCCTCGGCGTTCGCCGACCCTGAGCTTCGCCAGGAAGCCAGAGAGATTCAGCGCAGTCAGGCCGAGCTACAAGCACGCATCGATGCTACCGATGACGAAGGGCGTGCCATGCTCGAGGAGCTGCGCGAATTGGAGCGTGAGGAGCGGCGCCTGTCACGTGAAAACGCCGAGCTTGCCCCGCGCCACGAGCGCCAGGTAGCAGACCTCGAACGGCGTGAGCATGCACTGGATACCCTGGAGGAAACTCGAGAGGCTTTGCCGGCCTTGCAAGAGCGTCTGATCGAACGTCTTGCGCAGTGGGTCGAGAGCGACATGCCATTCCTTCGCGAGGAACGCCAGGCGCGAGTCGCAAGCCTGACCACCCATGCCGGCGAGCTCTCCCTGGCCGAGCGCTGGGAGCGCATCATCGGAGCCTGGCGCACCGAGCTGGAGTACGGACGCGAGGTCGATACCTGGCGCGGCTATCTGGGTGAGGGCGATTCTCGCCGTGAGGTGGACTATCTGCGCCTGGGGCGAGTGGGCTTTTACTATCTCACTCCCGATGGGCGCGCCGGTCGTGTCTGGCAGGCCGATGCGGGAAGCTGGGCCTCCCTCGACGAAGCTCAGCGGCGCGAGGTTCGCAATGGCTTGCGCATTGCGCGAGATCGCCGTTCGCCCGAACTCCTGACGCTGCCTATCTCTCAGCCGCTGGAAAGCGCCGGGGAGGGTGACGCATGAGAGCGCCACGTTATGTCATCGGTTCGGTCGTTGCCGCACTTCTGCTGGTACCGGCCATGGCTCAGGCCCAGTCCGAACCGCTGACCAGCTTGCGTGCCGAGCGCGAAGCCGCCGAGGTCCGTGACCAGGCGCGCCTGGCTGACCTGCTCGAGGATCGCAATGCCCTTGAGGCGGCTCTCGAGGAGGCTCGTGTCGCACACGAGCAGGCCGAAGCCCGCAATGCCGATCTGCAAGCCGAGTCTCAGATACTGGCAGAGCGTCAGTCCGGACTCGATGCCCGCCAGCAGGAGCAGGGCGATGATTTCGAAGCCTTGCTGGCGTTACTGGCACGCCACAGCGGTGAGCTGCGCGATACGCTGGCCGACAGCTGGCTGACGGTGGGCGGCACCCCGTTGCCGCCACGGTTGGACGAAGTGGAAGTCCTCGAACTCAGCCACTTGGAAGCCTTCGTCGACAGCCTGATGGCACTGACAGCCAACACCGCCAGTGTGGTTCGCTTCGAGGCGCCTGTAGCGGCTGCCAGCGGTGAGCTTGCGCCGCAGCAGGTCGTGCGGCTAGGTGATTTCGTCGCCTTTACCGAGGGCGATCTGCTGCGCCGAGGTGCCGATGACCGTACCTTGGCGGTGGTGGAGCGTACGCCGCGAGAGGTGGCCACGAGTCTGGCCGCGTTCCATGCCGGCGAATCGCGTTCGCTGGCGCTTGATCCTACCCGTGGTCAGGTCATTTCAGCATTGGCCCAGCAGCCGAGTCTTGTCGAGCGCTTCCACCAGGGCGGCGCGGTTGGCTATGTGGTGGTAGGGCTCGGGGTCATCGGTCTGCTGGTGGCGCTGTTGCAATATGGCTACTTGTTGAAAGTGAGCCTGGCCATGCGTCGTCAGCTTCGCGATCTCGCCACGCTGCGCGACGACAATCCGCTTGGACGAGTACTGCTGCGCTTCCGGACGCTGCATGACGATCCCGTACCGGAAGCGCTGGAAGCACGCCTCGACGAGGCCGTGTTGGCTGAGCTCCCCAGGCTCGAACGCGGCCAGCCGTTGGTCAAGCTCCTAGCTGCCGTGGCGCCGCTGCTGGGGCTGCTGGGTACCGTCACCGGCATGATCGTGACCTTCCAGGCCATCACGGTATTCGGTACCGGCGATCCGCAGTTGATGGCGGGCGGTATCAGCCAGGCACTGGTGACCACGGTGCTGGGCCTGATCACTGCCGTACCACTATTGTTCGCGCATACGGCACTTGCCGGCCGCAGCCGCCACTTGGCGGGACTGGTCGAGGGTCAGGCCAGCGCGGCATTGGCCGAGCAGCTCGAGCACCGGCCGCAGGGGCCCGAGGGCGTTACCGGGAGCGCGCGTCGCGATGCCGCTCTGGCTTGAACCGCTGGAGCGCCTGGTCGAGGCCGGGGGCTCGGTACTGGTCGTCATCGCTCTGGTGGCCATGGTGCTGTTCAGCCTGGCGCTGGAGCGGGTGTGGTATTTCCGCCTAACCTATCGCCGGGCAAGGCGCGCCTTGATAGCGCGCTGGGCAGCGCGTCAGGATCACCTGAGCTGGAGCGCTCTGACCCTCCGTGAAGCCTGGGCACGCGAACTGATAGGGAGGCTTCGCCGTCCGCTGCCGTGGCTCAAGCTGCTGGTGGGGCTGTGCCCACTGCTCGGCTTGCTGGGCACCGTGACCGGTATGATCGCCGTGTTCGATAGCCTGGCAATGACCGATACCAGTCAGGCGCGCGCCATGGCGGACGGAGTGGCGCGGGCCACCTTGCCGACATTGGCCGGTATGGCAGTGGCGGTGGTGGGGCTGCTGTTCACCAGCCGTCTCGAGCACATCATTCGTCGCGAGGACCAGCGGCTGCACGACCGTCTGGCTCGCGCCGTGGAGGATAACGATGCGTAGACGCCGTGTAGGCGCCGACGACGGCGAAGCCAGCGAAGTCAATCTGACGCCCATGTTGGACGTCGTCTTCATCATGCTGATTTTCTTCATCGTCACGACTAGCTTCATCAAAGAGAGCGGCGTGGAGATCGAACGGCCTGAATCCAGCGCCGCCACGCCGCGCCCCGATGCCCAGGTGATGGTCGCCATCACCCCCGAAGGGGCAGTGTGGGTCGACGGCCGTGCGGTGGACCTGCATCGCGTGGGTAGTGAGGTGGCCGGGCTGGTGAGTGAGGACGGCTCGGTAGTGATCCAGGCCGATCGCGACTCCACCACCGGCCTGCTGATCGAGGTGATGGATCGCATTCGCGAGGCCGGCGTTGAGCAGGTGGCGGTGGCTGCCAGCCGGAGCCGGCCGTGACGCGTATTCCCTTCTCCTCGCTGGGCGGGGTGGGCCTGGCACTACTGCTGTTTTGGCTGCTGGCGCTGCTGGTCACGCCACCGGAGGAGGAGTTCGACGTGGTCGACGTCAGCATGACGATGAACATGGTCGAAGCCCCGGAGCCGGCGCAGGAAGAGGTGGCCGAACCCAGCGCCGAGCCACCGCCGCCGCAGGTGGAAGCTACTCCGCCGCCGCAGCCTGAACCACTGCCGCCGCTGGAGAGCACGATTGCCATGCCGGAGCCGGAGCTGCCACCTGAGCCACAGGAGACGGTGGAATTCGACACCACTCTGCCCGAGCTTGCCGAGGTGCAGCCCGAGCCGCCCCCCGAACCAACCCCGGAGCCTCGGCCCCAGCCGGCTCCGGAACCGGCCCCCGAACCGGCGCCGACTCCCGAGCCGAGTCCGTCACCGACGGCACAGAGCGCTGCGCCCGCACCAGGGCCGCCGGCCGAGCAGGCTGTGCCTGCAGAGCAGGGGCCGGTAGACGTGGGCGAGATCGCGCCGACGAGCCGCGTGCCGCCGGAATATCCTTCGCGTGCCCAGCGACGCGGGCTGGAAGGGCACGTGGAACTGCAGTTCCTGATTCACCCCGATGGCAGCGTGGATCGTTCGTCCATTCGCGTGCTTGATTCACAACCGCGTAACGTTTTCGATTCGGCGGCCGAGCAGGCCGTGGGGCGCTGGCAATTCGAGCCGGCCAGCGGTGTGCGCCGCGCCAGGCAGCGTCTAGAGTTTCAGCTGAGGTGATGCCATGAAGATCCGGGGTGCGATTCACCTGATGGCTTGTATCGGTCTGCTGCTGGCCGCTACGGCGCAAGCCGATGCGCCCGCATTGCCTCGCGACATTATCGCCGATCTGGAGCAGCTCCAGCGGCAGCTGCAGCAGGGAGAACACGATAGGGTGGTCGAGCGCGCACGCTCACAGGCGCAGCGTTTGGAAGGCGGTAATTCCGCCGACCGCTGGGCCGGTGCCCTGTATCGGCAACTGGCGGCGGGGGCCGAAGCCGGGGCGGGGCGCAGCGAATCCGCTGCCGATGAGCTGCATCTGGCGCGCCGAGCACAAGAGGCCCCGCCGCGTCAGCGCGACCGCTGGTTGCGCGAAGAGGCGCGCCTGCGAATGGCGGCGGGGCAGACTGAAGTGGCAGTGGGGCTTTGGCTCGACTGGCATGAACGGAACGATGGCGTCGTCGACGACCATTGGCGCCTGGCTCGGGCCTTGGCGGAACTGGAGCGTTGGGACGAAGCAGCTGGCTGGGTCGAGCGAGCCCTGGCGGACGACCCGGCGCCGGAGCAACGCCGGCAGGCACTGGCCACGGCCGTATTTCAGCATGCCGGCCGTGGCGAGGAGGCTCTGGCCAGTCTGGAGGCTGCACTTGACGTTCAGGCTGAGCCCGAATTCTGGCGGCGTGCCGCGGCCCTGGCTCAGGGGCTCGGCGATGCGCAGCGGGCCACGGCCATCTGGGAAGCCGGCTGGCGGCTGGGCGTGCTAGAGGGCGAGGACGACCTGCGGCAACGAATCGAACTGCACCTGATTGCCGGCACGCCTGCCCGGGCCGCGGAACATCTCGAAGCGGCGCTGGCCGACGAGGCGCTGCCTGACACTCTGGACAACCGGCGCTTGCTGGCCCGCGCCTGGGAACAGGCTCGGCATCGTGAGCGGGCGCTCGAGGCCTGGCGCGAGGTGGCCGAGCGCAGCGAGGAGAGTGGCGATTGGCAGCGGCTGGGGCTGCTGGCCAATAGCTGGGGCAGGGGCGAGCTGGCACAGGAGGCGATGCAAGAAGCCCAACGCCGCGGGGCGCCAGTGGATCTGCGCTGGCTCTCCACTCTCTAGCTACCCTGGCGAATCGAGAGTCAGCGATTCATCAGCGGCTCAGAGTTCGAACTCGGTCCACACCGGCGCATGGTCGGAGGGCCGTTCCATGCCGCGTAGATCGTAGTCGATGCCGGCATCGCGCACGCGCTCGGCTAGAGGTGCCGTGACCAGAATATAGTCTATGCGTAGCCCGCGCTTGGGTTCGCGTTCGAAGCCGCGTGAGCGATAGTCGAACCAGCTGAAGCGGTCGTCCACCTGTGGGTAACGCAGACGATAGCTGTCGCTGAGACCCCACGACTTGAGCGTACCCAGCCACTCGCGTTCGATGGGCTGAAAGCTGGTCTTGCCCTCACGCAGCCAGCGTTTACGGTTGGCCTCGCCGATTCCGATATCGATATCTTCGGGGGAGATATTGAAATCACCCATCACCACCAGCCGCTCATCAGGCGAATGACGCTCATGCAGTAGCTGAATCAGATGGGCGTAGAAGGCACGCTTGTTGGGAAACTTGGTGGGGTGCTCGACGTTCTCGCCCTGGGGGAAGTAGCCGTTCCATACTGTCAGCGTCTCACCGTCGGCTGTGCGCAGCCGAGCGCCTATCAAACGCCGCTGCGACTCCTCGCCATCGCCGGGCAGGCCGTAGAAGACCTCTTCAGGGCCGCTTGGGCAGAGCGACTTGTGGCACAGCAGCGCGACCCCGTAGTGGCCCTTCTGACCGTGGAAATGAACGTGGTAGCCCATGGCCTCGACCGCCGCACGGGGAAACTCGCCGTCATGGACTTTGGTTTCCTGCAGGCCGATCAATAGCGGTTGATGGGCGGCAATCAGCGCTTCGAGCTGATGCAAACGGGCACGCAGCCCATTGATGTTGAACGAGACCAGACGTGTCACTCGTCGCGCTCCTCGTGGTCGACGGCTTTTTGCTCGAGTTCATCGGGTGCAGGGTGGATGGCAATGCCATTGCCTTGCTCCTGGCGGGCCAGCTTGCGGGCCGCCTGGAGCTTGCGCTGCTGGCGTTTCTTCTGGGTGAAACGACGCGACGAGACGACCTGGTCGGGGTTCTCGTGGCGCCACTTCTTGTAATCCTTGCGCTTGCCGGTGCGGATGGTCACCTTGTCAGCCAGCGAGCGAGTCTTCTTACGGCGTGTCATCAGGCCTGGCTCCATGGGGTGTCGAAGGGCAGCTGAAGTGACATTCTACCAGTCGAATGCAACAGGCGCGCCCTCATCGCCAGAGGCTGGTACAATATGCGGCTGTACGAAGTTCATCCCATTGCTACGGACAAGACATACAGCCTATGAGCGAGTCGGAACAGACCACAGCCCCGGCCGAGAACCGCAAGCCCAAGCGTCGTCGTCGCAAGCCGCGCCGCCGGCAGTCGAACTGGGATCTGCGCCAATTCCAGGTACCTGCCGTGGCGGGCAAGTGGCGCTTTCACGACTTCGATTTGCCCCTCCCGTTGATGCGCGCCATCCACGCCCTGGGCTTCGAGTACTGCACGCCGATCCAGGCGGAAGCGCTGACTCATACCCTGCTCGGCGGCGACGTGGTAGGCAAGGCACAGACAGGCACCGGCAAGACGGCCGCCTTCCTGATCTCGATACTGGCCTATTTCCTCGAAGAGGAAGAGCCGAACGGGCAGAAGCCCGGTGCGCCGCGGGCGTTGATCGTGGCGCCTACCCGCGAACTGGCGCTGCAGATCGAAAAGGACGCCAAGGCGTTGGCGCGCTTCACGGACCTGAACGTGGCCAGTGTAGTCGGCGGCATGGACTACCAGAAACAGCGTGAGCAACTGGGCAAGACCGTGGACATTCTTGTGGCCACTCCCGGTCGCCTGCTCGACTTCCACGAGAAGCGCGACGTCGATCTCACCCAAGTCGAAGTGCTAGTGCTCGATGAGGCCGATCGCATGCTGTCGATGGGTTTCATTCCCGACGTCAAGCGCATCATTCGCCACACGCCCAAGAAAGAGGAGCGTCAGACCTTCCTCTTCTCGGCCACTTTCTCTGAGGATATCCTCAACCTGGCCAGCCAGTGGACCCATCAGCCGACCCACGTCGAGATCGAGGTCACGGTAGAGAACAAGGCCAATATCGATCAGCGCGTCTACATGGTCAGCGATGACGACAAGGCGCGGCTGTTGGTCAACCTGCTCAAGCAGGAGAGCTTCGACCGGGTAATGGTGTTCGGCAACCGCCGTGACCTTGTGCGCAAGCTCGAGGATCTGCTGAAGAAAGCTGACGTGAACGTGGCCATGCTCTCCGGCGACGTGCCGCAGAATCAGCGTATCAAGACGTTGGAACGGTTCCGAGAGGGCGAAATACAGGTCCTGGTGGCTACCGATGTGGCCGGCCGTGGCATCCATATCGAGGATGTCAGTCACGTGATCAACTACACCCTACCCGAGGATCCGGAGGACTACGTCCACCGTATCGGTCGGACCGGCCGTGCCGGAGCCGCCGGGGTGTCGATCAGCTTCGTCGGCGAGGAGGATGCCTTCTCGCTGCCGGAAATCGAGCGCTATATCCAGGATAAGCTGCCCTGCGTGCACCCGCCCGAGGGGCTCCTTTAACGGCCATGCTCGACGAGGCCCTCAAGGGCGAGATACAAGCTGCCTACCGTCGCGTGCTGGAAGCCCAAGGGCTGACGCCACGCTACGGTCAGCGGCTGATGATTGCCGAGATCGCTCGCACTCTGGGTGGCATCGAGGCCGACGACGCCGGTCGGCGGGTCTCAGACGAGCACGTCTGCGTTCTTGAGGCCGGTACCGGCACCGGCAAGACCTTGGCCTACCTGTTGGCTGCCCTGCCCGTGGCCAAGGCCAAGGGCAAGCGCCTGGTGGTAGCGACCGCCACCATCGCCTTGCAGGAACAGGTGCTGTTGCAGGATCTGCCCACCCTCAAGGCCCACAGCGGTCTCGACTTCGACTACGCCTTGGCCAAGGGGCGCGGGCGCTACCTGTGCCTGACGCGCCTCGAGCAAGCGCTGGATGGGGTCGAGGGCAATCCCACCCTGTCGCTGTTCGAGCAGAGTCTCGCCCAGGGCGGCGGCGATCATTTCCAAGCCCTCGTGCAGGAGATGGCCGATGCCTACGGCAGCGGCCGCTGGGAAGGGGATCGCGAAAGCTGGCCGACGGCCATCGACGACAGCGACTGGCGCCAGCTGACCATCGACCACCGTCAGTGCACCAACCGCCGCTGCGGTCATTTCGCCGCCTGCGCTTTCTTCCGTGCTCGCCGCGATATGGAAAGCGCCGACATCATCGTTGCCAACCACGATCTGGTGCTTGCCGACCTCTCGCTCGGTGGGGGTGTGGTACTGCCGCCTCCCGGCGACTGCATCTATGTCTTCGATGAAGGCCACCACCTGCCGGACAAGGCGTTGAACCATTTCGCTCATCGCGTGGGCATTAACGGTACGCTGCGCTGGCTGGGCAATCTGAAAAAATCCCTGACCGAACTCAACCAGGCGTTGGCGGTGCAGCCGACCCTGGCGCGGCTGCTGGCCGGACTGCCGGAAACCATCGCCGCGCTCGAGCCGCGCCTGGGTGAGGCCTTCTCGCTGGGGCATCAGTTGGCAGGGCGCCAACATGGCCTGGAAGAGGGCGAGGAGAACCATCAGTATCGCTTCGAAATGGGGCGGGTGCCCGATGCCTTGCGCGACCATTCCGGCAACCTGCTGGTGGGCTTCGCCGAGCTGTCGCGCACCCTGGAAACCATGACCGACATCCTGCGCGAGAGCCTCGACCCCGACAAGCATACCGGGCTCGCCCGCGAGCAGGCCGAAGCGTGGCTGCCGCTGCTGGCGCTGCTGCATGGCCGGGCACTGGAGGCGCATGGTCTATGGCAGGCCTACGGTGAGGGCGATGTGCAAGGCGAGGCGCCCAGTGCTCGCTGGCTGACCCTGGAACGCTTCGGTGGCGACCCCGAGCTGACCTTCTCGGCAAGCCCCGTCTCGGCCGCTCCTACGCTGGCCAAGAGCCTGTGGGGCAGCTGCTTCGGCGCCGTGGTGACCTCTGCAACGCTCACCGCGCTGGGTCGTTTCGAGCGCCTTCAGGAGCGGGCTGGGCTGGCGAACCGCTATCGCTACCAGCGGCTGCCGAGCCCTTTCGACTACTCCCGTGCCGTGCTCAGCGTGCCACGTCAGGCCGTCGATCCCGGCGATCGCGAGGCTCACGAGCGGGCCATCGTCGATTTCGTCGGTTCCCTCGGCGACAAGGAGGCGGTGCTTATGCTTTTCTCGTCGCGGGCGCAGCTGCGTGCGGTGGAGAAAGCGCTGTCGTCGAAGTGGCGTGAAAGGGTGCTGGCTCAGGATCGCCTGCCCAAGCGCGAGTTGATCGAGCGTCATCGTGCGCGCGTCGATGCCGGCGAGGGCAGTGTGATTTTCGGGCTGGCGAGCTTCGCCGAGGGTATCGACCTGCCCGGCGACTACCTGACCCATGTAGTGATCACCCGGTTACCCTTTGCCGTGCCCGACGACCCGGTGGGCGCGACGCTGGCCGAATGGATTGAGAGCCGGGGTGGCAATCCCTTCATGCGTATCAGCGTGCCCGACGCCTCGATCAAACTGGTCCAGGCTTGCGGGCGGCTGATCCGCAAGGAGGCCGATCAGGGGCGTATAACTCTGCTTGACCGGCGCGTACTGACCCGCCGTTATGGTCAGGCACTGCTCGACGCTCTGCCGCCTTTTACCCGTCAGATCGACGATATCTGAAAGCCGTAGGGCAACAAAAAGGCCCGCCATCAGGCGAGCCTTTTACGGTCGAAGCGATTCGTTTCAGCTCTGGTTTCTTTGCGCCAGGACAGGGGCGAGCTTTTGTGCCATTCGGGTCATGCTTTCTTCGGTCGTACTCCAATCGATACAAGCGTCGGTCACGGAGACGCCATACTGCATCTGGCTGTGGTCGTCGAGGATCTTCTGGCTGCCCCAGCCGATATTGGACTCCACCATCAGGCCCATGATCGAGCGGTTGCCTTCCAGGATCTGATTGGTGACGTTCTCCAGCACCAGAGGCTGCAGTGCCGGATCCTTGTTGGAGTTGGCATGGGAGCAGTCGATCATGATGTTGGGTTTGATGCCCGCCTTCTTCAGCTCCTGCTCGGCCAGCGCGACACTGACACTGTCGTAATTGGGCTTGCCGTTGCCACCACGCAGCACCACATGTGCGTAGGCGTTGCCGCGGGTGCGGATGATCGCCACCTGGCCGCTCTGGTTGATGCCGAGGAAGTTGTGCGGGTGCGTTACCGATTGCAGGGCGTTGATCGCTACGTCAAGGCTGCCGTCGGTACCGTTCTTGAATCCCACCGGGCTTGAGAGCCCCGAGGACATCTCCCGGTGGGTCTGGGATTCCGTGGTGCGCGCGCCGATCGCCGACCAGCTGATGCAATCCTGAAGATACTGAGGGGAGATCGGGTCCAGCGCCTCGGTTGCCAGCGGCAGGCCGAATTCGGAAAGGTCCACCAGCAGTTTGCGGGCGATATGCAGGCCTTCCTCGATCTCGAAGGAGCCATTGAGGTGGGGGTCGTTGATCAAGCCCTTCCAGCCTACGGTGGTCCTTGGCTTCTCGAAATAGACGCGCATCACGATGAAAAGACTGTCTTTCACCTCATCGGCCAGGCGGCGCAGGCGGCGTGCATAATCGAGTGCGGCATCGATGTCGTGAATCGAGCAGGGGCCGATCACGACCAGCAGGCGAGGATCGCTGCCGTCGAGGATGTTCTGTATGGTCCGACGCCCTTCGATCACCGTTCTCTCGGCGACTTCACCGAGGGGGATCTCGTTCTTGAGGGCTTCCGGTGTGATCAGTACGTCCTGGGACAGGACGTTGAGATTGCTGACCAGCTGATCTGACATGTTGCTACCTGTGTCGTGATGCGTTGATGGCAAGAGGATGAACTACTATACACCCGCCGAGTAAGAATTCAGCAATCGCAGCGGAACCCGAAGCCGGTGGGTTTGTCTCAGCGCCGGCGGCATGGAGGACGGCTTGAAGCGTAGCCAAGAAACAGGAACACTTGTCACTAACGGGCGAAGGCGCCCAGGGACATACAGCAGCCAACGGGCTCCAGGTTGATACCATGCAGGCACACTCTTCAATGATGCGATTTTCTCTCATCCCGCTTCCGGGCGCTGCCTGGTCGGGGAGGGGTTGAATGGGCAACCGGGAAACCGATCAGCAGCTCGTCGAGCGAGCGCAGAAGGGCGACACCCGTGCCTTCGATTTGCTGGTAAAAAAGTATCAGCACAAGATCATCGGGCTGATAGGACGCTACATACAGGATCACGCCGAAGTGCAGGACGTGGCCCAGGAGGCGTTCATCAAGGCCTATCGTGCGCTGGGCAAGTTTCGCGCCGAGAGTGCCTTCTATACTTGGATGTATCGGATTGCCATCAATACGGCAAAGAATCACCTGGTATCCAGAGGCCGGCGTCCTCCGGGCAGTGATCTCGATATCGCCGATGCGGAGATTCTCGATCACAGTGGGAGGCTGGCCGATATCGAGAGTCCCGAGTCGTCGCTGGCACGCGACCAGTTGGAAGCAGCGGTTTTCGAGGCCATCGAGAATCTGCCCGACGATCTTCGTACGGCCATTACCTTGCGTGAGCTCGATGGGCTCTCCTATGAGGATATTGCCCACATTATGCAGTGTCCGGTTGGTACGGTTCGCTCGCGTATTTTTCGAGCGCGCGAGGCAGTGGACCAGCATATTCAACCGCTGGTCACGACATCTCGTACTCGGGAGTCGATGATCGAATGAATTTTTCCATAAGTTTTCGCCTCGGTGCTGAACTGTCTTGCACCGATGACGTCTGAAGCAGTGACCGCTTCAAGTAGAGTGGCAAAATCGTGGGCTGTCGGCATTCCGGTTGGGTGCGTTCGGGAATGTCGGAAAACATTGGTAGCAAGGCAGGGTGCCTTGTCGATGTGGGGGTGTTAGGAATGAGTCAGAATGCACGGGAATCGCTTTCTGCCCTGATGGACAACGAAGGTGATGATCTCGAACTTCGTCGGGCGCTGAAATCGCTCGAAGAAGAGCCGGATGCGGCGGAAGCCTGGCGGCGCTATCACTTAATGCGCAGCCTGCTGCAGCGGGATCATGACATCGATGTCAGCACGGATCTCTCGGCCGGCATCATGGCCAGATTGGAAGCAGAACCGGCGCCGATGGTGGATGAAGCTCGTTTCACTCCCCGTCGCACACCATCCATGGCGCGTGGCGCTGGGATAGCCGCAGCCGTCACGCTGATGGTGATTACCGGCGTGCAGTTCTACAACGGCTCCGATTTTACTCGATCCGGCGGGGACGCTCAGGTCGCTGGCGGTGAATCTCCGGCGACGGTCGGCCAACCGCAGCGTAGTCTTGCCTCTCCGGCCGCGAGTGGCGGCCAGGCCATGCAGGCCGGAGCGCCGCTTTTCTCTCCGGTAGCCTCGGGTGGTCAATCCGGCTTGATGCCGGTCGGCGCTGGCTTCGACAGCCCGCTGTTCATGACTCCCAATCCGCGTCAGTCGCAAAGCTCCGACCAGGAGCAGGCGCGTCTGTTGCAATCCTATCTCGACCGCCATTCCCAGGGCGCTACCTATCTGAGCGGCGATGTCTGGATGCCCTTGCTGCGCGCTTCGGGTAACGAGACGCCGGGGCAGCGCTAATGGCAGGCAGGCGTCTTCCATCACGCCTGGCTGCATTGGGTGGCGTCTTACTGCTGACGCAACTATTTCCGGCGTTTGCCGAAACGTCGGTAGAGCAGCCCCAGGCCGAGCGATTCGACTGTCGGCAACTTGCCGAGTGGGCGGCGCCCGAATCGCCAGTGGAATGGTTCGAGCGTAGCCTGTGGGCAGGCCACTGCCATGTTTATCAGGCGCGTGCAGTACGCATCGGTATCGATGGAGTTCGCACACTCGCGCTTTCCCGCGATATTCAGGACGGTGTCGAGCGTGAAGTGGCACGCTTTCTCGATGGGCCGCCCGTCTTCTTCGAGCGCCGTGGGCATATCGGACGCATGAGCTGGTCCAGCGACGCCGCCGAGGGGCCTGCCTCGCCTGCCGGTATTGCACGTCATATCGATCGGTATTATCGACTCTCGATGGGTAGTGATGAGCGCATGGCCAATCGCAGTGCGGTGCGCTTAGATATCGAACCGATTGACGGTATGCGTTTTGGCCATCGTCTGTGGCTCGATGAGCAAACCGCGTTGCCGCTCAAGCGTGAGCTGATCGATGATCGCGGCCGTGTCGTCGAGACCTTTCAATTGACCGAGCTCCAGGCGCCAACGCTTTACCAGAATGGTGTCGTATTAGACGCTGGCCTCATGCCGCCGCAGCAACCTTGGCAGGCAGGTTGGCTCCCCAATGGCTTTCTCGATCAATCCGTGGATACGCATACCGATCGGCATGACCCGCAAGTGGGACACCGCATCTACAGCGACGGTCTTTCGACGCTCAGCATGTTCGTCGAACCCATCGAGGAGGGGCGGGAGCGATTGATACCCGGCCTGCACCGTTTGGGTATCTCCCTAGCAGTAGTGCGCCATGTGGCGATAGAGGGCCGGCCCATGCAGGTCGTGGTGATGGGTGAGCTGCCGCCTCGCGTCCTGGCTCAGGTGGCGGAAAGCCTGGTCTGGCAGGAGCAGGCGGCTTCGGATTAGCGCATTTTTCCAGAAGTCGATACCGTTCGAGTGTGTCTTGAAAGAAGCAGTGTGAATCACCAATTTGCCAAAAGGCGTTACTGAAAACGTTTCACGAAACGACATTTTTCGCTGTGAAAAGCACAACGCTGATGCAGGAGCTTCTATGATGCCAATGACGCGACACGTCACCCTTTGGGCGTTGCTGTTGGCCTTGCTGCTATCGTGGCAGTCCGCCTTTGCCCGTGACTTGCCTGATTTCACCGTACTGGTCGAGCAGTCGGCGCCCGGGGTAGTCAATATCTCCACTACCCGAATGATGCCGGGGCGCTCCCAGGCCTTTGAAGGCTTCGGCGGGCAAGACATCCCGGACATCTTCCGCCATTTCTTCGGCGACCGCATGCCGGCGCCACCCGGTGGCGGCGGGCCCGGAAGAGAGCAGGAGCGCCAGTCGCTGGGATCCGGCTTCATCATCAGCGACGATGGCTACATCCTGACCAATGCCCATGTTGTGGAGGGGGCCGACGAAATCCTCGTGCGCCTCAATGATCGCCGCGAGTTGGAAGCAGAGCTTATTGGTGCCGATACCCAGACGGACGTGGCCTTGCTCAAGGTCGAGGCGGCGGATCTGCCTACGCTGCGCATGGGGGACTCCGACGGTCTGCGCGTTGGCGAGTGGGTGGCCGCTATCGGCTCACCTTTCGGCTTCGATTACTCAGTCACCGCCGGGATCATCAGCGCCATCAATCGCACATTGCCGCGTGATGCCTACGTACCGTTCATCCAGACCGACGTTGCCATCAATCCTGGCAATTCGGGCGGACCTTTGTTCAACCTCGACGGTGAAGTCGTGGGCATCAACGCTCAGATCTTCACTCGTAGCGGCGGTTTCATGGGGGTCTCTTTCGCCATTCCCATCAATGTGGCCATGGACGTGGCAAATCAGTTGCGTGACGACGGCCGTGTACGCCGCGGCTGGCTAGGCGTAATGATCCAGCCGGTTTCACGGGATCTGGCCGAATCGTTCGGCATGGACAGCGCAAGCGGCGCTTTGATCGCCGACCTCGATCCCGAGGGACCGGCGGCACGTGCCGGGCTGCGTGCCGGCGACATCGTACTGGAGGTCGACGGGGAAGAGGTCGAGCGTTCGCGCAACCTGCCGCGGCTGATAGGCCGGGTAACGCCAGGCGAGGAGGCGGACCTGACCATCATGCGCGATGGCGAGCGGCAGAACCTGGCGGTGGCCATCGGCGACTGGCCGGATAGCGAGCAGCCGGCGCAGGCTCGCTCCGGCGCCTCGGATGCTCAAGCCCGACTGGGGATCGCAGCCGCCGAACTCGATGAGGCTGAACGGCAGCGGATGGGTATCGACAGTGGTGTCCTCGTGCGTGATATTGACCCGAGCGGTGCGGCGGCCGACGCCGGCATTCGTCCCGGCGATGTAATCGTCAGCCTCGATCATCACGGCGTCGAGGACCCGGCGCAGCTGCGCGAGTTGGTCGAATCGCTGCCCACCGATCGTGCCGTGCCCGTGCGGCTCTATCGTGACGGTCGCTCGCTGTTCGTGGCGCTGCGCCTGGGTCGTAGCTGATACCCCAAGACGTTACCGCACTACGCGACACCTTCCGCCCAAGGGCGGAAGGTGTCGTCGTTTTTGCCGCCTCCTACGGCTGTGCTGTCCAACCCCTGGCCATGCCGGTACAATACCGGCCATTGAATTCATATGACGTGAACGGGCGCCGACCAAAACTGCCGCTGCCGCGCTCGTGTCGAACACCGGACTGGGTTAGATGAGCAACGAAGCAAGTAACGGAAAACTGAATCACATTCGGAATTTCTCCATCATTGCCCATATCGACCACGGCAAGTCGACCTTGGCGGATCGCCTGATCCAGAGCTGCGGTGGCCTGACCGAGCGCGAGTTGAAAGAGCAGGTGCTCGACTCGATGGACCTCGAGCGTGAGCGTGGTATCACCATCAAGGCTCAGTCGGTGACACTCGACTATCACGCCCAGGACGGCCACACCTATCAGCTCAACTTCATCGATACGCCGGGCCACGTCGATTTTTCCTACGAGGTATCGCGCTCGCTGTATGCCTGTGAAGGGGCGCTGCTTGTGGTGGATGCTGCCCAGGGCGTCGAGGCGCAATCGGTAGCCAACTGCTATACCGCCATCGAGCAGGGTCTCGAGGTGCTGCCGGTGCTGAACAAGATGGACCTGCCCCAGGCGGACCCCGACAAGGTGGCCCACGAGATCGAGGAGATCATCGGTCTCGATGCCACCGATGCCTGCCAGGTATCGGCCAAGAGCGGGCTGGGCATCGATGCACTGCTCGAACGCCTGGTGCGCGACATTCCGCCGCCCAAAGGGGATCCCGAAGCGCCGCTGCAGGCGTTGATCATCGACTCCTGGTTCGACAACTACCTTGGGGTAGTGTCGCTGGTACGTATCTTCCAGGGCACGATGAAGAAGGGCGAGAAGATCCGCATCAAGTCGACGGGGCGCGACTGGCAGGCCAACGAAGTGGGTATATTCACCCCGCTGCGCAAGGAAACCAACATTCTTCGTGCCGGTGAGGTGGGCTTCGTCGTGGCCGGCATCAAGGATATCCAGGGCGCGCCGGTAGGGGATACCATCACTCACGCCAAGTCGCCGGACGTCGAGCGTCTGCCCGGTTTTCAGAAGGTCAAGCCGCAGGTGTATGCCGGCATGTTCCCGGTGAGCGCCGACGACTATGAGGATTTCCGCGATGCGCTGGAGAAGCTGGCGCTCAACGATGCCTCGCTGGAGTACGAACCGGAAAATTCCGACGCCCTGGGCTTCGGATTCCGTGTCGGCTTTCTCGGTACGCTTCACATGGAGATCATCCAGGAGCGACTCGAGCGCGAGTACGACATGGACCTGCTCACCACGGCGCCCACCGTGGTCTATGAACTGGCAATGAAGAACGGCGAGGTCAAGTATGTCTCCAACCCCTCCAAGCTGCCCGACATGGCGGACGTGGAGGAGATGCGCGAGCCGATCGTCAGGGCCAGCATCCTGGTGCCCCAGGAGTATGTCGGCAATGTGATAATGGAGTGCGAGAACCGTCGCGGTAATCAGCTCGACATGCAGTTTCTCGGCAGCCAGATCCAGCTCGTCTATGAGCTGCCCATGAGTGAAGTGGTGATGGACTTCTTCGACCGACTCAAATCCATCTCCAAAGGGTATGCCTCGCTGGATTACAACTTTGAGCGCTTCGAGGCCGCTAAGCTGGTGCGCCTGGACGTGCTGATCAATGGCGACCGGGTAGACGCCTTGGCGGTGATCATTCACCGTGACCATGCTCATGGTCGCGGCCGGATCCTGGTCGAAAAGATGAAGGAACTGATCCCGCGTCAGATGTTCGATGTGGCGATCCAGGCCGCCATTGGCGGTCAGGTGGTAGCACGCTCCACCGTCAAGGCGCTACGCAAGAACGTGACGGCCAAGTGTTACGGCGGGGACGTATCGCGCAAGAAGAAGCTGCTCGAGAAACAGAAAGCGGGCAAGAAGCGCATGAAACAGGTCGGTCGGGTGGAAATTCCCCAGGATGCTTTCCTGGCCGTACTCAGGGTGAACGACTAGGACCGGCGATATCATGGATTTCTCTCTACTGCTGGTGATGGCTGTCGCCATCACCGGACTCATTTGGTTGCTCGATATAATCTGGTGGCGTCCGCTGCGCCGCAAGAAACTGACTGCTGTCGAGAGCGGCACCACCGAAGGGCTGGATGAGGACACCCGCGAGCGCGTCATGAAGGAGCCTTGGCCGGTCGACTACGCCCGTTCCTTCTTCCCAGTCCTGCTGGTAGTGCTGCTGCTGCGCAGTTTTCTGGTCGAGCCCTTTCAGATCCCTTCCGGCTCCATGCGTCCGACCCTGGAGGTGGGCGACTTCATTCTTGTCAACAAGTTCGCCTACGGCCTGCGGTTACCCGTGACCCACACGCGTTTCGTCGAGCTGGGCGAGCCTGAGCGCGGTGACGTCATGGTTTTCCGCTTTCCCAACGAGCCTTCGGTGAATTTCATTAAGCGCGTGGTTGCGCTACCGGGCGATACGGTGCGCTACGAGGACAAGCAGCTCTATATCAACGGCGAGCCGGTGCCCAAGCGACTGCTGGACGAGTCGCCGCCTACTGCACAGGGCGAGTGGCTGCTGGAAGAGAGACTGGGTGAGGTCAGTCATCGTATCTACAATAATCCACGTGACCCTGGGCCGCGCGTACGCGAGATCATCGTGCCGGAAGGGCACTTCTTCACCATGGGCGACAACCGCGACCACTCCAACGACAGCCGGTACTGGGGTTTCGTGCCCGAGGAGAACATCGTCGGTCGAGCTTTCGCCGTGTGGATGCACTGGGATGGAGGCTTGCCCAGCTTCACTCAGGTTCGCCGCATCCAATGATGGAACAGTAATGACAGGAATTACGTGAGCAAATCCCTTACCGCTTTCAGCCGACGCATCGGCCATACGTTCAACGATATCACGCTGCTGGAACTGGCCATGACGCACCGCAGTTTCGGTGGCCAGAACAACGAGCGCCTGGAGTTTCTCGGCGACTCCATCGTGAATTTCGTCATTGCCGAGGCGCTTTACGAGCGGTTTGCCTTGGCTCGTGAAGGACAGCTCTCACGCTTGCGGGCACGCCTGGTCCGTGGTCAGACCCTGGCCGAGCTGGCAAGAGAGATGTCCTTCGGCGAGTGTCTCCGGCTGGGCTCCGGTGAGATGAAGAGCGGCGGTCATCGACGCGACTCGATTCTGGCCGATGCCGTTGAAGCCGTTCTCGGCGCCATCTATCTCGATGCCGGTATGGACGTAGCACGAACCCGCGTGCTGGCCTGGTATGCCGAGCGCCTGGAGTCGATCGACCTGCAGGACACGCAGAAGGATCCCAAGACGCGACTGCAGGAGTTCCTGCAGTCGCGTCAATCACCGCTGCCACGCTACGATGTGGTATCGGTTGAAGGTGAGGCGCACGATCAGACGTTCACCGTTCAGTGTCACGTCGAGCTGCTGGATTCGCATACCCTGGGCACCGGGTCCAGTCGTCGGCATGCCGAGCAGCAGGCCGCCGAACTTGCGCTCCTTCAGCTCGAGAACCGCAAAGGGCAGTCATCATGAGCGAGACCTGTGGATTCGTAGCCATCGTTGGCCGCCCCAACGTCGGCAAATCGACCCTGATGAACCGCATTCTCGGTCAGAAGGTGTCAATCACCTCGCGCCGACCCCAGACTACCCGTCACCAGGTCATGGGCATCAAGACCGAAGGCGAGGCCCAGTTCATCTACGTCGACACGCCGGGCATTCATATCCTGGGGCGCGATCGCAACAAGGCGATCAACCGCTTCATGAATCAGGCTGCCACTCAGGCGCTGCGTGACGTGGACTGCGTCGTTTTCATCATCGACCGCACCCGCTGGACCGAAGAGGACCAGGTGGTGCTGACACGGCTGGAGCACGTCGATGCGCCGGTGATTCTCGCCGTCAACAAGGTCGACCGTCTCGAAGACAAGAGCACGCTGCTTCCGTGGCTGGCCGAGGTCGGTGCGCGACGTGAGTTTGCCGCCATCATCCCGATTTCCGCCAAGCACGGCACCAACGTGCCGGAGCTGGAGTCCGAGGTCGCCAAACACCTCCCCGAGGGTATCCACCACTTCCCCGACGATCAGATCACCGACAGGAGCCAGCGTTTCCTCGCGGCCGAGCTGGTTCGCGAAAAGATCATGCGTCAGTTGGGGGACGAACTGCCCTATCAGGTGACGGTCGAGATCGAAGAGTTTCGCGACGAAGGCAGGGTGGTACATATCAGCGCCCTGATCCTGGTGGAGCGTGACGGTCAGAAGAAGATACTCATCGGTGATAACGGCGAGCGGATCAAGAATATCGGGCGCGAGGCACGGCTCGACATGGAGCGGGCGCTGGATGCCAAAGTCATGCTCAACCTGTGGGTCAAGGTAAAGCGCGGTTGGTCGGACGACGAGAGGGCGCTAAAGAGCCTCGGTTACAATCTCGATTGACCATGCAGCCGCAGCCGGCCTTCCTCCTCCATAAACGCCCTTATCGCGAAACCAGTGCGTTGGTTGAACTGCTTACGCTGGAGCATGGGCGCGTCCGCGCGGTGGCTCAGGGAGTTCAACGGCCGGGCTCGCGCTCGCGCAGCCGGCTGCAGCCTTTCGCTCCGCTACACGTTACCTGGGTAGGGGACGGTGAGCTCAAGCGTCTGCGCTTGATGGAAAGTCGCGGTGCGGCGGCCCTGCTGGTGGGCGAAGGGTTGATTTGCGGCCTTTATGCCAACGAGCTGCTGACGCGAACGTTGCCGGTGGAGCTGCCGGCCGGGGACGTATTCGCCTTCTATGCGGCGCTGCTCGATGCGCTGCCGCGTCCCGAGGGCCGAGCCGTAGCGCTGCGACGTCTCGAGTTCTCCCTACTCGAGGTGCTGGATGCCGCGCCACGTTATACCACCCCGGAGGGGCGCGAGCTCGACCCACAGGGCCGCTACCGCTTCGATAGTCTCTCTCGCGCCTTCGTGCCCGGTGACCCCGGTATCGATGGACGCACCCTGCGCCTGCTGGCAGGTGGCGATCTGTCTGCGCCGGGCCTGGCCGGGCCGACCAAGGCGATTGCCCGTGCGGCGCTGGCGCCCCTGCTTGGCGCGCGACCATTGCGCTCGCGTGAACTGATGCGCCAGCTTGCCGAACGGCGCCGCCCCCCCTCACACTGATTGTCTTACCTTTATCTCTGCCGGAGAGCGACATGAATCCCCCGCGCATTCTGCTTGGCGTAAACATCGATCACATTGCCACCCTGCGTCAGGCCCGTGGCACTCGATATCCCGACCCTGTCCAGGCGGCGCTGTTGGCTGAGGAAGCGGGCGCCGACGGTATCACCGTGCACCTGCGCGAGGACCGTCGGCATATCCAGGAGCGCGACGTAAGAATCCTGGCCGAGGTGCTCAATACACGCATGAACCTGGAAATGGCGGTGACCGAGGAGATGCTGGCGCTGGCAGAGGAGATCCGTCCGGCGCATGTCTGCCTGGTGCCGGAAAAGCGTGAAGAGCTGACCACCGAAGGCGGGCTCGATGTGGTGGGGAGCTTCGATGCCATTGCCGGTGCATGCCGCCGTCTGGCGGCTGCGGGCTGTGAGGTGTCGCTGTTCATCGATCCCGAGCCCACACAGATCGAGGCGGCCAAGCGCTGCGGAGCGCCGGTCATCGAGCTGCATACCGGGGCCTACGCCGAGGGCGATGGCCGGGTGGCACGCGAGGAGCATGCGCGTCTGTCAGCCGCGACGGAGATGGCGCTGGAACTGGGGCTGACGGTCAATGCCGGGCACGGCTTGCATTACCACAACGTCGAGGCCATCGCGGCGATTCCAGGCCTGAACGAGCTCAACATTGGTCATGCCATCATCGCCCGAGCTCTGTTTGTCGGCCTCAAGGAGGCGGTGGCCGAGATGAAACGGCTGATCATCGCCGGCCAGGAGGCGGGTTTCATCGCCTCGCTGGAGGAGCACGATCATCACCATGAGCATGATCACGACGCCGAATGATCCGGTCTCAGCGCGACTCACCATCCTGGAGAGGGGCAGCGGGACTGCTACTGTCAAGAGGGGCGTTAGCCGTGGCTTGGTGAGTCTCGGCATGCCATTTGCGCAGTCGTTCGATAGCGCGGAAAAGATCGTCGAGCAGCGAGCTGAGATCATCCATTCCGCGTGATCTAATTCGGGTCTCCAGCGTTTCCGCCACCAGGGCAAGCTCCGGAGCGCCACAATAGCGACAGGCACCGTTGAGGGCGTGCACCGCATCCAGCAGGATCTCGGCATCGCCAGTCGCAAGCGCGGCATGTAGCTCCTCGAGGGTCGCCGGCAATGAAGCGACGAGTTCGTCTATCAGCTCCCGGGCCAGGCTCTCGCTGCCGTTGGCCAGTCGTGCGCCTAGCACCAAATCGACTACCGCCAGATCGCTCGCCACTTCTTCCCTTTCTCGGGCAGGGGACGTGGCGGGGGTGTCGGCAGGTTCGACCGAGGGTGGGACCAAGCCAATGTGGCGTTGCAGTACGGTTTCCAGTCGATTGGAATCCACGGGTTTTATCAGCACTTCCTGCAGGCCGGCGGCATGAAGCCGCTGGCGCTCGCTGTCATGTGCATGGGCGGTCACAGCGATGATCGGGCAGCGGGTCCAGGGCCCGCCTAGTCGGCGTAGCGCTTGGGTGGTCTCGACGCCGTCCATCCCAGGCATGCGGATATCCATCAGTACCAGGTCGAAAATTTCCCCTTCGGCGAGCCGCAGCGCCTCTTCGCCACTTCCTGCTTCGCTCAGCTCCAGACCCGGGCGTTTGAGCAGCTCCCTCAGCAACCTTCGGTTGATGGTGTTGTCATCCACAACCAGCACCCGCGGCTGAACGTCACTTCTAGCTTCCAGCATCGGTCGCTGCTTGGCCGCGTAACAGCGACGCAGGGCATCGGCGAGTGCCTGACGCGAGACCGGCTTGCACAGGATCTCGCAGCCTCGTGGGAGCTGCAGGTCGGGCATGTCGAGTGGTGCCATGTTGACCAGCAGCAGCACCGGGCAGGGGCAAGCCTGGAGGCGGGTTCGCCACTCATTGATGGCATCGTCGTTCAGCTCGGTGGGTAGAGCGGCGACCATCAGTGCAGGGTAGGGGGGCGTCAGGTTCGGCTGAGTGAGTTCTTCCACCTCTCCGTCCCACAGCGTGAGCAGATGGTTCAAGGCATGGCGAGTCGGAGCGTGGGGTTCGTAGAGCGCCACGCGGCTGCCCTCGAGAATTGCCTCATGGGTTTCCAACGAGCAGCCCAGAACGTCGAGCGGTAACGTGAACGAGAAGGTCGAACCGTGTGAAGGTTCGCTTTCCACGGTGATCTGTCCACCCATCTGTTCGACCAGTTGCCGACTGATTGCCAGACCAAGGCCCGAACCGCCGTACTGGCGCGGGTGGCTGGCCGCGGCCTGACGAAACGCCTGGAACAGGTTGTGCTGCTCCTGGGGGGTGAGCCCGATACCGGTATCGCTGATGCTGATTCGCAGCAGGACGTGCCCCGCATCGCGCTGCTCCTCGACCATGACGCGAACGATGACCTCGCCTCGCTCGGTGAACTTGAGCGCGTTGTGGGTCAGGTTGGTCAAGACCTGACGTATGCGCAGCGGGTCGCCGCGTAGCGGTGAAGGGACGTCATCGTAGACCAGCCCAAGCAGGTGCAGGCCCTTCTGGTGAGCCAACGGCGCCTGTAGGGCCAGGGCTTCGTCGACCAGTGCGACCATGTCCAGTTCGGCGCGGTCCAGCTCCAGCCGGCCGGCCTCCATGCGCGAGAAATCGAGTACGTCATTGACCAGAGCCAGCAAGTTGTCGCAAGCCACCTGGACCTGGTCGAGCCACTCTCGCTGACGTGGTTCCAGGCGGGAGCGCCCCAACAGTCGGCAGAAGCCGATGATGCCGTTCAACGGGGTGCGGATTTCGTGACTCATGTTGGCCAGAAACTCCGACTTGATGCGATTCGCCTCCAGCGCCCTGCGGTGAGCCAGATCGAGTTCGATGTTCTTTATCTCGATGGTTTCCATCGACTCTTCCAGATCTGACGTGGTCTGCTCAATCAGTCGCTGGGTGTTCTCGCGCGACTGCTGCATCTCGTCGCCCAGGGCGTTGACGTGTCGGGCCAGGCGTCGTAGTTCCGGAGCTCCTTCCTCGGGAAGACGTGCCTCGAGGTCGCCACTGCGCAGGCGCCTGAGCGCTTCTGCTGCACCGTCCAGATTGGAGTCGAGCCGGCGACCGAGCGCCGAAGCGATAACGAACAGCAGCAGCCCCAACAGCAACAAGCTCAGTCCCGCGGTTGCCAGACGCCGATAGTAGTCCAGGGTGAGGGCGCGGGTATCGATATCAAGCTCGATCCAGGCCTGGGTGGCCCCGGGAGCCCCGTTTTCCGCTGCGATCAAGGGCATCATCAGGCGCCACAGGTCGCCGCTGCTATCGAGCTGCATTTCGCGAGGCGATGATGTGGCCACCTGGGCACGATTTCGGCCCATTTCCAGCTCAATCAAGCCCTGATCGCTATAAATGCCTACGCCCCGCGTTTCCTCGATCTCAAGTAGACGTCTGGCCATGCCGTCGAGCCGGGGCTGGGCATCATCCAGCACCGCACGAGCCATTTCCGGACCTTGCTGCTCAACGGCCGTGACGATGCGGTCGCGTAAGGCCGACTTGCGCCATTCGGTGTCCTGGTGCAGTACGAAGATTGCCACCAGCAGCAGCACCAGCAGGGGGAGACACAGTATCCACAGTGTCAGACGATTTCCGAGCGACATCCGGCATTCCTTGATCACGAACCATCTAACCAGTATGCCACATTGGCTGGGGATGCCTGTCCAGTGGATGGTGGCGCGGATATACTACGGAAAAGACGTTAGCCTAAGGACGGTTACATGCAATTTCCCACCATCGAGGATGTCGTCGGCCATACACCGCTGGTGCGGCTCAAGCGGATCGCGGCGGGGCGCAACAATACGCTTCTCGCCAAGCTGGAGGGAAACAATCCGGCAGGTTCGGTGAAGGATCGCCCAGCATTATCGATGCTGGAGCAGGCCGAAGCGCGCGGCGACATTACACCGGGCGACACGCTGGTCGAGGCGACATCAGGCAATACCGGCATTGCGCTGGCCATGGCGGCTGCCATCAAGGGCTACCGCATGGTGCTGATCATGCCCGACAACGCCTCCAGCGAGCGCAAGCAGGCCATGGCCGCCTTCGGGGCCAAGCTGATCACCGTCAGCAAGGAAGGCGGCATGGAGGAGGCTCGCGACCTGGCCGAGGCGATGATTGCGCAGGGCGAGGGCAAACCGCTCAATCAGTTCTCCAATCCCGACAATCCCCTGGCTCATTATCGCGGCACTGGCCCTGAGATCTGGGAGCAGACCGACGGCAGCGTTACCCACTTCATCAGTTCCATGGGGACCACAGGAACGATCATGGGGGTGTCGAGCTATTTGAAGGAGCGCAACGCGGCCATCCAGATCATCGGGCTGCAGCCGGAAGACGGTGCAAGCATCGCCGGTATTCGTCGCTGGCCCACGGAGTACCTGCCCAGCATCTTCGATGCCACCCGAGTCGACCGTATTCTTGATATCGGGCAGCACGAGGCCGAGGAGCACATGCGTCGTTTGGCGCGTGAAGAGGGCATACTCGCCGGGGTTTCCTCCGGCGGTGCCCTGGCCGGTGCTCTGCGTGTTGCAGAAGAAGTCGAAAATGCAGTGATCGTGTTCATCGTCTGCGACCGAGGTGATCGCTATCTCTCGACTGGGCTGTTCGCCCCGGAGGTTTGAGGTGGCCATGCTCGGCAAGCCACGGCCGGCGCGTCAGCGCTCCGGCGTCTCGGGGCTGCAAAAACAGCCCGCCGCTGCCCGCCGTCGGGAAGCGCCGCAGGCCGAAGGCGAAGCCGTCAGCGTCGAGCGATTGGCGCACGACGGTCGCGGCGTAGCGCGCACCGCCAGCGGCAAGACCCTGTTCATCGAGGCGGCACTACCGGGCGAGAAGGTTGCCGTCGCCGTGCATCGTACCCGCAAGCGCTTCGATGAAGCGCATGTGCGTGAACTGATCGAGCCGGCGGCCGAGCGGGTCAGTCCGCCATGCCCCCACTATGGCCATTGTGGCGGCTGCGACCTGCAACATCAGGCGGTCGCGGCTCAGCGCGAGCACAAGCGTGCGGTGCTTGCCGAGCTGCTGGCCCGCGAGGGAATCGCACTTGCCGAGCCGCCGGGGCTGTTGCAGGGGGAAGCGCTCGGCTACCGTCGTCGTGCCCGCATGGGAGTCAGAGTGGATGCCGAGGGGGGTATACATCTGGGTTTTCGTGCGCGTCACGCCAGCCGCCTGATCGATATCCACTCCTGCGCAGTGCTGGTACCCGAACTCTCGGCGCTGATAGAACCGCTGCGAGAGCTGTTGGCCGAGCTCGAGGTGCCCCGCCTGGTGGGTCACCTGGAGCTCATGGCTGCCGACGCCATCAGAGTGGTGGTGGTGAGACAGCTGCGCGACAACCGGGCCGATCTTCAGCGCTGGCGTGACTTCGGTCAGGCTCATGGCGTGGCCGTGGCGTGTCTGCTGGGTCGCGAGGAGCCTGATCTGACGTGGCTGGGCGATACGCCGCGACTCAGCTACCGGTTGCCGACCTCACGGCGGGAGCTCCAGCTCGGCTTTGCGCCGGGCGATTTCATCCAGGTGAACGAGCAGATCAACCGGCTACTGGTCGCCACGGCGCAGGAGTGGTTGGCCCCGGTTGCCGGCCAGCGCGTGCTGGACCTATTCGCCGGTATCGGCAACTTCAGCCTGCCGCTGGCTGCCGATGGCGCTCGGGTCGTGGCGGTGGAGGGGAGCGCAGCCATGGTGAAGCGGCTTGACGCCAATGCCCGGTGTAACGCGCTCGACATCGAGGCGCGGCAGGCCGACCTCAACGACGAGGCCGCGGTTCTGGCGCTGTTGAAGCAATATATCCCCGACCTGGCAGTGTTGGACCCGCCCCGCGATGGTGCCGATGCGGTATGCCGCGCCCTGGTCGAACGCCCGGTCTCGCGGCTGGTCTACATAGCTTGCGACCCCGCCACGCTGGCGCGCGATGCGGCACGACTCGTGCATGGTGGTTATCGCATCGTCCGGGTGTCGATAGCCGACATGTTTGTGCACACTTCACACCTGGAGTCCCTGCTACTGTTCGAACATGGTGCAGAGCAGCCGTCATCGCAAGGAGTCTAGAGAGATGGTGAAAGTCCGCGACGACCAGCCGTTGAACGACAATGGCGACGTCGATATCGGCCACTGGCTGGAGCGACTCCAGGAAGACGTCAAGTTGCGCGATCCCGGCGAGATGCGTGAGGCCTGCGATCTTGCCAAGCGCCTTGCCCTTGAAGCCGACCGCCCCCACAAGGCCTGGCTGCCGCAAGATACTACCTACCGAATGGGTCTGGAGATGGCGGACATCCTGGCCTTGCTCAAGCTCGACCAGTCAGCGCTGGAAGCGGCGGTTCTGTATCGCGCCGTACGCGAGGGCTTGATCTCCATCGATGCCGTGGGTCGTCGGTTCGGCAAGGAAGTGGCTGAGCTGATCGACGGCGTATTGCAGATGGCTGCCATCAGCAATGCTCAGGTACCGAGTCAGGGCCTGGTGCAGCACGATCAGCAGGACAACCTGCGCAAGATGCTCGTCACCATGATCGACGATGTGCGCGTGGCGCTGATCAAGATTGCCGAGCGCACCTGTGCCCTGCGCCAGGTCAAGGATGCACCCCGCGAGAAGCGCCTGCAGGTGGCCCGCGAGGTGTTCGACATTTATGCCCCGTTGGCCCATCGGCTGGGCATCGGCCAGGTGAAGTGGGAGCTGGAGGACCTCTCCTTCCGCTATCTGCACGAGGACGACTACAAGGCGATTGCCCGGCAGCTTGCCGAAAAGCGCCTGGATCGAGACCGCTACATCCATGACGTAGTGGAGGTGCTCAAGGGTATGCTGGAAGCCCAGGGCATCAACCAGTACGAGGTCAGCGGGCGGGCAAAGCATATCTACTCGATCTGGCGCAAGATGAAGCGCAAGCGGATCGATTTCTCGCAGGTCAACGACGTACGGGCGGTACGTCTGCTGGTACCTGAGGTGGCCGACTGCTACACCGCGCTGGGGCTGGTTCACTCGCGCTGGCATCACGTACCCAACGAGTTCGACGACTACATCGCCAACCCCAAGAAGAACGGCTATCAGTCGCTTCACACCGCCGTGCTGGGGCCGGAGAACAAGGTACTTGAAATACAGATTCGCACCTTCGCCATGCACGACGAAGCCGAGCTCGGTGTCTGTGCCCACTGGCGGTACAAGGGGCACGACACCGGTGGAAAAAGCTCAAGCTACGAGGAAAAGATCGCCTGGCTGCGCCAGGTCCTCGAGTGGCAGGACGAAGTGGGCGACTTCGGCGACCTGCGCGAAGGACTCTCCAGCGACGTGGCGCCGGACCGCATCTATGTGTTCACACCCGATGGCCACGTCATCGACCTGCCGCGCATCGCCACGCCCATCGATTTCGGTTACCGCGTGCATACCGAGGTAGGCCACCGCTGTCGCGGGGCCAAGGTCGACGGCCGCATCGTGCCGCTGACCTACAAACTGAAAACCGGCCAGCAGGTCGAGATCCTCACTGCCAGCAAGGGCGGACCCAGTCGCGACTGGCTCAACCCCAGCCTCGGCTACGTGCGCACCTCGCGGGCGCGGGCCAAGATCCAGTCCTGGTTCAAGCATCAGGCCCGCGAACAGAACGTGGAGGAGGGCAAGGCGCTGTTCGATCGTGAAATGCGGCGCCTGGACGTGGAGGACATGGACCTCGACACCCTGGCCCACAAGGTCAACTATCAGACCCCCGAGGACATGTACGCAGCGCTTGGGGCGGGCGATCTGCGGATCGGCCAGGTGCTGCACCAGGCTCAGCAGCTGTTCGGCGAAACTGACGATCAGGAGCAGCTCGACCGCCTGCTGGCAAAGCCCAAGCGTGACCAAGCCAAGGGCGGTGCCAGTGACATTACCGTGCTGGGCGTGGGCAATCTCAAGACCAACATGGCCAACTGCTGCCATCCGGTACCCGGCGAGCCGATCGTCGGCTTCATCACCCAGGGACGCGGCGTTACCGTTCACCGCCAGGATTGTCCCAATATCCTGCAGCTGCGCATCGACGAGCCACAGCGGGTGATCGAGGTGGAATGGGGGCAGCGCGCGCGCACCCAGTATCCGGTGGACATCGAGATCCAGGCGTGGGACCGCTCCGGCCTGCTGCGTGACGTTACCGGCATCCTCAGCAATGAGAAGGTCAACGTCCTGTCGGTCAACACCCTGACCGACACCAGCGACGGCATCGCGCGAATGCGCATTACGGTGGAAGTCGACGGGCTCGAGACCCTGGGCAGGCTTTTCTCACGCATTCAGCAGCTGTCCAACGTGATCGAGGTGCAGCGTCTGCGCACCGGCGCCAAAGGCATGAAACGCAAGGGGAGCGGTTGATGAGCGAAGCTCGCCACGGTATCGACGATCTACTGACGTTGATGGAAGTGCTGCGCGACCCCGAGCATGGCTGTCCCTGGGACCTCAAGCAGAGCTGGGACAGCATCGTGCCGCACACGCTCGAAGAGGCTTACGAAGTCGCCGATGCCATCGAACGCCGGGCCTGGAACGAACTTCCCGGCGAGCTCGGCGATCTGCTGTTTCAGGTGGTGTACTACAGCCAGTTCGCCGACGAGGAAGAACGCTTCGACTTTCACGACGTCGTGCATGTCCTGACGGCAAAGATGATACGCCGCCACCCCCATGTCTTCCCCGACGGCACGCTGGCGTCGCGCCGGCCACCCGGGGTTAGCGCCGAAGAGGTCGAAATACAGCAGGCTGAGCTTGAAAACGTGAGCAGCCGCTGGGAGTCGCTCAAGGCCGAGGAGCGTGCCGACCGGGCCGTCGAGCCGGTATCGGCTTCTGTGCTCGACGATGTGCCGCGCACGCTGCCGGCGCTGTCGCGTGCTGCAAAGCTTTCCAAGCGTGCCGCCCGGGTCGGCTTCGACTGGCCCGATACCCATGGTGTCATTGCCAAGATTCGTGAGGAGCTCGACGAGGTCGAGCAAGCCCTGGCCGAAGGTGACCGGCAGCACGCCGCCGAGGAAGTCGGCGACCTGTTGTTCGCGGTGACCAATCTGGCCCGCTCCCTCGAGGCCGATCCCGAACGGTGTCTACGCGACACCAATGCCAAGTTCGAGCGGCGCTTCAGGCATGTAGAAAAGGCCCTGGCTGAGCGCGGCATGACGACACGTGACGTCGACCTGAACACCATGGAGCGGCATTGGCAGGACGCCAAGCGGCTCGAGAGCACCGTTTTCTCAACGTCTGTCGAACCAACAGAACCGTCTTAAGGAGGAGATCGACCATGAGCGGCGATCTGCATGAGTCTCTACGCGACAACGTACGCATTCTCGGCGACAGCCTGGGCCGCACCATCGCCGATGACCTTGGCCAAGGCTTCGTCGATCGTATCGAGACCATTCGCGGCCTGGCCAAGAGCGGCCGTCAGGGAGACGTCCAGAGCAGTCGCGACCTAATCGAATACCTGCGCAAGCTGCCTGATCGCGACCTGCTGCCGGTCACCCGCGCATTCAATCAGTTTCTCAATCTGGCCAATATCGCCGAGCAGCACTACCGGGCCCGCTTTCGCCGCGTGGAGGATTACAAGCCGGGCTCCCAACCGGTGCTCTCGGAGCTCATGAAGCGCGCCCGCGGCGCCGGCCATACGCCACGCAAGCTGGTGGAGAGCCTCGCCGGCATGCGCGTCGAACTGGTACTCACCGCGCATCCCACCGAGGTGATTCGGCGTACGTTGATCCAGAAGTACGACGCCATCGACGAATGTCTCACCGTCATCGAGTCGTCGCTGGACTATCCCGAGCGGGCCAGCCGCGCTCGCGGACGTCTCGAGGAGCTGATCAGCCAGGCCTGGCACACCGACGAGATTCGCCATGAGCGACCCACGCCGGTGGACGAGGCGAAGTGGGGCTTCGCGGTCATCGAGAACTCGCTGTGGCAGGCGGTGCCGGCCTTTCATCGCGATCTCGACAATCTGCTGCTCGAATCCGCCGGCGAGCGGCTGCCGCTGGATGCCGCACCGATCGTGTTCGCCTCCTGGATGGGGGGCGACCGTGACGGCAACCCCAACGTGACCTCAAAGGTGACGCGGGAAGTGCTGCTGCTGGGCCGCTGGATGGCGGCGGACCTCTACCTTCGCGATCTGGAACAGCTCAAAGCCGAGCTCTCCATGTGGAAGTGCAACAGCGCACTGCGCGCCGAAGTGGGTAACGTCGCCGAACCCTACCGCGAGTTGCTCAAACGCCTGGTGCAGCGGGTCGAGGCGACTCGCGACTGGGCCAAAGCGCAGCTCGACGGGCGCAGTTACGAAGCCGGACCGATAATCGAGAGCAGCGACCAGCTATATGCGCCGCTGCTTACCTGCTACCGTTCGCTGTGTGACGTAGGCCTCGACACCATCGCCAACGGGGCACTGCTCGATACCCTGCGCCGTGTCGCGGTATTCGGCGTCACCCTGACCAAGCTCGACATCCGCCAAGAGGCGAGTCGTCATGCGATGGTCATGGAGGAGCTGACCCAAACCCTGGGGCTCGGCCACTATCGTGAATGGAGCGAAGAGCAGCGTCAGACCTTCCTGCTGGCCGAACTCGAGTCGCGCCGACCGCTTATCCCGCGGCGTTGGGAGTGTTCACCCGAGACCCGCGAGGTGCTGGACACCTTTCTGGTGATTGCCAATGAGCAGTCCGAGGCACTCGGCACCTACGTCATTTCCATGGCCGGCCAGCCTTCCGACGTGCTCACCGTTGCGCTGCTGATGAAAGAGGTGGGGGGCGTGGTCTCGCTGCCCATTGCCCCGCTGTTCGAGACGCTCGACGATCTCAACCGTTCCGGCGACGTCATCGATCGCCTGCTGGCGCTGCCGGGCTACCGTGCTCTGGTCGGCGACCGTCAGGAAGTGATGATCGGTTATTCCGATTCGGCCAAGGATGCCGGTCAGCTGGCGGCGGCCTGGGCGCAGTACCGTGCTCAGGAGCGCCTGGTGGAAGTGTGTCGTAGCCATGGCGTAGACCTGACGTTGTTCCATGGCCGTGGCGGTGCCGTCGGTCGCGGTGGCGGCCCGGCCTACGCGGCCATTTTATCGCAGCCCCCGGGGTCGGTGAACGGCAGTCTACGGGTTACCGAACAGGGGGAGATGATCCGGTTCAAGTTCGGACAGCCCGATATCGCCCTGCGCTCCATGGAGATCTACGCCTGTGCCGTGCTCGAGGCGAGTCTGTTGCCACCGCCGGCCCCAGAGCCCCACTGGCGAGAGGAGATGGATCGGCTGGCCGATATCGCCCACAGCGCTTATGTCAATGTGGTGCGTGAGGATCCCGACTTCGTGCCTTATTTCCGCGCGGTGACGCCGGAAGGGGTGCTCGGGCACTTGCCACTGGGTTCGCGCCCTACCAAGCGTCGTCAGGATGGCGGCGTCGAGACCCTGCGGGCGATTCCGTGGATTTTTGCCTGGACCCAAATCCGCCTCATGCTTCCGGCCTGGCTGGGGAGCGGGGAGGCTTTCGTCACTCGGCTGGAAGAAGAGGGTGGACTCGAGGTGCTGCGTGAAATGCGCGACCGCTGGCCCTTCTTCGGCACCTATCTCGATATGCTCGAAATGCTGCTGGCCAAGGCCGATGTCGGCATCGCTTCCTACTATGAACAGCGGCTGGTCGACGAACCGGCGCTCAAGGAGCTGGGAGCGCAATTACGTGAGCGTTTTACGCGTCTGCAATCGGTACTGTTGACGATTCTCGATCAGCCTCAACTGCTGGATCAGACGCCGCTGATCCGCCAGGCCATCGAGGTGCGCAATCCCTATATCGATCCGCTGCATGGCCTGCAAGCGGAGCTGCTGCAGCGTAACCGCGATGCCGATGGCGCCATCAGCGGTGAGCTGTCACGTGCTCTGATGGTCACCATGGCGGGCATCGCAGCGGGTCTGCGCAATACGGGTTGAGCGGAAAATCCTGTCGTGCCGCACCGTCGCCTGAAATGGCGGCGGTGGTCGTCGCGGCCGGTACCGGCTCTGCGACATTGGCGAGTAAGACGGAAGCGGTTTAGAAAGTGAAATGCAATGACGCCGTGATGAGGTTCAGGTGCGCCATATTGGGTGCGTCGATCTCTTCGAATTCCAATCGACTCACGAAGCGGTTGTGCTGCAAGCGCGCGCCAAAGCCCTGGACTCTTGCGGTACCGGTAGTGGCCATGTAGAGCGTTTCGCTCTGAGTGACCGGGTCGCCTTCCCACTCGGCAATACCCGACTTGGCATAGAGACCGAGCTGACCAAGTCGTACCCCGGCTACCAGGCTGCCGCCCACTGTAGTCGTATTGACCAGCAAAGCCTGATCAGCATGACGGGTCGGTACCTCATCGCTTTCGCGATAAGTGAACTCGGCGCCAAGGTCTAGCTGGGGCATGTTGGCCGGTGAGAAGCCCGCCGTGACTCGAAAGCCGGTGGTATAGCCATCCGGCGTATGGAGGTCGCTGCCCTCAAGTACCAGGCCATTGTCGAGGTACATCAAATCGCTGGTTTTTCCGGCATAGGAAGGGGCCGTCAATGGAGATAATGTCAGAGAGGCCAGCAGATCTTGTGATGCCTGGGAATAGGCAAGCGGCTGCTCAATGGGAGATGCAGGAGGCGTTCGTGCTTCGGCCATGGCCGAGAGAGGCAACAGCGTCAGGCTGGCAACCATGCCGATGGCAACACTGAAACACGTTTTCATCCCCTTTCCCACAATCCCTTTAGATGGTCTTTCGTCAATCAAGCCTAGCAGCATGACCAGCCCATCGCCAGGCCGACCATCAACGCAGCGGCCGCGTGGCGCCGCGTAGATGCTCGTCGAGTTGCCTGAGGCATGGGGCGTCGAGATCGTGGCGGCGGGCCGCTGCCAGCAGTGGCGACAGTATCGCCTCGCCTTCCGTGGGCCTTCCCGCCAGCACGTCCTGCAGCATCGAGGCTCGATTGTTTGCGGTTCCCTTCACCACCTGCCATACCAGGCCATGCCAGCCTGAAGGTGGTGGAGAAATGCCTTCTTTTTCGAGGATCTCGGCGACTTCATCGACGATACGCTCCACCATGGGGCGAAAGGGAAGGTCGCGTAGCTGGCCGTTGCGGATACGAAAGCGTGCCACCAGCGGATTGATTGCGGCGTTGATCGCGACTTTGTGCCATAGCCGCGTCTCGATATCTGCCACCGCCTCGGCGGCCAGGCCTGCCCGATTCAGTAAATCGGCAATAGCCTGGGAGTCCTCGCCCGCGCGGTCGGTCAGCGGGCCAAGATAGGTCATGCCGCGGCCGGCATGGGTCACGCCGGCATCGTTTTCCAGCCAGGCTCCTTCGGTCGTGGTGGCGCACACCACCGGCCCGGGATGCCGGCGGTCGAGTTCGGGCTGTATCAGGAAACCGTTTTGCCACAGCACCAGCGTGGGTATGTCGCTCAGCCGAGCCATGGCGCTTTCATAGGCGGCGACGGCATCATACGCTTTGGTGGTCAGGTGCAGATACGTTGGCGAGCTCAAGGGCATGTCGGAAAGTGTCGTCACGTTCAACAGCCTGGAGTGCCGTGTTCCTTCCGGGGTCACCAGCGTCTGCTCGCTGGGTAAAGGACGTCTGCCGGCCAGTACGACCGGGGCCACGCCCGCCAGGTGAAGGGCCAGAAGCCGGCCCAGGGCACCGGGTCCGACGATCAGGTGGGTCTGCTCGTTCATGGTACGCCTTGATAGTGGAGTAAGGCAGCATACCGATGCCGTGCCAGAGGGCGCCAGCCTGCAGCTGCTCAAGCCTGAGTACGCGGCTTGCGCTGCCTGCTCCTCTTGGTCGTCCGGCTGCGCTGCGGCTTGCGTTGCGGTGAGCGGGCGCTGCTTGCGGCCTCCCCCTGGGCGGTCGCCATGGCCTGGCGCAACCGGTTCGTATCGGCACTGCCCAGCAGGCCGTGAAGATCGTCGACAAGAGCCGCCAGGAAGGGGGCCGGGTCATCGGCGCGTTCGGCGATGGCAGTCAGCCGCTGTTCCCAGACTGCCGTGCGTTCGGGCCGAGCGGCAGCCTCGGGCAGCGAGGCAATCAGCCCGCTGCCCAGCCGAGTGGCGCGCAACGCCTTGTTCTTTCGCACCAGGTAGCCACGTTCGAGCAACGTCTCGATGATGCCGGCCCGGGTCGCTTCGGTACCCAGACCGTCATGCTCACGCAAGGTACGTTTGACGTCGGGGTCATCGACGTAGCGTGCAATGTTCATCATCGCCTTGATAAGGCTGGCATCGGTGAAGGGCTCAGGAGGACGAGTCTCACGGTCCTCCACGGCACTTGCCGTCACGCGACAGCTTTCCCCCTCGCTGAGAGGCGGAGGCGGCGGGGCTTCGTCGCGGGTAGTGAAGAGCGGCTTCCAGCCAGGCTGGAGAAGTTCCTGGCCGCTGGCACGGAAACGCTCGTCCAGGATCGTGAATTCCGCCTTGACCTCGCAAGTGATCAGCGACGGATAGAACTGCGCCAGCACATTACGAGCGATCAACCGGTATACGTCGGCCTCTGCACGTTCCAGCCGTTCCAGCTCGGCCGGTTTGCCGGTGGGGGCGAGGGCATGGTGGGCGCCCACTTTCTTATCGTCCCAAGCCTTGGAGTGCAGTCTGAAATCGGCACCGGCCAGCCAGCCGCGCAGTGTCTCGTCCAGAGCGCAGGCGCTCGTCAGTACGGAGCGCGCCTGGGTCAGGTGCTCTTCGGGCAGGTAACGACAGTCCGAACGCGGGTAGGTGATCAGTTTGTGGCGTTCGTATAGACGCTGGCAAATGTCCAGCACCGCCTTGGCGGAGAGGCCGAAGCGTCGGGCCGCATCTACCTGCAGCGCCGAGAGTGAGTAGGGCAGCGGGGCGGCCTGGCGCTTCTGTCGGCTTTCGAGCGAGGTCAGCTGCCCCTCGGCGCCCGGCAGGCGTGACGCCAGCGCCTCGGCCGGGGTGCGCTCGAGCAGGCGGCCCTGTTCGTCGAGACGGTGCTGTTCGCCGGGTTGCCACCAGGCGCGCAGGCTGCCGTTGGCGACCGCCAGATCGGCCCATAGCACGTGAAAGGGGTAGGGTTGAAAATTACGGATCTCGGCGTCGCGACGTACCACCAGGCCAAGCACCGGGGTCTGCACTCGGCCCACCGAGAGCACCCCGTCGTGGCCGGCTTGACGGCCGGTCAGGGTCCAGGCGCGGGTGAGGTTGATACCATACAGCCAATCGGCCCGGGAGCGAGACTCGGCGGCACGGTAGAGCGGCTGGTAGCGGGCGTTGTCTTCCAGGCGAGACAAGGCGCGCTGAACGGCGGGGCGGTTGAGATCGTTGATCAGCAGGCGTGATACCGGCCCCTTCCAGCCCAGATGTTCGATTACCTCCTGCACCAGCAGCTGCCCCTCGCGATCCGGGTCGCCGGCGTGGACGACCTCGCGGGCCTGTTTGAGCAGCTTGCGTATGACGGCGAGCTGGCCTCTGGCCTTGGGGCGTGGAGTCAACCGCCACCGTGTCGGCAGGATGGGCAGGTGGTCCAGACGCCACTGCTTGTAGGCGGGGTCGTAGGCATCAGGAGGCGCCTGCTCCAGCAGATGGCCCAGGCACCAGGTTACGACGGTGTCGCCGCTTCGCAAGGCGCCATCCTCGCGCTGTGCACCGCCTGGCAACGCATCGGAAATGGCTCGGGCGAGGCTGGGTTTCTCGGCAATGATCAGACGCATGTAAAGATCTGGCCTTAAGAGAGATGCTGTAATGGATATTCTTACAGTAACGTGCCGACAAGACCAGATCCCGCTGACGGAAAAAGCTGTACAATTCCTGTATCGTGGTATGCCATGGCGGGCGAGGGGAGAGCAGTAACATGCGTGAACGAGGAAGAACGCGACGCCTGTTCGGGCTCGGTGTGCGAACCGGTGGAGCCATGCTTCGCAGCCGTCTTGGCGGTGAGGCCGACTGGCGCGCCCTGGGGGAGGCCTTGTTCGAAGGGCTCTCGGAACTCAAGGGCCCCGCCATGAAACTGGCGCAGATCGTGGCTCAGTGGGACGACCTGCTGCCCCCCGACCTCGTCGATGAGCTGGCACGCCTGCAGCGCCAGGCCGAACCGATGCCTTGGGAAAGCATTCGTCGCACCCTGGTCGAACAATATGGCGAGCTGGAACGCCATTTCCGCGAGATCGAGCCCCGTCCCTTCGCCAGCGCCTCCATGGGGCAGGTGCACCGTGCGGTGACCCATGACGGCGTACCTCTAGTGCTCAAGGTGCAGTATCCGGGCCTTGTCGACACCCTGGAAAGCGATCTGGTACAGCTGCGTCGCATCATGCGCCTGGGGCGCTGGTTCAAGGTGCCTCAGGCGCGCCTGGATGCTCTGTTCGAGGAGCTTGCGGCCAGCTTGCGTAGCGAACTCGACTATCACGCCGAGGCCAGGGCGTTGGCACGCTACCGGTTACGCTATGCGCATCTCGAAGACCTGCTTATTCCGGAACCTTTGCCCGAGCTTTGCGGACCACGGGTACTGGCCATGCGCTATGTCGCCGGCACGCCATTGCGTGAGCTGGAAGCAGCCAGCGATGCCGTGCGCCAGCGTGTCGCTGCCACCTTGGCCGACTGGCTCACCGAAGAGCTTTTCACTCATGGTGAATTGCACGCCGACCCCCACGCCGGCAACTTTGCCGTGGATGACGAGGGGCGGCTCGTGGTCTACGACCTGGGCGCCGTGATTCCGGTACCTGAGAGGCATCTCCAGGCGATGATGCAACTGCTCGACGCCACCCTGGCGGGCGATCCAATGGCCATGGACGACGCCATGCGTCGGCTGGGCGGCCGCCAAGGGCAGGGGGCGCCGCTGGCGCTCTATCGTGAATCCGCCGAAGCGGTGGCGCCGCTGTTCGAACCCGGCCCGCAGGATTTCTCCGATGTCAGAGTGCACCGTCGCCTGCGCGATCTTTCGCCGAAAGTATGGGCGGCCATGGACCGCCTGCAGCCCCCGGCCGACGTTTTACTGCTCTCCCGCACGCTCAACGGGCACTACTGGAATCTGGTGCGACTGGGCGCCCGCCTGGACATGTACGCTAGAACCGAGCCGTTGCTGGAGGGAGTGCGCCGCTGAGCCCTGACGCACATGCCGAGCGTTCTTGCGCACAACACCAAATCACGCTTCCCTGTTACTATATGCGCCATTTGAACTGGCGGAGAGAGTGAATGCTGGCAGTATGGGTCGAGCAGCTGCTGGGCTTTGCTTCGGGTGCCTTGGCAGCCATCCGAGAGGAAGAGCGCTATCCGGCGTTCATGGCCTGGGCGCGCGACGAGGGAGTCGAGCTGATGGGGGGCGACCTGGCCATGGCCCAGGCGCTGGCGCCCATCCTCTGGAGCCAGACCCCGCTCGAGCGTGCCGGCTTCACCAGTGAGCCCTTGGCGCGTCCCGGCCGCAATGAACCCTGCTGGTGCGATTCCGGCCTCAAGCTGAAGCACTGCTGCGGGGCCGTCTCGATGCCCGCCGAAGTTCCCGATCATCTGATGTGGATGCTCTCGCTGCGTGACTGGAAGGGGCCGACCCTGAAGGGGGCGCTGGAGAGTGGCAATGCCCCCGCCCAGGCCCTGCTCGAGGCCGGCCTTATCGCTGCCGAGACGGGCCAGCGCGGGCGTGCGCAACAGATCCTGGAATCGCTGTTTCAGCGAGCCGACTGGTCGCGACTGCCGGTTCAGGCCGAGCCTGCATTCGAACTGCTGATCGATCTGTACCAGGAGCGCGGTTTCATCCGCAAACGGGCCGAGCTACTCGACGAGGTGCTCGATCGCGGCCCGCTGTTCCTGCGGGGCGTGGCGCTGGAGCGCCTGTGTCTGATGCACTTGGACAGCGACGATCTGGACAGTGCCCGGGCCGCCTTCGTGCGCGCTCAGCAGGCGCTTCCCGACTCGCCGACGCTGGCCTATATCGAAGCCATGCTGCTGCTACACGAAGGGCACGAAGAGGAGGCCGCCGAGCGAGCCCGCTTCTGGTTCCGCCGCCTGTCCCGCAAGGGTGAGCTGGAGCCCGATCAGCTACAGTTTCTGGCCGATCTGGCGGAGAACCCCGGGGCTACCCTGGCCGACCAACTGCTCAATGCCGAAGAGGACCTGGCGGAGCCGCTGGCTTCGCTTCAGGCGCTTTTGGCGGAGCTCCCGCCGGCCCCCGGACTGAGCGTGAGCCTGACGGATAGCGGAGAGCTGGAGTATCACAGCAGCGCCAGGGAAGACACCCTGTTTGCCGCCTGGCATAAGCAGTTTCAAGTTGATGTGGACGACGAAAGCGCGCTTGGCCTCAAGGGCGACCCCTGGATGCAGGCCGGCGACTGGCTGCGTGAGCTCTGTGCTCACCCGGAATGGCTCGATTCGCCACGGGTGGTGCAGGCGCTCACCCTGGCTCTGACCAGCCGTTTCGGCAGCCTGCCGTGGATGTCGCCCAGCCTGTTCGAACCGCTGTCCAACCGCCTGGAGAGGTGGCTCGAGCGAATTCGTGGCGAGGGCGATGGTCCCTTCCTGTGGGACAGCGCCGACAATGCCGTGCTGCTGCGTACTGGCCTGGCACTGGTGGTCGGCATGGAGCGGGGCGCCCGCGAACGCTCTCGGCGACTTGCCGAACGGCTGCTGACGCTCGACGACCAGGATAGCCTGGGCCTGCAAGAGCTGGTTCTGGACCAGCTGCTGCGCGAAGGGCGCGACCGTGAGGCGCTGGCGGTGACCGAAACCCAGCGCGACGACGGCCCGGTGCTGGGCATTCTGATGGGAAGGGCGCTGGCGCTGTTCCGCCTGGAGCGCATCGACGAGGCCAACGAAGCGCTACGCGACGTGCGCCGTCACAATCCCCATGCGCTGGCCATGCTGTGTGCCGAGCAGACACGGCCGATCCACGTGGGTGGGGATAACGTTGCCGAGCCCGGCACCCGCGCCGAGGCCTGGCAGTATCGCACGCTGATGCGCGACCAGTGGCGTGCCACATCGGGTGCGCTGAGCTGGCTGCAGAGCCAGATCGATCGCTGAGTCGCGAGTCACACGGTGCGCGGGGTGGGCGGCGGCACCAGTTCCTTGTCGCGGCTGATCCAGATCGCCAGAGCGATGGCCGGCAGTCCCAGCGCGGTGGCAATGACGAAGAACGTCGCGTAGCCCTCGGCAGCCACCACTAGCCCACCGAAGCCACTCAGGAACTTGCCTGGAAGCGTCATCAACGACGAGAACAGCGCGTACTGGGTCGCGGTATAGGCGCGCGACGTCAGGCTCGACAGGAAAGCGATGAACACCGCGCTGGCCAGGCCATTGGCCAGGTTGTCACCGACGATGGCCATGATCAGCATCGGCAGGCTCTGGCCCGCCAGCGCAAGTGCGGCGAACAGCAAGTTGGTCAGGGTTGCGGCTGCCGCCCCCAGAACCAGTATCGGGCCGATGCCGTAGCGGGCCACCAGCAGACCGCCGAGAATCCCTCCGCTGATGCTCATGGCGATGCCGAAGACGTTGGTCACATTGGCGATGGTAGCCAGCGAGAAGCCCAGGTCGATGTAGAGCGGATTGGCCATCGAGGCCATAGCCAGATCGCTGATCCGGAACACGGCAACGAATACCAGCAGCCACAGCGCCTTGAGCCGATGACGCGAAAGGAAATCGGTGAAAGGACACACAACCGCACCGATCAGCCAGGCCCCCAAGCGTCGCAACACGCGCGGCTTGCCGCGGCTGGCACGGATGAAAGCGCGCACCTTGGGCTCATGAATCAACTGCGTAGTGAGTGACAGCCTCTCGGGCTCAGGGCGCAACAGCACGGTAATCACCCCGATACCGACGAGCAGGGCCATAGTCAGGTAGGCGGCTTGCCAGGAGAGCCAGGACGCAACGTAGAGCGCCCCGGCGCCAGCGGCCAGCAGGCCACCGCGATAGCCGATGATATAAGTGGAAGCCATGGCGGCCTGAATGTCGTCGGGCGCCGACTCGATGCGAAAGGCGTCGATGGCGATATCCTGGGTAGCCGAGCCGAAGGCGACCAGCAGAGCGAAGGCGGCCACCAGCGCCAGGTTCTGCTGTGGGTCAAGGGTCGATAACCCCACCAGGCCACAAGCGATCATGGCCTGTGCCAGCAGCATCCAGCCGCGGCGTTGGCCAAAGGTGCGGGTCAGCACCGGCAGGGCAAGACGGTCGACGATGGGAGCCCAGAAGAACTTGATCGAATAGAGTATGCCGATCCAGGAGAAGAAGCCGATGGCGGCGACTTGAACACCGTCGCTGCGAAGCCAGGCCGACAGGGTCGAAAACACCAGGAGAAAGGGCAGTCCGGCCGAAAAGCCCAGAAACAGCATGGTAATCACGGGGGCTCGCAAATAAATGGCCAGGGCGGCTCCCCAGCTGCGCTGAGCGGTTGGGATGGACATGCGTGGTGTGACTCCTCGATGGTCGATGTCCGAGAGGCGGCTCGGGGCCGGCAACGATGTTAGAATGGCCCCGCAAGGCGCTGGTGGGCGGTCCAGGAGGACCCATCGTCCGGCCGCTCGATTGTTGCAGAGCACCGGCAGCGATGCCAGCAGGTTATTCTCGATCAGGAGGCCTTCATGAGCCACGGCGAACGTCAGCCGTACGAAGACAAGGACGATAACCTGCCACGCTGGTACGTCGTTCAATGCAAGGGCGGTGAGTCCTTTCGCGCCGCGCAGCATCTGGCCAACCAAGGCTATGAACTCTTCCACCCGATACTGCAGGTGCAGAAGAAGCGCGGTGGCAAGCTGGTGTGGATCGATGAGCCGCTGTTTCCCCACTATCTGTTCATTCGGCTCGACCGAATAGCCAGCAATTGGCGACCGATTCGCTCCACTCGAGGCGTGCTCAAAATCGTCACCTTCGGCAATCGTCCGCTGCCGGTAGATGACGAACTGGTAGTGCTGTTGCGTGAGCAAGGCACCGTCGAGCTGGAGAGTGCCGCCAATGTCTATTTTCGCGCCGGGGAAAAGGTCGAGATCACCGAAGGGCCGTTCAAGGATCTTCAAGCCGTTTTTGCCGGCCACAAAGGCGATGAGCGCGCGGTCGTGCTGCTCAATCTTCTCAATCGCCAGCAGCAGCTGGAAATGCCCGTAGCAAGCTTGCGCCCGGGCACATGACTGCTGGCTGCCTCGTCATTCGTCCACGGGAGTTCGCATGAACATTGCCCCCCAGCGGGTCGTGACCCTGCATTACGTGCTAAGCGACGCACAGGGCCAGGTGCTCGACGATTCGCGGGCGCGTGCCACGCCCCTCGAGTATTTGCATGGCCATGACAACATCATGATCGGCCTGGAACGTGAGCTGGCGGGCCACGTGCCGGGTGACAGGCTGACCGTTACCTTGGCGCCTGTAGATGCCTATGGTGAGCGTAACGAGAACCTGATTCAGTCGTTCGGTCGCAGTGCATTTCCTCAACGCGATCTGGCATCCGGTATGCGCTTTCAAACGCCGGGAGATGACGGGCCTCAGGTCATTACCGTCATCGAGGTGCGGGATGACTCGGTGATGGTCGATACCAACCACCCCTTGGCTGGGCAAACCCTGAGCTATGCGCTCGAGGTATTGCAAGTACGCGAGGCAAGTCGTGCCGAGCTGGCCAAAGGCCACCCCCTCCCTGCCGATGTCGCGCCATCCCAGGTGGAAGATCGCAAGCTTCCTTGACCCGGCAGTGCATCGAACTTCCCGAAAAACTGACCTGCATCAATTTGCCGAATTCCTTGCAACGGGCCCGAGGCGAAATTTGATGCAGGTCAGTTTTCCCATGTCTTCAACAGGCTAGAGTGAACTCATCGCATCAGGTGACGGGGAGAAACCACTATGTACTGGGATGAGGCAGTAATTTTCGGGCTGGTAACCGTCGCGATGATGATCGCATTCATGGCAGGTTGGGTCGGCTTCGTGGTCCGCGACCATCGTCGCAAGCGCAAGCACTGAGTCAGCCTAGTTAGCAAGTCGTCAGGGGAGGGGGGAGTTTTCCCCCCAGTAGCCGGCCCAATTGGGCCGGCATTTTTTCGTGGTAGACTCCGCTTGAAATACTACGTCGATGGTTCAGTCGACACCATAAGAAGAACGAGGGAGTCTTGACCATGCTCAACCTTGGTCACAAGGTGCGTTTCCCTGCTCCAGGGCTGCTGATTGTCGGTTTGCTGTTGGGTTCTACCGCCCAGGCCAATCCTGACACGCTGCAGCTGCGCGACGGTGACAGAGACATTACGCTCTCGGTCGAAGCGCTGCGAGAGCGAGCGGATGTCGAGTTTCGCTTCTACGAACCTTATCTGACGGAAGACACCGAGATGCGGGGGCTGGTCTTCCGCGACTTGCTCATCGAACATTTCGGTCGTGTGCCGCCTCAGCTTCATTTCCAGGCCTGGGATGACTACGACGTGACCTTGGCAGGCTGGGACGACCCCAACTGGATTCTCGTGACTCACCAGAACGGCGAGCCCATCAGCCTGCGCGACCGTGGCCCTCTGCGCCTGGTCGAGCGTGATTACGGCAATCGCGACCCCGACAACCTACGCAACTTCAACGACTGGGTTTGGATGATCCGCAGCATCGAGGCGGTATGGTAGAACCGGGTCGCCCATGGCGGCGTCATGTGCATTGGCTATGGCTCAGCCTGATGAGCTTCACGGCCTTGATGCTGTTGATCGCGTACCAGACTCGCTGGGTCTATCCCGAAATACAGGCGTACTTCAGCCAGTCGGGCAACCTGACCGGCCAGCAGTTGGCGACGCGTTCACGTGATTATCTGCAGCTGGGGCTCGACCAGCTGTTACAGGCACCGGATGAGCCCGAAACCCGTGAGAGTGCGCACTTTCAGATAAAGCTTGCCTACAGCCTTTTCGATATCGGCCTGTATCGTCGCGAGTACGATTGCACGGTGCCGAGCCTGGCGGCCATCGATGACCTGCTGCTGCGTCTTGAAGGAGCAGCGCCTGTGGCAGCATCGCACCTGCGTGAGAGCCTGCTGGCCCCTATGCGTTGTCTCACCAGGATCGAAATGCACCAGTTGGACCGGCGTAGCGCCATCACGGCAGAGTTCGTCGACAAGACGCGGCGTCATCAGGGGCAGGTGCTGGCCGGTAGTCTGGTCATTTTCGCGCTGGGGCTCGGCTTCTGGCTGATGCACGAGCTTCAGCGGCGCCGTGCCGACCGTTCCGCTCGCGAAAGCCTCGAGTGGATGAGTCGCGCCCTGCGCGATCCTCTGACCGGGGTGGGCAACCGCAGCGCCCTGCATGATGACGTAGTAGCGGCACGGGGTCGCTCCTTGGGCCTGCTGCTCGTCGATATCGATTATTTCAAGCAGTACAACGATAGCCTTGGGCATCCCGCAGGCGATCGACTGCTGCGTCGACTCGTTGAGTTGATCGAATTCAATCACGGCCAGAAGGCGAGCCTCTATCGGCTGGGTGGCGATGAATTTGCCGTGCTGTTCGAGTGCCAGGATGACCAGATCCTGTTTCACAGTTGTCGTCAGCTCGTCGAAGCGCTGCGTTCTGCCACCATTCCTCATCCCTCCCACCCCCATGCAGACCACGTTACCTTCAGTGTGGGGGCTGCGCGATTCACGGCGGGGCATGCCAGGTTCGAAGCCGGTTATGCCGCCGCCGATGCAGCGCTCTATGAAGTCAAGGCACAGGGGCGTGACGGGTGGCGAGTGGCCAATTTGGATACGTCAATCGTCGCTGGCTAGGATGGTAAGAGAGCTTCGGCGCAGCTTGGCGTAAAGGTCAACGTGCGAGCCACCAATTGTCGCTCCAGGCCCGCATCACCCTTTCGGGATACCAGGTCTGCCCCAAGCTACCGTTGTAGCGAGCGAGTGCACGGGTGAGGTCGCCGTTCTCCACTGCAAGGTAGTGGGCGAGTATCGTGCAGCCGTAACGCAGGTTGAGCCAAGGGTCCATGAGATCGTCTGCGCTGCGGCCCAGTTCATCGATCCAGAATGGCATGATCTGCATCAGCCCCACGGCCCCGGCCGAAGAAACGGCTTGCGCTTGGAAAGCGCTCTCCACCTGAATGACAGCAAGCACGATCTCCGGGGCAAGCCCTGCCAGGCGGGCCTCATGGTAGATACGCGTAAGGAGTTCACCGCGCATGGCGTCATCACGCACGAAGCGAGCCAGGCGCGGTTCCATCTCGCTCTTCCAGTGTCGCGCTGCCCATACCTGATCCGGTGAAGGCGGTGTGGCCACCAGCGTATCGAGGGTTTGACGCAATGACGAAGGGATATCGGACCCCCCCCGCATGCGTTGAGCAGGGGGCGTTTGCAGAGCAACGGGAAGGGCGCCAAGCAAGTGCGCTCGCTCGGCGCTAGCAGGGACGTTCGGGCGCTCTTGGCCCGCCACCGGGGCAGCGAAAAGGCAGGCCGCCGCCAGCATGGCGGCAGCCAGCCGGTGCTCAGGCGTTGATCTGCGCCAGCAGGAATTCGACGATGCTATCGGCCGGAACCATGGTCGCCTCACTGTCACGCCGCCCTTTGTACTCCAGTTCGCCATTGTCCAGTCCCCGGTCTCCCACCACCAGCCGATGAGGAATACCGATCAGTTCCTGATCGGCGAACTTCACCCCCGGGCGCAGGTCACGGTCGTCCAGCAGCACGTCGATGCCGGCCGCCGTCAGCGCCTGGTAGAGACGCTCTGACTCCTCGCGCACGCGCTGGGACTTGTGAGCGTTCATCGGCACCAGGGCGACCTGGAAGGGGGCGATGGCGTTGGGCCAGATGATGCCGCCAGCGTCATGATTCTGCTCGATGGCGGCGGCTACCACGCGGGTTACGCCGATGCCATAGCAGCCCATCCAGGTGTGGGCGGCCTTGCCGTTATCGTCGAGTACCGTGGCGTTCATTGCCTCGGAATACTTCTTGCCCAGCTGGAAAACGTGGCCGACCTCGATGCCGCGTTTGATTGAAAGCGTTCCCTTGCCGTCCGGTGACGGGTCGCCCTCCACCACGTTGCGGATGTCGGCCACCTTGGGCAGCGCCACGTCACGCTCCCAGTTGATTCCGAAATAGTGCTTTCCATCGATATTGGCACCGGCGCCAAAATCGCTCATCAATGCCACGCTGTGGTCGACGATGATCGGCATGTTCAGCTTCACCGGGCCCAGCGAACCGGGGCCGGCACCCACCGCGGCACGGATCTCTTCTTCCGTGGCCATGGTGAGAGGAGCGGCTACCTCGGCCAGGTTCTCGGCCTTGATTTCGTTCAGCTCGTGATCGCCGCGCACCAGCAGAGCGATCAGGCCGCCTTCGGTGGCACGTACCATCAGAGTCTTGATGGTCTTTTCAATGGGCAGGCCGTGCTGCTCGACCAGAGCAGCGATGGTCTTGGCATTGGGCGTGTCGACTAGGCGCAGCTCCTCGCTGGGTGCAGCGCGCTCCAACGAGGTGCCCAGAGGGGCAGGCAGCGCCTCGGCCTTTTCGATATTGGCCGCGTAGTCGGACTCGGTGGAGAAGACGATATCGTCCTCACCGGAATCGGCCAGCACGTGGAATTCATGGGAGCCGGTACCGCCGATGGCGCCGTTGTCTGCCAGCACCGGGCGGAAATCGAGGCCCAGACGGGTGAAGATACGCACATAGGCGTCGTACATGGCCTGGTAGGTTTCCTTGAGGGAATCCTGGTCCAGGTGGAAGGAGTAGGCATCCTTCATGATGAACTCGCGTGAGCGCATCACGCCGAAACGCGGGCGGATCTCGTCGCGGAACTTGGTCTGTATCTGGTAGAAATTGGCCGGCAGCTGCTTGTAGCTGGAAAGCTCGCGGCGCATCAGATCGGTGATCACTTCTTCATGGGTGGGTCCGACGCAGTAGTCGCGCTCATGGCGATCCTTGAGGCGCAGAAGTTCGGGCCCGTACTGCTCCCAGCGGCCGGACTCTTGCCACAGCTCGGCGGGCTGTACTGCCGGCATCAAGACCTCCTGGGCCCCGGCGCGATCCATCTCTTCGCGCACGATACGCTCTACCTTGCGCAGGGTGCGCAGACCGATCGGCAGCCAGGTGTACAAGCCCGAGGTGAGGCGGCGGATCATTCCGGCACGCAGCATCAGCTGGTGGCTGATGACCTCAGCGTCGGACGGAGTTTCCTTGAGAGTGGCGATCAACAGTTGAGTGGCGCGCATGGGTCCGGCGTTTCCTTCCAGCATGGGCTGACATGTGTCGAGGTGCCGCGGTGAGCGGCGTTCGTGGCATTGTACGGCCAACGAGGAACGGCGGCAAAAGCGTTGCTCAACCTGGCATGGCTGCTCGCCACCGCGAACGAGGGGCGCCGGGGACAGGGCGCAGAGGAGGTCTTTTGCCATGGATGGCAAAAGTAGCGCCCAGGGATGGGTTTACAGCGCCTCCTCGGAGCCCTGTCGACGGATAAGCCCCGAGGCTTGTTGTGCAGGTCACTGCAGCGATTTCAACCAGAACACCATCGGCTTGTCGCTCTCCGCCGGCTCGCCGATATCCTTCCAGCGAAAGGTGGTGGCAAGCTGGGGATGGCGCTCATAACCTTGGGAGCGCCAGAAACCGTGCAGCGGCACGTAGCCTTCGGGTTTCAGCGCATGGTCGTCTGGGCGCTCCACGGCACAGAAGGCCACGGTGGAATAGCCATGCTTGGTAGCGTGAGCCTCACGCTTGGCAAGAAACGCCTTACCGATACCGCAGCCGCGATAGCCCGGCAGCAGTACCGATTCGCCGTAATAGAACACGCTATCGATATCGAAGCCGGCTTCCTCGAAGGGAGCGCGGAATTCCGCCACATCTTCACTTAGCGGCATACCCGTAGCGGCTCCCACGAGGGCATCGCCATCCTCAGCCAGTACGAACAGGCTGGCGGGGCATTCGGCGTAGCGGCGCAGATAGCTAGCTTCGTACTCGAGGCTGCCGTCGTAGAGATAAGGAAAGTCTCGGAAGACGGTGATCCTCAGGTGGGCCAGCTCCTCGAGTCTAGGGGCGATGGCATTGCCCTGACAGGTGTGAAGTGCAATCTCGCTCATGGCCACTCCTTCATTTCTTCCATCCAGCTCGTGACGACCTGCGAGCGCATGGTTGCTTACGTGAGATATGTAAACGTTCGTATCACTCTGCGCTGTGGTAATCTCCCGCCATTCTCCATGGCGGTGTGCGAGGCGACAATGGCTCGCTACCGATACCTCTATCTTAACCGGAGCATCCTTTTCATGAGGACTCGATTCCGTCGTGCCTTGACAGGACTGGTGCTTGGACTGTCCATCACCGCCCTGGTGGGCTGCGGTACCGTCTTTCACCCCGAACGCAAAGGCCAGATGAGCGGACGTATCGATCCGGCGGTGGCAATTGCCAATGGCGTGGGTCTGCTGTTCTTCATTTTACCGGGCGTTATCGCCTATGCCGTGGACTTCTCCAATGGCACGATCTATCTACCTGGCACCCAGGACCATGCCAGTGTCGATACCCTCTACCTGGAAGAGAGTATGGACGTTGCCACCCTCGAGAAGCTGCTTTCCGAGAAGACCGGCAAGCGGGTCCGTCTTGACAGTGAGCTGCTACGAGTCGAAGAGGTGGAAAGTCTCGATGAGGCTCTGGCGCTGGTACGCATGGCCGGTATCAACGATCAGGAGCGTTTGGCCACCCTGTAATCCCTCCACTGCTCGCTAGGTTGCCGGCTCGGTCGTCGCCTCCGCCAACCGTTCCATTTCATGGGGGCGGTACTTTTCCAGCAATGCCCAGAGAATGGCGGCAGACTCGGTGTCGGGGTTGCCGCGATAGTCGGCGGGCCGGAAGCGCATCTGGAAGGCGCGCAGCACGGCGCGTGTTTCACGATCCAGCTCGCCCGTTTCCTGCTGCGGATACCCCCACGTCTTCAGCGCCTTCTGCAAGGTGGCGAGTGTCGGTGGCTGCATGTCGAAGTGAGTCTGCCAGCGTGCCACGGAGTCTTCTTCCGGCCATACGCCGATACCGGCCTCATACAGCTCGCGCCAGGGAAAGCGAGGGCCGGGGTCGACTTTGCGTGACGGTGCGATGTCGGAGTGGGCTACCACGTCGGTAGGGTGAATGCCGTGGCGCTCGATGATGTCCCGCGACAGCGCGATCAGCGCTTCTATTTGCCCCTGGGGATACGGTGCCCAGTCGATTTTCACCTCCGCTTCAGCGTTGCGTTCCAGCAACCGCTCCACCTCGGCGTAAGGGCGGTCGGGACCGAGATTGACGATCTCGATGCCGATCGAAGTGTCGTTGATGTTGGTACGACTCTTCCAGGCGCTGGCACCTGCATGCCATGCCCGGCGCTCCTCGTCGACCAGTTGGTAGATCCGCGGCGCACCGTGGTGGTACTGCGGTGGCAGTGGCAGCACGTAATGGGCGCTCACGTGGGGGCCGGTAAGCACGGCCAGCGATTCGGCCTCGTCGATATCGGTGTAGTGAATCACCAGATGACGTACCCGGCTATTGTGCGATGGGGCCGCGTATGAGCGATCTACCACGTAGCCCTGGCGCCGCTCCAGCGGTTCCGGAGCGGCACAGCCGGCCAGCACGAGAGCAAGGGTGAGCGCGACAATGAACGGATGCCACATTGAATCAATATCCCAACAGCAGTCGTAGAATCAGTCCCAGCACCATGGCGGTCGAGACGCTGAGCAGGGTGCCCATCAGCACGTATTCGGTCAGCTTGCGATCCTGTGCGCCTCGCAGTTCACCGAAGCGCAGCACCGACTTGGCGGCCAGCAGGAAGCCGATGGCGGTCAACTGATCGAATAGCACCAGGGTCAGTACCAGTACTCGTTCGGCCATGCCGATGCGCGCCCCGGCAGCAATCAGCGTTCCCGGATTGTCGATCTGGGCGCTCCAGCGCTGAATGATCAAGGCGATGACGATGGATAATGGCCGGCTCACGATCAGATAGGCAACGAGGATGCCGAGCACCGACGGTGTGAAAGACCTCTCCCAGAATTCAATCAGCGGCTGCCAGGTACCCAGCCAGGCGAGCCAGATTCCCAGCAGCACCAGTAGATGCAGCATCTGGTCGAGCATGAACCAGCGCAGCCTGGCCGGTGACAGGTAGGATTTGCCCAGATCGATCAGCGCATGGCTCACCGCCACGGCAGCCGCAGCGAGCAGCACCAGCATCCATGACGGCGGGGAGGGATGGGTGAGCGCGGCCGCCCCCAGCACCAGGAAGGCCAGGACGCCGTGTATCGAGGCGTGCAGGTAGAGCTGAGGGGAGTGCACCTTGTCCACGAACCGGGCTTCGACCCAGTGCCTCGGTTGCAGCACGAAGTCGCCAATCAGATGGACCAGCACCAGTCCCAGCAATAGCGAGAGGTCTACGTTCATCACGGATCATCCTTGAGCCGCTGTTCCACATGGCTCAGATAGGCGTCGAGCAGCGGCCAGCGGGCGGCCCTCAGGCGCTTGTGTATGCTGGGCTGGCTAATGCCGAGTCGTTTGGCCAGCGCCTGCTGAGATTCCGAGTACCACAGGCAGAGATAAACGGCTTCGGCAGAATAGCGCGACCAGCCGTCGATCAGGTTGTCGACAAAGCGTGATAGCAGGGTCAAGCATTCGCTCTCGCCTTGCTCGCCCAAGCTCAAACGCAGGTGTTCGGTACCATCGCTCATGGTGTCCAGGGCCTGACCGGAGCGCACGAAGACCTCGCCACTGGACTCGGTTACCTTGTACTGCGGTTGCCAGTTGCTTTCGCCGATAGCTACCGCGATACGCGCGTCCCAGCGCTGGTGCTCCTCCGAATGGCGAATCAGTGAGGCGCGCAGCAGCACTGCGACGAGCGGTGCCTTGGAGGGGTCGGGCAGGGCAATCTGGAACCCGTCGCCACGGTAACGCTCACCTTGGCCCCCAAAGCGTTCGCAGATCGCCTCGAGTGCACTGTCGAGCACCGAGAAGAGTCGCTGCGGGTCGTTGGCCTTGCGGGATTCGACAAGGTCGCCCGTGAGTACGGCTATACGCTGCGCCATTGGCCTGTTCTGCAAGAGGGTATGGAAAGAATAATAGCCCCGGAGGGTTATTATTCAAGAAAATAACCAGAGAGGGCTATGGCAAGCCGCTCTCTGCCACTACCGCATTGAGCGAGGCCACCTTTATTACTGTTTATATGTACAGTATAGGGAGCCGTAAAGCGCTGGGCAAGTCCATCACTACCAGAAAAGTCGTTATCGTTGGCTACCTTCGCGCCAGCTCGCGCATGGCATTTTCCAGTCCTGTCAGGGTCATGGGATACATGCGGTCATCGATCAACTGGCGAATCAGCTGGGTCGAATGGGTGTATTCCCAAGCACGTGGCGGCATGGGGTTGAGCCAGGCCAGGCGAGGGAATTTGTCGACAAGCCGCTTGAGCCATACGGCACCGGCCTCTTGGTTGAAGTGCTCCACGCTGCCGCCGGGGTGCGTCACTTCATAAGGCGACATGGCGGCATCGCCGACGATCACCACCTGGTAATCGCTGCCGTAGGTGTGCAAGACATCCATGGTAGGCATGCGTTCGCTGGTACGGCGGTGATTGTTGCGCCAGACACCTTCATACAAGCAGTTGTGAAAGTAGTAGTGTTCCAGATGTTTGAACTCGGAGCGGGCGGCGGAGAACAACTCCTCGCAGACGCGAATGTGGTCGTCCATGGAGCCGCCTACATCCAGGAACAGTAATACCTTCACCGTATTGTGGCGCTCCGGTCGCATGCGCACGTTGAGGAGACCGGCGTCGCGGGCTGTGTCGCGTATGGTGGCATCGACATCGAACTCTTCCGCCGCCCCCTGGCGGGCGAACTTACGCAGCCGGCGTAGCGCCATCTTGATATTGCGCGTACCCAGCTCGAGCGAATCGTCGTAGTCGCGGAAGCGGCGCTCGTCCCACACCTTGATCGCCCGGCGGTGACGTGAGCCCTCCTGGCCGATACGAATGCCTTCCGGATTGTAGCCGTAGGCACCGAAGGGGCTGGTACCGCCGGTACCGATCCACTTGTTGCCGCCGGCGTGGCGCTCCTTTTGCTCCTCTAAGCGCTTCTTGAAGGTCTCGATCAATTTTTCCAAGCCGCCCAGCGATTCGATCTGCGCTTTCTCCTCGTCGCTCAGTTGCTTCTCGAATTCGCGTCGCAGCCAGTCGTCCGGAATTAGTGCCTCAATGGCGGCATCGAGGTTTTCCAGCCCATCGAACCAGGCGGCAAAGGCGCGATCGAAGCGGTCGAAGTGGCGTTCGTCCTTCACCATCACGGTCCGAGCCACTTGATAAAACGCCTCCATATCGGCGAATACCACGCCGTGATCGACCACTGCATGGAGGTCGAGCAGTTCACGCAGCGATACCGGTACACCGGCGCGCTTGAGCGTTTCGAACAGGCCGATGAACATGGCTCAGCGCCTCTGGTTGCCTTGGCGGCGCAGCATGAATGCCAACCGTTCCAGTAGATGGGTATCCTGCTCGTTCTTGACCAGCGCACCGGCCAGCGGTGGAATCGCCTTCACCGGGTCACGCTGATAAAGCGCTTCCCGCGCCAGCTCGTCGGCCATCAACAGCTTGAGCCAATCGACCAGCTCCGATGTGGAAGGCTTCTTTTTCAATCCCGGCGCTTGGCGCAGATCGAAGAATACTTCCAGTGCCTCGCCCACCAGCTTCGGTGCGATGTCGGGAAAGTGGACGTCGACGATGGCCTGCATGGTTTCGCGGTCGGGAAATTCGATGTAATGGAAAAAGCAGCGGCGCAGAAAAGCGTCGGGAAGCTCCTTCTCGTTATTGGAAGTGATCACGATGATCGGCCGGTGCCTGGCGGAGACGGTCTCGCCGGTTTCGTAGACGTGGAATTCCATGCGATCCAGCTCCTGGAGCAGGTCGTTGGGGAATTCGATATCGGCCTTGTCGATCTCATCGATCAAAAGCACTACCCGCTCGTCGGCGGTGAAGGCTTCCCACAGCTTGCCGGGCTTGATGTAGTTTTCGACGTTCTCCACTCCCTCGACGCCGAGCTGGGAGTCGCGCAGGCGGCTCACTGCGTCATATTCGTAGAGCCCCTGGGCGGCCTTGGTGGTGGATTTGATGTGCCAGGTAATGAGCCTGGTGTCCAGCGAGCGGGCGAGCTCCTCGGCCAGCAGGGTTTTGCCGGTGCCAGGTTCGCCCTTGATCAAAAGGGGGCGTTGCAGCGTCACGGCGGCATTTACCGCCTGCTTCAAGGCATCGGTAGCCACATAAGAAGAGGTTGAATCGAAAGCCATGGGGTGCCTCGGCGATAGCTCGTGAAGGGGATATCAAACGAGTGTACGGAAGGGCGGGGCGAGGAACAAATGGCCCCGCGCCTTGCTACCGCCGTCACGTCCTATGGCGGTAGGTTTCCACCAGCGTCGCCGGGTCATGCTCGGCATGGCCGTGGCTGGCGTGGGCACGTATCAGCTGGGCGGCCAGGCCGCTCATCGGGGTGGCACTCCCGGCACGCTGACTTTGGGCCAGCGCCATGTCGAGATCCTTGAGCAGAGTTCGCAAATGCCAGGCAGGGTTATCGAATTCGCTTGCCGCCATGCGCGGTGTGAGGATCTGAAAGGGCTTTGAGTCGGCAAAGCCGCCCGCCAGCGCTTCGGTCAAACGCAAGGCATCGACACCGCTGGCTTCGGCCAGGGCGACCATTTCGGCAATGGCTGCGACCTGACAGCCGACGATCATCTGATTGCATACCTTGGTGACCTGGCCGGCACCCACCGGCCCCATGTGGGTGACACGCGCGGCGAGTGGTGCGAGCAGAGGGCGCACGGTTTCGACGTCTGCTTCATCGCCGCCACACATGATCGCCAAGGTGCCGGTCTCGGCACCCATCACGCCACCTGATACCGGTGCATCCACCCAGTGCATGCCGCAGCTCTTCTCCAGGCGCTCGGCAAACTCCCGCGTCGCGGCTGGATCGCTGCTCGAAAGATCGATCAAGCACTGCCCCTGGCGACCGTAAGCCGCCACGCCATCCTCGCCGAAAACGATATCTTCCACCACATCGGTGTTGGCCAGGCAGAGCATCACCATATCGACACTCTGCACTAGTTGGGCAATGGAGGGGGCCATTCGAGCGCCTGCCTCGTGGAGAGGTCGACATTTCTCTCGGGTACGGTTCCACACCGTGACCTCAAAGCCGGCGTCCAGCAGGCGGCGGCTCATGGGGTCACCCATCAGGCCGATGCCGATGAAGCCGAGGCGAGGCGTTGTCATGTCGTGTCTCCGTTGAGTGGTGCTGGAAGCGGGCTTTTCCTTGCATGCGTGAGGAAAGAGCTTACACACAACTTATATGCCTTACATCGTATTAGCTAACATTGATAAAGTATGCACCAAGCGGCCACGTCGCTGGCTGACAGCTACCTCATATAATAAGCACAGCGTGCCGGCTTTGACTCTCGCAGCGGTCACAGAGGAAGTTTTCGTGAATATCCGAGTCGATAATCTAGAAGGGCCAGAGGTCATCGCGCTGCTCCAGGAGCATCTCGGCTCAATGGAGCACACCGCGCCGGCAGAAAGCCGTCATGCCCTGGATTTGAGCGGCCTTAGTAGCCCCGACGTTACCTTCTGGAGCATCTGGGACGGTTCGGAGCTGGCAGGATTTGGTGCACTCAAGCACATGACTGATACGCATGCCGAAATCAAGTCGATGCGGACTGCCGCCACCCATCAACGGAAGGGCGTTGCCTCAAGGCTGTTGCAGCACATCATCCAAGAGGCGACCGGCCGAGGCTATTCGAGGCTGAGCCTGGAAACGGGTTCAATGGAGTATTTTCAAGCTGCGCGCAGCTTATATGCATCGTTCGGTTTTACCCCTTGTCCCCCTTTTGGAGACTATCGGCCAGATCCGAACAGCATCTTCATGACGCTGGAAATTGCGAGCGAGGGTACATAAACCCGGGCGCCTCTTCGTCAGGCGCCCGGATATGAAGCGAAGGGTGAGCGTTATCAACCCGTCATGCGGCCGCTGAGCTTGTCGCGCAGGCGGTCGACCATACCCACGCCCGGACCAACGGTCTTGTGGAACAGCTCGGAGTGGGGCGCGCTGGGGTGTGGGCGGGTCGGTGCGAGCTGCTTGGCTTTTTCTACCTTCCTTCCCAGCTCCACGAGATCCTCGTGGGAGATGCGTTGGCGAAGCTGGGGAAACTGGTCGTCTTCCTCGTCCTTGGCGTGGTGACGCAGCAGCTCGTCCAGCTTGTGCACGCGATCCATGAAGGCCGGCTCGGCGGCGTCGGCATCTTCCAGTTGTTTCATCACCTGCACGATTTCGTCATGTTCCTTCTTGTCGTGCTCGGATTCCTCCTCCCCACCGGGTATACGCTTCTCCATGACCGGGTAGAGGTGCATCTCCTCGGCGACAGCGTGACGCACAACCTCTGCAATCAGCGTGTCGGTAAGGTCGCGGCGCTGCTCGGCGTCCGGCGCACTCTTTATCTGTTCGAGTAGCGCTTCCATTTCGCGGTGATCGCGAGTGAGAATATCGACGACATCATGTTCGGATACACTGTCATGTTGATTCATGAGACTCCCTCCATTGAGTCGTTGCGCCCTTTGCAACAGGCCATCTCAACATAGACCCGAGTTGGCGTCTGAGCCAGACCCCAAAAAATGAGGCAGACATGTTCAAGCTCTACGGCGATCGCCAATCCGGGAACTGCTACAAGGTGCAGTTGTTGATGAGCCACTTGGATATCGACCACGAGTGGGTCGATATCGACATTCTTGCCGGCGATACGCAAACAGCGGCGTTCCGGGACAAGAATCGCAACGGCAAGATTCCCCTGCTGGAGCTGCCTTCGGGCGGGTATCTGTCCGAGTCCAACGCCATTCTCGACTATCTTGCTCATGGAACTGCCTATCTGCCCAGCGAACCGCTGGCGATGGCGCAGGTGTTGAGCTGGCAATTCTTCGAACAATATAGCCACGAGCCCTATATCGCCGTTGCGCGTTTCATTGCCCGTTACCTAGGCTTGCCCGAGGAGCGTCGTGCCGAATACGAAGCCAAGCAGGCGGGTGGCCATAAGGCTCTTGCGGTAATGGAAGAAACGCTGGCGACTTCGCCCTATCTCGTAGGCGCGGGGCCCACCGTGGCGGACATAGCCCTGTATGCCTATACCCATGTGGCAGATGAGGGCGGTTTCTCTCTCGCTGGCTATCCTGCCGTGCAGGCTTGGCTCGCCAGGGTGGCTGCCCATCCACGACATGTTCCAATGGGGTAGAAGAATTCGTGACGCAGCCCAATCAAAGCTAGTACCCATGTGTCCGATTTGGTGCCATAAAGAAAAGGCGTACCCATGGTACGTGGTTGCGCCGTTTCAGCATTTGCAGCGCAGCCTGTCACTACCCTGACAATAACGATACCAACCCATCGACGGCAGGCGGTCTGCGCTGTCCTGTCCTCATGGAGACTCAACATACTCCATCGAGGCCATGGCCGAACCGAAGTTGCCTGCTGAGCACGGGTTAGTGGGAGAACGACAATGGCCGGTGCAATGGCAGACAAGAAAATGGCCCTTATGTGGCTGAAAATCGCGGTGGTATATCTCTTGGTTGGCGTCATTTACGGCATCGTGATGGCTGCCAGTCATCAATATGTCTTCCGAAGCGTGCATGCACATATCAACCTGCTGGGTTGGGCTAGCCTTGCCCTGGCCGGTCTGATGTATCACTTGTATCCGGCTGCCGCGCGCAGCCTTCTCGGGAGACTTCACTTCTATCTGCACAACGGAGGCCTCCCGGTGCTGTTGGTATGCCTGCACTTCTACGCGGGCGGCATGCGGCAGCTCGAGCCAGTGGTGGCATTGGCCTCGGTGATCGTTGGCTTGGGCATCCTGGCGTTTGCGGTAAACGTGATGATGAACATGAAGGTGGCGTTGCCGATGGGCAACGTCGATAGCGCCTAAAGCGCCAGGGCTTCCGGTTGAAAGAGGGCTGCCTGAGCCTAATCTGAATGGGTGAACCCGCATCGCTATACTGGCCCAGGCAGCCATCCACCGACAGGAACCTTACTCTCATGTACATAGCCGTATTGACAATCGAGGTGTCCCTGCCGGGCTGCGGGTCGCTAAAGGAGAAGCGCCAGCGGATGGGCGGGGTTCACGAACGCTTCGGTCGCAATCCGGCGGTCGCGGTGTGCGAGAGCGGGCAACGAGATCGTCTGGAAGCGAGTGAGTGGACCTTCGTGGTAGCTGGCAATGAGCGGCCGAAGGTGGAGTCTCTCTGCAGCGAGATCGAAGATAAGGTGCAGCGGACGGTGGATGGCCGTGTGATGAGCGTGGCTCGTGAAATGCTCTAGCCTCGGAATCCATCATGTTGGCCTTGTGTATTATGCCTTGCTGTTTTTGCAGTGCATCAATATGCGGCGTCGAGGCTTTTTTATGAGCATCTTTGGTGCAGAAAGGAATGAGCTGGCGGCGTATGGCACAAAACCTGCGTACTGTTTTTCTTGCAGGTCTTTGTTTTCTAATTGATTCTGTAATTGTTGGCGCGGCTATCGCATTGTATTTGGTAATGAGGCAAGAAACTCAGAATTGAGTTACCGATCAACGCTCCGGAAGGTCGGCAATACAGTAACACGGCCTTCCCGAGCAACGTCGCCACAGGCTGACCTACAGCAGGCGATATACCGATGTGAGCTGGCGTGCTCCACCTGACCCCCTTCGGGGGGTCTTTTTTATTTTTTCGAGCTTGGGCGATAGTCGGGGCTAAGGCAATGCGACCTTGGTCGGCCGACGCTGTCCCAATTCGTTTGGCATGGTCTACCCTTGCGGAGCAGTATCCACTTAGAAGCGAGTCGCAGGGAGGGGACATGCAGGAAAGGATCTTGCTCGTACTCAATGGTGGTGGCGCACTGGGAGCCTATCAATATGGCGTTTATCGCACTCTGGTCCGCTGCCTTGATGAACGTGCCAGACGTGACATGGTCGTGGTAGGTGCCTCGATCGGTGCGGTCAACGGCTATCTGATCGCAGCGCACCAGAAGGCCCACTATGCTGGCCTTGATGTATTGGAGCGCTTTTGGCGTGAGGTTGCCCAGCCTTCACTTCCGTTCGTTCCGCTCTTCAATGTCAACAGTCAACGCCTGAGTGCCAGTCTGACCGGGCTGGCATTCGGTAATCCATCTGTCTTCTCGGCAGTGCCTGGAGGCATGTTGGCAGGTCTTGAATTTTATCCTGCTACGGCTGGCTATGATAACCGCAGGCTAGTCGAAACGGTGATGCGCTATGTCGAGCGCTATGACGGTGGCGATTCCGGACCACGACTGATGATACGTGCCATTGACATCGAGGCGGCTGCGCCAGCCTGGTTCGACAGCGCGGAACAGCCCATAGTCCCCAGCATGATCGGTGCTAGCAGTGCCATTCCCCTGTTGTTCAAACCGGGGTGGCACGAGGGGCGGGCCTACTGGGATGGCGACATTTGGCATCGCGGATTACTGCAGCCGGCCCTTGAGCGGCTTGAACCTTTAACGCCTGGACAGCGATGGCACGTGATCACAGTGGAACTGTTCAAGCGCACGCCGAAGATGCCGAAGGGTTTCGCTGAAAATCTTGACCACTTCCGGCGACTTTTTTTCGGGGCGCGTAGTGACGATGAAGCCCATGAAGCAATGGAGGCTTACCCCGGGTTGCGTATGACGCGCATCCGGCGCGAGCCGCACCCTGGGGAGAGCACCTCACTTTGGCTGATGGACTGGGCACCGGAACATTTGGCTTACCTGATCGAGCAGGGCGAAGCCGATGCCGAAGAGGCACTTGTCCAACGTTGAGATTAGGAAAAGAAGAGCTGCCAAGGCTCAGCTTGACAGCTCATGGACCTGACCGGCTGTGTTTTCCCTGGCTGGCCGGATTAGTGGCCTTGGTTCTTGCCGCCTTTTTGCCCAGCCTCGGATGCGCGCTGCGGATCGTTGGCAAAGTTGCCGCCGCTGTTCCGGCCACCCTTCTGACCGGCTTCAGAGGCACGCTGCGGGTCGTTGGCGAAGTTGCCGCTGCTTTGCTTGCCGCCTTTCTGTCCGGCTTCGGCAGCCTTCTTGGGGTCATTGGCAAAGTTGCCCGGATTCTGGTTTTTTTGCTGTGCCATGTCAGAACTCCTTCATCCGTGTTGCCTGTTAATGAAAACAAGCAGTGTCGTATTTCCATTTACCGGCTTTCCGGCACTTCTGGCGTCTGCCAGCACGTTAACCGTAGGTATGGACAACTCACTCATCAAGCCAAGACGGGTTTACTAATGCTAAGAATGGTTATCGTTCCTCAGGAAAGATATCCCATCCACGATGCAATATAACGGCGCGTAACAACGCTTCGCTTCAACCCTCTGATTCACGTCGGTGCACTTTTGTTTGATGACGTTCTGACAACATATGTCAGCGCTCGACCATCATGAGAGGGGAGGATACTTGCCCATTAGCCGACATGAGGAGAGGATGAAGCAGGTGACAGAAGGAGCCTAGTCTTGGTTGACACCACATCGTCGAAGGCCATTCCGGTGGGTATCAGTGCCTGTCTGATGGGAGAACAGGTGCGCTACAACGGTGGCCATAAGCGCTCTCGTTACTGCCTGGAAGTGTTGCAGGAGTGTTTCGCCTTCGAGCCGTTCTGCCCTGAACTCGAGGCTGGATTGGGTGTGCCGCGCGAACCGATTCGACTGGTTGGCGCTCCTGGCGAAACACCGCGGGTCAAGGGCACCGTAGACCCTGAGCTCGACGTCACTGAGCGCTTGAGAGAGGTTGCTGAAGCGTTCGTGACACGCCACCGCCATCTGCGTGGCTTCATACTGATGAAGGGTTCGCCGAGCTGTGGGCTCGAGCGGGTCAAGGTCTATCACGAGAACGGCATGCCGAGCCATGCCGACTCCGGCCTTTTCGTGCAGGTCCTGCGCGAGCACTTCCCCGAGCTGCCGCTGGAAGAGGAGGCGCGCATGAACGATGCCGTGCTGCGCGAGAATTTCATCACGCGTGTGTTCGCCTTCGATGACTGGAAGCGCAACGTCGAAGGCGCCGGCGGGTTTCATGCCTTGATCCAATTCCACAGCCGTCAGAAATACCTGTTGATGGCCCACCACGTCGAAGCCTACCGTGAACTGGGCCGCTACCTGGGCAGCGACGCCCATGCCTTGCCGCTGGAAGTGGTCAAGACTTCCTACTTGCGGCGTTTCATGGCCGCGCTGTCGCGTCCGGCCACCCGCAAGACGCACACCAATGCGCTGATGCATGTCATGGGCTATCTGAAGCAGGAGCTGGATAGCGAGGTCAAGCAGGACCTGCTGCAAGCGATAGAAGAGTACCGCCTGGGGCACGTGCACCTGGCGGTACCATTGAGACTGCTAAACCATTACATGAAGCGCCACGGCTCGGACTATATCCGCCAGCAGACCTACCTGGACCCGCATCCCTACGAGCTGGGGCTGCGAAACGCTATCTGAGCCGACATGTCCGTCTAAAGCACGGGGTGGTGCCGGCCGAACTGAAGCTCCGCCAGGTGGCGGTATAGAGGGCTCTTTTCGAGCAGCTCGGCATGGCGGCCGGCGGCAACGAGCTTCCCTTCATCGAACACCAGCAGGCGGTCGGCGGCGGTCACCGTGGCCAGGCGATGGGCGATGACCAGACTGGTACGCCCGGCCATGAGCCGGTCCAGCGCTTGTTGTACCAGGCGCTCGCTTTCGGCGTCGAGCGCGCTCGTGGCCTCGTCGAGCAGCAGCACGCTCGGGTCCTTGAGCAGCGCACGGGCGATTGCCAGGCGCTGGCGTTGACCGCCGGAGAGCTGGACGCCGCCGGGTCCGAGTTCAGTATCGAAGCCGGCGGGCAAGGACTCGACGAAGGCAAGAGCGTTGGCATCCCGGGCGGCAGCGCGTAGCTCCTCCAGCGTGGCGTCTGGCTTGCCGTAGCGCAGATTGTCCGCCACCGTGCCGGTGAAAAGCACCGGCTCCTGCGACACCAGGCCCATGCCTGCGCGCAGTGCCTTCGGATCGAACTCACGCAGATCGATGCCGTCCAGGGTGACACGGCCCCGGTCGGGGTCGTGAAAGCGCAGCAGCAGTGTGAACAGCGTGCTCTTGCCGGCACCTGAAGGGCCCACCAACGCCACACGCTCCCCGGATCGAATCTGCAGATCGAGCGTATCCAGGGCTGGGATCTCGCGCCCCGGATAGGCGAAGCTGACGCCTTCAAGGCCGATTTCGCCGCGCAGCGGTGAAGGCAGGGGAATAGGCGCTCCCGGCGGGGCAATGGCCGGCTCGGCATCGAGCAGTTCGAGCAGCCGTTCGGCGGCACCAGCGGCACGCTGCACATCGCCGGCCACTTCGGCCAGCGTCGCTACGGCCCCGGCCGCCAGTACCGCATAAAAGACGAAGGCGGAAAGCTCGCCGGCACTTATCTCACCGGCCAGAACCGCCTGGCCTCCTTGCCACAGCATAAGGCCCACGGCGGCGAACACCGCCAGCATGGCGATCCCCGTCAGCCAGGCACGTTGCCGCGTGCGCACCACGGCGGTAGCAAAGGCCTGCTCGGCTCGCTCGCCGTAGTCCCGCCTGTCGAGCGCTTCATGGGAGAACGCTTGCACCGTACGAATGCCATCCAGCGCCTCGCTGGCGTAGCGTCCCAGTTCGGCCACCTTGTCCTGGCTGTGGCGGGAAAGACGGCGTACGCGTCTGCCGAACCAAACGATGGGTAGCAGTGTGGCGGGTATGCCGATCAGTACCAGCGCCGAAAGCCATGGCTGGGTTACCAGCATGAGGGTTACCGTGCCAAGCAGCATGACGATGTTGCGTAGCGCCAGCGAGATCGAGGAGCCGAACAGCGTCTGCAGCACGCTGGTATCGGCCGTCAGGCGCGAGGCAATTTCGGCAGCGCCACGGTCGCGCCGGGTGGCGCTCTCGAAGTAGGCTGGCTCGAGCTCAAGCAGGTGGTCGAATACCTGACGTCTCAAGTCGGCAGCCAGGCGCTCGCCGATCCAGCTCACCTGGTAATAGCGCAGCGCCGAGGCAGCCGCCAGCACGCTCACCACCGCGAGCATGGCGGCCAAGGTCTGGTTGAGTTGGGTGGCGTCGGCGGCCAGAAAGCCGCGATCGATCACCACGCGCAACCCCTGGCCCAACAGCAGCACACTGCTGGAGGCCACCAGCAGGGCCAGGGCGGCGATGGCAAGGCGGCCGCGATAAGGGGCGAGTAGCGCCAGCAGGCGTAACAGTACCCGGGGGTCGGGGCGGGTGGTCATGGTTGAGGCATCACTCAAGGCAGGCATGGGAACACGATATCAGCGCTGCGTCATGAGCGCATGAACCAGCCGGGGGCCCCAAGGGCGCGCCCCGGCAATCCATCATGCCAGTAGCCGGCTCCAACTGCCGTATTCACCATGGATCGGCCCGCGACGCAGGCTCAGCGCAATCACTGCCACACCGCATACCAGGCTGTTGATCATGGCTGCCGTACCGGCTCCGTAGAGGAACGGGATGAGCAGGAGAATGACGGCCAGCGGTATCATCAGCCAGCGCACCGGGCGTGCCGATTCGGCCATGGCGATGACACCCATGGTAATGATCAGCGCCCCGACCAGATGATCCCAGTTGGCCAGGGTGCCCTCGGCGCCAAAGGTAACTCGGGTAAGCATCAGCCAGGCGCCGATCACAATGCACAACGCCAGGTTCCAGGGCAGATTGACACCGGTGCCCAGCGCATCGCGGACAATAGTCGTGGGTTTGCGCTGGAAGTTCTCGTCCGGCGACTCGCTGGGGCCTTCGTCGGTGTCGCCGGTGAAGAAGATCTTGAGCACGGGGGCACCGGCCTTGTGGCGCCGTTTGAGGAATTCGCCGGTGGCGACGAATTCATTGAAGGCATAGGCGATCTGCAGCAGCATCGCACCGGCCTGAATCAGGCACAGAGTGCACCAGGTGCCGATCAGGATCGGTTGGATGATGATGAAAGTCACCGATACCACGCCGAGCGGTACGATCAGGACGCCGAACGAGGCCACCACCCAGGGCATGGTGCGCCAACGATTGGCCGCGCCCATCAAGCCGAGCATGATCTCGAGCATGTAGACCATGCCACCCAGACCGGCATCGGGCACCGGCCACGCTTCCGAGGCCTCCGAAGTGATGATGTCCTCGGTGCCGTTGAGGCCTTCCCGCGTGCCGGCGAAGAAGGGGTCCCATACCGCATCGATGTGGCCGAGCTGATAGGCGGCGAGGTAGCGCGAGACGAAGAAGCCGACGAAAGCGAGCGCGATGATCGGCATGCGCTGAAACCAGCTCGAAGGGTTATTGTTCCAGCCCGGCGGTGTGGTAGGGCCGGTCATTGCCGCTGCAGGCGAGATACCGGGGGCGGGACGCACTACCGCGGCGAAACCAATGGCCAAGGTGCCGATGAGTGTGCCGTTAAGGTAGGCCGCAGCACTATCGCTCCAGAACACCAGCGGAGCGAACAGCACCCACAGGCCGATCACGGCGCACACCCAGCGCGCCCAGATGAGCTTCATCGAAAGTGAAAGCGCGCCGAACAGGGCGAGCAAGAGGCCCGAGGCCATATCGCTGTAGGCCAAGGCGCCGTCATAGCCCAGCGTGGCGGGGGAGACCACCAGCCAGGCGCCGAGCGCTATGTTGAAGAAGTGCGCCCACAGGAAGCGATAGTGTTCACGCTGGGTATGATCCTGATGGTCTTCCAGCACGCGCTCCGCATTCACCCCCTTCTCTTCGGCTTCCTCGATCCAGTCCGGCGGGGTGATACCGTTGGCCTCGTACCATTCGTGGGGGTCGCTGAGCAGGTGGTCGACCATGGCTTCCAGGGTATCGAAGAGCTCATGGCGCGGCGCCCAGCCGAGCTGCTCACGAGCACGTCGATTGTCGAGCTCGTAGTGATCGTCGGCCATGTCGATCATGAAAGGCCGGATGAAGGGCTTTTCACCCTTGTCGAAGTCGTCCGGCACCAGCGGTTCGCTTTTCTCCTCCAGTAGCGCACCGGTTTTGGCCAGCGCCTTGGGCATGACCACGGTTTTCCATTTCTTCTTGCCGTGAATCAGTTCGCCCAGGCGGTTCTGCAGCGCTTCATAGCTGACGGCGTGCTCCTCGCCGATAAGAATTTCATTCTTCTCGGGCAGTTCGCCACGCCGGTCGATGGTGCGACGAAAGGCATCGATCATGTCCTCCTTGTGTACGCAGGCCTGGCCGGCGTTAGTGTTGCCAGAATAGAAGTGGCTCTTGAAGGTGTGCTCGTAGATGCGCGCAATCTGGTGCGCCAGGGTGGGTACGCTGGTTTTCTCGTCATACATCCCGGCCAGCCGCAGTAGGGTGTAGGGCATACTGGCATGCTTGCGAATCACCTCTTCGGTACGCGCCTTGGACTTGGGGTAGGCCCAGGTGGGGCCGATAGGCGTCTGCTCGTCAATCCGATGCCCCGGCACCTGGGGCTCATGCACGAGCATGGTGCTGGAGTAGATGAAGCGCTCTACACTCATCTCCGCAAGCGCTTCGAGTAGGTTCTGCGTGCCCTGCTCGTTGACCTTTTCATAGAGCGGCGACTCTTCGCCGGTGAAGTCGAAATAGGCGGCAAGATGGACGACCGCGGCGATATCGCGCCCGTGCCGTTCGGCGATTTTCTCCATCGTTTGCTTGATGGATTCGGCATCGGTAAGGTCGAACTCGTAGCTCTCGTCGGCCTCTTCCCCCGCACTCCTGTCCAGCCCGATGATGAAGTAATCCTGCTTGAGGCTCTGGGATAGTGCCGTGCCGACTCCGCCCGATGCCCCCGTGATCACGACCAGCGGTTTCTCCTGGTTTGCCACTTCCTTGTCCTGCATGACCGGGCTCCCTTGTCACGACTCCATTAAAGCGCTTCGCGCTGCTGCACATTCAAGCTAGTCCGCTTTTCGGCATCACGGCAACCGCACGGGTTCCTTCCACCATGCACGATTGGCTATGCTGCCAGGGTAGTTTCTTTCGCTTGCAGACCGTCAGTACAGGAAAAGGAGTTTCTTGCGCATGAAGAGTGTCGTTGCCATCCGTCACGTCGCCTTCGAGGATCTGGGTATCTTCGAACCGATTCTCGAGGAGTTCGGCTATCGGATCCGCTATCTCGACCCAGGCTTGTTGGGGCCGGATGCGCTGGAAGCGCTGGATGACGACAGTCCCGAGCTGATGGTGATACTGGGGGGGCCGATCGGGGCCAACGACGATGCGCTCTATCCCTTCCTCGGCGCTGAACTCGATGCCATCCGTCATCGACTCGATTCGGGGCGCCCGCTGCTAGGCATCTGTCTGGGGGCGCAGCTCATCGCTCGTGCCATGGGAGGGCGGGTCTTTCCCATGCCGGAGAAGGAGATCGGCTTTGACGACGTCTACCTGACTCGTGAAGGGCAGGAAGGACCGCTGCGGCACATCGGCAATCCCGATCTGGTCCTGCACTGGCACGGCGATATGTTCGAAACACCACCCGGCGCTACGCGGCTGGCATACAGCCACCCCTGTTCCCATCAGGCCTTTTCCGTCGGTGCTCGGGTGTTGGGCCTGCAGTTTCACCTCGAGGTGGATTCGGCCCGGATCGAGCCCTGGTTGATCGGCCATGCTGCCGAGCTTGCCGAGGCAGAGGTCGATCCGGTCGAGCTACGCGAACAGGCGCTGCGCCATGGCGCGGATCTTACCCGCCGCGGCCAACAGGTCTTTCGTGAATGGCTGACCAATGCCGAGGCCGCTTTCGGTATCGAGTAGCCTGTGGTGAAGGTCACTCCTTGCGCTGTTTCAACTGCTCCTTGAGCTGCTTCGGGACCTGCTTGATGATCAGCCTGTCCTGGCTCTCGTCGTACTCGATGCTCGAACCGAGCAGGTGCGAGTCGAAGCTGATCGAGACGCCACCGGCACGACCGGTAAAGCGACGAAACTGCCTGAGCGTGCGTTTGTCCGGCGGAATTTCGGGCGAGAGGCCGTAATCGGCGTTGCGGATGTGGTCGTAAAACGCTTTGGGCTGCTGCTCATCGAGCAGCTCGGAGAGTTCTTCGAGGGTGATCGGCTCACCGCGGCTGGCCTGTTCGTTGGCGTAGTCGATGAGAACCTCGGTTTTCTCCCGGCTCTGCTCTTCGCCGACGTCCTCCTGTTCCACGTAGTCGCTGAAGGCCTTGAGCAGCGTACGGGTCTCGCCGGTGGCGTCGATGCCCTCGGCAGCGCCCAGCAGGGCAGCGAGGTCTTCCGAGAGCTTCCTACCGCCGCGGTCGTGAATCCAGGAGACGTAGTGGCGTGAGGCTTCACCGCTACGCCACTGCGTGAGGTTGATGCGCAGGCCCAGGCTCATGCGTGCCAGGTTGAGCTGGGCGGCTGGCACTACCTTGAGGGCATTATCGATGCCGAAACCGTCACGCTGATGCAGAAGAGCGAGCCCCAGGTAGTGAGTCTCCCCCTGGCGGTAGTCGATACACAGCAGGTGGCCGGAAGTTGAGAGGTGGGCATCGACTAGCGTCAGCAACCGCTCGGCGACGCTCCGGCTGAAGGCAACGAAATCGAGCCGGCCGTCCAGATAATCGGCCAGTCCAGCGGCGAAGGTGGGGGTTGAACCGGTCTCGTCGGCCTCTTGCGTGAGGAAATGACCCCAAGCCTTGGTCTTGGCATGGTAAGCATCGTTGAAGCCCGACAGCAGCTCTTCCAGCAGTGCCGATGCGCTCAGTTCAGCATTTGCCACTCTCAGGCTTGCCGGTTGCTCGCCGTTGGCCTTGTCGATGTCGTGAACGATGCAGTGCTGTATCGGCATGGCCGTCTCCGCCTTCAGGGGCGCTATATCGAGCGCTGGGTGAGCTGTGGCAAGAGGCGAATCATACCGGGGCCGCCGCCGAGTTCAACCCACGCCTGTGTAGGCCCTTGCGACGTTGAGCGGCGGCCTGATTGCGCCGCTCATGCCCTGGCGGTCATGGCGGAGGGAGCCTCTTCTGCGACGACCACACAATTTCGCCCGCGAGACTTGCCGACGTAGAGCGCCTCGTCGGCCCGCTGGAGAGCCGGTTCGAGCCTCATTTCCCCCGGGGCAACCCGGCTGATGCCCACCGTTACCGAGAGCCGATGGCCAGCAGGGAGCATGGGCAGCTGCAGCGAACTCACCTTGTGGCGCAGGCGCTCGGCAATGTCCAGTGCGGTTTCGGGATCGGCCTGAGGGAGGGCGATGACGAACTCCTCGCCGCCATAGCGTCCGATGAGGTCCGTCTCGCGCAGCACCGAGGCGCAGCAGGAAGCTACGGTCGTCAGTACCAGGTCGCCAACGGCATGACCGTGATGATCGTTGAGCGTCTTGAACAGGTCAATGTCGACCATGCAGAGGGACAGCGGCGTGAGCTCCCGGTCGGCGCGCAGGACCTCGCGCTCCGCCAGTTCGAAGAAATGTCGCCTGTTGGCAATGCCGGTCAACGGGTCGGTACTGGCCATGTGACGCAGCTGAGCCTCCAGCAACCGTCGCTCCTCGATCTCGCTTTGCAGCTTGCGATTGACATCCCGCTCATCCATCAGCAGGGCGAACTGCTTGCGCTGCAGCCGGTTCAACCGGCTGAAGGTAAGCCAGCCCATCAGGTTGGAGAAAACCAGGATGATCAAGGTGCTGGCAAGCATGCCGGGAGGCAGAGACTTCCATAGTAGCGATACCATGACGAAGCCGAACGACAGATAGCCGGTCCAGGTAAGAATCCACGGCAATCGGTTGGGTAGCAGCAGGTAGATGGTAAGGCTCGATACCACGATGATGGAAACATGCAAGCCGATACTGCCGGGATGAAAGAAGATCGTTACCAACAAGCCGGTGATGGTCGTAAAGCACACCAGGTTGAGAGGTAGCGGCTGATGGGCCTGGGCGGGGTGGCGGCCGATGAAGCGTGCCAACGCCAGGCAGCAGAACGTCACGAAAGTACGAATGGCCGCCAGAATCACGAACTCGCTATCATCGCCAAGCAGAGCGTAGTCCGCAAGGATGAACATCAGGAAAACGGCAGCGACCATCCACAACACGTAGCGTAATTGCTGTGCGTCCTGTAGCCGCATGGTGCGGCGATAAAGCGCTTCCAGCGCAGCGTCGTCGAATTCGGCGCGCCAATTGAGCGAAGCCCCCTCCCTGGCCTCGTTCTTGCCAGCAGCCATTGCAGTTCCCTTGTGATGAGTCGCCAGGAGCGGCGGGCGGTGGTTCACCCGTGTTCTAGGTATTCTCGATTCCTGCTCATCCAATTAGTACGTCGCGTACTCCTTTTGCCGTGCGCGCTGTCGCAAGCGCGCGTGACTTGAAGAATGGTCAAGAAAGTTGGAAAGTGCCAGTCGCAACTGTGCCGTGGCGCTAATACTGCGACTGGCCCGACTGATACTACTTTTTCATATCGGGCTGAGACCACGCTCAGGGCTTGAGCCGATAACCGGTGCGAAAGATTCTGCTGATCACCGCTAGCGCCACGCCGAGAAACAGCATGATGATGAATAGACTGGCCCAGATACTGACGTCGCCCGTACCGTAAAAGCTCCAACGAAAACCGCTAACCAGATAGACCACTGGGTTGAGTAGCGTGACGGCCTGCCAGAAGGGCGGCAGCATGTCGATGGAGTAGAAGGTACCGCCGAGGAAGGTCAGCGGCGTCACGATCAGCAGCGGTACCAGCTGCAACTTCTCGAAGCCGTCGGCCCAGATGCCGATGATGAACCCGAGCAGGCTGAAGGTCACGGCGGTGAGCATCAGAAACAGCAGCATCATCAAGGGGTACTGGATGGTAAAGGGTACGAAGAGTCGTGCCGTAGCCAGTACGATCAAGCCCAGGATGATCGACTTGGTAGCCGCTGCGCCGACATAGCCGAGCACTATCTCGAAATAAGAGATCGGTGCCGAGAGAATCTCGTAGATGGCCCCCGAGAAGCGTGGGAAGAAGATGCCGAACGAGGCGGTCGACACGCTCTGAGTCAAGAGCATCAGCATGATCAACCCGGGTACGATGAAGGCGCCGTAGCTCACGCCGTCCACTTCGCTGATGCGCGAGCCGATGGCGGCGCCGAACACCACGAAATAGAGGGAGGTGGAGACTACCGGCGAGACGATGCTCTGCAGAACGGTGCGCAGGCTGCGGGACATTTCGGCCAGATAGATGGTTTTCACCGATTGCAGGTTCATGCGCTCTCCCTGACCAGGTTGACGAAGATCTCCTCGAGCGAGCTCTGGCGCGTATGCAAATCCTTGACCCTGATTCCCGTGGCTTCGAGATCCGCCAGCAGCCCGGCGATGCCGGTCCCTTCGTCCTGACGGGTGACGTCGTAGGTGTAGACCAATGCATGCCCCTCCTCCGCCAGCACCAGGTCGTGGCCAGCCAGGGCAGGGGGGACGCCGTCTAGGGGCGTATCGAGGTGCAGGGTCAGCTCCTTGCGTCCGAGTTGCTGCATCAGGGTGGCCTTGTTTTCTACCAACACCAATTCTCCGCGGCGAATCACGCCGATACGGTCGGCCATCTCCTCGGCTTCCTCGATGTAGTGGGTGGTGAGAATGATGGTCACCCCCTGGTCACGGAGACCACGAACCACTTCCCACATCTCACGTCGCAGCTCCACGTCGACACCCGCCGTAGGCTCGTCGAGGAACAGCACCTGTGGCTGGTGTGACAGTGCCTTGGCGATCAGCACCCGCCGCTTCATGCCGCCGGAAAGCTCCAGCAGCCGATTGTCTCGCTTTTCCCATAGGGTCAGCGCGCGCAGCACGTTCTCGATGTGCGTCGGGTCGCTGGGCTTGCCGAACAGTCCGCGGCTGAAACTGACCGTGTCCCATACCGTGGTGAATGCCTCGTTGGTCAGCTCCTGGGGGACCAGGCCAATACGCTCACGCGCTTCACGATAAGCGCTGACGTTGTCGAATCCGTCGACCCTGACATTGCCGGCAGTGGCATTGACCAGCCCGCATATCACGCTGATCAGCGTGGTCTTGCCGGCTCCGTTGGGCCCCAGCAGGGCGAAAATCTCCCCGCGGCGAATGGTCAGGTTCACCTCCTTGAGCGCCTGAAAGCCGCTGCCATAGATCTTGGAGAGGTTTTCTACCTGGATGATCGGCGCGCCGGCCTCGATGCCACTGCCCGAAGCGCTGCCATGTTTGGCCATGGTGAGAGGCAGGGGGGGAGTTGAAAGGGTCATGCAGCGTCCTTCTTGGCAAGCATGCGTAACGAAAAAGCCGCCGTGGCAGGCACGAGCGGCTTATCCTGACGGGCGGCGATGCGCTGACGTCCGGTCGGCTGGCCTCAGCTGCGGCTGGTAATTTCCAGCAGGTGATAGCCGAACTGGGTCTTCACCGGGCCATGGACCTTGTTCAGCTCGCCCGAGAACACCACTTCGTCGAACTCGCGCACCATTTGTCCGGGGCCGAAGCTACCGAGGTCGCCGCCCTGGCGGCTGGACGGGCAAGACGAGTGCTCGCGTGCCACTTCGGCAAAGTCGCGGCCGCCCTCGATCTCGGCCTTGAGGGCCTCACACTTCTCTTCGCTGCTTACCAGAATATGCCGCGCAGTTGCCTTGGCCATGTCGTGCTCCTTTCATGATGGTGGGCGAATGTCGTACCAGCCAGTACGGCCATCATTCGCCGATAAAACGCGAATCATACCATGCGGCTCGCCTGTGCCGAAGGCTATGCCTGGTAGGCGGCTAGGTCGACCTGGGCTGCCGAGTCGCGCAGCGCTACCAGGGCCTGGTATTCAGCAGAGGCGTGCCACTGCTCCACGGCTGCCCGGTCGGGAAACCTGAGTACCACGATGTTGGGATGGCCCGGCTCACCTGCCAGCATGTCCGTGCGTTGACCGCGCATCACCACTTCGCCGCCCCATGGCGCGAGGGTTGCGGGCACGCGCTCGACATACTCCATCCAGCGTTCCGGGTCGTGCACGGTCACTTGACCGATGACATAGGCACTGCACATGGGTCTACACCTCCTGTTTCATCCGCCCTGTTCGATCCATTCGTTCAACCACCCACGCCAAACCTTAGCCGCAGGTTCTGCAGGCCGTCGAGCTCCAGGCGTACCTCGTCGGAGAATACCGGGTGGCCGTGGAGGCGAACGGTGACGGTGGCATCCGCACCGCGGTAGCTGACTTCGGCGCGAATGGTGGCCTGGGTGCTCAGCGGTGCCAGCGGGTCGTACTCGATGCTCTGTACTTCCACTGCGGAGAGCCCGTGTGCCTCCAACTGCTGGTCGATGGCCTGTCTGACGACATGGCCGTAATAAAGATAGAGGCCGCCATAGGCCATGGCGGCGATGAATAGCAGCGAGATGAGTCGGCTCAAGTCAGTCTCCTTTACGTTCGTCGCGTGTCGATGCCAACAGTACCCGGTCCATGCCGCGCGTGGTGAGCAGGCGTTTGAGCAAGCCGAACAGGTGAGTGGGCAAGGTGACATGATAGCGTGCCTTCGGACGACGGCTCTCCAACGCATGGATCAGCTTGTCGACCACGGCGTCTGGGCCCAGCGTGAAGGCGCCGCCGGAGGAAGCGCCTTTGCCTGACAGGCGCGTCTCGACCGTACGGTAAATATGGCGATGATAGCTGCCGTCGGTGTCGATGTGCTCGCGAAAGGCACGGTAGGCGTTTTCGCGGAAGCGGCTGGCGATCGGGCCGGGTTCGATCAGACTGACGTGAATGCCGCTACCGAGCAGTTCCTGACGCAGTGCATCGGTGAGCCCTTCCAGGGCGAACTTTGAGCACACGTAGGCGCCGCGATACGGCAGGGCAGCGAAACCGAGCACCGAGCTGTTCTGCACGATTCGCCCGAAGCCCTGTTCACGCATGATGGGAATGATTCGATTGGTGAGCTCGTGCGTACCGAGCAAGTTGACTTCCAGCTGGGCGCGCAGTGCTGTGCGGGTCAAGTCCTCGACGGCGCCGGGTTGGCCATAGGCGGCGTTGTTGAACAGCGCATCCAGGCGGCCGCCGGTGTGTTCCAGCAGCCGAGTCACACAGGCGTCGATGGAGGCGCTCGAGGTCAGCTCCAGCGGCAGCGGCACGAGCCCCTCCTCATGAAGGCGGGCAAGGTCCTCCTCGCGGCGTGCGGTGGCAAACACTTGCCAGCCCCGCTGGGCCAGGGCAAGAGCGGCGGCATGACCGATACCGCTGGAACATCCCGTCACCAGCACGCTGCGTGTCACCGCCCTCTGTGAGCTCGCCATGTCGTGCTGACTCATGGAAGAGGAATCTCGTTGACCTTCTTCGGTACGTGGTAGCCGCGCTGTACTGCCGGGCGTCCGGCAATCTCGAGGTACCAGCGCCTCACGTTGGGATAGTCGACAAGCTCGATACGCTGCCACTCGTAGCGTGACACCCATGGCCAGCAAGCCATGTCGGCTATGGTGTACTCGTCGCCGGCCAGGTAGGCATTGTCGGCCAGGCGGGCGTCCAGCACACGGTAGAGGCGCTCGGCCTCGGCATGAAAGCGCTGCTCGGCATAGGGCGCCTGGCCGGCGTTGAACCTCAGAAAATGGTGGGCCTGGCCAAGAATGGGGCCTAGCCCGCCCATCTGCCACATCAGCCATTCCAGGGTGCGGTAGCGCTTTTCCGGGTCACTGGGGAGAAAACGACCTGCTTTCTCAGCCAGGTAGATCAGAATCGCCCCCGACTCCATCAGCACGGTGTCGGTCTCGTCGTCACGAATGGCGGGAATCTTGTTGTTGGGGCTTATCTCGAGGAAGGCCGGCTCGAACTGCTCCCCCTGGGTGATATCCACGCTGTGGACACGGTAGGGAAGGCCGAGCTCCTCCAGCAGGATGGAGACTTTACGGCCGTTGGGGGTCGTCCAGGTCCAGAAGTCGATCATGGTGTTCTCCTTCACCTGAGAAACAGGCCGGATGGTCGGGTGGTGGGCAGACCATACCACTACGTCGCTTGCCGGGGTAACGCTCGGCCGCGTGCCTGGCTCGACGGTTCCGTGCGTCGCCAAGCCAGCTATGCTGAGGTAGCCCCGCTGGAATTCCTGCGAGCCGTCAGCATGGCCTGCCCGTGTCCGTAGAGATAGATGCGCGGGGCTTGTCACCCAGCCGAGGTGGCGGGAGAATGAGCCGGCTGCCAATGTGCCGAAGTCACGGCAAGGGGGAACAATGCGCAGGAAAGTGACGCTGACGTTTTGGCGATGGCCATTGGCTCTGCTGGCCCTGTCCGGTCTGGCGCATGGCCAGGAGCCAGCGGAGATGGTGGGCAACATGACCGGCGTGCTCGATGGCCAAGAGAAAGAGTGGTTCATCCTGAGCCAGGGTGCCGACTCCAACGCCACCTTTACTGTAGCGGGCGACCGAACCGTGATCGACCTTGTCGGTTTCATCGAACCGGATAGCTGGCGAGTCCGCGACTCCCTCTCTCTCAGCATTACCCTCATTGAGGGAGAGGTCGTCGATTTCGACCTGCTGCACCCCATCGGAGCCAGTGCCATGCCGCCCGTCTTCACCTCTGACGAGGCCGATGTTTCCCTCGTGCTGGATACTTTCGAAGTGACAGGGGGCAAGGCCCATGTGGCGGGCAGGGTAGAGGGCACGTTGGCCCTGCAGCAGGCGCTAGGTGAGGAGGCAACGTTGGAAGAGGGCATCCGGATAGCGGTGGAGTTCGATGCTGAAGCATCCCGCATCGAATATTGATACCCGCTTCGAACGCCTTACCGCCCTGCTGGCCAAATGGCAGCCTGTCTGGCGTTCCTCTCCGTTCATTTACGGGCGGGCGACACTGCATGGGTTCTCGCCCGCATTGACCGACACGCTGCTCGGACTGAGCGAAGCCCAGGTGAAGAGCCTGCAGAGCAATCCCTGGCAAGACTCGCCCCTCGCTGAATGGTTGCCGGTGGCTGAGTTGGCCGAGCTGGTGTCGTTGCCGGCGCTGCCGCTAGAGCTCGTTGCGCTGCCTCCGGCGTGGGCTCAGCATGTGGGTGGCCGAAAATGGCAGCAGATCGAGGCCTTCGTTCGGTATTTGAAAGTGGTTCCCCACGAGCGACTGGTGGAATGGTGTGCCGGCAAGGGGCATCTGTCACGAGCCCTTGCGCGCTGGCATGGCCGCGAGGTTACCGCCTTGGAGTGGCAGGCCGCCCTGTGCCAAGAAGGGGAGCACTTGGCCACGGTGCAGCAGGCCCCGGTGAGGCTGCATCAACAGGACGTCCTGGCCCCGGACGTGGGCCGCTTTCTTACAGCGCAGTCTCACGTCGTAGCGCTGCATGCGTGTGGTGACCTTCATCTGAGCCTGATCGAGCAGGCCGTGGCATCGGGCAGCAGCGTCTCTCTGGCGCCATGTTGCTATCACCGCACCGAGGCGGCCGACTATCGGCCCGTGTCGCAGTGCGGCCGTGCGCTTTGCCGCAGCCACGCTTTCTCGCTCGTTCGCAGCGACCTGACGCTGGCGGTTCAGGAGACGGTCACGGCACCACGGGGAGTACGGCGACGACGCGAGCAGGCCAACGCCTGGCGGCTGGGCTTCGATGAGCTCCAGCGTGAACTGAGGGGTGTCGACAGCTACCTGCCCGTTCCCAGCCTGGCATACGGGCAACTGCCCGAGCGCTTTACGGATTTCTGTGCCTGGGCGGCTCGGAGGAAGGGGCTGGACTTGCCGTCATCGCTCGATTACGCCCGCCATGAAGCCTCAGGTTGGCACAGGCTGTGGGAAGTGGAACGTCTGGAATTGGTTCGCCATCTGTTTCGTCGCCCCCTGGAGATATGGCTGGCGCTGGATCGCGCGAAGCGCTTGGAGGAGGCCGGCTTCAGCGTGGAAGTCGGCACCTTCTGTGCCCATCAATTGACCCCGCGCAATCTCTTCATCCATGCCAAGAGGTCGTGATCTCGCCGATGCAACTGCGTGAGGTCGAAGTGCTGGCCTGCTGAGGTGCAAGGAAACCGAAGCGCAGTGCTTCGATCAAGCCCTCTGCCGCGTCAAGGGCGTCGCAGGCTCATAGGCCCTGGGCGCCTCGGCGCAGCCAGTCGTGCACGAAGACCAACTTGCGGAGTGCCACCTCGGAAAGTACGAAGGGATAAAGATCCGAATACCCCATTGAGCGATTGATGTGGTTGACCCCCATGGCAAGCACCGCTGCGACATGGATCAAACGCTCGGCATCCGCTTCCATATAGGGATCCCAGCCATCGTGTGGCACCTCACGCGAGGTCAGGCCGGCGGCAACGAAGCTATCGGTGATATCGGTCAGATGTAGCAAATGGGCGGCTGTTTCGGCCCAGTCCTCGTGGGGGTGAGCGGAAGCATAGGTGGTAATGAAATGCGAACGCCAACCGGAAGGGGGGCCTTCGCGATAATGCCGCTGCAAGGCGTCGGCATAATTTTCACGTTCATCGCCGAACATGGCCCTGAAGGCATCCAGAAAATCCTCTCTCTGGCTGAGTCTCCACCAGAGCATGTGCGAAATTTCGTGGCGCATGTGGCCGATCATCGTGCGATATGGCTCTTCGAGCGCCTCGCGCCGGGTGGTACTCAGCACCGGATCCGCTTCCGCCACGCTGATGGTCACCACCCCCCCTACATGTCCCATGGCGACGGGCGTCGGCCCTTCAGCCAGCATGTTGAAGGCCGGTGGGGGGCCGGGATCTTCCGGCCTAAACCAGTTCCATCGACCAAGGTTGTCGATCACCCAGCGCTTGGCAGCTTCGGTCTTGGCCCAGTGGGGGATGGCATTGGCAATGCTGGGATCCGGCGCGAGTGCCGTCATTGCACAGGAACGGCAGAAGGTGCCCGGTTCGGGGGCGATCCAGTTGCAGCTGATGACATCTCGATTGATGCAATAAGGTGACGAGGCCAGAAAAGCCCTGGCCTGCGGGTCATAGGCAACAGGCGTGCCGTTGGCAGTGGCAAGATTGTCGAACCAGAGAGAGCCAGGACCGACCGGATTGGCAAAAACACGCATGACAGTGGCTCCTTGGCGACACCAGAGCGCAGCGCCCTTGGTACGACGGCAGCTGAATGCTGCCGTTCCTCCCGTCACTGTAGCAGCCTGAGCCCAGTTACCTAGGGTGGTGACCTAGGGTGGCCCAAAAGAAACATGAGACGGGTTCCCTTTGCCTGTCGGCAGGGTATCGCCCTTTTCACTGGCAGGGGGTACACCTATCTTGAGCAGGGTAGGGAAGATTCCAGGGAAGGGGAGAACCAGTATGAAAGCCGGCAGCGAACATCATCGTATCGTCCATCAGGGCGCCGGGCGTGACCTCACATGAGGCAAAAGCGAATATCGTTTATTACCGTGGTGGGTGCCCTCGGACTACTGATGACGATGTTTCTGGGAGGTGGCTACTGGTTGATGCTTAACATGCCCGGGTCCTCCTTTCGCGATGAGCCGTCACCCCTGGGGGAGCAGGGCGAGTTGCTCAGTGAACGGCTATACCGACACGTGACGGTCCTGGCCGACGACATCGGCGAACGCCATTACTGGCGGCCGGAAGCGCTGCAAGCGGCGGGCGACTACATTGAACATGCCTTTCAAGAAGCGGGGCATCGGCCACGCCGTCATGACGTGCCCACCGGCAGCCGGGTCTTCCACAACATTGAAGTCGTTCTACCCGGTGGCCGCCTGGCCGACGAAGTGCTCGTGGTAGGCGCCCATTACGATACGGTGCGCGGCAGTCCGGGCGCCGACGACAACGCATCCGGCGTCGCCGTGTTGATCGAGCTGGCGCGTCAGTTGCGGGAGGTCGAGCTCGACCGAACCCTGCGTCTGGTGGCCTTCGTCAATGAGGAAGCGCCCTTCTTCGGCAGCCATGCCATGGGCAGCCTGCGCTATGCGCGGCAAGCCAAGGCCGAAGAGTGGAACATCGTCGGCATGATCTCGCTGGAGATGCTGGGCTACTACAGCGACGAGCCCGGGTCCCAGCACTATCCCTTTCCCCTCGACCTGTTCTATCCGGACACCGGGAATTTTCTCGCCTTCGTCAGCAATCTGGAGTCGCGTGGCTTGCTGCATCAGGCGATCGGCACCTTTCGCCGCCATGCTGAGGTTCCCTCCGAAGGCATGGCGGCGCCCCCTCAACTGGGCGATATCAACCGCTCGGATCATTGGGCCTTCTGGGAAATGGGTTTTCCCGCCATGATGCTTACGGACACGGCCAATTTCCGTAATCCTTATTACCATGGGCCCGGCGACACTCCAGAGCGCCTCGACTATGCCACCATGGCCAGGCTGACCGAGGCCCTGGCGGCAATGCTCGAGAGCATGGCCCGGCACTAATCCGAGACACGACGAAGGAGCCCGAGTGTCGTTCACCAATGACTCGCTGGACCCTCAGCATCTGCCGACCCTCGCGGATGCGCGACTCGCGCCCGTTTCTGCCCGCCTGGCGCCTTGCCAGGCAGTGCTGCGCGCCTTGCATTGGCTGTTCCTCACGGCTTTGGCGGCCGCGTTACCCTTTCTGCACGAAGACTTTGCCGCCTGGCAGCCGTGGCCGGCACTTGGCATTGCCGCTCTGGGTACGGTCGCCATTGCCCTGGGGTGGTGGGAGGCGCGACGTCGGGCCTATGGCTTGCGGCAGCATGACGTGATCTATCGGCGCGGCTTGCTGGTTCAGCGCACCCAGGTGCTGCCATTGGCGCGTTTGCAGCATATCGAGACCTTGAGCAATCCCGTCGAACGTGCCTTCGGGCTGGTGCGCCTGGTTTGCTTCACAGCGGGTGGCAGGGGGGCAGACATGGTATTGGAGGGGATGACGGCCGCCCAGGCCCGTGCGATTCGTCAGCATCTCCTGGCCCATTTGGAGAGTACCGCCTCCGAGCGGATAGAGTCGGACCTGCCATGAGCGAAGCATTGCGGCCAACCAGGAAGAACGAACAAAAACAGCCTGGGTGGCAGCGGCTTTCGCCCTGGGCGGTACTCCTGCTGTTGCTCAGCGGTGGTGTCACTCTGGTACGCCAGCACTTGCCCCTGGTGCTCGGTGCCGGGGCGGGGCTGACGATGTTGGAGCGCCTGGGGTTGCGGGAGCTGGCGCTGGGGGGCGCGACACTTTTGGGTCTGGCGATGTTGTGCAGCCTGCTGTATTACCGTCGGTTTCGCTATCGCTGCGACGGCGATGTACTTATCGTGCAAAAAGGGCTGCTGGAGCATCGCGAGTTCAAGGTGGCGGCACGCCACGTGCAAAGTATCGTTACCCACCAGCCGGTCTACATGCGTCCTTTCGGGCTGGTGCTATGGGAAGTGGAGACCCAGGCCGGCGAGGCCTCCCGTATTGCCTTGCCCGGTATTCGGCGCGAATGCGCCGAAGCCCTCGAGCGTGAGCTTCGCTCATCCACAGATCTGGCTCCGTCGTTACAAGGGCAGCGCAATGCCACACCGTCCGAGGATAGGGCTAGCGCGAGGCGCGCGGCGCCGCATTTTACTCTCAACGGCAAGGCGATCGTACTTCACGGCCTGGCCAGCCGTTCGATCTTCGTCATTGCGGCCATGCTGTCGCCCTTCGTTCGGCCGCTGGAACGCTGGGTGCATGACGTTCTGCCCCAGCTCGACCTTGCTGCCTGGCAGCCGGCTTCACCCTGGGTGACCATCGCGCTAGGCATCCTGCTCGTGGTGGCTACCTTGAGCGTGTTGGCCATACTAGCCGCCTGGTGGCGCTTTCATGGCTATGAGCTGTTCGATGAGGGGGATCGCCAGGTACAGCGCAGCGGCTTGGTCCATCGTCAGGAGCAGACACTGAGCTTGTCTCGCTTGCAGGTGGTGGAGTGGGTGCAGACGGGGCTCGGTCGGCTGCTTGGGCGAGGCTATCTAGTGTGTCATCAGTATGGTTCATCGGGCGGCGATGCCGCCGAGTCGCGTCGCTTCCTGGTGCCGGGGCTTACCGAGGCACAGCATGAATGGCTGACGGTTCGATTCTGGCCGGGCTACGCTGCGGGCCAACCTTTGCAGCGAGTGGATTCGAGCTATCGGCGCGTCCTGCTGCTGCGCCATGTGTTGCTGTCTACCGGGGCGGCCGTGCTAGTGGAAGTGCTCGCGCCTGGTCAGCTGTCGTTACTGGCTTGGGGCGGCTTGGCTGGGGGGCTTCTGCTCCTGTCCTCCGCCCTGGCCCAGTGGCGATGGATAGCGACAGGCTGGGCCAAAGAGAATAGCTACCTGCGTATTCGCCGCGGGATCCTGGGGCAGCGCACCGGTGTCTTCCCCCTGCAGCACCTGATTTCGCTACGCGTTCAGCAGAGCTGGCTGCAACGCCGACGAGGCGTTGCCACGCTGCACCTTGAGCTGGCCAATGGTCGTCAGACCCTGCCGTATCTGAACGCGAAGGAGGCACACCGGCTGGCAGATGCGCTGTTGTTCAGCGCCGAAAACGCTCAGCTGGCCTGACCGGCCTGGCCGAAATGACGATGCAGCCATGTATTGATCGTATCGGACTCATACATCCACTCTTCACGTCCGTCTTCGTGCTTTATCAGCAGGCACGGCACCTTTACTCGGCCGCCACCTTCTTCCAGTTCTCGACGGCGATCCGGGACGAGCTGGGCGTCGCGAATTTCGATCTTGAGCCCCAGCCGAGCCATTTCCTTGCGCACTTTGATACAGAAAGGACAGGAGCGAAACTGGTAGAGCGCGAGCTTGCGGCAAGCTTCGTCGACGCGAGCCTGCTCCTCGTCGCTGCGCTCGATGCTCTGTGGCGTCGAGAGTTTTTCGGCAACCAGCATGACCGGCGACAGCACCAGCCGAACGCCCCGAAAGAAATAGCGCAACACGATTCTCATGGTGACCCCAAGGGTGGATGAGTTTGCAGGGGCCTCATGATGCCGTGCCCAGCGCCGAGTTCCAAGGTAGAAAACATGCCGCCACCCCTCGGCTGGCGGCAGCTGCCGTTTTAGGTCAGGCTTATGAAACCGTAAAGTCGGCAGATATGGCGATGACAACGAAGCAGAAGCGATACGGCATAATGGCGGGGCTGGCCTTGCTTGGACTCGCGGCCTGTTCGGGCCAGGAAAATGACGTGCGGGACGTCTCCTTGGCGGTGCTGGTCAATCAGGCCGGACAGCTCGACGGTTCCAGCGTGGCGACCCAGGGGGTGGTCAGGCACTTCGAGGACCCGCTGCATTACTGGATCGAGGATGAGGATCTCAACCGGGTTGAAATCTTTCCCCACGAGCTCATCGAGCCACACCTGGGTGAGACGGTGCGCGTCGTTGGCGACTTCGAGTACTCTCCCACTGAAGGGCGTCGCTTGACGCTCGCCAGCGTGGAGCCGGTCGTACGACCCTAGGCTTCGTCTGAATAGCGTAGAGCGAGGGAATCGCCATGATCAGGCTAAGCCAGACGCCCCAGCTGCCATCTCTGCCCGCCAGAGTGGACGCCATCGATCTCGCCCGCGGCATTGCCATCGCCCTGATGATCCTCAGCCATGCCGTCAGTGGCCTGCTGGGCATTCGCCAGGTTCCCGAGTGGGGCATGGTGCCGATCCATCTCATCACCAAGTTTTCTTCATCGTTGTTCATTCTTGTCTTCGGCATCGCGCTGGCGGTCGCCTTCCTGCCGAAGGTAGGGTCCGCCGACTGGCCGCAGCGAAGGTTGAAGCTGATGCTGCGGGGCCTGGAAGTGCTGTTCTGGTACAAGGCACTGACTATCGTCGAGATGTTGCCGATGTTCACGACCCAGGACATCGTCGATGCGCTGCTCTACCAGCGCTTTGCCATCTGGGTCGAAATTCTCGGATTCTATGCCCTGGCGTTGCTGTGGATTCCCTGGGTGCTTCCGCTTTGGTTTCGCATGCCGCTGTGGTCGCGCCTGCTGGCACCGGTCGCGGTCGGCGTGCTGTCGGTGATGCTGGAGCGTCATTTCCATTTCTGGGGCAGCGACACTCTCAAGGCGCTGCTGGTGGAGGATGCGGACCACTACACTTGGGGCCAACTGGCACGGCTGCCGCTGGTGATGCTGGGGCTGCTGGTGGGTGAGGCCATCCTGCGCTGGTATGGCGAGCCGCTCACGCGGCGTCGGCTGATCCTGTGCCTGGCCGGACTGGGCACGCTGTTGCTTCTCGGTTTCGTGGCGCTCTCGCTGCCCGAACTCGATGCAGCGCTGATGGCGGTGGCCTGGAACGTGGGCAAGCACCCACCCGAAGTGCCTTTCATGGCGTTCAGCGTCGGCGGTGCGCTGCTGATCCTCGCGCTCTGCCTGCTGGGGGGGCGTTCGGCTGCCACTTGGCTCAAGCCGCTCAGCGTAATCGGCACCGACGCCTTGCGCGCCTTCATTTTCCATATCGTGGTCATCTTTCTGGTGCTGCGCTTGTTGTCGGACGCCTGGCAGGTCTACAGCTATCCTCAGGTGCTGGGCATCGGCCTGACCTTGATACTTCTTACGGCGGGCTGGATCGCCTTTCTGCGCTGGTTCAGGGAGCACAGCAAATGATCTCTCCATGGATTGCACGCACGCTGTTGCTGCTGGTCATGTTGTTGCCATCGATGGCCATGGCCCAGACGAGCTGGGCAGCACAGGTGGAAGCGCGCCAGGACCCGCCCTGGGCCGAGCGCTTGAAGGCGAGACTGGCGCTGCTCGACGCCGGTTTCAAGGGGGAAATCGGCGTGCATGTACGTGAGCTTGGCAGCGGGGCGCGTTTCGGTTGGCGCGATGACGAATACTGGTACCTGGCCTCGCTGGTGAAGGTGCCTGTCGCCATCGAGTTGCTGTCCAGGATCGAGGCAGGGGAGATGTCACTCCAGGACCGCTTGACGCTGGCGCGCAGCGATTACGTCGATGGGGCCGGCACCACCAACTGGGCGGCGCCGGGCAGCGGCTTGCCACTGAGCCAGCTGCTGGAGTCGATGCTGACCATGAGTGACAACACGGCCAGCGACATGCTGATTCGCCACTTGGGACTCGAGAGCGTCAATCGTCGGGCGCGACAGCTAGCGCCAGCCGGTGGCTTGGGGCCGATTACGTCCCTGGTTGACGTGCGACGTCACGCCTATGCCAACCTGCATCCCGATGCCTTCAGTCTGAGCGGTTTGGATTTCATCGAGTTGCGTAAGCGTCGTGGCGATGGAGAGCGAGTGGCATGGCTCCGCGAGCGACTCGAACTCGAACCGCAGGACCTGCTGCTGCCCAGCGTCGACGACGCCTTCCATCTCTACTATGCCACGGACCTCAATAGCGGCAGGCTCGACGCTTTCGCCGATGGACTAGAGATGCTGGCCGAGGGCCAGGCGCTGGGGGCGTGGGGCACCGGTGAGATGCTTGCGGTCATGGCGCGTACCAGCAGCGGCGAGCGGCGACTCAGGGCCGGCTTGGGGCGTGACATCCGCTTGGCTCACAAGACGGGCACCCAGCACCGACAAGTCTGCGATGCCGGTATCGCCACTCAAGGGCAGGGCGATGACGCCCGCCGTGTCGTGATCGTGGCGTGCGTACGCGGAGAACTCGACCTGGCACGTAACGAGCAGATCGTGGCGGCGATAGGGCGTGCCGTGAGGGAGGCGGGGGTGTTCGAGGATGCTCGATAGCGGCTGCGACTAACGTCTATGCGTTATGCATGGCTTCCTGATTGACTCTTTGTCTAGGTATGGCTAGCCTTTCAGCATCGAATGTTACCGGTAACAATATGCTGGCATTCGATGCCCCATGAGGAGCTTCCAAGCCCCTCGGGAAGACACCACGACCTGCCTACTCACAATGATAAATCGACGGGAGTCTGCCATGACCGCCATATGGCGCAACACCCTCACGCTAGCCGGTGCCGTTACCCTTTCACTAAGCATTGCTCATGCCCAGAGCCCAGATCTATCCGACCCTCCCGCCATTGAGGGCGAGGCGGTGGGAGACCACGGCAGCCATACCCTGCGCATGGGGCTCGGCCTGTCCGATACCTCGCCGCAATACCTCTCAAGCCGCTATTTCGCCGATATCCTCGAACAGCGCACCGAAGGGCGCATCACCGTCAATATTTTCCCCAACAGCCAGTTGGGGGACGACGTGCAGATGATGGAAATGCTCCAGACCGGTTCACTGGACATGAGCTACCCATCGTCGTCACCGGCGACCACCTACGTATCGGAGTTGGCGGTGTTCGACTTGCCGTTCCTGTTACCGACGCGTGAAGCGGCCATCGCGGTCATGCAGAGTGATACCGCTCAGCGCATGCTCGATGCTTTCGAGGGCACCGGTATCAAGGCATTGACCTTCTCCGAGAACGGCTATCGTCAGCTCACCAACAGCGCGCGCCCGGTGGAGTCGCCTGAGGATGTGGCGGGGCTCGACGTGCGCGGTCTGAGTGTGCGTACCATGGAGAACCCGGTGCACCTGGCGATCTGGGAGGCACTGGGCGCCAACCCGACCCCGATGGCCTTCGGCGAGCTGTTTTCCGCCATGGAGCAGGGGGTGGTCGATGGCCAGGAGAATCCCTGGAGCACTATCCTGACCTCCAATTTTCACGAGGTGCAGGACTATGGCTCAGAGACCCGCCACGTCTACACACCGTTCATCATGATGATGTCTCAGCGCACCTGGGATCGGATGGCACCGGAGTATCAGGAACTGGTGCAGGAAGCGGCACGTCTGTCGGCCGAGTATGAGATCCAATTGGCGACTGAATATGACGACTGGTCCCGCGAGCAGCTCGAAGCACGCGGTATGCAGATCTCGCGGCTGGATGACGAGCAGGTCGCTGCCTTCCAGGAAGCCGTGCAGCCGGTTTACGACCAGTGGGCGCCGCGTATCGGCGAGGATCTGATTGCCGAAATCCAGGCTATCGTTGAGTCCACTCAGTAATCATCCATCCGCTGATTTGTCAGGGCAGGGAGCATTCCTTGCCCTGCACGGAGTACTGCATGATCTCTCCCAGCCCCCCGCCGGAAGATCCAAGCGCCTATCTGGATGACCCTCGGCGAGAACCGCTCGAACTCGACCCCGAAGGGCGCCGTGGACCGTTGCTGTTTCGCCTGATCACACGACTGATGGAACACGTGATCGCAACGATACTTGTCGCATTGATCGTTTCGGTATCCGCCAATGTGCTCGGCCGCGCCTTGCTCAATCGCTCGTTACCTTGGGCTGATGAGCTGGCAAGAATGTTATTCATTTGGCTGATCTTCGTAGGTGCCGCTGCTGCATTCGCCCGCTATGAACATATCGCCGTCGATTTTCTGGTGCGTCGGCTCAAGCCACGCGCCGCCTATTCGCTCTACCTGTTGCAGCATCTCATTATCGCTACGCTGATGAGCATCATGGTGTGGGGTGGGTATCTCGTGATGTCGCGCTCTACAGGTCGCACGGCCATCCTTGGCGTGCCGTGGAACCTCATCAATCTGTCATTGGTGCTCTGTTCGCTGTTTATCGTTGCCGTGGCGCTGTGGCGGTCCTGGCTGTGTCTTCGGTTGATCCTTCAATTGGGTCAACCCCACCGTCGAGCGGGAGGCTGATCCATGCTGTGGATCTTTCTGGGTATCCTGTTTGCCTCCCTCACCATCGGGCTGCCTATTGCCTTTGGGCTAGGCGTGGCCGCCGTAGTCATGGCTGTGCTTTCCGACATCCCGCTTTCAATCCTGATCGAGCAGTCGATCCGTGGCGTCAATAATTTCCCGCTTCTGGCCATTCCTTTCTTCATACTGGTGGGCGAGGTGATGAGCCACGGCGGTATCGCCCGGCGCCTGATGGAGCTAGCCGGGGCGCTGGTGGGATTCGTTCGCGGCGGGTTGGGGCAAGTCGCCATCACCGGCTCGATGTTCTTCGGCGGAATCAGCGGCTCGGCGGTGGCGGATACTGCGGCCACCGGCGCGATGATGATTCCCTCCATGAAGCAGCAGGGCTATTCGGCTCCGCATGCCACGGCGATCAATACCGTCTCCTCGGTGATCGGTATCATCATCCCGCCATCGATTCCGCTGATCCTGTTCGGCATCGTCACCGAAACCTCAATCAGTCGCCTGTTCATTGCCGGCATCGTGCCGGGCCTGTTGATCGGCTTCGCGCTGATGGTGACTACCTTCATCATGGCCAGCATCGAACACGCCGGGCAGACCCGAAAATTCGACCTCGGCCGCCTGTGGCAGGCGTTCAAGGCGGCCTGGCTGGCGCTGGTGCTGCCGGTGATCGTGATCGGCGGCATTCTCGGCGGGGTGTTCACGGCTACCGAAGCTGCCGTGGCGGCTTTGCTGTTTTCGCTGTTCATTTCGCTGGTGGTCTATCGCGAGTTCCATCCCCGTGAGCTGTGGGGGATGCTGATCCGCACGGCGCGGCTGACCGGCATGGTATTGCTGCTGCTGGCTTTCGCCACCGTTATCGCCTGGTTCCTGACCATCAACATGGTGCCCCAGACGCTGGTGCGCCAGGTACAGGCAATCACCCAGGAGCCGTTCCTGCTGTTGTTGATCGTAGCGGCTCTGCTGCTGCTGGTGGGCTTCGTCATGGACCTGACCCCGGCGATGGTGATCATGGCGCCCATGCTGACGCCTATCGTCACCTCAGTGGGGGTCGATCCGGTCTATTTCGGCGTGCTGATGGCCTTCATTCTCGGTATCGGTCTGCTGACGCCGCCTGTTGGCACCTGTCTTTACGTAGGCTGCGGTGTCGGGCGTGTGAGCATGGAGCAGTTGGTCAAGGCAATGCTCCCGTACTACGCAGCGCTCATCGTGGTGCTGGTAATACTCATCGCCTTTCCCGGCATCGTGACCTGGCTGCCCGACATGGCTGCTGTGCGCGGCAACTAAACACAGGGAGGTCTCGTGAAGGATGCTGCATGTCGTATCGTGGTGATGGGCGTGTCGGGGTCGGGCAAATCGTGCGTTGGCGCCTTGCTAGCCCAGCACCTTGGCGTCACATTCATCGATGGTGACGACTATCACTCACCCGCCAGTGTCGACAAGATGGCCAATGGCATTCCGCTCAATGACGAAGATCGGCGTGCATGGCTGGAAACACTGGCGAAGATAATCGAAGAATACCGCCTTCAAGGTGACTCGCTGGTGCTCGCCTGTTCGGCGCTCAAGCGACGCTACCGTGATCTCCTGCGGCGCGGCGACCCCGATCTCGCCTTTCTTTTTCTTGCCGGGACGCGGGACCAACTGCGCCAGCGCCTGGCGGCCAGGGAGGAGCACTTTTTTCGCGGTGATGCGATGTTGGACAGTCAGTTGCGCGATCTCGAAGCGCCGGGGGAGGGGGAGGCCGTAACTAGCGACATCGACGACACCCCCGATATCATCGTCAAGAGATTCCTCATGTGGCTATCGGAGCGCCGGTGCCCTTAGCCAGCGAAGCCGGGGGAGAGCCAGCATGACGCTGACGAGTCCGGTATCATGCCGCCACGGGCCGGCAGTGGACATCGGCCGGTGTCCGTTAGGCTCAGCCACTGTCAGCGGGGAAACGTGAAAAAGAAACGACCGACACTCCAGGACATCGCCGATAAGGTCGGGGCCACCAAGATGACGGTCAGCCGCTGTCTTCGCGATCCCGACAGCGTGTCCGAGGGGCTGCGAGAGCGTATCTTCAGCGTGGCGGAGCAGGTCGGCTACATTCCTAACCGGGCGCCCGATCTGCTCTCGCGCGCTACCAGCCACTCCATCGGCTTGCTGGTTCCATCGCTGACCAACCAGGTGTTCGCCGACGTGCTGGTGGGCATCGAGGAAGTGACTGGGCCGGCCGGTTATCATCTGATGCTTTCCCACTACGGCTACAGCCGGGAACTGGAAGAACGCAGCCTGGCTTCGCTGCTCTCCTATAACGTCGACGGCGTGATTCTCTCCGATAGCCATCACACGCAACGCACCTGTCGTATGCTCGAAACGGCGGGCATCCCCATCGTTGAGATAATGGACTCGCTTACCCAGCCGCTGCATCAGGCGGTGGGTTATGACAACGTCCGTGCCGCCTACGACATGGTCCGTGAGATGATTCGCCGCGGCAGGCGGCACATCGTCTATCTGGCGGTGCGCCTCGACGCGAGAACCCTGCAGCGGGAGCAGGGTTACCGTCAGGCCATGGAGGAACAGGGGCTGACGCCGCTGACCCTTCAGCGCAGTCAGCGCTCCTCGTATACCGTGGGGGCTTCGTTGCTCAGTGAGATACTCGCCGAGCATCCCGAGACCGATGGCATCTTCTGCACCAATGACGACGTGGCGGTAGGCGCCTACTTCGAATGTTTGCGACGCGCGGTCGAGGTGCCGCGACAGATGGCCATTGCCGGCTTTCACGGACACGACGTGGGGCAGGTGATGACGCCACGCCTGGCGAGTGTGATCACCCCTCGCCAGGCGATCGGCCGGAGAGCCGCCAATGAACTGCTGCAACGCATCCGGGGCGAAGCGCTTGTGGAGCACACCATCGACCTTGGCTACCGGGTCGAGCCGGGAGACACGCTCTAGCCGTCGCTGTTCTCGGGCTGGCGCGCCACCAGGGTTATCTCGACGTTGGAACCGCCACTCAGGCGTAACGATTCGGTGCAGGTGCGCGCCGGGTAGCGCTTTTCCTCGAAGAACTCGGCATAGGCCGCGTCCATGGTGTGTATGGTGTCCAGGTTGGTCAGGTGTATGTCCACCCGTACCACGTCGGCCATGGAGGCGCCGGCATACTCCAGCATGCGCGTGAGTCGGCGCATCACCCAACGAGTCTCCTCCGCAATGTCGCCGAGTACGGCTTCCCCCCCTTGAATGTCGGTCACCGTCAACCCGCAGAGAAATATGTAGTGTCCATCCGTTGCGATATGGCTGCCCGGAAAGACCGGCACGGCAAGCGTGGGATCGTTGCGGAAACGGTGCATGGCGCTGCCCCTGGCTGGTAAGTGAGCTCAACCTCATTGTGGTGGCATATGCCGGTGGTGCAAGGGCTTGCCATCGCCAAGAGCCTGACCGATGCTAACGGCTGAACTTGCTGCGTTGCAGTATCGGCGCCGCCCTGTTCCACCCACTCATTTCGATCAAGGCACAGCGCATGGATAGTCAGGGCCAATGGGCGAACAGCGGTCATATCGAGAACCGCACATTCGATGAGATAAAGGTCGGCGATACGGCGTCACTGGAAAAGCGGCTGACGCTCGACGATATCAAGCTCTTCGCGATCATGTCCGGCGATATCAACCCTTCCCACCTGGACGACGATTTCGCCAAGAGCACCCGCTTTCAGGAGGTCGTGGCCCACGGTATGTGGGGTGGGGCACTCATCTCTACCGTGCTCGGCACCGAGCTGCCCGGCCCCGGAACCATTTATCTGAGTCAGACGCTACGCTTCCGCAAGCCGGTCAGACTGGGCGACGTGCTTCGCGTCAGCGTCCGTGCCCAGACCAAGGATGAATCGCTCAAACGCATCGTTTTCGAATGCCTGTGTACCAATCAGAACGATGAAACCGTCATCGAAGGGCAGGCGGAGGTGCAGGCGCCTACCGAGAAGATACGCCGTCCGCGCACTCTGTTGCCGCGAATTCGGTTGGCCGAGCGAGCTCGCCTGCACGAAATGCTGAGCGCTGCCGAGCACCCTGCACCGGTGAACATGGCGGTGGTACACCCGGTGGATGAAGTCTCGATCATGGGCGCCTTCGAATCGGCGCGCCAGGGGCTGATCATCCCGGTGTTGGTGGGGCCCAGCGCCAAGGTGCATGCCGCAGCCGAGGCAGCCGGCGTCGACATCTCGGAATTCGAGCTGATCGACGTACCCCATAGCCATGCTGCGGCAGCGGAAGCGGTGGCCCTGGCGCGGGCGGGCAGGGTCGAGGCCTTGATGAAGGGGGCGCTGCACACCAACGAGCTGCTGCACGAAGTGGTCAAGCGCGACACAGGGCTGCGCACCGAACGTTGCCTGAGCCACGTCATGGCTTTCGACGTGCCGACCTACCCGCGTCCGCTGTTCATCACCGATGCGGCGATCAATATCTATCCGACCTTGTCCGACAAGAAGGATATCGTGCAGAACGCTATCGACCTGGCTCATGCGTTGGGGAATGAGTCGCCTAAGGTAGCAATTCTCTCTGCGGTGGAAACGGTGAATCCCAAGATAGCGTCGACGCTGGAGGCCGCTGCCCTGTGCAAGATGGCGGAGCGGGGACAAATTCAGGGTGGCGTGCTTGATGGCCCGCTGGCCTTCGACAACGCTGTCTCCGAGACGGCCGCAGCTGCCAAGGGCATCGTCTCGCCGGTGGCGGGGCGGGCCGACATTCTGGTGGCACCGGATCTCGAATCGGCCAATATGCTGATGAAGCAGCTCACCTACCTTGCCGATGCTACCGGCGCCGGGTTGGTGGTCGGCGCTCGGGTACCGATCGTGCTTACCAGCCGTGCCGACGATGCCATCACCCGTATGGCCTCCTGCGCCCTGGCCCTGCTGGCCTCGGATCAGCAGAAGCGAGCCCGCTCATGAGCGGCGAGATTCTTGCGATCAATAGCGGCTCGTCGAGCCTCAAGTTCGCGCTGTTTTCTGCGGCGCCGACGGCTAGCCCCATGGCCATGCCGGTGCGCTATCGCGGCCACTTTTCCGGGCTAGGCAATCACGCTCGGGTCGAGCTGCAGGCCACCACTTCAGAGCAGCCGGATCTCACTGGGCTGGATGACGTACCGGCATCACTGGACCATGAGGGCGCTCTGAGCCGTCTGCTCGACTGGATCGAGGCGAATCCTTCACTTGGTGACATCCAGGCTGTCGGTCATCGTATCGTCCATGGTGGGGCCCAGTTTCGTGAGCCCGTTGGCCTCGACGCCGAAAGGTTGAAGGCTCTGGAGTCCCTGGTCGACCTGGCGCCGCTGCATCAGCCGCATGGCCTGGCACCGGTGCGCGCGCTGGCCAGCCTACGCCCCGAGCTGCCGCAGTTCGCCTGCTTCGACACTGCCTTTCATGCCACTCAGCCATCGCTGGCGCAGACCTTTCCTCTGCCACGACGCTATCGCGAACAAGGCGTAATCCGCTATGGCTTTCACGGGCTCTCTTTCGACTACGTCAGCCGCGCCCTGGCCGAACAGCTTCAGCACCGCCAAGCGAGACTGGGCGGCCGGGTAATCATCGCCCATCTGGGCAACGGCGCCAGCCTATGTGCGCTGAAGGATGGCAGGAGCATCGCAGCCACCACCGGTTTTACCGCCGTCGAGGGGCTGATGATGGGCACCCGCAGCGGAAGCCTCGACCCGGGCCTGGTTCTGCACCTGATTCTGCAGGAGGGCATGACCCCCGAAGCCGTGCAGCGCATGCTCTACAAGGAGTCAGGGCTGCTTGGGGTTTCCGGCATTAGCGGGGATATGCGCGAACTACTGGAAAGCGGGGCGCCCGAAGCAGCCGAAGCTATCGACCTGTTCGTTTATCGCATCGTGCGCGAGATCGGCAGCCTGGCGGCAGCTTTGGGCGGGCTAGATCATCTTGTCTTCACCGCCGGTATCGGCGAGCTCGCGGCGCCGGTGCGCGCCGCCGTGGCTAAAGGCTGCGACTGGCTCGGGGCGAGTCTCGATATGTCAGCCAACGATGCCCATGCCGCGAACATCGCATCAGCCGACAGCCGGCTCGGCCTCTGGGTAATCCCTACCGACGAAGAGCGCATGATCGCCTGGTATACCGGCACCGAGCTGGCGAACCAGTAAGTGTCTTCCCCCACGGCGCGTCATAGCGTCTGCCATGAGGCGGTAGGCGGCTCGGCAAGGAGTTGAACCAGCGTATTCAGGGCCTGGGCCAACGCCTCGCGCGAAACCGCGGCGCTGAGGCACAGCCGCAGCGCCTGGGGCGCAGGCTCGCTGCCGACACAGAAGGGCTCGGCGCTGGTCACTATGACATTGCGCTGGGCCAGTGCTTCGACGAAGGCCGCGCTGCGCTGCCCCTCGGGCAAGGGCAGCCACAGGTTGGCGCCGTGGGGGCGCCCACTGATGGCGTGCCCGAGGAGCGTCTCCCGCGCCAGGCGCTGGCGGGCCCCCAACTCTTCGGTTTGCCATTCAAGCAGCGTACGGCTCTCTTCCCTTGCCACCCAGCGACACACGGCTTCCACCATCAACGGCGGTACCATCCAATTTTGGGCGCGTAGAGTCGCGCCCAGTCGCTCGCGGGCTTCCTGTGGGGCGACGAGCGCACCGATGCGCAGTCCACCGGCCAGGACCTTGGCAGTACTGAACAGAAACAGGGTGCGCTCCGGCGCCAGTTGATACAGCGGTTTGCCACGCTCCTCCTGGGGCAGGTACTGAACCCCATCTTCGACGATCCAGAAATCGTATCGTTGGGCCAAGGCTGCCAAGCGCTCACGCCGAGCATCGCTGAGCTGGGTGCCGATGGGGTTGTTCTGATCCGGAGTGACGTAGACCAGACGCGGCGGCTGCTGGGCACACAGTCGCCCCAGGGCCTCCACGTCCATGCCTTCTTCATCCATCGGCACGCCGAGTACCTTGAGATGCGCCTGGCGAGCGGCACCGATCAGCCCGGGGTAGGTGAGTACATCGGCTGCGATGCGTTCGCCGGGCCGGGTCAGCGCCTGAAGTGCCAAGCTGATACCGTGCTGCCCGCCCTGGGTAACCAGCAGCGACTCGGCCTGGGTAGGCATGCCGAGTTCGGACATCCAAGCGGCCAGCGCCTCGCGATGGGCGGGCACGCCACGTTCCGACTGGTATTCGACGGCGCGTTGCAGCACCTCGCCGTCCTGGGCGATTTCGGCGAGTACCCGGCCCAAGGCTTCGGCGCGAAGCGGATGCGGCGGTGGCAGGCTTAGGCTGAGGTCGATGGTGCCGTCATGACTGTTATTGCGGTTAGCCAGGAATGAGCTGGTGGCAGAAAAATCGTTACCACGAACGAAGGTACCGCTGCCAACCTTGGCTACCACCCACCCCTGGCGCTCTGCTTCGGCGTAGGCCCGCGTTACCGTGCCGACGGTAACGCCCAGGCGGTCGGCCAACTGCCGCTGGGGTGGCAGCTTTCCGCCCGGCGACAGTTCGTTGCTCCGCACCGCTTCGGCAATGGCGTCGGCAATGGCACGGTAGCGGACGCCTTCATCAGGTAGCTGTGGAACCCAGATTGTCATGGTGACAATAAAACCTTTGACTGAATTTATGGGGCCATTATGCTGACAATTGTGCGCACACTACAAACCTTTCGCCAAATTGTATGGATTCAATAAAATGGAAGCTCTGGCGTTGCTCGGGCCTGCGGCCCTCTACATGATCTCCATGACCATCACTCCGGGGCCCAACAACGTGATGCTCACGGCATCGGGCGCCAACTACGGCTTCCTGCGCACGCTACCGCATATCTTCGGCATCCTGGGTGGCTGCTTTCTCTTGTTCTCGGGCATTGCCCTGGGGCTTGGCCTTATTTTCGAGCGCTACCCCTCGGTGCAGTTTGCACTGCGTGTGATCGGCAGCGCTTACTTGCTCTATCTGGCCTGGAAGATCGCTACTGCGCCACCGCCGGACATGCGGGTTCGAGGCGAGGGCCGACCGCTGAGTTTCTGGCAGGCGGCGGCCTTCCAGTTTGCCAACCCCAAGGCGTGGGTCATGGGGTTGGCGCTGATGGCTGGATTTCTGCCGCAGGGCGGCGATGCCGTTGTCAATGCGCTAGTGCTTGCGGTCTTCGCCGAACTGGTTGCGTTGCCCTGCATCGCCCTGTGGGCCGGCTTCGGTGTGGCCATTGGCCAATGGCTCGACACTCCACGAGCCTGGCAAATCTTCAACTGGACGATGGGAGCGCTTACTGCCGCCTGCGTCTATTTTATTCTGGTTTGAAGCAGCGCTTGGGCGTCAATACGGTAGGCGTCAGAGGAAAGGCTCCAGCTCCTCGCGACTCATGTTGCCGCCGGTGATCACCACCACGATATCGCCTGTCGGCGGCAGCGTTACCGCTTCTTCCAGCAAGGCGGCGACGCCCACTGCGGCCCCGGGCTCGGCGGTCAGTTTGGCCTGGTAGAGTAGGTGGTGCATGGCTCGGCCTATCGCCTCGTCATTTACCTGAAGCAGTGAATGCGTCGTTTCGCGGCATAGCGGGTAGGTGAGATCGCCGACGATGGCGGCGCCCAAACTCTTGGCGCAGGTGTCGACGCTTTTCAGGCGGGTGGGTCTTCCCTGGCGCCAGGCTTGGGCCAAGCTTGCAGCACCAGTCGGTTCCACGCCGATCAGGGCAATTTTTGGGCGCAGCGCGGCGGCTACCGAGCCGATCCCGGCAATCAGGCCGCCGCCGCCCACCGGACACAGGATAGCGGTGGCGTCGGGTGCCTGGTCGAGGATTTCCAGGCCCACCGTGCCCTGGCCGGCAATGATCCGCTCGTCGTTATAGGGGTGAACCAGGGTCAGGCAGCGCTCCTCCACTAGCCGATGCATGAGTTCCCACGCCGCATTGATGTCACCGTGCAGGATCACTTCGGCACCCAGCTCGCGGCTGCCATCTACCTTGAATTGGCTGGCATTCTCCGGCATCACGATGGTGACCGGCACGCCGGCCTGGCTTGCCGCCCAGGCCAGCCCCAAGGCGTGATTGCCCGCTGATACCGCGCCCAAGCCGCTGCATAGCTCTTCTTCACTGGCAGTGCGTATCCAGTTGAGCCCGCCACGCGCTTTGAATGAGCCGCTGCGCTGGAACAGTTCCCCCTTGAGCCAGACGCGTCGGCCGAAACGGTCGGACAGAGCGTGGTCGAGCAGCAGAGGGGTCGGCAGCAGGGTGTCACAGATACGTTGCTGGGCTTCCTGTATCCTTTCGAGCGGGAGCATGGAAAGACTCCTACAGCAAGTTGTAGATCATGGTGAACAGGCTAATGCCCGTGACGAGAAAGCCGAGTATCGACAGCAAGCCATCTCGCGCCATGATCGCCAGGCCGAAAAGTGTCAGCGCGACCCCGGCGATGTTGACCGTCAGCGGTACGAGCTCCATGGGTGGCATGGCTATCGCAAGAACGAAGCTCGCCACGGCGATGAGCCGTATGGCCAAGTCGCCGGTCATGAACGAGATGCGGTGATAGACCAGCCGATCGATCATTCGCGATGGCTTGCGCATCCACCCGAGCCCCTTGTGGACCTTGGCGCTCGAAAGTTGGCGATTGCGCAGCCAGGCCGGCAGCCAGAAGGTACGACGACCCAGCAGCAGTTGGGCACACACCAGAAAGGTGAACATGCCCATCAGCGAAGGTACCCCAGGAATGCCGCTGATCACCGGTGCCAGCGTCACGAAGCCGGCCAGCAGTAACAGGGGGCCGAAGGAGCGTCGCCCTATCGCCTCCAGCACGGCATCGAAGCGAAGCTTGCCCGAAGGGGTCTCGATTGCTTCGATGGTCTCGATCAGCTCGATCAGGTTGTGCGGTTCGCTGGGCTCTTCCCCGGGTTTTTCCCCGGCTTCTCCCTTCGATGCGGCCATATTCTCCTCGCTGTCACGCTCCATCGCGGCCGGCAAGCGGCCGGCCCCCTACAGCATAGTCCCACTATCGGTCAGGCCCAGCGTGGGTCGGCGGTGAACGCTACGGTGAACCAGCGCCTTTCCGGTGGCGGGCTGAGCTGAGCGGCGATCTCCTCACGTATCTCATCGAGAACGGCAATACCGCGCCCGGCGGCGAATTCGGGAGTGGTGACGATATGAATCTCGATATAGTGGCCTCGTCCGGCCTTGGCGACGTGGCTGAAGTACTCTACCAACCCTTCGCGCTGCATGACTGGCTTCATCGCGGTGTGCACTTCGCGGTCGATATTGCTGGGGGCGATCAACAGGATTTCGCGCAGCGCGCGGCGCACGATGCCTATCGGCACCGGTATGAAGCACACTGTGAGCACCACCAGCAGCAGGGAGTCGATGTAGGGGGTCAAGTACTCCCATTCGGTACCCTGCAGTAACAGGCCAATAGTGAAAGCCACCAGCAGTGAGGTAGTAATGAGGGCGGCCATCAGCCAGCCCTGCATATCGATGCGCACGAACTCCGACTGGGCACGGCGGTTGATGCGACGCTGATAGAACACCATGGTGTAGCACATCGTTGCCACTACCACGGCATAGGCGATGGCCACGTCGAAGGCCAGCGGCTGGCCCCCCTCCATCAAACCCTGCAAGGCGTTGAGGAAGGCGTAGAAGCACAGCAGCATCAGGATGCTGCCATTGAGCGCCGCTACCAGCGGCTCGAGGTGCCAGTAGCCGTGCTGAAAGCGCTGGCTGGCCTCACGCACCGCCAGCTTCGCCACCAGCAGAGCGAGCGCCGACATGGCGGCATCGATGGTGGAAAACACCCCGTCGAACAGAATCGACTGAGAGCCGGCCAGCAGGCCGAAGGTCACCCCCAGGCTCGATACCACCAGAGTGACGGCGATGGAAATCTTGAGCGCACGTTGCTCGAGAGAGGCTTGCATATTGGGTTCCCCAAGCGCAAAACCGCTCATCTTAACCGAGCCCTGCACGGCAGTGGAGGAGCGCGGGTAAAAGGGACTGCCCAGGCGAGCGAGTTCAGCGTAGGGGAAGCGACGGCGCCTGCTTGACCACCCCGAAGGCGAAGCTGGTGTCGATGGAACCGATACCGGGGATGGTATGCAGCGTGTCGCGCATGAAGCGTTCGTAATCCTCGAGGCTAGCCGCCACCACGCGCAGCTGGTAGTCCCGCTGCCCGGTCAATACGAAGCAGTCGATAATCTCGTCGATTTCCCTGACCCGCCGCTCGAATTTCGTCACCGTTTCCGTATCGTGACGTGCCAAAGAGATGCGGGTGAACACGGTGAGCGGGTAGCCATATCCCTTCTGGTCGATGATCGCCGTATAACCGCGAATCATGCCTTGCTCCTCGAGCCGTCTAACCCGCCGTAGGCAAGGGGAGGGGGAAAGATTCACCCGTGTCGCCAGGTCCTGATTGCTCAGTCGGCCATCCAGTTGCAGTTCATGCAGGATCTTGCGATCGATGTTATCCATGACTCGCCTCAAATTGGAATTATATTGCTGAAACCTAGCCATGTAAGGCAGAAAACGAAAGCAAATTTTCATCAATAGGACATAGCATGACGAGACAACAACTTCATGATTTCAGGGTGGGAGTCGCGTCATGCACAAGAGCCATTTACAGCCCAAGCGGGGCTTCGCCACGCGTGCCATCCACGCCGCCTACGAAGCCCAGAACGACCAAGGGGCGCTGACACCGCCCGTACATCTCACTTCCACCTTTACGTTCGAAAGCGTTGAAGAGGGAGCCGCCAGGTTCGCTGGCGACGCCCCCGGGCACTTCTATTCCCGCATTTCCAATCCCACCGTGGCGATCCTCGAGCAGCGTATGGCCAGCCTGGAAGGCGCCGAGGCCGGCCTGGCCACCGCCTCGGGCATGGGAGCGATCACCGCGCTGATGTGGAGCCTGTTGCGTCCCGGCGACGAGCTGATCACCGACAGCCACCTTTATGGCTGTACGCATGCTTTCTTTCACCATGGCCTGACCGAGTTTGGTATCCGGGTGCGGCACGTAAATCTTTCCGATCCGGCGCAGTTGGAAGAGGCCATTAGTGAGAGCACCCGGATCGTATACTTCGAGACACCGGCCAATCCCACCATGCGCCTAGTGGATATCGAGGCGATAAGCCGAATCGCGCATCGGCATGGGGCACAGGTAGTGGTGGACAATACCTACGCTACCCCGGTCCTCACCCGGCCCATCGAGCTGGGGGCGGATTTCGTCGTGCACTCTGCCACCAAGTATCTCGGCGGCCATGGCGATCTGGTGGCAGGCATCCTGCTGGGCAGCGAAGAGCAGATTCACAAGGTGCGGCTTACCGGTCTGAAGGACTTCACCGGCGCCGTAATGTCCCCCTTCACCGCGTTTCTGGTCATGCGAGGCTTGAAGACGCTGGAAATCCGCATGCAGCGACAGTCCGCCTCGGCGCTGGCAGTGGCCCACTGGTTGGAACGACAGCCACAGGTGAAGCGGGTCCATTACCCTGGCCTGGAGAGTTTCCCGCAGCACGCGCTGGCCAGGCGGCAGATGAGCGACTTCAGTGGCATCATCGCCTTCGAACTGACCGGTGGCCTGGAGGCGGGGAGAGCGTTCATGAATCGCCTCGAAATGGTTCAACGAGCTGTCTCACTGGGTGATGCAGAGAGCCTGATTCAGCATCCGGCCACCATGACCCACTCTGTACTGACGCCGGAAGAGCGAGCCGAGCACGGCATATCCGATGCACTGGTGCGGCTGTCGGTCGGGCTGGAAACGCCAGAGGACATCCTGGCCGACCTGGCCCAGGCGCTGGAACAGGCGCAGGAATAGTTCCTCGCGTAATCAAATCTCCTTTTTTCAGGCGCTTGGCTAAACTCCTGCCCCTGCCTGCCGATAACGAACGAATGGACAACATTCGGCGCAGGGGACGGTACGATGAAGAATCTATCCATCAAATGGAGCCTGACGGGGGCGCTGGCGGCGCTGGTACTGATGATCGGCTTGATCAGCGGCCTGGGTTTTTATTCGAACGCCGCCAGCGAGGCGGCACTGCATGAATTGGCGGAGACCAACGTCAAGCTCTCCAACCTGGCCAATCGGGCCCAGGTCAACGTATTGCGGGCCCAAACCTTCCTGGATCGCTTCGCTGCGCATAGTGCCCAAGGCAACCCTGAACTCGGCCGTGAGAATCAGGAGATGGCCGAGGCGGCTGTGGCGGTGGCTCAGGCGCGCTTTGCTGAATTTCGCCAGATCCCCATCGATCCTGCCGACTCGCGAGCGCCTTACATTGCGGCCATTACGGATGCGTACGATGCCTACGTCAACGAAGGGCTGGTGCCGCTGCTGGATGCCGCACCGTTCCTGGTGCAGCGACAGCAGGGCCGTTTGGCTGATCTTGGGGCGCAGCTCGATATCGCCATGGAGGCCTTCATCGGATACAGCGAACAGCGTGGCGATGCTGCCATCGCGGCTGTGGAAACGCTGGGTGATCGCGTCGGTGCGGCTGCCATCGGCATGCTGGTTCTGGCGCTGCTGGCGGCTCTGCTCATTCGCATGACCATGATGCGTGCCGTTGTGACTCCCCTGCGAGATGCCATCGCTCACTTCGAGCGCATTGCCGGCGGCGACCTGACAGCGCGCATCGAGGACCGTGGCCGCAACGAGATCGGCCAGCTGTTCAGTGCCCTAGGGCGTATGCAGGAAAAACTCAAGACGCTGGTGGTATCGCTGCGCGAGAGCAGCGAATTCGTTTTTACCGGCGCCGGCGAGATTGCCTCGGGTAGTCAGGATCTCTCCTCGCGTACCGAGCAGCAGGCCGCGGCGCTACAGCAGACTGCCTCGAGTATGGAGGAGATGGCTTCAACGGTGAGCAAGAATACCGAAACGGCCATCGAGGCCGATCGGCTTTCCGCGTCCGCCACCCAAACAGCCGAGGCCGGCGGCCAGGAAGTCGAGCACACCGTCAAGCTCATGCGTGAGATCTCCGGAAGCGCCCAGCGCATCAATGAGATCATCGGTGTGATCGATTCCATCGCCTTTCAGACCAATATTCTGGCGCTCAATGCCTCGGTCGAGGCGGCACGAGCCGGTGAGCAGGGACGCGGCTTCGCCGTGGTGGCCAGCGAAGTGCGTTCTCTGGCCAGCCGCAGCGCGGAATCGGCCAAGCAGATTCGCGATCTGATACAGGCCACTACCAGTCAGATCACCAGCGGTGCCGAGCAGGCCGAGCGCAGCGGCGAAACCATCAATGCGACTGTCGACTCCATTCGGCAGGTCACTGCCCTGATGGCCGAGATTTCGACAGCTACGCGGGAACAGAACAGCGGTATCGAGCAGATCAACGCAGCGCTGACCGAGATGGATTCGGTGACTCAGCAGAATGCCACGCTCGTGCAGCAGACCAGCGCTGCTGCCGCCTCGCTGGAGAACCAGGCAAGCAGCCTCGCTGCCCTCATTGCCACGTTCCGCGTCGATGACAGCGCCGCGCCGGTTGCAGTGAACTCTGCGCCCCAAGAAAAATTACGCGAAAAGAGCGGCGATTCCGCTCGAAACACCGCAGCGAACAAGCGGCTTGTGCCGCTGAGTGACCCCAAACCGTCGGCATCGCGCCAACGCTCCGCCGCGGAAGAGGAGTGGAGTGAGTTCTGAGGGCCTTTGAGTTAATTCTGTAGGCGAAGTGGCGGCTGAAGGCCCGGTAAGCGGCTGTAAAATTTTGTTCAATCGAGAAGTTGTGCCATAGGGGGGAGCTAGACTGCGTTTCAGGAAGGACCGTAAAAGGAGCGCAGCATGACGAAGGATTCCGTTCACAACAGTTTACCCACTGCCACCGTTGGCGAAACGCTGGCAGTGATGGGCGACGTTTTCGTACCCAATATCGCCAAAGGCGTGATCATCCGCCGGCCCAAGGTGGTCGGCATGGCGGAGAAGCTAGGTCTCGACGAGCGTTCCATTCGCCGTTTGCAGAAGCTCAACGAGAAGTATGGCTCCGGCCCATTGATGTTGAATACTCCTGAGGGTAAGCCGATGGCGCTCATCCTCGACCCAAAACATGCCATGCGTGTGCTCAATGAAACCCCCGAACCCTTTGCTACGGCAGAGTGGGCGAAGCGTAAAGCGCTGGAACACTTCGAGCCCGACATGTCGCTTGTCTCCCACGGGCCTGAGCGTGCCGAGCGTCGTCGGTTCAATGAAGAGGTGCTGCAGAGCGAATGTCCTGTTCACGGTCTGGGGGCACGCTTTGTCCAGGTTGTCGAACAGGAAGCCAATGAGCTGCTCACCCTTGTCGAGCAGCACGAAGGCAAGCTCGACTGGGACATGTTCGAGGCGACATGGAACCGCGTGGTTCGTCGCGTGGTGCTGGGCGATACCGCCCGTGACGACCATGCCCTGACGGAAATGCTAGAGAAACTTCGCAGTGCCGCCAACTGGGCCTTTTTTCACCCGGGACACGACCGTGTGAAGGATGAGTTCCTCGAGCGAGTACGCTCCTATATCGAACGCGGAGAGGAGGGTAGTCTGGCAGGGGAAATCGCTCGCCTGCCGACCAACGACAACACGCAGCCCGAACATCAGGTACCGCAGTACTTGTTCGCCTTCGACCCGGCAGGCATGGCCACCTTCCGCGCCCTGGCACTGCTCGCTGCTCATCCCGAGCCTACCGAGCGAGCCCAGGCCGAGATCGCCGAGAGTTCCGGCCAACCTACCCCCAAGCTCGATTTCTTGCGCGCCTGCATACTCGAGTCGTTGCGCCTGTGGCCAACCACGCCGATGGTGCTGCGTCAGACAACGGAAGAGACCGAGTGGCAGAACGGGATCATGCCGGCCGAAACCTCGATTCTCATCCTGGCACCTTACTTCCATCGCGATGATCGCCACCTGGACGAAGCCGACCGCTTCAACCCCGACCTCTGGTTGGAGCCGAATGCCCTGGACGAATGGCCGTTGATACCCTTCAGCGGTGGCACCGGTATCTGCCCCGGGCGGCACGTAGTGCTGACCGTGACCAGCAACATGCTGGCCAAATTGCTGCAAGGGCGGGAAGTAGTACTCAATCCCCCGACCCGGTTGCTCAGCAGCAAGCCGATGCCGCCGCTGCTGAATAACTACAGCCTGGAGTTCAAGGTCGGCAAGAGATGAGTCTGACCTGCTGAGGCGCAGCATAGATACGACGGGCCGATCTGGCACAGTACTTTCTCAGCCGAGCGTGCGCTGCATTCGGCGCTCGGTCTTGTTATCGTACATGCGGTTGTCGGCAAGGGGGAGCACTTCCTGGGCCGGGACTTCGGTAGAGCTGGCACTTCCCAGGCTCAGGCGTAGCTCCACTTCTACGGGTGTCCCATGAGTGTTGGTAATGATGCAACGCTGGCCCTCCAGGTACGTCCTGATCAATTCTGCCACGCGTCTGGGCGCTGACAGGTCCGCCGAGGGAAACAGTATGACGAATTCATCACCGCCGTAGCGGGCGAGGATATCGTCGCCCCGACACTGTATCTTCAGGCATTCGGCGACATGCGTGATCAGTTGATCGCCAGCGACATGTCCATACTGGTCATTGACCTCCTTGAGCCCGTCGACATCCATCATCAATACGGCGAAGTCCAGCCCCGGTGGCTGGGTTTTGCTCTGAATGCTTAATTGAAGCACCGATTCGAAAAAGCCCCTGTTGTAGAGCCCGGTCAAACCGTCGCGTTCGGCCGTGCTTTTCAATGCCAGGTTAAGCAATTTGTTTTCGGTGGCTGCCGCCAGTTGATCGACGAAAAGAGTCAACATACGCTCCAGTGCGCTGTCCAACCGTGGCGCACGGACGATAAGCCACCCTTCGTACTGGCTCAGGCGACCTGCCATGGACGTGGCATAAAGCTGTTCGCCTTCCTGTTTCTCGCGGAGCTTGACGGTAGTTTCCTGGCCACCATCCAGCGTGGCCAGCAGCTTGCCGAAGTGACATTCATCCTCGGGGCTCAAACGCAGGCCAGCCACGGCAGCGTAACGGGTCACGGTGGGGCGTTGACGCTCCTGCAGGAAAACGGCAAACCCGTATTCCGGGAAATCGTTATGCAGATGCCTCAGGGAGTCGCTCAACAGTGAGTGGATATCAGGCGCTCGATTGGCCACGCTCCCAAGGCTGAGCAGGGCATGAAACACACGGTTCTGAAACTTGATCTCCCGTAGACTGCGGCCAAGCTGCCTGTTCTGGCCGTACATGACCTGGGCGATGGCCAGGAAATAGACCACTGCACCGGCGCCTTGGTAGATATCCAACCCAACACTGACGTGCGGACGGAACTCGAATCCGGCCAATGCGCTCCAGCCCAAGGCACCACCGCCAAACAGCGCAACGGATAGCAACATTCTACGCAGCCCGCCCACGACCATATTGTTCATGAAGCAGGCCAAACCGATCGATACCGTCGCCAGCACGTAGAAATCCAAAAAGCTGCACCACATGCCGAACAAGAGACTATCGAACAACATGTTCCTGAACTCGGCGCGTTTGGAATTTTGGGCATTTACCGCATGAACGTAAGCCACCACGGGCCACAGCAGAAGGAGCAGGCCTGGAGAGAGCAACGACCAGCCGCGATCCTCCGCCAAGGCGATCCAGACCGTCAGACCGAAGGTGTGACAAAAGGCGAAAGAACGGGGAATCAGCGTCGCCACGGCAAGGCGATGGGGTCGCCTGGACGTGAGGGGCAGTCGAGAGAACGGAGGCTTAAGGGTCGGCAAGATCTCGGTCTTAGTTGACTATTATTCAAAAAATAGACGACTCGAAAGCATCATGATAGTCGTCTCAGTCGGTTTGATTACCAGCCTAGCATTAGTGCGGCTCCCTAACAGCATCCGCTCGCTGCCGCTTTTTCACGGTACGTACCGCTCAAGCGCTACACTGAGCGAGAACCGAAGCGGTAGGAAGCCCACCATGACGTTGCCCACCAACCCCTTGTTCTGGCGCGATGCCCGCATGCCTCATGTGGAGCTGCGCAAGATAGCGGATGGCCGCAGGGTCTGTTACGCGCCCCATAGCCACATCCAGTGGTCACTTGGGGCGATCACGGCAGGGGAGAGCACCTTTCGCTACCGGGACGACCGCTATCACGTGAGTGCCGGTACCCTGGTGTTGATGAATCCCGACTGGATGCATGCCTGCAGTGCCATCAACGACCAGTCCTGGGCTTACAGGATGCTCTATGTCGATACCGGGTGGTTGAGTGACCTGCGCTTTCAGGCCGGGCTGCTAGGAGCACCGCTCTGGCAGGATATCGCCACCGCGGTGATCGACGAACCCAGATGGTACAGCGGCTACTGCCGCATGACGGATTGCCTGCTCGATCCGAACCGCGAGCTGCTCGACAAGCAGTCGGAGGTCGTCGAATATCTCTCGGCGCTCATGCACTCGCTTGCTGGCCAGCACGTTCAGCCCGTCGAGCAGGTGCCGTCCACCCTACGGGGATTGGCTGCCTATCTGGATGAGCACGTGGCCGAGGACGTATCGCTGGACGAACTGTGCAAGCGCAGCGGTTACAGCGCCGGCCATCTGATCCGTGCTTTCAAGCGGCACTTCGGCTTTACCCCCCACGCCTATCTGGTCAACCGGCGTATTCAATTAGGCCAGCGCGAACTGAAGACCGGCACTCCGATTGCGGAAGCGGCACTGAACGCCGGTTTTTCCGATCAGCCGCATTTTCAGCGCACCTTCAAACGACTGGTAGCCGCCACACCGAACCAGTATCGCCAATCCACCGTTGAACCGTAATTCATTCGATCAGCAGGTAAAAGCAGCTTGCTGCCAGCAAGAGCGCCAACGTTCGGTTGACGGCAATGAGAATTGCCGGTCGCTGCATGTAACGGCGTAGAAAGGCGCCGGCATAGACCCAGCTGCCCAGAGAGAGCCAGCAGATCGGCAGGTAAAGTGCCGCGAAGAGCAGCACCTGGGGCAGCTCTCCGCCGCTGGTGTAAGCGGCGATACCCGAGGCCGATGCCAGCCACGCCTTGGGGTTGAGCCACTGCATCAATGCACCTGTCATGAACCCGGGTGCCCGCTGAGATTCCCCCTCGGGCAGGCGACCGTCGTCACGAAACAGCCGCCAGCTCAGGTAGAGCAGAAACGCCACCCCGGCCCATCGCAGTGCCGCTGTCAGCCCTGGCACCAGCGTCAGCAGCGAATAAAGTCCTAACCCGACGGCTACGAACAGCACAACGAAGCCAAGTGTGGCGCCGGTGACGAACACCAAGCCTTGTGAGATGGGGTAGCGAGTGCCGCTGCTCAGGCAAACAAGATTGACCGGCCCCGGTGAAATCGAAGCGGCAAGGGCGAACGCCGACATCGGCAGAATCATGGCAAGGCTCATTGCATCCTCCTGGGTGGCAATGGCCCGAGTGTGAGATGGCGGCGAGACGCAGTATTGAACGAAATTGAGGTGCAAACGTGTGGGGAGCCGAACTACCGGCCAGGCTTGGCCGGTAGTTCGACGAATGCCAATGGCTTCGCTTACTTTTTCAGCGCATCGAGCAGCAGCTTGGCGGTGGGCTCGGAGGAGGGCGGGTTCTGGCCGGTGATCAACAAGCCATCCTGGCGGGTATATGCCACGAAGACGTCAGCCTTGGAGTAGTGGGCCCCGCCTTCCTTGAGCGCATTCTCCACCAGGTGCGGCACGATATCGGTGAGCCCTACGGCGTCTTCTTCTTCGTTGGTGAAACCGGTGATCTGGCGACCCTTGATGATGAGCTCGCCCTCGGGGTCGCGAGCGTGAATCAGCACGATAGGCGCGTGGCACACGGCGGCCACCGGTTTTTGCTGCGCCCAGAAAGTCTCGATCAGGCGGATGGAGTCGCTATCGTCAACCAGATCCCAAAGCGGGCCGTGGCCGCCGGGGTAGAAGATGGCGTCGAAATCGTCGGCACTGATCTCGCTCAGCTTACGCGTATTGGCCAGCGCCTCTTGCGCCTGATCGTCTTGCTGAAAGCGGCGGGTCGCGTCGGTTTGGCTTTCCTCAGCGTCGCTCTTGGGGTCCAGCGGTGGTTGGCCGCCTTTGGGCGAGGCCAGAACCACCTCGGCGCCGGCGTCCAGGCAGACATAGTAGGGTGCCGCCAGCTCCTCCAGCCAGAAGCCGGTCGGTTCACCGGTATCGCCGAGGCGGTCGTGGGAAGTCAGGACCATCAGAATACGTGAAGTCATGCCATTCTCCTGCAGCTTCGTACATGGTTGGGTCTACTCCGGAGCGTAGTCCCGTGGCGTGACATTGCACGAAATTCAGGTGCACTAGACTGATGCTATCCAACGAACCCGTGAAGGAGGCGTCATGTTGCTTAAAGGTTCTTGCCACTGCGGTGAAGTGCGTTTCAGCGTCGAGTCACCGCATCCCTACCCTTATCAACGCTGTTACTGTTCCATCTGCCGCAAGACCGCCGGTGGAGGTGGCTACGCCATCAACCTGAGTGGGCTCGCCGAGACGCTGCAGGTCGAAGGGGACGAGCATCAGGGCGTTTACCATGCCGTGATCGATGGCGAGCGGAGCTCCGGTGAGCGCCACTTCTGCAAACACTGCGCCTCGGCACTATGGGTCTACGACCCTGACTGGCCGGACCTGATCCACCCTTTCGCTTCGGCTATCGATACCGAGCTGCCGGTACCGCCGGAGCGGGTCCATCTGCTGTTAGACAGTAAAGCCGATTGGGTGGAAGTCGAGGCGAAGGACAACGACAAGTGTTTCGCCGGATACCCCGAGGAGAGCATCGCCGAGTGGCATCAGCGCCGAGGGCTGGAATCGAATTGAGTTGCCCTAGGCGGAGCACTGCTCACTTCAAATTTCGGTTGGCAATGGGGCCTTTGCCCAGAATTTTCAACATAGTGGTACGGCACGCTTTGAACACGGGGTAAAGCCGTGCCGTGCGCTCTGGGTTGGCAAAGAGCCGGTACATGAGACGATTGAACAAGCCGCTGCGAGTGCCGAGCAGAGTGAGGCGGTGCAAGGCTTCGCTGCCGTGGTACCAGCGCTCGCCAATTTGCAGGGCGAACCCTTCATCCAGGTCGATGCCCATCGCGGAGAGTTCGTGGCGCGCCTCGCTCTCCTGCCTGGCATCGATCAGCTCGAGTTCACCCAGGTCCTGGCGAATACGCTGCCAGCGTACATAGCGGCGGCACATCGGACACTCGCCGTCGTACACCAGTCGCAGGCGAGGCTGTGCGGTGCTAGCGTCCTTGGTGTCTTGAGCATCCATTCCCGTGTCGCCTACTCGTCATGCTTCCTATGCAGGGTCCGTCATCAAGCGCCTACGTGTCCAGTGCCTGGTTGTACACCGGTGCTACCACGGTGAAGGGATCGCCCCCTTCTCGATAAGGGCCTCGGTACGCGTGCGATAGCGAAGCGCTTCTCCTTCTATCTCTTTACCTTGGGCGGAAGACACGATGGTCGAGTGAAAGTCCTCACTTCGATCGGGGCAGGTACGGCAGCTGGCGAGCCAGCCGATCTGGACCTCGCCCTGTCCGGATATCCCAATGCTCATGGCATGGCGGTACCTAGAGAGAGGATACTCGCGATACCACTGTTGTAACGACTCCTCCGTCTCGGGCAGCGCTAGGTCGATTTCATAAAATGTCTGGGTACGGTAGGAAAACCAGCGTGCTTGCATGCTCTGTGGTGCAGGTAAAGGAGCACCCAAGCTGTAATAGCTATCGCTGGCAGGTGGGTATTGCCCAAAACCATCGTTCAAATCGCCGTTCGGTCCGCTCCAGGTGTGGTCGAAGGTAAGTGTTTCCACCCACACAGGCCAGCCCTCAGGGCCGCCAACGGTTTGGATCGTGAACTCATAATTGCGAGGTTCCGACCCGCAGCCAGACATAGACAGACAAAGTGCTAGAAGCAAGCCCAGGCGTGGAACAGTGCGCATTGAGCGTGGCTGCCTTGAGGTTGGGCGCTGTAATGTAAGGGGGGCAAGATGGGTATTCATAAAGTCCTTTTATCTATCCATTCCCTGTGAGAAAGACTTGGATTACTTGGCTTGAATGAGAAGCTGACCATTTTACTGAATGTGGGATTTGGGGAAATGGCCGATCTCTTACAAGGCGATGGTTAATGCCTGACATGTAGTTTATTTAGTCGGTGTCTAGGTGTGTGTGAACTGTATGCAATGGAGCGTGTCTTTTGGTTTTTTTCAACTTTTGGTATCATTTGAGTTGTAACCATCTCGCACGGTAACGTGTCGAGTCAGGTGTCGTGAGGACAATCGATGCCGGCTGGAGCGCTTTTTTCATGTCCTGACAGGTAGCTTGTGATGCTTTTGTACACCTTTTTTGGTGCTGCAGCGATGGTGGCCGTTCATCTTCTAGGCTACCGGCTTTTGGGCTACAAGGGGCGCTCGGCTCGACTGTTAGTATCTTTGGCTGGCGGAACGTCCGTTGCCTATGTGTTTCTTCAGATCCTTCCCAAGCTCGCCTATAGCGACTTGGTACTCGCACATTCGGAAATGTTGAGTGAGGCTAGATGGCAGCACCATGCATTTCTCCTGGCCATGATTGGCCTTATCGGTTTCCTGGGTTTGGATCAAATGGCGACCAAGCTTGCAGCGGTGGGTCGATATAGGCCTAAAGTCGACCACTTTCGCATCATTGCTGTGGTGTACATAGCCTATAATTTCCTCGTTGGTTATATTCTTAATTTTCATTGGGCCATGGGTGGTATACGCTCGGTCTTGCTTTATGTACTTGCCATGAGTCTTCATTTCTTGTTTGTCGGTTATATGCTTGGCCGTCATCATCCTGTTCACAAGGTGATAAAGGTTCGTTGGTACTTTGCAGCTGCATTGCTGTTGGGATGGCTTGCCTCTCTAGTTAGAGAGCTGCGGCCAGAGTTCCTCGCCTCTCTGTTGGCACTTTTGGCGGGAGCCATGATTGTTATTACTTTAAAGGAAGAGCTGCGTGATGAAACGCTGGATGAATTTTCTACTTTTGCGCTGGGGGCTTCCCTTTATACGATGCTCCTGATGCGAATATAAAGCCATACTGATAAAAATGAACCACTGATCCTGAGGTGGGAAACGATATGCAGCAAGTCTATAAGACACCGCCGAACCCGGCCGATATGCAGCGCGCCGAGCGCAAGATTCGATTCGCAGGCACGCTCGGCCTCGTACTGTTCGGCTTGGTGGTGGGCGTCGCATACTTCTTGCTGCCCACTTTCGCCAGCTTTCCTGCTGAGCTGGCCGAACGCCTGGCCTTTGCCGCACGGGCCAGCGCTGTGGTGCTCTTCTGTGTGCTAGTTGCAGTGGGCATGGTGGCGTCCATTCGCCGGGTCTCGTCGCAAGACATCGGCGGTTCCGCCGCCGGGCCACCGAGCGAAAAGCTCTCCATTTATGTAGCGTTCCTGCAGAACACTCTGGAACAGGCGGTGTTGGCCGTTGGGTTCTACTTCGCCTATGCAAGCCTGGTGGCGGGTGCATGGCTTGCACTGATTCCTGTCAGCGTGGCGTTCTTCGTGGTCGGCCGCGCACTGTTCCTGCGTGGCTATCGGCGCGGGGTCGAGGGACGAGCGCTGGGCATGGTTCTGACCATGACGCCTGTCATCGTGGGTTACCCGGCCGTGTTCATTCTCATGGTGCTAGATTGGTTCTAGGCCTAGGATTTATGGCTCCTTCCCCAATGGACTCGAACGGAGAATGGCATGGACGAATCGACGAAACGCGAGCTTATAGAGCGCTACATCGCTGCCTACAACGACTTCGACATAGAGGAAATGCTGGCCGTACTCGCGCCTGACATCGAGTTCGAGAATTACGCAGGGGACGAGCTCACCAACTCGGCCAGCGGCATCGACGAGTTCAGGCTTCTGGCCGAGCAAGCCAAGCGGTTTTTCACCGAGCGCCTGCAGCGCGTGACGAGCCTGACCTTCAGCGAAGAGGGGGTCACGGCCGAGATCGATTACCGGGGTCGCCTGGCGCAGGACATCCCCGGAGGGCCGAAAGAGGGCAGCTTGATCGAACTGAATGGCACGACCGAGTTCACGTTCGGCGGGGGGCGGATTATCAAGATCATTGACCGAAGTTGAGCGAACCCATAGGCGTGAGACCAATGAAAACCCAGTACTACACCGCAGCCAGCCTCGATGGGTTCATTGCCACTGAAGAGGATTCCCTGGAGTGGCTGTTCACCCTGGCCGACCTCAGCGACTCCAGCTATCCGGCATTCGTCGCCGAGGTGGGTGCTCTGGCCATGGGGGCTTCCACCTATGAGTGGATCTTGCGCAATGCCGATACCGTGGCTGCCGAAACCGGCTCACCATGGCCGTACACCCAGCCTACCTGGGTATTCACCCATCGCGACCTGGCGATTCCCGAGGGAGCGGACGTCCGCTTCGTGCAGGGGGAGGTGCGGCCTATCCATGAAGAGATGCATGCAGCCGCGGGAGGAAAAAACCTATGGATCGTCGGCGGCGGCGACCTGGCGGGGCAGTTTCACGATGCCGGACTGCTCGATGAACTCATCGTCCAGATCGGCTCCGTTACCCTGGGCACAGGCAAGCCGCTTTTCCCGCGTCGCATATTGAGCCCGACCTTGCGCCTCGCCACCGTGCGCCAGATGGGAGCCGGTATGGTGGAGCTACGGTATGACATTTCTCCACCGGCGCGGAACGGCGTATAGCAGGCTTGGCTGTTTGGCACCCGCGTAAAGACGGGCGTCTTTCTATGGTCTAGTGTCAAGGAAGGACATGGCCACGACCGCAAGAAGAAGCACGGCTCACCGTCAAGCTACTGGGAGACACGACATGCCAATGGGAACAATTCTACTAATAGTCCTGATCCTACTACTGATCGGCGCGATACCTGCGTGGCCCCACAGCAGGGGATGGGGGTACGGTCCCAGTGGCGGGGTCGGGCTGGTACTGATAATTGTGCTCATTCTGGTTTTAATGGGGAGAATATAGTATCCCCCCAATGAAAAAACTCCTGGTGATCACCGGCGGCGGCAGTGGTAGGCCGGAGAGGTGGCCCGCGCCATCCTCTGGCTGCTTTCCGATGACGCCTCTTACTCGACCGGCGCGGTGTTGGACGTAACGGGTGGGCGATAATCGAGAGCGTCAAAAGCCCCGTTTCGTGCCATGTCTCAGCTGCTACGATCAGGGATGAGTCAGCATTCGTCAGGCAACGTCCAGGAGGAACGATGAACATGGACCTGTTCACGCGCCGGGTAAGCGTGGTCACCGCTGACATCACCAAGCTCGAGGTGGATGCCATCGTTAACGCTGCCAATCACTCGCTGATGGGCGGGGGCGGCGTAGACGGTGCCATTCACCGCGGTGCCGGCCCGGAGCTCAAGCATGCCTGCCAGCGCCTGCGTGATACTGAGTGGCCCGACGGCCTGCCAGACGGTGAGGTCGCGCTGACCGAGGGCTTCGAGCTGCCGGCACGCTACGTGATCCACACCGTGGGTCCGGCCTATGCCAAGACCAAGGACAAGTCGCACCTGCTTGCCAACTGCTACCGCAACGCCCTGGCGCTGGCCGACAAGCACGGCTGTCTCAGCATCGCCTTTCCTGCAATTTCCACCGGTGTCTATGGTTATCCGTTCGATGAAGCGGCGCGTGTGGTGCTCGATGTGCTGGCCGAAGCGCTGCCACGCCACGAGCTGGACGTGACCCTGTGCTTCTTCAGTGAAAAGGATACCAAGGCGTTTGAATCGATCATGCAGAACGGGTAACGGTGACGCGGTGGCAGGGCCCAACTGTCAGGTCACCGTATTGGACTGCCGGTTACCGAAAGGCCCCGGGCTGTGTGATAGACTGCGCGCCTCGGCCTGCGCCAGCAACACTTCCCCATCGGTAGCCCGTCATGGAAATCAAAGTCAATTTTCTCGAAAATCTCAGGCTTGAAGCCAAGTTTGACGATTTCACCGTCATCACCGACCAGCCCATTCGCTACAAGGGTGACGGCTCGGCGCCAAGCCCGTTCGACTACTTCCTGGCGTCCTCCGCGCTGTGTGCGGCCTACTTTGTGCGGGTGTATTGCCTGGCGCGCGATATCCCCACCGAGAACATCCGGCTGTCGCAGAACAACATCGTCGACCCGGAAAACCGCTACAACCAGATCTTCAAAATCCAGGTAGAGCTGCCGGAGGACATCTCCGAGAAGGATCGCGAAGGCATCCTGCGCTCCATCGATCGCTGCACCGTGAAGAAGGTGGTGCAGACCGGCCCCGAGTTCCAGATCGAGACCGTCGAGAACCTCGACGAGGACGCCCAGGCGCTGCTAATGGTGCAGCCCGAGGAGGATGCCTACACCTGGATCGAAGGCAAGGACCTGCCGCTGGAGCAGACCATTGCCAACATGTCGGCCATGCTGGCGGACCTGGGCATGAAGATCGAGATCGCCTCCTGGCGCAACATCGTGCCCCATGTGTGGTCGCTGCACATCCGCGACGCCGCCTCGCCGATGTGCTTCACCAACGGCAAGGGTGCTACCAAGGAGAGCGCGCTTTGCTCGGCGCTGGGCGAATTCATCGAGCGCCTGAGCTGCAACTTCTTCTACAACGACCAGTTTTTCGGCGAAGAGATCGCGAGCAGCGCCTTCGTGCATTATCCCAACGAGGAGTGGTTCAAGCCCGGGCCCAACGACGAGCTGCCCGAGGGCATACTTGACGCCTACACCCGTGAGATCTACGACCCGGAAGGAGAGCTGCGCGGCTCGCACCTGATCGACACCAACTCCGGCAAGCGTGAGCGTGGCATCGTCGCCTTGCCCTTCGTGCGCCAGTCGGACGGCGAGACGGTCTACTTTCCCTCCAACCTGATCGAGAACCTCTACCTCAGCAACGGCATGAGCGCCGGCAACACGCTGCAGGAAGCCCAGGTGCAGTGCCTCTCGGAGATCTTCGAGCGTGCGGTGAAGCGCGAGATCCTCGAGCAGGAGCTGGCACTGCCGGACGTGCCCATGGAAGTGCTCGAGCGCTACCCGGGCATTCTCGAAGGCATCCAGGCGCTGGAAGCGCAGGGCTATCCGGTACTGGTCAAGGACGCCTCGCTCGGCGGCCAGTTCCCGGTGATGTGCGTGACCCTGATGAACCCGCGCACCGGCGGCGTATTCGCCTCCTTCGGCGCTCACCCCAGCTTCGAGGTGGCGCTGGAGCGCAGCCTCACCGAGCTGCTGCAGGGCCGCAGCTTCGAGGGCCTGAACGACTTTCTGCCGCCGACCTTCAACTCCCAGGCCGTTTCCGAGCCGAACAACTTCGTCGAGCACTTCATCGACTCCTCGGGGCTGGTTTCGTGGCGTTTCTTCAGTGCCAAGAGCGAGTTCGTATTCGCCGACTGGGACTACTCCAGCACAAACGCCGAAGAAGCCGCCACGCTATTTGGCATCCTTGAAGAGCTGGGGCTCGAGGCTTATCAGGCCGTGCACGAGGATCTGGGCGCACCGGTGTGCCGCATCCTGGTGCCGGGGTACTCCGAGGTGTACCCGGTGGACGATCTCATCTGGGACAACACCAACATGGCGCTGGACTACCGTGAGGACATCCTCAACCTGCATGCGCTTAGCGAAGAGCAGCTCGCCGGCCTGCTGGAACGCCTGGAGGAGAGCCAGCTCGACGAACACATGGATATCATCACCCTGATCGGTATCGAGTTCGACGAGAACACCGTGTGGGGCCAGCTCACCATCCTGGAGCTGAAGCTGCTGATTCATCTCGCCCTTGGGCAGCATGAAGAGGCTTTGGAACGGGTCGAGATGTTCCAGCAGTATAACGACAACACCGTCGAGCGTGGTCTGTTCTACCAGGCCATGGCCGCGGTGTTGGAGATCATGCTCGACGACGAGCTGGAGCTCGACGACTACCTGCACAACCTCACGCGCATGTTCGGCGAAAAGACCATGGCCGCCGTGGTGGGCTCCGTCACCGGCGAGGTGCGCTTCCACGGCCTGACGCCCACCAACATGCAGCTCGAAGGACTGGAGAAGCACCAGCGCCTGATCGAGAGCTACAAGAAGCTGCACGCCCATCGCGCCAAGCGCGCAGGCGTGGCGCTTTAAGCCAGCCATACGCAGCAACGCCGGAGCACACAAGCGCCCCGGGTCAGTTCATACTGGCCCGGGGCGTTTGCGTTTTCATTAATCCAGGATGTGAGCCAATGAGAGCAACAACATGGTGAAAGTGGCGATATTCGTGGACGTCCAGAACGTCTACTACACGGTGCGGCAAGCATATAAGCGCAATTTCGATTACAACAAGTTCTGGGCCGAAGCCACTGTGGGTCGAGAGGTCGTGAAAGCCATTGCCTATGCCATAGACAAAGGCGACCAGAAACAACGGGAGTTTCAAAACATCTTGAGAGCCATTGGCTTCGAGGTAAAGCTGAAGCCCTACATTCAAAGAGCGGACGGCTCCGCCAAGGGCGATTGGGATGTCGGCATCACGCTAGATGCCATCGAGTACGCCGAGCAGGCGGATGTCGTCGTGCTGGTATCGGGAGACGGCGACTTCGACCTGCTGGCGAACAAGATTCGCCAAGTGCATGGTAAAAAAGTCGAGGTCTATGGCGTGCCGCAGTTAACGGCCAGCTCACTGATGAACGCCGCCAGTGAATTCCTACCTATCGATAAGCAGCTTCTACTGGGCTAGGTCGTCCGGCGTCCTCCTACTGTCTGGCGGCGCCCCTGTTGGGTGTCGAAATTGACGTTGTCACTCGATGACTGCATGACCATGCATCCATTCAGGAGACCACGATGAGTCAGCTACGCGTGTCATGCTTCAGCCTGTCGCTGGATGGGTTTGCCGCCGGCCCTGAGCAGAGCCTGGAAAACCCGATGGGACTCAATGGCATGGATATCCACGACTGGGTATTCCCGACCGCGACGTTTCAGCAAAGGGTGCTGGGCAAGCAGGGTGGCGAAACCGGACGCGACGACGACTTCGTGGTGCGCGGCTTCGAGAACGTCGGCGCCTGGATCCTGGGCCGCAACATGTTCGGCCCCGTGCGCGGCCCCTGGCCAGACGATAGCTGGAAGGGCTGGTGGGGCGACAATCCGCCGTTTCACGCGCCGGTCTTCGTGCTGACGCATCATCCCCGAAAACCCATCGAGATGGCAGGCGGCACGACGTTTTACTTCGTCACCGAGGGCATTCAAGCGGCCTTGGAGAGCGCCCGAGAAGCCGCCAATGGCCAGGATGTGCGACTCGGCGGTGGGGTAGCGACCGTTCAGCAGTACCTGCGGGCACAACTGGTAGACGAACTTCATCTTGCCATCGCACCGGCGCTGCTGGGTTCAGGGGAGTCCCTATTCACCGGCCTCGATATGCGCACCCTCGGCTATCGCTGCGTGGAGAGAGCGACTGGCGAGAGGGCAACTCATGTGATTCTCAAAAGCAGCTCTTGATGTCGAATTCGGCACCCCTTGCTCGTCTATGGCTTGCGTACTACTGACTTCACCTGGAGGAGACACCCTTGAAGATTGCTATTGAATCCGTGGTCAAGGCCAGCCTAGCCAGTGTTTGGGAGGCTTGGAGTAACCCAGAAGATATCCAGCAGTGGAATGCCGCCTCTGATGATTGGCACACCACCAGGAGTACCGTAGATTTGCGCGAAGGGGGCAAGTTTCTGTCGCGTATGGAAGCAAAGGACGGCAGCATGGGCTTTGACTTCGAGGGTACCTACACCCGCATCGTCCCGTACCGACTCATCGAATACCAAATGAGCGACGGCAGGGAGGTCGAGGTTGAATTCATTGAACGCACCGACGGTGTACTTGTAAAGTCGGCGTTCGACCCTGACCCAGAGAACCCGCCGGAAGTGCAGCGGCAGGGTTGGCAGGCCATCTTGGATAGCTTCAAGCGGCATGTGGAGGAAAAGCACCCAAGGTAATCCGCAGGAGAGCATTTGAGCATAGCAAAACACATTCTCGAGCAGCTGGCCGGCTGCTCGCTTCCAGAGTGGCATTTCGTCGAACCTTCGCTTCGGCGCAAGACGTTACTGCCCGGCGAGAGGCTTTTTCGGGCCGGCGTGGCGCACCCCTTCGTTTATTTCGTGGAAAGCGGGATCATCAAGATGATCTACGAAACCGACGAAGGTGATGTTTGGGTCAAGGCATTTGCCGCCGAGAACAGATTCTTCGCCAGTCTGGCTGCTTTATCGCCTGGCGGCACCACGAGTTTCTCTGCACTGGCAGCCTGTACCGCAACCGTCGAAGCGGTACCCTACACGATGCTGCAGCAATTGGGCGACAGACATCCGCTATGGCAGCTTGCGCTCCGGCGAGCCTTTGAGCTCTATGGTTTTCGCAAGGAAGCTCGCGAGCGCGACCTGCTCACCCTCTCTGCGGAGGAGCGCTACATGCGTTTCATCAACGACAATCCCAGCATTGTCGAAAGGGTGCCGGAAAAGGACATCGCCGGCTATGTCCGAGTCACGCCAGTTGCCCTCAGCCGAATCAAGGCGCGAATCAAGCTCCGGCAGATGGAAGCGGACAATGCACCCTGACATCCTCGACTACAACCAACGGCAGGCGCCCGGTGACAAAGCGATAGGCTGCTACTTAAATCCAAAGGAATAAACCCAATGACACGGCTGCTGGCACTCGCTTTATTGATCCTTACCGCAGGTACGGCCCAAGGCGAAGCGGTAGGGCACGACTCCTACGCCGAGTTTCATTCTCGCGAGATCAAGGCGCTCGCACCTAGCGATGTGGAGGGGTTGCGGCAGGGCAGCGGAATGGGGCTCGCCCTCCCGGCCGAGTTGAATGGTTACCCAGGGCCCATGCACGTACTGGAGCTGGCCGACGCATTGAGCTTGACCGAAGAGCAGCAGGAGCGAACCGAACAGGCCTTCGAGCGCATGCGTGAACGCGCCAGCGATCTCGGCGAACAGGTGATCCAAAGCGAACGCGAGCTGGATCGGCTCTTTGCAGAGCGACGTGCAACGCTAGAAGAGGTCGAGCGTCTATCCGGAGAGACAGCTCAACTTTGGGGGCAGCTGCGCGCGGTCCATCTCGAATACCATCTGCTCATGCTAGAAATTCTTGATGACGACCAAGTGCGGCGCTATGGCCACCTACGCAGCCACCCTGGCAACGGCAACGGCAACGGCAACGGCAACGGCAACAGCAACGGCAACGGCCACGGTCACGGGCACGGGCACGGGCACGGAGACGGTCACCGCCATTAGAGGTCCGCGCTTTCCGATATCACCTTGCTCACGATCAGCGCCGCATTCACCCCGCCGAAACCGAAGCCGTTGCACAGCCCGTGAAGCCGCCGCGGCGGCAGCGGTGTGCGACTCGGCGGGGGCGTGGCAACGATCCAGCAGTACCTGCGTGCTCATTTCGTGCGCATTGACGTACGTACAGGAAAGCGTACACTTGCTTGCTGGTGTAGTAGTGAATGCAGAGGTGCCTCATGAATGGAATTACCGCTACGGAAGCTCGCAGCAACCTGTACCGACTGATAGATGAAACTGCCGAGTCTCACCAGCCGATTGTCATCATGGGCAAACGGAACAAGGCCGTGTTGGTTTCAGAAGAAGATTGGGCGGCCATACAAGAAACGCTGTACCTGCTCTCGGTGCCTGGCATGCGGGAGTCCATCCGCGAGGGGATGGAGACACCCGTCAATGAGTGTGATGGGGAGCTTGACTGGTGACATGGAGACTGGCCTACACCAAGCAGGCTCAGAAGGATGCAAAAAAACTGGCCGCAAGCGGCCTGAAGCTCAAGGCTCAGGAACTGTTGAAGTTGCTTTCGCAAGACCCCTACCGGAAACCGCCACCCTTCGAAAAACTTATCGGTGATCTTGCGGGAGCCTACTCACGGCGAATCAACATCCAGCATCGCTTGGTTTATCAAGTACTCGAAGACGAGCGAATCGTGAAGGTACTAAGGCTCTGGAGCCACTACGAATAACATTCCGAGCAGGCGGATCGGCGACTATCGAGCCAAGCAGAGCGAGCGACGGCACATCTGTTCCAGATGCTTTTCTGTTTGCCGTCGAGAACAGCCCCAGGGCAACCAAGCACCCCGAACCCGTTCCAGGCTCGGGGTGCTGTCGTTTCTGGTAACTAGTGCAGGGCTGGCCTTACACCTTGCTCACGATCAGCGCCGCATTCACCCCGCCGAAACCGAAGCCGTTGCACAGCACATGCTGGCAGAGGTGCTCGCGTGCCGAGCCCGAAACGATATCCAGATCGTGCAGGTCCTCGTCGCGGTTCTCCAGGTTCAGGGTGGGGGGCAAGCGGTCGTGCATGACCGAAAGGGCGGAGAAAATGCTTTCCACGCCGCCGGCCGCACCGAGCAGATGGCCAGTGGCCGATTTGGTGGCGGAGATCGGAATGCCGGCAAGGGCGTCGCCGAAGGCGTTGCGCAGGGAAGCGATCTCCGCCCGGTCGCCTACCGGCGTCGAGGTGGCGTGAGCGTTGATATGGTTGATCTCTCCCGGGGGGAGCCCGGCCATCTTGAGCGCCGCTCGAATGGCAGCCGCGGCACCGCCGCCGTCTTCCGGGCCTGCGGTAATGTGGTGCGCATCGGCGCTGGTGCCGTAGCCGCTGAGAATGGCCAGCGGCGTTGCTCCACGCGCCTCGGCATGAGCCAGGGTTTCGATCACCAGCAGCCCGGCGCCTTCCCCCATCACGAAACCGTTGCGTGCCTGGTCGAACGGGCGTGACGCTTTGGCGGGGTCGTCCTGCTCGGTGGAGAGCGCCTTCATGGCATGGAAGCTGGCCAGCGCAAGCGGGTCGATACAGGCCTCGGCACCGCCCACCAGGGCGACCTCGGCCTCGCCGCTGCGGATCATGCGCATGCCGTCGCCGATGGCTTGAACACCCGCCGCGCAGGCCGTTACCGGACAGCCGATAGGCCCGCGCAAGCCGTAGCGGATCGAGATATTGCCCGCTGCCAGGTTGGCCAGGAACGCCGGCACGGTGAAAGGGGAGAGCCGGCGGTGGCCACGCGACGCGAGGGTATTCTGCGCCTGGGTAATGGTCGGGAAGCCACCGATGCCGGAGCCCACGATGGTGGCGGTGGCCAGGCACTGGGCATCGCTCTCGGGGAACCAGTTGGCTTGTGTCAGCGCCTCTTCGGCGGCCGCCATGGCGTAGAGGCTGAACAGTTCCATTTTGCGCCGTTCTTTGACATCCAGCACGCGGTCCGGATCGAAGCCGGCTTCCGGGTCCTCCTCGATGCCGGGCACCGTGCCCGCCGCCTTGATCGGCAGCTCGCCGGTATCGATGCGGGTGATCGAAGAGATGCCGGAACGGCCGGCGATAAGGCGCTCCCAGCCTGCCTTTACGCCCCAGCCAAGAGGGCTGATCATGCCCATACCGGTGATGACAAGGGGAGATAGCATGGTAATGTCCTAGACAGCTTTGGTTGTGCCACGCTAGCAGTCAGGTTCATATGATCAAGATAATATTTTAGCGGAGTGAGAGGTCGCCATGCCCTACTCGACGAACCACAAGGCCAAATCGCGGGAGCGCATCCTCAAATCCGCCATCGAGCTGTTCAGCCGTAAAGGCTTCGAAAAGGTCTCCATCGGCCAGATCATGAAGCTGGCCAAGATGACCCACGGCGCCTTCTATGCCCACTTCGCCTCGAAGGAAGCGCTCTATCACGCTTCGGTGCGGGAAACCTTGGAGAGCAGTCGCGCCGCCCGGCTGGTCAAAGGGCCGCTCTCGGTGAAACACCTGACCGAGCTGGTGGCCAACTGCTGGAATCTTCAAGAGCTGGAACGCAAGCACAAGCCGGGGCCCGAGTCGGTGCTGTTCAATGAGATCGGCAACGAGAACGTGGAGGTCCGCACGCTGTTCGAAGCATCGTACCTGAGCATGAAGAAGATGCTCGAAACCCGCCTCATCGCCCTGAGCCGTCTTAAGAAACTCCCCTTCGAAGCCGACCGCGAGGTCATTGCCGAAAAGTCCCGCGCCATTCTCGCTTCCTTGGTCGGCGCCGTGGCCATCGCCAAGAGCCTGCCCGGCGAAGAGGAACGTCAGCACATCCTCAATGCCGCCCAGCGCAACATCCTGCAGATGCTTGGCGTCGACGAGAGCGAGCTGGAGAGCATGTTGGATGCCACGGGGTAGGAACACAGCCCTGTGGAGCATGCTTTCCAATATCTATTTTGACACCCGAGGCGTTACAGGTTACGATTCGGCTATGATCCGAAGCTTCAAACACAAGGGCTTGGCTAAATTCTTCAAGTCTGGCAGCACAGCAGGGATTCAGGCCGCTCATGCCAATAGGCTTCGGTTGATTCTCGGTAGGCTGAATGCAGCAACAGATGCCAAAGACATGGATTTGCCGGGCTTACGGCTGCATGCCCTTACAGGGAACCGTTCCGGAATTTGGTCAGTGACGGTTAGTGGTAACTGGCGAGTGACGTTTCGGTTCGAGAATGGAGATGCCGAAGTAGTAAATTACGAAGATTATCACTGAGGTACCGCGATGTTGATGCACAATCCCCCTCACCCTGGTGAAGTATTACGAGAGCTTTGCCTAGAGCCCCTTGGCTTGTCTGTAACGGCGGCCGCAGAAGGTTTGGGAGTGAGCCGAAAGACCCTGAGCGCTGTATTGAACGGTAAGGCTGGCATTAGTCCAGAAATGGCAATACGGCTGTCTATTGCGTTTGATACTTCGGCAGAAAGCTGGCTGAACCAACAGGCCCAATATGAACTCTGGCATGCCGAGCAGCATCGCAATGAGCTCAAGGTAAAGCGGCTTGTGGCCGCTTAGATAAGAAAATGAGCTAACCCCTGCCGGATGCCGAATCTCCGCTACGCTATGGTTTTGGCCTGGCAAGCCAAGCCAAGCGCTAGGCACCGAATGCGGAGAAGCTGATGCACCAGGACGAAATCAAGGCGCTATTCGATCAGCAGGCATCCAGCTACGATGCGCAGTGGGCCAAAACGGCGCCGATTCGACATTGCTTGCACCTGCTTCTTGGGTCGCTGTTTGCCGAGCTGCCTGCGGATGCGCAGATCCTCTGCGTAGGGGTAGGAACCGGTGATGAGCTGCTCTACCTCGCCTCGAAGCATCCCGGTTGGCGGTTTACCGCGGTGGAGCCATCGGGCGCCATGCTGAATATCTGCCGGCAAAGGGCAGATAAAGAGGGGGTCGCACAACGGTGCGTATTCCACGAGGGCTATCTTGAGTCACTTCCCACCACGCAATTGCATGATGCGGCCACCTGCTTTCTGGTCTCTCAGTTCATTCTGGACCAGGTGGAGCGTTCCCGGTTTTTCAGCGGTATTGCAGAAAGACTCAAGCCGGGCGGCATTCTCGCGAGCTCCGACCTGGCGTCAGATGTCGCTTCGCCTGAGTACGAAGTGCTGCTTCATGCCTGGATGAACATGATGTCCGCTGCGGATATTTCCCCGGAAGCGGTAGAGCGCATGCGCAAAGCCTACGCTAACGATGTGGGCGTTCTCCCAGCGGACAAGGTCGCGTCAATCATTGAGGCCGGTGGCTTCGAGCTTCCGGTGCAGTTCTTCCAGGCCGGCTTGATTCATGCTTGGCGATCAACGCGCGCCTAGGGCTAGTTGCCCTGTGGAAGGAGGCTTTGCTGGCGCAAGCTGTTTGCGCGGCTGCGTTCTCGCTTAAATGCCCAATGGTGCCGCTTATGCCGTACGGAAGGCCCTTATGGAACATCCACTAACGCCCGACGGACGCTACATGGTGGTTCGCGGCCGCCTGTGGCGAGTCTCAAACCCGAACCTACCGGCTGAGGAGCGCGAGAGTCTTGTGCAAGACCTCATGGCCGCCCGCCGGGAGGTCAAAGCAGCAAAGGCAGCGGATGATGCCGAGCGTTTGGCAACGGCTCGCAGTTCGGTAAACGCAGCAAAGGTAGCACTCGGTGAGCGCGGGCCGGTGTGGTGGAACGATGGTGCCAAAGACTTCAATCGCCACTTGGTGAAAAACACGCCTTATCGAGAGTGGTATGAGCAGCTAACGGGGCGGCAGGCCTAACAATAGTCTGTCCCTATCAAGGCGAAAGCCTCCCAACTCCTTGACGGCTTCGTCGCTGAATCCTTCACTGTATCTGACGGCTTACAGGATCGCTCTATTCCTTCGGTTAGCGCCGGAAGGTAATGAAAACATACGAGACGATACGAAGATGTCAGCTCGACAGCCCTGTAGGCCACCGTCTAGCCGAGGAGAAGACCGTGTCTGATCAAAAGCCTACACGCCGGGAGTGGGGGGCGCGCACCACGCCCAGTTTGCAGGGCAACGAACATTGGTGGCCCGACCAGCTCAATCTGAACGTACTGCACCAGAAGCATCCCGATGCCAGCCCGTTCGGCCCTGAATACCGCTATGCCGAGGCGTTCTCTCAGCTTAACGTCGACGAGCTCTGCGCCGATCTCGATGCCTTGATGACCGACTCGCAGGACTGGTGGCCCGCCGACTGGGGCCACTACGGCCCATTCTTCATTCGCATGTCGTGGCACGCGGCCGGCACCTACCGCGCCATCGACGGCCGCGGGGGCGGCGGCACCGGTGCTCAGCGCTTTGCCCCCCTCAACAGCTGGCCCGACAACGGCAACCTGGACAAGGCCCGCCGCCTGCTGTGGCCCATCAAAAAGAAGTACGGCGAAAAGATCTCCTGGGCCGACCTGATGGTCCTCGCCGGGAACCGTGCGCTGGAGACCATGGGCTTTCGCACCTTCGGTTTCGGCTTCGGCCGCTCCGACATCTGGGCGCCGGAAGATGACATTTACTGGGGCCCCGAGAGCGAGTGGCTCTCGACCAACGACGATCGCTACACCGGCAGCTGGGAAGACGGCAGCCGCGTACTCGACAACCCGCTCGCCGCGGTGCAGATGGGGCTGATCTACGTCAATCCCGAAGGCCCCAACGGCGTTCCCGACGCCATGAAGTCCGCTCAGGATGTGCGCGAAACCTTCGCCCGCATGGGCATGAACGACCGCGAAACCGTCGCGCTTACCGTTGGCGGCCACACCTTCGGCAAGATGCACGGCAACGGCTCTCCGGACGCCGTGGGTGATGCGCCGGAAGGCTCCAAGATCCACCTGCAGGGCTTTGGCTGGGCCAACAAGAACGAGACCGGTCTCGGTGAGTACACCGTGACCTCCGGCCTTGAAGGCGCCTGGACCCCCACGCCCACGACATGGGACCACACCTACCTGAAGACCATCTTCGCCCACCAGTGGGAGGTCAAGAAGTCGCCGGCCGGGGCCAACCAGTGGGAACCGGTCGAGGTGAAAGAGGGCTACTGGGTGCCCGACGCCCACGTGGAAGGCAAGAAGAACCCCCCGGTAATGAACACCGCCGACATGGCGATGATCACCGACCCCGCCTATCTCGAGATTTCCAAGGAGTACCACGACAACCCGGAGGTGCTCGCCGACGAGTTCGCCCGTGCCTGGTACAAGCTGCTGCATCGCGACATGGGCCCGCAAGCCCGCTACCTCGGCCCCCACGTGCCCAACGAGTCGCTCGTCTGGCAGGACCCGGTACCCGAGCACCAAGGGCCGATGGGCAACGATCAACAGGTCGTCACCCTGAAGCAGCAGATCGCCGATTCCGGCCTGACAGCCAAGCAGCTGGTAAGCACCGCCTGGGCCGCGGCCTGCACCTACCGCCAGACCGACCACCGCGGCGGCGTGAACGGAGCGCGCATTCGGCTCGAACCGCAAACCGGCTGGGACATCAACGTACGCTCCGGCGTGCCTGAAGTGCTCGACCGGCTCGAGCAGATCAGAAATGCCAGCGATGCCAACATCTCGCTGGCGGACATGATCGTGCTCGGTGGCAACGTCGGGGTCGAGATGGCAGCCATGGCAGCCGGGCACAACATCACCGTGCCGTTTACTCCGGGCCGCACCGATGCCAGCCAGGAGATGACCGAGGTGGACACCCAAGCCCACCTGGAGCCGAAGCATGATGCATTCCGCAACTACATGCAGGAACAGGTGACCTCCATTCCCGCCGAACACCTGATGGTGGACCGCGCCTTCATGCTCAACCTCAGCGTACCGCAGATGACCGCGCTGATCGGCGGCATGCGGGCCATGGGTATCAACGTGGGTGACAATCAGGATGGCATCCTCACCGACCGCCCCGGCCAGCTAACCAACGACTTCTTCCTCAATCTCATCGACATGGGCAACGTCTGGGAGCCGCTCGATGAAGAGGAACAGCGCTTCGAAGGGCGCGACCGCAAGACAGGCGAGAAGAAGTGGACCGCCACCCGGGTCGACCTCGTGTACGGCTCCAACTCCCAGCTACGCGCCATCGCTGAGGAGTACGCCTCCGCGGGAGGCGAAGAGCGCATGATCGACCGCTTCTTGAAAGGCTGGGTCAAGGTCATGGAGAACGACCGCTTCGACCTGCACCGCTGAAGGCCAGGCCCGCAGGGACGCGGGCCTCACTCAAGACAGAACCCGGAGGCTGAGCAATCAGCCACCGGGTTTTTTTGTGTTCCCGACTCAGATCAAGAGTAGCGGCACTATCAGCGCTTAATGCTTTAGTTGGCGTTGCCCTCAACGTTTCGGTTGGTTACGGTTGGTAAAGCCGCAGTAGACGGCTCAGGCTCTGTTCGAAAACTGGCTGCGCTCGGCCATACGGCGTTAAAAAACGGCTCAAAGTACTCATTTACACCCCGTAAACTCCGTATTTTCGCCGATTTTTGCCTTGTTTGGCCTTCGCTCGCTGCCTTTTCGAACAAAGCCTAGTAACCAAGATTACGCAGGGACTGCCGCACTAAGGATGATGCTCATTATCATCCATTCTGCCAGCAGGGGCGGTAGCGTGCCCCGTCTCCCTCTTTTTCCCGCCTGACAA
>NZ_JAFIFK010000050.1 GCF_020832045.1 Halomonas sp.
CCGGGCCTGGCCCGGTTCGTCGTCCGGTCAATCGAGCTTGGAGAGGTCTCTTACGGCACCCTTGTCGGCGGACGTGGCCAACAGGGCATAGGCCTTGAGCGCCGCTGACACCTTGCGCATCCGCTGGATGCTCGGTTTCCACGCCTGACTGCCACGCGCCTCTTCGGCCTCGCGGCGTGACGCCAGCTCGCTCTCGGTAAGATCCACGTTGATCGTGCGCTGGGTGATGTCGATGCGGATGATATCGCCGGATCGCACCAGGCCGATGGCACCGCCAGCCGCCGCCTCCGGCGAGACGTGTCCGATGGAGAGCCCCGAGGTACCACCGGAGAAGCGACCGTCGGTGAGAAGAGCACACGCTTTGCCCAACCCCTTCGACTTCAAGTACGAGGTGGGATAGAGCATCTCCTGCATGCCCGGCCCACCCTTCGGCCCTTCGTAGCGAATGACGACGACTTCGCCCTCCTTGACCTTGCCGGCCAGGATGTTCTCCACTGCCTGATCCTGGGATTCGACGACATGGGCCGGCCCTTCGAATAACAGGTTGGCGTCATCGACACCGGCAGTCTTCACCACACAGCCATCGACGGCGATATTGCCGTAGAGCACCGCCAGGCCGCCTTCACGGGAAAAGGCATGATCGAGATCGCGGATGCAGCCGTTGGCTCGGTCGCCGTCGAGCGAGGGCCAGCGGGTGCTCTGGGAGAACGCCACCTGAGTCGGTACGCCTCCAGGGCCGGCCTTGAAGAACTCCACCACCTCGGGGGTCGGGTTGCGCATGATGTCCCACTCGTCGAGCGCCGCCTTGAGGCTGTCGCCGTAAACGGTCGGGACCCGGGTATCGAGCACGCCGGCGCGGTCGAGCTCACCGAGAATGGCCATGATGCCGCCGGCACGATGCACGTCTTCGATATGGTACTTCTGGGTGTTGGGCGCCACCTTGCACAGCTGCGGCACTTCCCGCGACAGCCGGTCGATGTCGGCCATGGTGAAGTCGATCTCCGCTTCCTGAGCGGCGGCCAGCAGGTGCAGGATGGTGTTGGTGGAACCCCCCATGGCGATATCCAGGGTCATGGCGTTTCTGAACGCCGCCTTGGAGCCGATGGCACGGGGCAGCAGGTGCGCCTCGTTGCCTTCGTAGTAGCGCTTGGCCAGCTCGACGATGCGGTGGCCCGCGGTCTCGAACAGCCGACGCCGGTCGGCGTGGGTGGCCAGCACCGTGCCGTTGCCCGGCAGGGCCAGGCCTAGCGCCTCGGTCAGGCAGTTCATCGAGTTGGCGGTGAACATGCCGGAGCAGCTACCGCAGGTGGGACAGGCGCTGCGCTCCACCTCCGCCAGGGTTTCGTCGTCCACCGAGTCGTCGGCGGCCATGACCATGGCATCGACCAGGTCGAGGCCGTGGTCGAGCAGCTTGGTCTTGCCCGCTTCCATGGGGCCGCCGGAGACGAAGATCACCGGGATATTGAGGCGCATGGCGGCCATCAACATTCCTGGGGTGATCTTGTCGCAGTTGGAAATGCACACCAGAGCGTCGGCGCAGTGAGCATTGACCATGTATTCGACGCTATCGGCAATAATGTCGCGACTCGGTAGCGAATAGAGCATACCGTCGTGGCCCATGGCGATGCCGTCGTCCACGGCGATGGTGTTGAACTCCTTGGCCACCCCACCGGCCTTCTCGATCTCCCGCGCCACCAATTGACCCATGTCCTTGAGGTGAACGTGCCCGGGCACGAACTGAGTAAAGGAGTTGGCCACGGCGATGATGGGCTTGTGGAAATCCTCATCCTTCATACCGGTGGCGCGCCACAGGGCGCGAGCGCCGGCCATGTTGCGGCCGGCAGTGGTGGTGCGGGAGCGATATTCGGGCATGGTGTCCTCTTCGTGCGCCTTGGCGCTATGCGGTTCACGCCGTCTCTGCCACCTTATGGCGGCGACGGTCTAGGTCTGTAATCCGTCCGATTCTGTCATGCACCCGGCCGTCAGGCTAGTAACGACTAAGCGCGGCCTGACATGCCATGGTAAAGAAGTACCAGTCGGCGCCTGCGAAGTCTGGCGGCATCTCCGTATCCCGGCGGCGCAAGAGCGAATGCGCTAGGCCAGTACCAGGGGGCTGGTATCGGAAAGCGGCTCGGTGCCGTACACCACCCAGACATCCAGCGCCGGCCCCAGGTCTTCGATCAGGCGCAGCCTGTCGGGGTGCTGCTCAACGACCTGACGAGCACAGATGCCCGCCTCGAAGCGACCGTCCAGAAGTCCTTCAGCGACTGCGACGGTGGTGGGCGCATCGATCTCTTCGGCGAAAGCCGAGAGGTCGGTGTAGTAGCGGGTGGCAGGCTGGCGCGCCACCTGTCGAGGCTCGGCGACATCGCACCGCGCCAGCAGCGCCAGCGGGTGGCTGCCGGCAACGAAGGCGTCCACCGGAAAGGCCCGGTGCATATGACGCCCAACGCACTCGGCGTGGCTGAAATGGGCCGTGCACTGCAGCACCCTGTCCACCTCGCCCGCCACTAGCGCCGCGAAGGCCGCCGGGAAGTCGTCGAACAGCCTTACCTCGGCATCGGTCAGGCCGCGGGCCTCGAGGTATCGGCCAAGCACCAGCACATGGTTGTTCCCCTCGGGACCCAGGGTGGCAATGATCATCCGTGTCTCCTATAGGAACTCATCTCAAAAGGCGAAAATCACCACAGCGCCGACAACCACCAGCACCAGCCGCAGCCAGGCCGCGCGGCGAGCGATAACGCCGTAGGAAATCGCCATCAGGCCCAGGGCGATCTTCACCGCATCGAAAATGGCACCGAGCGGATCGAAGGCCAGGCGGATCACGTCCGGGTTGGCGACCATCGCCAGCGGAATGATGTAGAGCCCGATGCCCAGCGCCATGGCCTTCAGCGCTACCTTGAGCCAGTTCTCCCCCACCATGCCGGCGGCGATGAATACTCCGCCGCATACCGGCGGTGTGATGGTCGAAAGCAGCGCGAACCAGAACACGAACAGGTGCGCCAGCAGCGGCTCGAGCCCCAGCGCGGTAAGGGCAGGCCCGGCTACCGAGACGCAGATCACGTAGGCCGCCGTGGTCGGCACTTCCATGCCCAGCACCAGGCAGGCCAGCGCGGTGAGCAGCAGTGCCGGCCACAGCATCTCGTTGGAGAGCGACAGAATGCCCGAGGTGATCTTGACACCGAGCCCCGTCAGCGAGAGCACGCCGATCACCAGCGAGGCGCAGATGATGATGGCCCCGATCACCGCTACCTGTCGGCCGGCGGTGACCATTGCCTCGGCCATGCGCGAGGCGAAGCCGCGCAAGGAGAAGCTCAGCGTCACGTCGAAGAACAGCAGCAACATGCCGGCAAAAATGGCGATGCTGGCCGCGTACTGAGGCGTGTAGCCGCCCAGGAAGATGCGCTCGAGTAGCAGCACGAAGGGCACGGCGAAGAACAGTGAGGTGATCGCCACCTCCTTGGCGCTGGCCCGGTCCTCCGCCGCCATGGGCCGCAGGTCATGCCGGGTAGCGTAGGCGTTGATGCCCATCCACACGGTAGCGAAATAGAGAATCGCCGGCAGCAGCGCCGCCGCCATAATCTGGGTGTAAGGCGTGCCGGTGAGTTCGACCATGACGAAGGCGCCCGCCCCCATCAGCGGCGGCATGATCTGCCCCCCCGAGGAGGCCACCGCTTCGACGCCGCCGGCCAGGGTACGCGGGTAGCCCAGGCGCACCATTGAGGGAATCGTGATGGCACCAGTAGAGGCAACGTTGGCCGAGGCCGAGCCGGAGATAGAGCCCATCAGCGCCGAGGAGATCACCGAGACCTTGGCTGCGCCACCGGTCAGGCGACCTGCAAAAGCACTGGCCATGTTCATGAAACCGCGCCCTGCTTCGCCGGCATTGAGCACCGCACCAAAGATGACGAAGATCGCCACCACGCCCACGCTGACCCCAGTGAGCGAACCCCATAGGCCGCTCTCGGCGATGGTCAAGGTGCCGACGAAGCTCTGCATCGGCAGCCCCGGATGGCCGAACTGACCGGGAATGTGCTCACCGAGCACCGCATAGGCCAGTGCCGCCACCGCCACCAAAGGGAGCGGCCAACCGATCGCACGGCGCGCCGTTTCCAACGTCAGCCCGATCAGAAAGACCCCGAGCGCCATCTGGAAGTTGTTGTCGATGAAGCCGTATTGATTGGCTAGCGCTTCTTCGTTGAAGACGATGTAACCGCAGGCCGCAATGCCGAGTGCGGTCAGCAACCAGCCACTCCACCGTTCGAAGGGAGTGCGGGCGGCCAGTATCAGTATCCAGGGCAGCGCCAGCGCCATATGAATGGGCCGGCTGACCAGTGCCGGCGTCAGGCCGTAGAAGATCAGCCCGAGGTGAAAGCAGACAGTGACGGCACCGAGCACCACCCAGGCGGGGTGCAGGCGTGGCGCCTCACCGGCAGCTGCCGATGAGGAAGAAAGCGTCGATAGCATAAGCAAAAGGGATGCCTTGCGGCCGGAGCGGGGCCATCCTTGCCCCACTCACCAGCCGTGGTTAACGCAGCTCGTCGGGAATCTCGATGCCGGCTTCGTCGTAGTAGCGCACGGCGCCAGGATGCAGCGTGCCGGCAATATTGCCGATCATCTCGTGGGTGATGCTGTTCCACCAGGCCGTCTCGTCTGCCATGGCGTCGCGCCGCTCCCAGAAGGTCCTGGTCAGCGTGTAGGCGGTCTCGTCGTCCATCCCGGTGGTGGTATAGGCAATCACCGGCAGTGACGTGGTTTCGACATCCTCATCGACACCCGGATAGGTACCGGCGGGAATGGTCTGACGCGCCGCACCGGTCTGCTCGATCTGCTCGTCGGTGAGGCTGACCAGGCTGATCGGCATGCTGGCAGCGGTTTCGATCACGTTGGGTGTGGGGAACGAACTTGCCGTGACGAATGCATCGATCTGACCGTTCTTGAGCGCATCGGGGCCGCTACCGATCTCGGCGTTGGCCACGCGCACCTTGTCCAGCATGCCGAACAGCTCGAGATAGCGCTCCGCCTCACGGGCACCGAAGGTACCGCGGCCGATCAGGACATGCTTGCCCTCGAGATCCTCGAGACCGATCACGCCGTCATTACCTGCTGCCACGAAATGCATGGTGATGGCGGGAATCGGGAACAAGCCGCGGATCTCCTGGAAGCGCGGGCTCTGGCGCTCGGCGAAAGGCCCCTCGCCCGCCATGGCTTGCTCGACCAGTCCAGGCGGGGTGGTAAAGACATAGTTGCCCTGACGCGCCATCACTTCCATGACGTTTTGCACCGAGCCCTGGCTCTCCTCCAGGGTCAGCACGACGTCTCCCTCGGTACCTCGGCGAATCGCCTCTGAGAGCTCGACGCCCATCTGGTAGTAAGCGGTACCCGCCGAGGCGGACTTGTAGGTGACCCGGGTCTCGGCCTGAGCGGACAGCGCCGATACACCCAGCAGGACGGCAGTAGCCGATGCCAACAGAGTACGGGTTAAGGCAAGCTTGCGGTTTGACATCTGTCTCTCCGTTATGGCGTCCAGCATCGCTGTGCGATGTCATGTTTTGTTGTGGTGGTCGATTCGTTATAAAGAAATGTCGTGCAAACGTCTATAATGCCGATTTTTTTCATACGAAGAATAACTAGGAAAAGTCATGCGAATCACGGCCGTACTGGGCGGCGCCGGCGGGATCGGCAGCGCCATCGTCGAGACACTGCTCAAGGAGGGGGACTATGTATTTCTGCTCGATCGCGAGCAGGCACGTGAGCGGGCAACAACCCTGCTGCAGCGCAACCCTGAGCGCTGCGTTTACGTGGCCTGCGATCTGGCGCAGCCGGAGAGTATCAGCGCGGCTTTCGCCCGCATCGAAACCCATGGCGCAGGACTCGATGCCTGCATCAATGCCGCCGGGGTAATTCGCCGCGGCCGCTTCTTGGACGTGACGCCTGACGAGCTCGGGGAAATGCTGACGATCAATGTCAACGGGGCTTACCTGGCGCTGCAGGCGGCCGCCAGGTTGATGATCGAGGGCGGTGGCGGGCGCATCGTCAATGTCACTTCGGCCCATGGCCTGCGTACCACCGCCGATCGCACGAGCTACGCCATGTGCAAGGGGGCCGTGCTGGCCCTGAGCCGAGCACTGGCGGTGGAGCTCGGCCCTCAGGGCGTTCTGGTCAACGCCGTAGCGCCCGGTCCGGTCAGCGCCGGGATGCAGGACGCCGAGTCGGAATCGGGGGGGCGGGGGGCGGCGCGCGGGCCGCCGGCCCGCCCCCGGCCGCCCCCCCCCCCCCCCCGCCTCTCGGTCGAGTGGCCTGCGCCGACGAGGTGGCCCGAGCCGTTGCCTTTCTTGCCTCGGCTGAGAACACCTTCATCAGCGGGGACACGCTGGTGGTGGATGGCGGCGCCAATGTCGCCATGTAGCACCGCCTGATCCGGTCACAGCTTGAAGGCGACCTTGGCCACGTCCTGATAGCGCTTGGCGAAGTGCACCGTAACGCCCTCCTTGAGGAAGTCCGGCAGCTCGTCATAATCGCGGCGATTGGCCTCGGGCAGGATCACCTCGAAGATCTTGCTGCGCCGCGCGGCAATGATCTTTTCGCGAATCCCGCCCACCGGCAGTACCTGGCCGGTCAGCGTCAGTTCACCGGTCATCGCCAGCGGCCGGTCGATGCCCTGATGCCGTCCCAGCGAGAGCAGCGCCGTGGTCATGGTCACACCGGCCGAGGGTCCATCCTTGGGCGTGGCGCCCTCAGGTACGTGCAGATGGACGAAGGCGGAGTCGAAGAAGTCGATTTCGACACCGTACTCGGCGAGATGACCCAGCGCATAGCTGTAGGCGATGTTGGCCGACTCCTGCATCACCTCACCGAGCTTGCCGGTGAGCTTGAAGCCACGCGTCAGCGAATGCACCTTGCCCGCCTCGATGGGCAGCGTAGCACCTCCCATCGAGGTCCAGGCCAGTCCGGTAACGACTCCCTCGCCCTTGAGTACCTGCTCCTGCCGGAACATTGGGGCGCCGAGAAACTCCTCGAGATTCTTGACCGAGATGCGCACCGACGCCTGCTCGCTTTCGAGCAGCTTGACCGCCGACTTGCGCACGATGCTATGCAGCTGTTTTTCGAGCTGACGAACACCGGCCTCGCGCGCATACCCCTCGATCACCTGGCGTAGCGCCGCATCGGTGAGGTTGATGCGCTTGCGCGGGATCTTGTCACGCTCGAGCAGCTTGGGCCATAAATGGTTCTTGGCAATGGCCATCTTCTCCTCGGCGATGTAGCCGGAGAGGCGGATCTGCTCCATGCGATCGAGAAGCGGACCGGGGATCGAGTCCAGGGTATTGGCGGTGCACACGAACAGCACTTTGGAGAGATCCAGGCGCACGTCGAGGTAGTGATCGAGGAAATCGACGTTCTGTTCGGGATCGAGCACCTCGAGCAGCGCAGAGGCCGGATCGCCCTGGAAGGACCTGCCCAGCTTATCGATCTCGTCGAGCATGATCACCGGGTTCTCGACCTCGACCTCCTTGAGCGCCTGCACCAGCTTCCCGGGCATGGCGCCGATGTAGGTACGCCGGTGCCCCTTGATCTCGGCCTCGTCACGCATGCCGCCTACCGAGAAGCGGTAGAACTCACGCCCCAGCGCCTCGGCGATGGAACGACCGACGGAAGTCTTGCCCACCCCTGGCGGCCCCACCAACAGCACGATCGAGCCTCCCACATCGCCCTTGAAGGTACCTTCAGCGAGAAACTCGATAATGCGCTCCTTGACGTCCTTGAGACCGTCGTGGTCCCGGTCGAGCACTTTCCTGGCGTGAGCCAGATCGAGCTGATCCTGGCTGCGCACGCCCCAAGGCATCGAAGTCAGCCAGTCGAGATAGTTGCGCGTCGTGCCGTATTCCGGTGAGCCGGTCTCCAGCACCGAGAGTTTGTCGAGCTCCTCTTCGATGCGGGTCAATACCTTGGGCGGCACGACCAGCCCCTCGAGGCGATCGCGAAAGGTATCGACGTCGTTCTCGCGGTCGTCCTTGGAAATGCCTAGCTCGCGCTGGATCACCTTGAGCTGCTCGCGCAGGAAGAACTCGCGCTGCCGCTCCTGCATCTGGGCGTTGACCTGCTCGCTGATCTCGGTTTGCAGCTGGGCGACGTCAATCTCCTTGCGCAGCAGCGGCAGCACCTTTTCCATGCGCTCCTGCACCGGCAGGGTCTCGAGCACGGTCTGCAGCTCACGCCCCTTGGCCGAAGTGATGGCCGCGGCGAAATCGGTCAGCGGCCCTGGCTCGTGGGGGCTGAAGCGATTGAGATAGTGCTTGAGTTCCTCGCCGTAGAGCGGGTTGATCGGCAGCAGTTCCTTGATGCCGTTGATGATTGCCATGGCGTAAGCACGGGTCTCGTCCTCGTCGGCCTTCACCGGCTCACGCGGATAGCTGACCTCCACCAGATAGGGTGGTTTCTTCGACAACCAGCGTTGAATACGGAAACGGCGCATGCCCTGGGCGATGAACTGTAGCTGCCCCTCTTCGCCCTGCATCTTGTGCACCTTGACTGCGGTGCCGATCTCGGGGAAATGATCATGGCCGAGATCATCCACCGCTTTGTCGCCGACGAAGGCCACCCCCAGCGTATGGTGGGGTGTATTGCCCACCCTGCGCATGGTCTCTTCCCAGCGTTCACGATTGATCACCAGCGGCTGAACCTGGGCGGGAAAGAAGGGACGGTTGTGGATAGGCAGAAGATAGATCCGCTCGGGCAGATAGTCGCTGGCGGGCACCACGGCGTTGTTGGCCACCTCGTCCACCTCGCCGTCGGAGCCGAGCGCCTCCTCGGCAGCCTCTCTTGCCTGCTGCCAGTTGTGCTCGTCCTGATCGTGATCGCTCATGTAGTCCTCGTCCTGAAGCTGATGAAAGCCGATGATTCACTGCCCTGTGGAATGCGGGCAGCATAGCTCAACTTCAAGTCGGCAAAGGCCAAGGACGATCAGATGACGAAGCTTTCGCGCTTTGAGAACAAGCGCGGACGCTTCCGGACGAAGCCTAGCGCCATAGCGGTGGCAGCGGACGACTGTTCACACGCACCTGCCCTCGGCCTATATCGACTTCCAGGGTGCGCGTATCGAGCGGCAGGCCCAGCCATAGCGCCACCACGGTGGGCAGCTCATGCCAGGTGAAGTCACCATCGAGACGCCGGCGCCAGCGCTCCTTGACGGCGGGATCGTCGAAGCCGACCAGGCTGAGATCCTCCAGCCGCCGGCCGTCGAAGAACAGCGAGCCGTCGACTCGAGCGGACAGGCCCAGCATCGGGCTATCCAGCGCCAGGCGCTGCAGGTCGAGACGCGGCGAGTCCTGCAGGACCGCCAGTACGTAGGGCTCGATTTCGCTCAGCAGGGCCTCACGCCCCATGCCGTGATGACCACTAGCGGCCAGTTTGCGCAGACGCGTCATGGTGGCGCGCAGCGCATCGGCATTGAGACGCGACAGCTCCACGTCCATCTGGCCGGTCAACAGCACCTGGTCGGCGGTATGGATCTCGCCCAGGTCCAGGTCTAGCTGCATCATGAGCTCTTGCTCATCCAGCGAGATGCGATTGGCCAGCCTCAGCCCCGCGGCGTCGAGCTTCAATTGGGGCTGATGCCAGGAAAGTGATTCAATCTGCAGGCGATCTTCCTGCGTGAAGGAGTATGCTCCCTCGGTGTAGGCGTACTGGCTATTGAGAATGGCAGGTCCGACTTCAAGCCGAGCCGCGCCATCGCTGAGCATCCAGGAGTTGAGGTGGGCGCGTACCCGCCAGTTTCCCTGCTCACCGCTGAAGCGTAGTCGGCCGCCCTCGAAGGCGAGTTCGCGCTCCTGCTGTGTGATACGCAGGGGGGCGAGCTGCAGGCCTCCCTCCAGAGTTCCGGTCAAGGTATGGTAGCTCGCTTCCCACACCGGTGGCGGCGAAGCCAGGGAGTCGCCAAACAGGTGGATGGCATCAGGGCCATGACGCAGCATGGCCTCACCGTCCAGATTCGTGCTGAGCACGCCATGTCGGGCATGATAGGTCAGCTCAAGCTGCCACATATGACCGAACAGCGGCGCCAGATGAATCCGCCCGGACGAGGCCCACCAGCCCTGCTCGACATCGACACGCGCGATTTCGAGCTCTCCCCTAGCCTCGAGGTCGGCCAGGGTGCGCGACATCTCTCGTTCGAATAGCCAGCTCGACATTGCCTGCGCACCAAACCACGCAAGCAGAAGCACGATCAACGCTGGGACGATGAGACGTTCCTTGCGCATAGCTTCGCCTCCCTGTGGTGATGAATGCGCTATCTGTTAACCGAACACGAAATGTAAGCTAGTGCAACCAAAGCCACAGATGCATCGTACTCCAGGCGTAGATGCCGGCGAGAACATCATCGATCATGATGCCGAATCCACCCGCTACGCGGCGGTCGGCCCAGCGAATCGGCCAGGGCTTGAATACATCGAAGATGCGGAACAGCACGAATCCCCACAGCGCGGCTTCCCAGGAGAACGGCACCGCCGCCATGGTGATCCAGTAACCGACGAATTCATCCCATACGATACCGGAATGATCGTGAACACCGAGATCGCGAGACGTCTTGTCACAGAGCCAGACCCCCACCACGAAGGCAACGGCTACCAACGACAGGTACCAGCCCAGCGGCAGCTCGGAGAGCAACCAGTAGAAGGGAATCGCCGCCAGGGTGCCAAAGGTGCCAGGCGCCCAGGGCACACCGCCGCTACCCAGCCCGAAGGCGAAGAAGTGGACGGGGCGCCGCCAGACGCTGGGCGGACAGCGGTTCATGGCGTGTCTCCACGAAAGTGCTGCCAGCCGCGAGCGCCTTCGATCTCGACTCCCGTAACGCCCGCCTCGGCACAGATCGTACCGATAGGCGTTAGCGCCAGATCTTGCTCAGACAACCGTCGCCTGGCCTCGTCGAACGCCGCGGCAGGCAGGCTGACAAGCAGCTCGTAATCGTCGCCACCGCACAGAGCGGCTCGACCCGCCGCCTGGATACCCAGCGCCTCGACCAGACCCGGCGCCAAAGGAAGCGTCTCAGGCTCGAGCCGTGCCCCCACGCCTGACGCTGCCAGAACGTGCTCGAGATCGGCAAGCAGCCCATCGGAGATATCGATAGCGGCATGGGCCAAGCCAAGCAGCGCCTGGCCGGCTGCCAATCGGGGCGCCGGCTTGAGGTAGCGCGCCAGTAGCGGATGGTCAAGGTCGCGTTCGCCACGCTTCCAGAGCGCAAGCCCCCCTGCCCCGCCGCCCAGCGCACCGGTCACGGCGAGAATGTCGCCGGGCTGCGCACCGCTGCGCCTGAGCGCCTGCCCATGGGGCACCTCGCCCATTACCGTAACGCCGATGGCAAGTTCTCCTCGGGTAACGTCCCCTCCCACCAGAGCGGTATGGCTGGCCGTGCAGAGCGAATGAAAGCCGCGAGCGAATGACTCGAGCCAGGTTTCGTCGTCGTTCTCGAGCGTCAGCGCCATCAGGCACCAGCGTGATTCGGCTCCCATGGCTGCCAAATCGCTGAGGCTCACCGCCAGGGCCCGGTAACCGATGGCTTCGGCCGGCGCATCGGCAGGAAAATGAACGTTGGCGACCGACGTGTCGACGCTGACCGCCAGCTGGCGTCCCGGGCGCGGAGCCAGCAGCGTGCAGTCGTCACCCACGCCAAGAGCCACGCCGGCTTCCGGGCCGGGTGCTGCGGGGGTGAAATGACGGGCGATCAGGTCGAATTCACTGGCCACCAGGGGCACCTTCAGCCGCGACGAGCCCTGACCTCGGCGCTACGCAACCGGGCGGCCAGCTTGTCGAGGATGCCATTGACGTACTTGTGCCCGTCGGTGGCTCCAAAGGATTTTGCGAGTTCGACGCCCTCGTTGATGGCCACGCGATAGGGAACGTCCAGCCTCCGGCTCAGTTCATAGGTACCGAGGCGCAGGATGGCGAGCTCGATGGGGTCGAGTTCCACGAGACGGCGATCGAGCAACGGGGTGATCGCCGCATCCAGTTCTTCGCGGTAGCGGACCACGTTGTGCAGCAGTTCGTGAAACAGGGCCAGATCGGCAATCTGCATCACCTTGGACCAGTTCTCATGGTCCTCGAGGTCGTCGTCCGGCAATTGGCTGCGGAACTCCGCCTCGATCGCCGTGGTCGACTTGCCGGTCATGTGCCACTGATAGAGGCCCTGAACCGCCAGTTCACGGGCCGCTCGCCGCGCTTGCTGACCCGCCGATGGGGGACGTTGCGGGCGCGATCCACTCATGAAGCTTCTCCATCGTCGCTTTCACCGTCACCGAATCCACGCAGCAGGGAAACCATCTCCATTGCGGCCATGGCCGCTTCGGCGCCCTTGTTGCCTGCCTTGGTGCCCGAACGCTCGATAGCCTGCTCGATCGAGTTGACCGTCAGCACGCCGTTGGCAATGGGGGTGTCGAATTCGAGCTGAAGGTTACCCAGGGCCGCATTGCAGCCGCCCGCCACATATTCGAAGTGGGGAGTACCGCCACGAATCACCGCACCCAGCGCAATCACCGCATCGGGACGCACCACCTGCAGGGCACGCTTGACTGCCAGCGGCAGCTCCCATGCACCGGGCACGTGGACGATGTCGATATTTTCCGCATCCACGCCGTGGCGCACCAGAATATCCACGGCGCCCTCGACGAGGCTATCGACCACATGATGATTGAAGCGTCCCACTACGATCACGTAGCGGCCGTCGACGTCGACGAAATTGCCTTCCAGTTGAGACAGGGTGTGCATCGCAAATTCCTGATGAAAAAGGTCCTGCTGAAAACGAGATGAATCGGGTGAAGTCGAGGGGCCGATGCCAGGCGCCGGCCTCTCTGGCATGGCACGCTGGCTCAGTCTTCGCCGCCAGCCTCATGCTCGCCCGGCGCGATCAGCTCGACCACTTCTAGGTCGAAGCCCGAAAGCGCCGAAAATTTCCACGGCGAACTCAAGAGACGCATGCGCCCCACACCTAGATGGCGCAGGATCTGTGAACCGGTGCCGATGGTCAGATAGTTGCCGGCACCATCGGAGTCGCTGGTGCGCGGCAAGCGACGACGCTCGAGAAACACCTCGAACTGATCGCGAAAATCCTGATGCGGCCGGCCGTCGTCTAGCAGCACGAACACACCATGCTCGACACGGGCGATCTCTTCCAGTGCGCTGTGGGTCGTCCAGTTTCGACTTTCGCTCTTCTGCAGGCCCAATAGGTCACGCATGGTATCGGCCAGATGGACCCGTACCGTGGTGAGCGCTTCGGGGTTCGGGTTCCCCTTGACCAGCGCTACATGATGGGCATTTTGAATGCGGTCGTGGAAGACATGCAACGTGAGCTTGCCCACTGCCGTATCTACCAGCGTCGACTCGACCGGCTCCACCGTCTGTTCATTGTGGATACGGTAGTGGATCAGGTCGGCAATGGTGCCGATCTTGATGCCGTGCTCGGCGGCGAAGCGCTCGAGTTCGGGGCGCCGCGCCATGCTGCCGTCGTCGCTCATGATCTCGCAGATCACGCCGCTAGGATCGCAGCCGGCCAGAGCGGCAAGGTCACAGGCCGCTTCGGTGTGGCCGGCACGGCGCAGCACGCCGCCGGGCTCGGCCATCAGCGGAAAGATGTGTCCGGGCTGGACGATGTCTTCAGCACGAGCGTTGCGCGCGGCCGCCACCTGCACGGTGCGTGCCCGGTCAGCGGCGGAGATACCGGTAGTGACCCCCTCGGCCGCCTCGATGGAGAGCGTGAACTTGGTGCCGAAACCGGAACCGTTGTCACTTACCATTAATGGCAACTTGAGACGCTCGCAGCGCTCGCGGGTCATCGGCATGCAGATCAGGCCACGCGCATGGCGCGCCATGAAGTTGATATGTTCGGCCTGGACTTTCTCCGCGGCCATGATGATATCGCCTTCATTCTCGCGATCCTCATCGTCCATGAGGATCACCATCTTGCCCTGACGGATGTCCTCGATCAGGTCTGCGATGGGAGCCAGTCCCGTGTGGGAAGATTGCACGCTGGAATCTCCGAATGTTCAAACGACGTCATGGGCGATAGTGCACTGCAGCGAAGCATTGCCGCACAATCGCACCACGTTGAATGGGCGTCAGAGTACATTGGCGCGGCTTCGGGCGCCAGTAGTGAGCACATTGGCGCGGCTTCGGGCGCCAGTAGTGAGCACCCTCCCCCTCACTCCTGTCTGCGCTCCGGTCGCGCCGTGATGCGCCAGTCGCGGCCAACGGCACGAATGTCGAGAATCTCCAGCGGGCGCTGCTGCGCCATGCTCGTCAATCCCGGCAGGGCGAACAGCGGGCGCGCCTCGCCGCCGAGAAGGGTAGGCGCCACGAACAACTGCATCTCGTCGACCAGGCCGGCATCCAGCATGGCACCGGCGAGTGTGGCACCGGTCTCCAACAGCAGCTCGTTGACAAGCTCCCGCTCGGCCAGGTGGCGCAACAACGCCTGCAGGTCGACGCGACCGTCTTCGCCGGCCGGCAGCACCAGCACTTCAGCTCCGGCGGCCTCGAGGCGCTCGCGGCGCAAGCGCTCATACCCCGAGACGGTAGCGACCAAGGTACGCCCCGGCTCGCGCAGGCAGGCGGCGGCCTGGGGCAGACGCAGCCGGGTATCGACCACCACCCGTAGCGGCTGACGTGTGGCGATGGTGTCGGCGTCGTCGAGGCCCAGCTGGGCCGCCCGAACCGTGAGCCGCGAATTGTCGAGGATGATCGAATCGACACCCGACATGATTGCGCTGGCGCTGGCCCGCAGCCGCTGCACTTCGGTCCGCGCATGGGGCCCCGTGATCCACTGCGACTCGCCGGACTGCATCGCCGTACGCCCATCCAGGCTCATAGCCATTTTCAGCCGTACGAAGGGACGCTGGCGTGTCATGCGCGAAATGAAGCCTGCATTGAGCGCCTGTGCCTCTTCCTCGAGCAGGCCAACCGTCACCTCGATACCCGCCTCGCGCAGCATGGCGATGCCTCGCCCTGCCACCTCAGGGTTGGGGTCCTGCATGGCGACCACGACTCGTTTCAGGCCGGCCTCGATAAGCGCCACGGCACAGGGGCCGGTACGACCATAGTGAGAGCAGGGCTCAAGCGTGACATAGGCGGTAGCACGATGCGCGGCCTCTCCCGCCATACGCAGGGCGAGAATCTCGGCATGAGCCTCGCCGGCGCGTACGTGCCAGCCCTCACCGACCAGACGCCGATTCCTGACCAGCACACAACCGACGCGTGGGTTCGGGTGGGTGGTGTAATTGCCGCGGCGGGCAAGCTGCAACGCCCGGGCCATCCAGACGGCATCGGTCGGCTTGGGCATATCACTCCTCGTTCGGTTCACGATCGGCCGTACGCGTCACCAGATAGGCGGAGCGAGTGCAGCCAGCGCTGATCAATCCTCGGCGGTACCCGGGGGGAACCCTGGCTCCTGGGCGAGACGATCGATTTCGGCGCGAAATTCGTCGATATCCTGAAACCGACGATAAACAGAAGCAAAGCGAATGTAAGCAACCTGATCCAGACGCTTGAGCGCCTGCATGACGGCTTCGCCGATATCCCGTGCCTGAATCTCGCGCTCACCGCTAGCCCGCAGGCGATGGCGTATCTGCTCTACGGCGGCCTCTATGGCCTCGACGCTGACGGGGCGTTTTTCCAGGGCACGCAGCATCCCGGCACGCAGCTTGTGATCGTCGAAGGTCTCCCGGGTACCGTCGGCCTTCACTACCCTGGGCATGACCAGTTCGGCGGTTTCGTAGGTGGTGAAACGTTCACCGCAGTCGGTGCACTGGCGGCGACGCCGAACTTGGTCACCCTCAGCCACAAGGCGGGAATCGGTCACACGGGTATCATGGGCGCCACAGAAGGGGCAATGCATGGTATCGATCCGAACGTGAAGCGGGGCAACCAGAGGTCGCTCGTGAGTCACTGAAGTGAACTTTGACCCAATATTGTACCCGCTCACCTGCCGGCCGCCCAGCACAGCCACTCACCCTACCAGGCGGCCACGTCGTCTCAGTGGTCGTGCGCATGGCCATGGTGGCCGTTGCCGTGTTCATGACCTTCGCCATTCTCATGCCCCTCGTGGTGGTCATGGCCGCGGTGGTGTTCTGCCTCCACTACGATGCGCTGAACGGGCGCTTCCAACCGCTGCGTCTCCCCCGACTCGAATCGCAGCTCGATCTCGACAGGCTCCCCCTCCACCAACGGCTCGGTCAGTTCGATCAGCATCAGATGCAGCCCACCGGGTGCCAGCTCGACGGCACCTCCGGCAGGCACCACGATCTCGGCGACCTTGCGCATCTGCATCACGCCATCCACATCTTCATGGTTGTGCAGCTCCATGACCTTTGCCGCCGGGGAACCGGCGTCAACCAGGGTCACATCTACTTCACCGGGGTTGCGCAGTGTCATGAAGGCAGCCGACGCCGCTGAGCCCGGCGGTACGGCGCGTACCTGGGCGTCTTCGATGATCAGCGGGTCGGCTTGAACGGCGAGAGACACCAAGGAAAGGCCGGCGGCGAGCAGAAGGGATCGGGGCAGTTTCATGGGGGCTCCTTGTTGTAGGACTGGACGTAGCCAGTAAAGCACTGGATGAGAATACTATGCCGTGGCGCAAGTATGACAGGCTGCGTCATAGCGACACGGCTGGAGTTAACCGGGAATTAATCCTGACCTGCCACGCTGGCAGGTCGCCTTTACCATGAGCACCGCTTTAGGAGGACAGCCCCTCATGCAATCCTTGCAGCAGAGCATTGCCCTTGGCCCCGTGGGGATCTCGATCGGCCAACTGCTGATCATTCTGGCCTTCTTCATGGCCCTGCTGGCCGGTGCGCTGCTTGGTCGGCGTCATCGCACCCCTGTCGCCGACACCCTGCTTACGCTGCTGCTTCTCGGCCTGGCCGGTGCCCGCGCGCTGTTCGTGATCCGCTACTGGGGCAGCTACGACGGAATACTGCCGATACTGGACATCCGAGACGGCGGGTTCGACCCCGTGGGTGGCCTGGTGGCTGGCCTGGCCTATGTGTTCTGGAAGATATGGCGGCACCCGGCACAGCGGTTGGCCCTGAGCGGTGCATTGACGACTGGCGCTGTCACCTGGGGACTGCTTGCCGGCCCCTTGCTGTTGATGGAATCCACGGCGCGCCCCCTGCCGGATACGGCATTGGTCACATTAAATGGCAGCCCGATCGATCTGCCCTCGCTGGCTGCCACAGAGGGCCAGCCACTGGTGGTAAACCTCTGGGCCACCTGGTGCCCTCCTTGCATACGCGAGATGCCGGTCTTCGAGCAGATGCAGCAGGAAGCGGAGGATATTACCTTTGTCTTCGTCAACCAGGGGGAAAATGCCCGACATGTGGAACGCTTCCTCGCCGACCAATCCCTTCAACTCGATAATATCCTGCTGGACGCCACCAATGCGCTAGGCGAAGTCACCGGCTCCATGGCCATGCCGACAACGCTGTTCTACGATGCAGACGGTCAACTGAGGAGCACGCATTTCGGTGAACTGTCTCGAGCCACGCTGCTGAGCGGCATCGAGCGGCTGCGCTGAGTCAGTCTCTGTCTCCATCGGACGCCGGTGGACAATGGCGTCACATGACATCAAGGAAACCCAAATGGCTTTTCGATATAGCGTGCTTGCAACCGGACTGACGGTCCTCGCCTGTACCCCGATGGCATTTGCCGACGACTGGCCGGCACCCATCAACGCCTTGAGCGCAGAAGGCCTGGAAATACATGGCGAGTTCGAAGCCCCAGGGGGCCTTGCCGGCTTCGCTGCCAGCCACCAGGGTCGTGAAATGACCGTCTTCGTGACGGCCGATGGCCAACATGCCATTGTCGGCACCATGATCGATGCCGAAGGCAACGACCTCTCGGAGGGGCCCCTCGACGAGCTCGTCAGGGCGCCGCAGGAACAGGAGGTCTGGCGCCAGCTGGAGGCAAGCCACTGGATCCAGGACGGCCAACCCGACGCCCCACAGGTGCTGTATACCTTTACCGATCCCAACTGTCCCTACTGCCACCAGTTCTGGGAACAGAGCCGCCCCTGGGTCGAGGCCGGTCAAGTCCAGCTGCGCCATATCATGGTGGGTATTCTGCAGCAGGACAGCCCAGCGAAGGCGGCTTCCCTGCTGGGCGCAGAAGATCCGGAAGCCGCCCTTCACGATCACAGCCAGGGTAACGCCATCGCTGCGGCACCCCAGCCACGGGATATCGAGGACCAGATCTATCGCAACAACGGCTTGTTCGACGAACTGGGGCTCTACGCCACGCCGACCACGGTCTACCGACATGAGGACCGCCTGCAGCGTGTCGACGGCATGCCGGATGAAGCGCGCCTGCTGGAGATGATGGGCGGCGAGATTCGCTGATACGACCGTTCAGAACTCCGGCTTCAGCGGGAGGGACAGGCGGGCTTCCAGTCCGCCTGATGCTGGCAGTCGAAGATCAAGGCGTCCGCCGAAGCGTTCGGCGATAGCGTTGACGATGGCGAGCCCCAGCCCGCTCCCCTGTGCTTTGCTGGTGCGCCAGAATCGCTCGGTCATCTGCTCGAGCATTTCAGCCTCGACAGCCGGCCCGTGGTCGCGGACCCGGAAGGTGACAGCCCTGCCCTCTGCGTCTCGATCGGCGTCTAGGACCACCGGGCCCTCCTCGCCGCCATGAAGCAGGGCGTTGTCCACCAGGTTGCGCAGTGCGGTGACCGCCAGCTCGCGAGGCAGGTCCAGCTTCCCCTCGGGCCACTTTCCGGGCAGCTTGAAGCGCGTAACCGGCATGCCATTATCGCGAAGCGCCAACTCCACCACCCCGGGGATGGAGCTGCATTCGCCATCCTCGAACCCTGCCCGCCCCTCTACCCGGGCCAGCATCAGCAGTTGGTCGAGAATACGGGACAGCCGTTCGGCCCCCTCCTCTGCATGGGCCAGGGATTGCCAGGCGGCATCGCCACCTACTCGCCCGGCCACCTGCAGATGAGTCTTGATGGCGGTCAGCGGTGTCTTGAGCTCATGGGCGGCATCGTTAGTGAAGCGCTGCTCACGCACCATGGCCTGCTGAATACGCGCCAACAGGCCATTGAGCGTCTCGATGAGCGGCTTGAGCTCCACCGGCACCCCATGTGTGGCCACCGGCCCCAGGGAGTCAGGGTGACGCCGTGCCAGCGACTGTCGCAGCCGAGAGAGCGGCGCCAGGCCGCGCACCACTCCCAGCCACAGTGCGACCATGCTGCCCAGCAGGGCCACGGCAAAAGGCACCACCGCGACCTTGAAGACATCCGCCAATAGGCGGTTGCGCTCGTCCATGCGGTCCGCGGTAGTAATGGTCAGACCGCCCCGCTCATAGGTGAACACCCGCCAGGTAACGCCCCCCTCTTCACGGAAGGCATGCCCGCGCTCCCCCGGCGCCAGGATTGACTCCAGGTCGGTATGGGTGCGGGCCATGATCTCGCCACTCGGGGAATGCACCTGGCAGGCCAGCCCCTCGATGGGCGGAATCGACAAGGCACGGCGGTCCGCCGTCAACCACACTTCCTCCGGTAGCTGGGCCATCAACCCCGCCACCATGCGCGCCGACTGAGCCAGACGTTGATCGAGGGTGGCCACGAATTGCTCCTCGAGGTCACGCATCAACCAGGCTGCTGCCAACCCCCACAACAGTGCCAGGGTCAAGCCCAGCGTCAGCAGCAGACGCGTGCGCAGGCTCATCGCTCTCTTCTCATGGGCGGCGCCTCCACCGCCGAAGGCTTGCCCAGGCGATACCCCAGTCCGCGCACGGTCTCGATCACCCGGCTGCCGAGCTTGCGGCGCAGGTGATGGATATGCACGTTGAGCGCGTTGCTCTCCACCTCGTCGTTCATGCCGTAGAGGCTGTCCTTGAGCTGGTCGGCGGAGAGCACGCTACGCGGCGATTGGAGGAAGGTCTCCAGCAGTACCAGCTCTCGTCGCGACAGCGCCACCGGCTGATCAGCCACGCTCACCTCGCGCGCGACCGGATCAAGGCACAGCACACCATGCTCCATCACTGAGCGAGAGCGCCCAGCCGCCCGGCGCAGCAAGGCATGCAATCGCGCAACCAGCTCATCCAGATCGAAAGGCTTGACCAAGTAGTCGTCGGCCCCGCCCTGCAGGCCCTGGACGCGATCCTGAACGCTGTCGCGAGCAGTCAGCACCAGCACTGGAGTGGTGCACCCCGCATTGCGCCAGGCATCCAGCAGTTCGAGGCCATCGCCGTCAGGCAGGCCACGATCCAGAATGACCACGTCGGTGGCCACCGTTTCCAGAGCACTACGCGCCTCCGCCATGGTTTCCACATGGTCTGTAACGAAATCGTGTGCGCTCAGCCCGGCCAGAATGCCTGAGGCCACCAGAGCATCATCCTCGATGAGCAGAACGTGCATGAATGGAATCCTCGTCTTGTGCGCATCGTGTCATGTGCAGATTAAGCGGGGGTTAACTGCAAGAGACAACCAGGCGGGAAAGCAACGACAAGCGCCCCCACCAGCCAGGCCGGCGGGGACGCAGGACAAGGTCGTCGATAACGATGCTTAGCCGCGAGCGGGTATGGCCCGGGCCAGGAACCAGCCCGCCACCATGGCCACCAGCATGGCAAACAGCGGTGCGGTCAACCCGGCAATGGATGCGATGGCAGGCCCGGGGCAGTAGCCGGAAAGCCCCCAGCCGACGCCGAACAGGGCAGCTCCGCCGATCAATCGGGCGTCGAGATCCTGTCGCGTGGGCAACTGGAAGGTTTCCCCCATCACCGGGCGCTCACGGCGGAATACCTGTCGATAGCCGATGAAGGTCGTCACCACGGCCCCGCCAAGCACGAACATCAGCGTCGGGTCCCAGGCGCCGAAGATATCGAGGAAGCCGAGTACGCGTGCCGGGTCGGTCATGCCGGCGAGCGCCAGGCCCAGGCCGAACAGCAGCCCGGCAATGTAGCCCATTAGCGTCTTCATGCCCCACCTCCCACGACGTGCCGCATCACATAGACGGTGACGATGGCGCAGACCAGGAAGGTCAAGGTGGCCACCATCGAGCGCGGCGACAGTCGCGCCAGACCGCATACACCATGGCCGCTGGTGCAGCCGCTGCCGAGGCCGGTGCCCAGCCCCACCAGCAGGCCTGCCACCAGCATCAGGCCCACGCCACCCGCCGGCTGGCCGACGACCTCGCCGGGCGCACCAGCGACATTGCCGAGCCCGCCTCCCATCAACATGAGCAGTAGGGGGCCGCTGACCAGGCCCAGCACGAAAGCCACGCGCCAGCCGCTGTCACCCTTGGGCAGCGTGGTCACGAGGCTACCGACGATGCCGCTGATACCGGCAATCCGCCCCAGCGTGGCCATCAGCCACACGGCCGACAGGCCGATGAACACGCCTCCTATCAGCCCCTGCAGGCTTGCAATCCAGTCCACTTCGTCACTCCTTCATTTCGGTGTTGAACTCAAGGATGCTGCCCTGCCGCCATCGGCTCCGCTGCGCCGCAGGCTCGACCCGGTGTGGCAGGCTCCCCGCGCAGCGAGCGCCAGGCGTCGTAAGTACTCAGGAATACCTGGCCAGTCAGCTCGCGGCAGAATGGGGTATTCTTGAGCCGATCCATGACCGGCCCCTTGACCTCCGCCAGATGCAGCTTGACCTGGGCATCGCGCAGTCGGGCATTGATCACCTCCAGGCTTTCCAGCGCCGAGGCGTCGATGACATTCACTGCCTGGCACGCCAGCACGATGTGGCCAAGGCCGGGTTGGCGTGTCGCCAGCTCCATCACGGTATCCTCGAGATAGCGTGAATTAGCGAAATAGAGGCTCTCGTCGACCCGCAGGATGGCGAGCTGCGGGTCGGTCTCTACCTGATGACGCTCCACGTTGCGGAAGTGCTCCGTGCCGGGAACACGGCCCACCACAGCGCTGTGAGGGCGGCTGGTGTAATAGAGGTGCAGGGCCAGCGAGAGCCCCACCCCGGCCAGAATGCCGGTTTCGATACCGATGGCGAGCGTCACGCCGATGGTGACAAGCATGGCCATGGCGTCACACCGGGAGTAGTCCCAGGTGCGGCGGATGGCGCTGAAGTCCACCAGCGACAGGACGGCCATGATGATGGTGGCCGCCAGGGTGGCGATCGGCAGGTAGGCGATCAGCGGCGTCAACAGCAGCGCTGCAACGGCGATGCCCACCGCCGTGAAAGCACCTGCGGCAGGGGTCTCGGCACCGGCATCGAAGTTGACCACCGAACGGGCAAAGCCACCCGTCACCGGCATGCCGCCGGAAAAGGACGCTGCAATGTTGGACGTCCCCAGCCCCACCAGCTCCTGGTCCGGGTCGATTCGCTGGCGGCGTTTGGCGGCGAGGGTCTGACCCACCGAGACCGACTCCACGAAGCCGATCACACTGATCAACAGTGCCGCCATGAACAGCTGGCTCCACAGGCCGCTCTCGAACCCTGGCAGGGTCAGCGGCGGCAGTCCCGCCGGCACCTCCCCCACCACAGCCACGCCCTGCGCATCCAGGCCCATCCCCCAGGTGGCCAAGGTGGTCACCGCCACGGCAAGGATAGGCGCAGCCTTGGTCAGCATATCCGCAGCACGAGCGGGCACGCCCAGCTTTCTCAGGCCGGGCTTGAGCCAGCGTCGTGCGGTATAGAGGAAAGCCAGGACGGAGAGGCCGATGAACAGAGTGGGCCCGTTCACCCGCTCCAGGCTGCCACCCAGGCTGACCAACAGCTCCAGCAGGTTATGGCCACCGGCCTCTACGCCCAACACATGCCTGAGCTGGCTGGCGGCGATGATCAGTCCCGAGGCGGTGATGAAACCCGAGATCACAGGGTGACTGAGGAAGTTGGCCAGAAAGCCCAGCCGCGCCACTCCCATCAGGGTCAGGATGAGCCCCGACATCAGCGCCAGAACCAGCGCCGCGCCAAGATATTCCGGCGAGCCTTGGGGGGCAACCTGTCCCACGGCTGCTGCCGTCATCAGCGAAACCACCGCCACCGGCCCGACCGCCAGGGTTCGACTGGTGCCAAACACGGCGTAGACCACTAGCGGAGCGATACTGGCGTAGAGCCCTACCTCAGGCGGCAATCCGGCCAGCATGGCATAAGCCAGCGACTGGGGGATCAGCATGATGGTCACGATGACCGCCGCCAGCAGGTCGCTGGACAAGGTGGCACGACCGTAGCCGGGCAACCATTGCAGGATCGGCAGGTAGCGCTTGGGATTCACGTGTGGAACCTCAGAACCTGTTGATCGGCACCTTGAGATAGACCTGGCCATCATCCTCGGGCGGTGGCATGTGGCCGGCACGCATGTTGACCTGCACCGACGGCAGGATCAGGCGCGGCATGTCGAGGATCGCATCGCGCTCGGTGCGCATCTTGACGAACTCCTCCTCACTGATGCCCTCGTGTACGTGTACGTTATGGGCGCGCTGCTCGGCCACGCTGGTCTGATGCTGGTACTCCTCGCGTTCCGGTGCCTTGTAGTCGTGGCACAGGAAGAGCCGGGTTTCATCCGGCAGCGCCAGCACCTTCTGAATGGATTGATAAAGGGTACGGGCATCGCCACCGGGGAAGTCGCAGCGGGCCGTGCCGTAGTCGGGCATGAACAGGGTATCGCCAACAAAGGCGGCGTCGCCGATGACATAGGTCAGGCAGGCCGGGGTATGACCCGGTGTATGCAGCACTCGGCCTTCCAGGTTACCGATGGCGAAGGTATCGCCTTCTTCGAACAAACGGTCGAACTGGCTACCGTCACGGGCAAACTCGGTGCCCGCATTGAAGGCTTTGCCGAAGACGTCCTGTACCACGGTGATCCTGGCGCCGATGCCGGTCTTGCCTCCGAGCTTCTCGTGGAGATAGGGCGCAGCGGAGAGGTGGTCGGCGTGAACGTGGGTTTCGAGGACCCACTCGACGCTGAGCCCTTCACGCTGGATGAAGGCGATGATCGCATCGGCCGAACGCAAGTCGGTGCGGCCGGCGGCGTAATCGAAGTCGAGCACCGAGTCGAGAATGGCGCAGGCCTTGCTGTCCGGGTCCTGCACCACATAGCTGAAGGTGTTGGTGGGTTCGTCGAAGAAATGAGTCACGATTGGCGAGGACATGGGCGACTACCTCCAAGGATGTCGTTGCCTTTCAGAATGGGACAAGCTTACCTTAAAATATGTTCTATATATAGATTTTTATGTTATAAAAATTTCACACTCATTTCTTCACTGGCATGGCACGGGCGCGCTCTGCTTAGCAGCAAATGCAAATGCAAAGGCAGAGCGGCACAGCCCAGAGAAGCAAAAGCCCGTTCACTCCCAGGCGGCCCCCTCGAGCGCATCCAGCGGAATCTTCAAGTAACGCTTGCCGTTAGCCTCAGGCACGGGAAGCTGCCCACCACGGATATTGACCTGCAGCGAGTGCAATATCAGCTTGGGCATGGGCAGTTCACGATCGCGCTTATCGCGCATGGTGACAAACTCGTCCATATCAACATCGACCAGATGAGTGTTATGGCTGCGCTGCTCGTGCACGGTGCTCTCCCACTCCGGCTCTCGCCCATCCGGCATGTAGTCATGTCCGGTAAACAGCCGCGTCTTGTCCGGCAAGGACAGAATCGCCTGGATAGAGCACCACAGCTGATGCGCATCTCCACCCGGGAAGTCGGCCCGGGCGGTGCCGAAATCCGGCTGGAAGAGGGTGTCGTGGATGAAGGCGGCATCGCCCACCACATACGTAATGGATGCCAGCGTATGCCCCGGTGAGAACATCACCTGCACTTCGAGCTCGCCGATGCGGAAGCTATCGCCGTCGGCGAATAGCTGGTCCCATTGGGAGCCATCGGCGGGGAAGTCGGGCCAGTGATAGAGCTTCTTCCACAGCTGCTGCACGTCCACCACCTTCTCGCCAATTGCAGTCGGCGCCCCGGTCTTCTCCTTCAGGTAGCGGGCAGCGGAAAAGTGGTCGGCATGGGGATGGGTATCGAGAATCCACTGCACCTCAAGACCCTGCTCATCCACATAGTCCAGCAACTCATCGGCATGGTGGCTAGCGGTGGCGCCGGACTTCTCGTCGAAATCGTACACCGGGTCGATGATGGCGCACTTGCCAGTGACCGGATCGCTGACCACATACTGGACGCTGAAGGTTTTCGGGTCGAAAAAGCCGGCCACTTCGGGGCTGCCGGCACCGGTACTGCGGGAGAGGGAAAAAGTCTTCATGCTTGCCTCCTTGCGTGGTGGCATCGCTTGGGTGTGTATGATCTCCAAAAACACATTCAGTTATAAGCTTATTCAACAATTGGCGTTTAAGCCAATTCAACATGCCGATGAGCACGATAGAAAAACCATCTCGCAAAAAAATGGCGCCACCGCCGGAGCGATAGCGCCATTCAGAACCTGGGCGGTGACCCGCCCAAGGCTATTTCCCGAGCTTACAGGAGTTGATACCTAGCAGCTGATATGCTGGGCAAAAATTGAACAGCCCGGTGGCCAGCGGCAGGATACCGATCCAGCCCCAGGCGCCGACCATCCCTGTGATGGCCAAGCCAATCAATACGGCCCCGACCACGATTCTCAGGATCTTATCGATACCGCCTACGTTGCTCTTCATGCAATTCACCTCTCAAGCTGGATATCAGAAGCTAAACACGGGGATGCTCGGGTCACGCATCATCTCGGCCATCGGACCAGGGGCGGCAACGCCGACACCCTCGCGCAGGTCACCCCTCTCATGCTCACTATTGGGCAGGTAGATGGCACAAACGTCCACCTGGGCACCGTTGCCAATCAGCATCTGCAGGATTCCTTCCGGCGTCACCTGCCCAGCCGGGTTTTCGGGCGGAGTTATGATTGGCTCCGCGCTGGCATACCCTTCGACCGCCAGGTCGCCGGCCGCATCGCATAATAGAATGGAAAGATCAGTGCCCTGCTGCTGCATGGCATTGGAGAGAATCATCGCCATGCCTTGGGTTTGCAGCGAGTCACTGGTGAGGATCACCAGGGCACGCTCGCTGCTGGTGTCATGATCACCTCCCTCGGTATGACTATCGGCCTGGGCGGTAGTAAAGATACCCACAGCTGCCATGGTGGCCAGGGTCAGGATGGACTTTGCGTTCATTTTCCTCTCTCCACAAATGCAAGGATGGTAGTGGCCTGATAGGCATAATGTTTTTTTGGAATAAACAAATTCCATATTGTCATATAAAGTATAATCGAAAACACACTGAAGGCCTGAGGCATAACGACGCACCTTGATATTAATCAAGATTAAAACGCACTAACGCCATCAAGTCTGTAGCCCTATCGTGCCCGACAGAGCCGACAAAAAGGCCGCTTGAACGCGGCCCGGAAGGTGGTGAAGCTAGAGCTCGATACGGTCGCCGTAGGCCGGTATTTCCGCCACGATACCGCTTTCGGCCAGAGCCGTTTTGAGAACCTGTTGAGCCCCAGGCTCACCGTGAACGAGGTAGAACCTTGGATTAGCACGGAAGGCGCCGGCCCAACCGATCAGCTGGCTTTGGCCGGCATGGGCCGAGAAACCGCCGATGGTATGCACCTTGGCCTTCACCGCCAGCTCTTGGCCGAGTACGCGAACCTTTTCGGCGCCATCGACAAGTTGGCGGCCCAGCGTACCGGCCGCCTGGAAGCCGACGATGACAATCCGGGTATTGGGGTTTTCGAGGTTATAGCGGAAATGGTGAACGATCCTGCCACCGGTACACATACCGGCCCCGGCGATGATGATCGCCCCACCGCGGATGCGATTGATCGCCATCGACTCTTCCATCGTGCGCGTCATGCGAAGGATCGGCAGATAGCGGCCGGTATCGCCGCTGGCGGCGATGTTGAGCACCTTGAGATCTTCGCTGTCGAGGCTCTTGCGGGCGCGATGGTAGAGTTCGGTGACCTTGATCGCCATGGGGCTGTCGAGAAATACCATCTGCTGTCGCAGCCGCCCCTCGTGGTATAGCACACTGAGGTGATACAGAATTTCCTGGGTACGTCCTACGGCGAAGGCAGGAATGAGTACGTTCCCCCCGCTGGCGTGGGCTTGCTCCAGCACCTGAGCGAATTCCTCGAGGGTATCGTCGAGAGGACGGTGGTCGCGATCGCCATAGGTGCTCTCCATCAATACCACATCGGCTTCAAAGAGCTTCTCGGGCTCCTTCATCAGAACCGAACTCGGGTTGCCCAAGTCGCCGGAAAAAACGATCCGCTTCGTCTGCCCACCGGAAGGTACCGCCAGCTCGACGATACCCGAGCCCAGAATGTGGCCGGCATCGCGAAACACCAGCGTAACATCGCCGGGCAATTGAACGGGTTGGCCATAGCCGTGGGTCTTGCAGAGCGCCAGAGTGCGCTCCACGTCGGCCAGCTCATATAGCGGCTCGATCAGCGGCTTATCGTTGCGCTTACGCCACTTGTTCTCCCATTCGACATCCTTGGCCTGGATGAAGGCGGCGTCTTCAAGCATGATCTCGAGCAGATCCCGAGTGCCGCGTGTGCAGTGAATCGGGCAGCTGTAGCCTTCCCGAACCAGCTTGGGCAGTAGCCCGGCATGATCCAAGTGGCCGTGAGATATGACCACGGCATCAAGCTGCCTCGCCAAGGCGCCGAAGGGCTTAGCATTGGCTTCATCGGCACCTTTGCCCCCCTGGTGCAACCCGCACTCGAGAAGCAGATGGTAGTCGCGATCGCTTCGTGTCACCTCGAGAAGATAACGAGAACCCGTGACTTCCCCTACCGCCCCTAGAAACGTCAATGTCGACATTGCGTATTTCGCCTGCGCATCCATGAGTGTCAGTCTTCCAGCATACCGGAAGGCAGCCTCAAAGGCGCCGCACTTGCCGTACAGGCGCAGTCAGGAGTGGACTATTGGGTGAATCAAGGCGGGTTCATCAGAAGATCGCCTGCTTCGGCAGCATACGGGCATCCTCCTTGCCCCACCAATAAGCGATGCCTTCGACCCAACCCGAGGGCCCCGCTGCCTGGCTGCGATAGAGCGCCGGCTGGCGTGGTGCCAGGGTCGATGCTTCGCCACCCTGGATCACAACTGCCTGATCCACTGCTTCCAGCAGCGACTGGTCGTTGGGGCCATCGCCAAGGCCTAGGGTCAGCGGCTCGCACCCCCGCAGCGATTTGAAACGTTCAACTAGCCAAGATACCGCCCCGCCCTTGTCACACCCACCCGTGGCATGCCAGAAACGCCGGCCCTGGACGAGCCTTAGCCCATCGCCCTGCAGGGTGTCTCGAAAATTCGCCAAGGCTTCACTATCACCCCGCCATATCAGGGGTTCGCTACCCTGACGGATCCTGGCCAGCCGCGCGTCACTTTCACTTAATCCCGTCAGCGACATGACCTCATCGAGCGACATTTCGCCCATCAGTGTGAAGGAGACGCCAAGCCGTTCCCGCCACACGCTGAGGCGCTTGCGAATGAAGGCAATATCCAGCCCCAAATTGCGCATGGCCAGGCCCTCCGATGCACAGGAAGCACGCTCCAGGTGGGCATGGCGCCAGGCGGGGGGCAAGCCGATCACGCTGCCATTCTCGGCTATGAATGGGGTATCGCACAGACCAAGACGTTTACGCAGTGGCAGTAGCTCTGCGCGGGTACGACAGGTCACCGGTATGACCGGCACGCCCAGGGTTTTCAACCGACTCAGCCAAGGCTTGGCTTGTTGCCACTGGTAGCTGTCATGGTCGAGCAAGGAACCGTCGAGATCGGTGAAGACCAGGCGCGGCTGCAAGGCGGGGTCCAGAAGTAGCGGCTTCGTCGTCATGGCGGCTCCGGCGTATCGGGTGGGAAAACCCAGTGCTTGGAAATCTTTTGCACGAGCCGTGCCAATCCAGACGCGAGGCCACGTTGGCATGTCCGAGCCCCAATGGTAGCGTGCGGCTACTGCCCCCTTATCCGCCGAAGTGGCTTACCGTGCACAAAAACAGTGCAGAAAAAGCCCCATTCTGAAACCCAGAATGGGGCTTTTCGGTTTTGTACTCAAAATGATGCCAGCTACTGCCGACAGTCGTCCTCAGCGATAGACCGGGAAGCGTGCGCAGACGCTCTCCACCTTGCCCTTCACCTCGGCTTCAATGGCAGTGGTCTCATTACCCTTGGCCATGACGTCGAGGATGTCGCAGATCCAGCCGGCCAGCTCACGGCACTCATTCTCGCCGAAGCCACGGGTGGTCACGGCCGGCGTGCCGATACGCAGGCCGGAGGTCACGAACGGGCTCTGCGGATCGCCCGGCACGGCGTTCTTGTTGACGGTGATGTGGGCGCGGCCCAGGGCGGCATCCGCGTCCTTGCCGGTCAGGCCCTGCTTGATCAGCGAGAGGAGGAACAAGTGGTCTTCGGTGCCGCCGGAGACGATGTCGTAACCGCGCTCGATGAACACGCCGGCCATGGTCTGGGCGTTCTTCACCACCTGCTGCTGATAGGTCTTGAAGCCGGGTTCCATGGCTTCCTTGAAGCACACTGCCTTGGCGGCAATGACGTGCTCCAGCGGACCGCCCTGGCCACCCGGGAAAACCGCCGACTGCAGCTTCTTCTCGATCTCCTCGTTGCCTTCGGCGGAGAGGATCAAGCCGCCACGAGGACCGCGCAGAGTCTTGTGAGTCGTGGTGGTGACCACGTGAGCGTGGGGCAGCGGCGTGGGATAGACGCCCGCGGCCACCAGCCCTGCAATATGCGCCATGTCGACCAGCAGGTACGCCCCCACTTCATCGGCGATCTCGCGGAACCGGGCCCAGTCGATGATCTGTGAGTAGGCGGAGAAGCCGGCAATGATCATCTTGGGCTGATGCTCGCGAGCCAGGCGGGCCACTTGCTCGTAATCGATGCGGCCGCTCTCGTCGATACCATACTGCACGGCGTTGTAGTGCTTGCCCGAGAAGTTGGGCTTGGCGCCATGGGTCAGGTGCCCGCCCGCATCGAGGCTCATGCCCAGCACGGTGTCACCGGGCTTGACCAGTGCCTGGAACACAGCGCTGTTGGCCTGCGAGCCGGAGTGCGGCTGGACATTGGCGTAGCTGGCAGCGAACAGCTGCTTGGCGTAGTCGATGGCCAACTGCTCGACGATGTCGACGTATTCACAGCCGCCGTAGTAGCGCTTGCCGGGGTAGCCTTCCGCATACTTGTTGGTCAGCTGGCTGCCCTGGGCTTCGAGAACGCGAGGGCTGGCATAGTTCTCGGAAGCAATCAGCTCGATGTGCGCCTCCTGACGAGCGACTTCCTTCTGCATCGCATCGAACAGGGCATCATCGAAACCGGCAATCGTCATGTCACGGCTGAACATCGGCGGGAAACCTCGCATCTCGGGGAGAATCAGGATGCGCCATGATACCCCAGCCCATGACGGCTTTCACTTGAAAGGCCGTCATGGGTAGGTGCAGAAATTCTCATGCTGGGTTTAGTGGAAGCGCTGGGGTCAACGTGTTTCGACTTTGACGCTGAGCTTGCTGGGCAACCCCAGCGGATCGTTCATGTAGGTGGCCATGGAGCTTTCTGAAGGCAGGGTCACGCGCACGTCGAGATGCTCCGCGCTCCCCTCGAGCAGATCTACCAGCCCCACCAGGATGGCTTGTACCTCGGGGCCGAACATCATACCGAAGCCCTGGGCTTGGGTACGGGCCTGTTCAACGTATTGCGCCTCGGTCACGCCCTCCATGGCCGCTCCCAGAGTGGCCAGGCGGGCGAATAGCCCCTGATTGGACAGACTCAGGCGAATGTCGCCGCCCAACAGCGTGGCGGTTTGCAGCCAATCCATATCGGCGAAGGCGTCGCCGGGCGTGACGCCTGGGGGCAGCAGTACCGGCAGATTGATGTCCAGCAACAGACCCAGGGCATCGTGGATATCGATTCGGCTATCGCTGATCAGCACGCTGTGCCCGCCCTTCTCCTGCCAGCTGCCGAGAAAGGCGGCATCGAGCTTCAGCTCACCGCTGCCACCGGTAAGCACGTTGCTGGCCATGCGCAGCTCGGTGCGCTCGTCCTCGGGGGCGAGCTCGATCATGCGTGCCAGATCCAGGCGCAGGCCTTCGACACGCACCCCACCCTTGCCGTCGGCGAAATCGCCATCGACATCGAACAGCGCCAGGCTGCCCGCCAGTTCGCTGGTCTCCATGACCAGATCGCGCAGCATCAATGAAGCGAGCTTCTCCTCGCCCTCGCTGTCGATACCGGTCAATTCCTCGAGGCGCAGCGAGGCCAGAGTGAAGGACCCCGAACCGAGCTCATCCAACTCGTCGAAGGTGCCTGCGACACCGCTTATCTCCAGCATGCCGATGGCCTCATGAGACAACGACTCCCCGCGCAGCTTGTCGATGGTCATCCGGCCCTGACTGGTATCGAGGGGGGTATCGAAGAAAATCTCCTCGGCGAGCTCCGAGGCCAGCTCGAGCACGATGCCGTCGATGGCAAGAGTGCCGACACGCACCTCTGCGGGGTCGAGTTCCTCGTGAAGCGGAAACACCGCCCGGGACGGCTCCCCGAGCACCATCCGCTCGATACTCATCAGGGTAAGTGCCGTTAGGCTATCCTCGATGCGAATGCCTTCCAGGGTGACTTCATCGGGGGCATCGTAGTCGCCGCTGACGATGTAGCGGTCGATCAGCAGGCGCTCGCCCTCATGAGCCTCGAAAACGATATCCTCGGCGGTCAGGCGTGAGCGCAGCATGGCACTGGAAACATCGCCGATCGAAAGGCTACCGCCTTCGCTGAATAGCGCACGCAGATCGGCCTCGAGGCGCTGCGTATCTGCCATAGCGCCGCCACAAGCCCCGAAAAGCGCCATGAAGGCCAGGGTGTGCCCGAGACGGATCGCCCGGGCTTGGTTGTTTGGCATTGACGCCACCTCCTTTGCATCGCATCGGTTGTAGGAAGGTGGCAGGGTGCGCCGCGCCACGTTCGCGTTTACATAGTGTAACCGCTTTCCTGCAGCGCGGTGGCTTCGACCTCGGCGTTCAAACGTCGAGGTGAAGCCGGTTCAGGCCTCGCCCAGCAGCCCCAGGCTCGCCGCCGGGGCTTGTTTGCGCAGCCCCCGCGACAGCGCGTGGCCAATGGCACCGATCAGCAGCGCACCGCCCAAGGGCAGCACGATCCATAACCACGGATGAAGCCGTGGCGCCAGATCGAGCCAGGCCACATAGATACCGGCGGTGGCCAGTTCCGCCAGCAACGCCCCCATCAGGCCGCTGGCAAGGCCAAGGATGGCGTACTCGGCCCCTTGGACGCGTGAAATCAGGCTTCCACCGGCACCGAATACCCTCAGCAGCCCGCTTTCGTGAGCCCGTGCCGGACGGCTCGCGGTCAATGCCGCGTAGAGTACGCTCACCCCGGCCAGCAAGACGAAGCCCAGGACCAGCTCCACGGCACGGGTCACCTGAGTGACGACATCACGTACCTGGGCCAGGATGGCATCGATGTTGAGCAGGGAGACGCCGGGGAAGCGCTGCACCAGTTCACGCAGCGTCTCGCCCTGCCCGGTATCGAGATGGAAAGCGGTAATGAAACTATGTCCGAAGCGCTCCAGCACTCCTGGCGGGAAGATGACGAAAAAGTTGGGCCGAAAACTGTCCCAGTCGAGGTTACGTAGGCTGGCCACCTCGCCGATGATCTCTTCGCCACCGATGGTGAAAGTCAGTCGATCTCCCAGCGACAGACCCAGGCGTTCGGCCAGGCCATCCTCCAGCGAGATCGGCACGACAGCCCGGGCTGGCTCGGCCGCCACCTCACCCAGCCAGCCATTCTCGTTCGCCGCACCCTCGAGCACATCGAACCACTGGCCGGCCACCACTCGGTTCCCCTCTGGCAGTTCGGCCTGCCAGGTGAGATTGAGTTCGCGCCGCAGCGAGCCATCCCCGCGGGAATCCACCGGTACGGCCTCGCGGGCCGGCTCATCGTTGATCTCGGTCAGCCGTCCTCTCACCATCGGGTAGAGCGCCGTACGGTCGTCGGCGTTGGCCTCGAGCGTCTCGATGAAGGCCTCTCGCTCACCGGGCTGGATATTGATGGCGAAGTAGTTGGGCGCATCCTCGGGCAGCTGATCCTGCCAGGTCGTGAGCAGGTCGCCCCGCACCATGGCGATCATGGCCATGGCGAAGAAGGTCACCGAGAACGCCAGCAGCTGCCCCAGGCTCGCGGAGCGCCGACGCGCCAGCTGACGCCCGCCCAAGCGCAAGGCCTGAGCCAGCTCGCCGCGCTTGCCACCGCCCTGAGGCAGGCGACCGGCAACACGCAGCACCAGGCCGAGCAGCAGGCTGCCAAGCCCCCACAGCACCACCAGCATGATCAGTCCCCCGACCAGCAGCGAGGCCGCCAGACCGAAGTCGCCGGAGTAGAGCCACAGCAGGCCGCCGAACACCAGGCTGGCCACCAGCACCACCAGCCAGGCCGAAGCTGGCAGAGGGTCGAGTTCACGCCGCAGCACCTTGAGCGCGCTGACCCGTTTGAGGCGCAGCAGCGTGGGTCCGGCGAAGCCGACCAGCACCGCCAGCGCCGTCAACACGCCGAGCCACAGCGGTAGCCAACCCGGCGGCGGCAAGGTGAGCGGCAGGAAGGCTGCAAGCAACGCCAGCAGTGCCGCCTGACCTGCCAGGCCCAGCAGTGCCCCGAGCAGCGACGCCGCCAGGGCCAGCCACAGCAGTTGCAGCGCGAACAGCCAGGTCAGATCGCGCTGAGTGGCGCCAAAGCAGCGCAGCAGCGCAGCGGTATCGAGATGGCGCTCGACATAGCGCCGCGTGGCCATGGCCACGGCCACACCGGCCAACAGTACGGCTGCAAGCCCCGCCAGGCTGAGATACTTCTCGGCACGCTCCAGGGCATTGCCGAGACCTGGCCGGTCGCGTCGCACATCACGTACTTCGACCCCATCGCGGCTGAGCCTGGCAAGCAGCGGCGCCAGCTGATCAAGGGCCTGGGGCGGGCCGGCGGCAAGCAGCTCGAACTCCACCCGCGCCCCGGGCTGGACCAGATTGGTGGTTGCGAGATCGTCGAGATGGATCATCAGGCGCGGGTTGAAATTGCCAAAGCCGGCGGACTGATCAGGCTCCCGTTCGACCAGGCCGGTCACCGTCAGCTCGCCCTCGCCAACCTGAACCCGATCGCCCAGTTCCGCTTCGAGCAGCAACGCCAGGCGCGGCGCCAGCCACGCCTCCCCGGGCGCAGGGCCGTGAGCCACGGTTTCAATACCCTCGCCACGATCGACGTGAACTTGGCCGTAGTGGGGGTAGACACTGTCCACGGCCTTGAGGCTGGCCGGTTGAAAGGCGTCACCAAAGCTGATCATGGTCACCATGTCGACCTGGTCGCTGAGCGTGAGCCCGGCCTGCTCCAGGGTGGTGCGCAGCTCTTCGCTGAAGGGTCGACCTTGCTCGAGGACCAGGTCGCCGCCGAGCAGCTGGCCGGCCTGCCGGGTCAGCCCGCGGTCGAGGCGATCGAGGAAGAAACCGATCATGGTCGAGGCGGCCACTGCCAGCGCCAGCGCGACGAACAGGGCGCGAACGTCGTTGGCACGCAGGTCGCGCAGCAGGCCGCGAGCGGAAAGCCGCAGCAGCTTGTTGCCGGATGCCTGTGTGGATGACGAACTCATGCATTCACCTCGTCGCGCACGAGCTCTACCAGCCGGCCCTCCTCCAGGCTCATGCAGCGATCGCAACGGGCAGCAAGAGCGCGGTCGTGGGTCACCAGTACCAGGGTGGTGCCGGACTCACGATTGAGCTGAAACAGCATATCGATGATGCGCCCGCCAGTGGCCTGGTCCAGGTTGCCGGTGGGCTCATCGGCAAATACCAGCTCGGCGCCGGTAACGAAGGCCCGCGCCAGCGCCACGCGCTGCTGCTCCCCGCCCGAGAGCTGCTTGGGCAGGTGATCGAGCCGTTCGCCGAGCCCGACTCGGGTCAGCCATTCGCGGGCCCGGGCATAGGCGCCGGGCAGCGGCGAGAGTTCCAGCGGCAGCAGGACGTTCTCCAGGGCCGTCAGAGTCGGCAGCAGCTGGAAATTTTGAAACACAAAGCCAACCCGGCCGGCCCGCAATCGGGCGCGTCCATCCTCGTCGAGCTTGGCCAGCGATTCGCCGAACAGCGAGAGCTCGCCGCCGCTCGGTTGGTCCAGGCCCGCCAGCAGACCGAGCAGGGTCGACTTGCCTGCTCCGCTCTGGCCCAGGATTGCCACGCTCTCCCCAGGGAACACTTTGAGATCCAGACCACTCAGAATGGTGAGCTGCCGCTCGCCGCTCACCACCTGCTTGTTCAATTGGCGAGCGTGTAGAATCGGATTGGCGTCGCGCTCGGTAGCGGTGGCAGACAACACAGCATCTTGAGTCGAGGAGTCGGACATGGTGAAAGGTATCCCCTTGGGTTTGGTAAGCGTATGGCTGGCACGCTGGCGTTTCCAGTGTGCAGGCCTCGCCGGGAGCATGATAGTTGCTCTGGCCTTAATGGCAGCGCCGAGTCACGCAGCCGAACGACCGGTTCTACTGGTGATGGGCGACAGCCTGAGCACCGCCTACGGTTTCGAGCAAGACGCGGGATGGGTCACGCTGCTCGAAGAACGGTTGGCAGATACCGCCCGTGTCGTCAATGCCAGCATCAGCGGTGAAACCAGCGGCGGCGGTGCCAGTCGGCTCCCCGAGCTACTCGGACAGCATGACCCGGACATCGTTCTGCTTGAACTGGGCGGCAACGACGGCCTGCGTGGCCTCCCCCCTGCCCAGCTCGAGGCCAATCTGGCCGGCATGATCGAGGCCAGTCAGGCCACCGGCGCCGAGGTGCTGATTCTGGGTATCGACATTCCGCCCAACTACGGGCAGGCCTACCGCCGTGCCTTCGGCGACGTCTTCACTCGCCTGGCCGAGACCTACGATGCGCCACTGGTACCCTTCCTGCTGGACGGCGTGGCCCTCGAAGAGGGCATGATGCAGGACGACGGAATCCATCCCACCAGCCACGCCCAGCCGATCATTCTCGACAATGTATGGCCGGCACTCGAACCGCTGCTGGAGAGCAGCGGCGTAGAGCTGGCCGACATCGCTCACGAGTGACCCTCCGTAGGGCTCTTCTGCCACTGCTGCAGCGCCAATCCGCCGAGAATGAGAGCCAGCCCGACCAGGGTCGATGACAGGATCGGTTCCCCTACCACCAGATAGAGCAGCAGCAGCGACACCGGCGGCGACAGAAAGATCAGGTGGGAGACCCGCGCCGTACGCGATACTCGATGCATGGCCAGTTGCCACAACACGAAGGCAACGCCCATTTCGAACAGACCGACATAGACCCCGGCCCCCAGCGCCGCCCAGCCGGGCCAGGCGAAGCCGGGGCCAAGCAGCATCAGCAGCGTGAGCACCGGCAGGCCAACGCCGAAGTTCTGCCATTGGGCCACCAGCGGCGGGCGCCGGTCGCGCACGTTGAGAAGCCAATAGAGCGCCCACAGCAGCGTCGATGCCAGCGCCAGCGCCACGCCAAGAGGATCGGCGAAAGCCACGTCGAAGACCTGGCCGCGGGTGGCGATCACCCATACCCCGGCATAGGCGACCAGCCCTGCCAGCACGTCGATGCGCGTCAGCCGCTGGCCAAGCAGAGGCACCGCCAGGAAAGCCATGGCCAGCGCCCAGGTGTAATTGAACGCCATGGCTTCCTGGCCCGGCAGGCGGTCATAAGCACCGAACAGCAACAGATAGTAGGCCACCGGGTTCATCAGCCCGGCCCAGGCGGCAGTACGCCAGCCCCGACGCAGAGCCTCGCTCAACAATCCCTGCCGCACCACCAGCATTCCCATGAACAGCCAAGACACCAGCGAGGCCAACCAGATCAGCTCGAGCGGCGTAATGTAGGTCAAGGCCAGCTTGAAGGCCGTTGCCACGGTTGACCACAGCGCCACCGCACCCAAGCCGAAGAGAATCGCCTGGCGATCCAGAACGCGAATCTCAGCGCTCGTCGGCGTTGCCTTCATCGGTCGATATGGCCCAGGTCACGGTTGGGATCGAGCCGATCGCGAACCCGCTGCTTGAGCTGCTTGCTATCGGGGAAGCCGCCGTCGCGCTTGCGCTCCCATAGCGATTCGTCATCGTAGAAGATTTCGAAATAGCCGCCATGGGAAGGCACCAGCGCGACTTCCTTCAACTCCTCGCCGAAGGTGGAGAGCAGCTCTTGTGCCAGCCAGGCGCTGCGCAGCAGCCATTGGCATTGGGTGCAGTAGTGGATGCGGATACGTGACATGACGGCAACCTGTCGCAACAATGGAAACCGAGATGATAGCAGCCAAGGAGCCGGGATGAGCGAGCGCGAGATCGGCCAGTCGCGTCTGTACGAGTGGCTGACGGGAGATGAAGACAGCCGCATGTGCAAGGACATCTCCGATGAAGCCTGCGATGAGCAGCCCCGCAATTTTTTCCTGCACCTGTTCGCAGCGCTGGGCAACAAGCTGGCCGATGAGCTCTCCAGCGCCCGCTTGGTACTGCCCTGGCTGCTCGGGGTCATTGGCGCGCCACTGTGGATGGTTGGGCTGCTGGTGCCGATTCGCGAGGCGGGGGCGCTGCTGCCCCAGCTGTTCGTCGCCGGCTTCATCCGTCTCAAGCCGCAGCGCAAATGGGTGTGGGTCGCCGGCGGCTGCCTACAGGCTCTGGCAGCCATGGTCCTGGCCCTGCTCGCTGTGTATGGCCAGGGCAGCCTTGGCGGCGCCCTGGTGCTGACAGCCCTGATAGCGCTTTCGCTGGCCCGCGGTCTCTCATCCATCGCCACCAAGGACGTGCTGGGCAAGACCATCGCCAAGCGGCGCCGCGGCAACCTGATGGGCTGGAGCGGCAGCGTAGCGGGTGCCGTCACCCTCGCAGCCGGCGGTGTGCTGATGCTGTTCGAGGATCGGCCCGGCGAGCTGGCCTTGGCAATCCTGCTCGGCATCGCCGCGCTGGGCTGGGCCGTCAACGCCGCGTGTGCTGCACGCATCGCCGAGATGCCGGGAGCGGTGGAAGGTGGCGAGAACGCCTGGGACAGCATCAAGCTGGGCCTGCATCTGATGCGCGAAGACCGTGGTTTCCTGCATTTCAACCTTTCACGCTCGCTGCTGCTGGCCAGTGCCCTGGCCCTGCCCTACGTCGCCGTACTTGGCCAGCAGCAAAGCGGTGCCGAGCTCGGTGGCCTGGGCATCCTGATAGTGGTCTCGGGCATCGCCGGCATGATCGCGAGTCCGGTATGGGGCAAACGCGCCGACGCTTCCAGCCGTTCCGTACTGCGCGACACAGGCCTGGGCGCGGCGGTGTGCTGTCTGCTGGGAGCCGCCATTGCCTGGCTGCCGGGCGAGTGGAGCAGCCAGGTTTGGCCCTATGCCCTCGTTTATGCTCTGCTGGTCGTCGTGCATGCCGGGGTACGCCTGGGGCGCAAGACCTATCTGGTCGACATGGCCGGTCAGGACCGGCGAGCACTCTACGTTGCGCTGTCCAATACCATCACCGGAGTGATGATGCTGGTGGTGGGTGGCATGACGGGGCTGCTGGCCCAATGGCTGGGAACCGATTGGCTACTCGTCTTTCTGGCCGTAATGGCATTGGCGGCAGCTCTCTCTGCCACTCGCCTGCCGGAAGTCGAGCAGTAGGCTTGCAGGCGTTGTCAACCTGGCGTCGGCTGGCCATGATGTAGCATAGTGACGTTCGGTAACCGCACAGTCCGAGACAGGAATGCCTGAATGAAACGAACTCCTTTGATCAGCCCCGACCTGCTGGAGCGCATCGTCGATGCCTCGGAAGATGGCATCGTGGTTGCCGAGCAGGAAGGTGACGAAAACATACTCATCTACGTCAACAAGGGCTTCGAACGGCTTACCGGCTACAGTGCGGACGAGATCCTCTACCAGGACTGTCGCTTCCTGCAGAACGACGATCGCGACCAGCCGGCACTGGACAATATTCGCAAGGCACTGGCCGATGGCAGGCCTTGCCGCGAGGTGCTGCGCAACTACCGCAAGGACGGCACTCTTTTCTGGAACGAGCTGTCGATCACTCCCGTTTACGATGCGGATGACAACCTGACTTACTATATCGGCGTGCAGAAGGACGTCACGGAGCGGGTCGAAGCCCAGTTGGAACTCGAGCGACTCAAGGCCGAACACGGCCTCTCCTGAGTCCGACTACAAAAAAAATACGATTACGCTTGCTCTCGGCTCATGGGAGAGATATATAGCCGACAGGTGCCGATGCTCGGTACCGATGGCGCTTCAGGTCCGTCGCTTCGGACGAGAAGCGGTTGTGCGACTCGTCGATCGCAAAGCGGTCGACACTGGGCCATGGGAGGACTTCGCATGAGCCATGAACCCCTTGTCAACGACGCTCACGATGACGATCAGGATTTCCTGGAAGCGGTCAATGACGACGAATACGTGCGTCCCCGCGCTTCCAGCCGTGCCGATACCCTGCGTGCGCGACGACGCGTAGAAGCCCTGCTGGAAGAGCGACGCTTGCAGCGCGCCATCGCCGATGACTGGATGCTGCACGACGAGGAGGAGTAAGCCGCCTCCTACCACGAGGCATCCTTGGATGCCTCGTCCCGCTTCCCGCAGCGTGCCTTCCGATCTGGTGGCGCCACGCAGCGCATCTTCTGTCGTTACCGACACTGCAATACTGGCCTTTGCCCTGCTCGACCACTATCATCGTGGCCACTGAAACCCTCAACACCAGTGGAATTCCATGGCGCAATACGTCTTCACCATGAATCGGGTGGGCAAGGTCGTTCCGCCCAAGAAACAGATTCTCAAGGACATCTCCCTGTCCTTCTTCCCGGGTGCCAAGATCGGCGTACTGGGCCTAAATGGCTCAGGTAAATCGACCCTGCTTCGCATCATGGCAGGGGTCGATACGGAGCATGAAGGCGAGGCGCGCCCCATGCCCGGCATCAACATCGGCTACCTGCCCCAGGAACCGCAGCTCGACGACGAGAAGAGCGTCCGCGAGACCGTGGAAGAAGCACTGGGTGAGATCAAGCAGGCACAGACCAAGCTGGATGCCGTCTATGCCGCCTATGCCGAGCCGGACGCCGACTTCGATGCACTGGCGGCAGAGCAAGCCCGCCTGGAGAACATCATCGAGGCCGCCGACGCCCACAACCTGGAGCGTAAGCTGGAAGTGGCCGCCGAGGCGCTTCGCCTGCCGCCCTGGGAAGCGCGGGTCGGCCATCTCTCCGGTGGCGAACGCCGACGGGTGGCACTTTGCCGCCTGCTGCTTTCGAACCCGGACATGCTGTTGCTCGACGAGCCTACCAACCACCTGGATGCCGAATCGGTGGCCTGGCTCGAGCGGTTTCTGCACGACTATAGCGGCACCGTGGTGGCCATTACCCATGACCGCTACTTCCTCGACAATGTGGCCGGCTGGATACTCGAGCTGGACCGAGGCCACGGCATTCCCTTCGAGGGCAACTACTCACAGTGGCTGGAATCGAAGGAGAAGCGTCTCGAGCAGGAGGCCAAGCAGGAGGCCTCGCGTCAGAAGGCGATCAAACACGAGCTGGAGTGGGTACGCAGCAATGCCAAGGGCCGCCAGGCCAAGAGCAAGGCGCGACTCAACCGCTTCGAGGAGATGCAGTCCGGCGACTTCCAGAAGCGCAACGAGACCAATGAGATCTATATTCCGCCCGGCCCGCGCCTGGGGGAAAAGGTGATCGAATTCCACGGCGTATCCAAGCGCTTCGAGGACAAGCTGCTCTACGAGGACCTCTCCTTCACCGTACCCAAGGGGGCCATCATCGGCATCATCGGTGGCAACGGCGCCGGCAAGTCGACGCTGTTCAAACTGATCACCGGCAAGGAGCAACCCGATAGTGGCGATGTGGTAATTGGCGAGACCGTGGACATCGCCTACGTGGAACAGCTGCGCGACGCCCTGGAAGACAAGCAGACCGTATGGCAGGCGGTCTCCGACGGTCAGGACCTGCTCAACATCAATGGCTATGAAGTCTCATCGCGTGCCTATGTGGGTCGTTTCAACTTCAAGGGCAACGACCAGCAGAAGTTCCTCAAGGATCTCTCCGGTGGCGAACGCGGCCGCCTGCAGCTGGCCCAAACCTTGAAGCAAGGTGCCAACGTCCTGCTGCTCGATGAACCCTCCAACGATCTCGACATCGAGACCCTGCGCGCCCTCGAGGAAGCTCTGCTTGCCTTCCCCGGCTGTGCTCTGGTCATCTCACACGACCGCTGGTTCCTCGATCGTATCGCCACTCACATCCTGGCGTTCGAAGGCGACTCCCACGTAGAGTTCTTCGAGGGCAACTACACCGACTACGAAGCGGAGCACCGCAAGCGGGTCGGCAATGACACGCCGCACCGGATGAAGTACAAGCGCATCGACGCCTGATACGACATCTCAACCTGGCGGTACACGGCATAAAAAGGCCTCGCGGATGCGAGGCCTTTTCGTTCGGCTTTTCGTTCGGTCATGTCTCGAACGGATGGGCGCAGAGCACTACGGTTTTCTTCGTCCGGTGATCAACGAGACGATGAACAATACGATGAAGAGGAAGAACAGGATCTGGGCGATGGTAGTGGCAGCGCCCGCGATGCCGGTAAAACCGAGCACCCCTGCGATGATGGCGATGATCAGGAACAGCATTGCATTGCCGAGCATACAGACCTCCTTGACTGTCTTAAGCGCCATGCTTCCTTCGGCGCAGTTTTCCCAATAGGTATCCATAAGCCTTGCGTGAACTGACCGAAGCGTCAAGTTACTACCGGTTACTCCTTGTGTATGGATTGCTACGGGGTGGTACAAAAGCGCCGCTTACAAGGTCTTAATAGAAGCCTTTTTCGCCTTCCGGACGCGTCTTGAAGCGGCGATGCAGCCACATGTACTGCTCCGGGTGCTTACGGATTGCCCGCTCGATGAAGGCGTTGACCTGAGTGGCGTCACGCACTTCGTCGCCACTCGGGAAGTCCTCCAACGGGGGATGACATTCGATGGTATAGGTTCGATCGTCGGGGTTGCGATGGAACATTAGCGGTACCACCGGCGCGCCGGTCATCCGTGCGATCTTTGCAGTCAGCCGAATAGTCGCTGCCTGGACACCGAACAGCGGGGCGAAGACGCTGACGTCCCGCCCGAAGTCCTGATCCGGTGAATACCATACGATATGTCCCGCCTTGATCCGTCGCACCACGCCACGCAGGTCGTGACGATCGATCGCCTCGCCGAAGATATTGCTCCGCGAACGGGTCATGAAGCGGTCGAATAGCGGGTTGTTGTGCGGGCGATACACGACGTCGGCAGGGAAATAGAGCGAGTGCAGCGCACCGCCCAGATCCAAGGTGGAGAAGTGGATACCCACTACCAGCACTCCCTTGCCTCGAGCATGCGCTGCCTCAAGGTGATGGAGCCCCTTGTAAGCCACTCGGTGGCTCAAATGCCTGGGGTCTCGACACCATCCCGTCGCGGTCTCCAAAATTCCGATACCGTTGGCCTTGAAGGTATCGAGCACAAGCCGCCGGCGCTCGCTGTCGCTGAGCTCAGGAAAACAGAGCCGCAGATTGGTATCGACGATATGGCGGCGTCGAGGAACCGCCGCCCAGGCCAACAGGCCCAGCCCGCGCCCGATGGCGAGCTTGAGCCTCCAGGGTAGCCAGGCTCCTATCTGCATGGCGCCAATGGCCAGCCAGGCGGGCCAGAAGCGAGGATGGGCGAAGGAATCAGGCCAGTTACGCTTGGACATGCGGGTTTCCGTTCTGATCGATTCGGGCAAAGAGGGCTGACGTTCAGTCCAGCCTGGAGTAGCGCCTGGGAACACGCGGCAGTACGCCGGTCAGCAGCGTATAGCTGATGGTGTCGCAGTAGCGAGCCACCTCGTCGACGGACAGTAGTGCGCCGTGGCGTGACCTTCCCCACAGCACGACCTCGGTACCGATCTCGGCCTCGGGGATGTCGCTGATATCTACTGTCAGCATATCCATCGACACCTTGCCGGCAATGCTCGTGCGCTTACCGGCCACCAGTACCGGCGTGCCATCGATGGCATGCCGATCATAGCCGTCACCGTAGCCGCAGGCCACTACCGCAATGCGCGATGGGTGCGGCGCCCGCCAGCGGCCGGCATAGCCCACAGGCTCGCCGGCGGCCAGATCACGTACGGCAATGATCTCGGAGCGCAGTGACATCACCGGCTGGAGTCGCTGACTGGCGCCATTGGGCGCTTCCAGCGGATTGCTGCCATAGAGCATGACGCCGGGGCGCACCCAGCTCCCATGCGAGTCAGGCTGGGCCAGGGTAGCCGGAGAGTTGGCCAGGCACAGCGGTGCATCGAGCTGAGCGGCCAGAGCCTGCATGCATTTCAATTGGCGATCGAAGTAGCTGGCATCGACGGCATCGGCACTGGCGAAGTGGCTCATCAGGTGCAGGTCGGTGACGGTCTCAGGAGCCGATACCAGACGTTGCCACACCGACGCCGCCTCCTCGGGGGAAAAGCCCAGCCGATGCATGCCTGAGTCTATCTTGAGCCAAACGGGAATGGGCGATGTCGGGCGGTAGGCCAATAGCGCCCTCAGTTGCCATTCGCTATGGACGGTCAGCCACAGCCCAAGCGCCTCGACGCGTGGCAGCTCGCTGGCGTCGAAGATACCTTCGAGCAGGACGATCGGCGTCGCTATCCCGCCCTGGCGCAGGCTTTCGGCTTCTTCCAGGCAGGCCACGCCAAAGGCCGGCGGACGCTGTTCCGCGGGCAACGACTCCAGCGCCCGGGCACACTGCACAGCGCCGTGACCGTAGGCATCGGCCTTGATCACCGCCACGGCACGGCTGCCGGAGGCCAGAGCACGTGCCAGGGCGTAGTTGTGACGCAGGGCGTCGAGATCGATATCTGCGACCAGGGGCCTGGCCATGGCAATTCTCCGCCGACAAGAAACAGCGCAGTATTATCTTTTATACCTCAGGCCATTTCACGAACGAAACCACCGATTTCTCGGTGGCACGTAGAGAAAAACAGCATAGTTTTGGGACAATTACGTCGTTCATCACGTTGGGGCTTGGGGGCGTTCACCGATGTTCATGACCGGGTTGTCGTTGGCCTCATCCGGCAACTCCAGCGAGACACGCTCCTCGTCGCTCAGCCAGGCATTGACGGCTTGGATCGAATCCGGCCCCAGCACCCCGGCCTGCATCTGAAGCTGCAGCAATCCCAACACGTAGTCATAGCGCGCTTCGGCATGTTCGGCTATGGCATTGAACAGGTTCTGCTCGGCATTCAGCACATCAACGATGTTACGCGTTCCCACTTCGTAGCCAGAGCGCGTCGCTTCAAGGGCGCTCTGGTTGGAGATGATCGCCTGGCGGCGCGCCTCGACGGTTTCCACGTCATTGTTCACGCGTGTGAACAGAGACCGAACCTGCTGGATGGTATCGCGCCGCTGCGCCTCGAAATCGTACTGCGTGGCTTCGAGCATGAAGCCGCTCTGCCGGATCTGCGCCTGGGTCGAACCGCCGGTGTAGAGCGGCAGGCTGGCGCGCAGGCCTATCTGGCTTTCCGACTGATGCGACGTGCCACTGCGGTTGGTGTCCGCCCAGCCGTAGTTGGCGAAGGCCGACACGACCGGTCGCTGCCCGGCCCGGGAGATATCGAGGGTGCTTCTCGCCACCTCGATTCCGGCTTCAGCCATCAACACCATGGGGCTGTTGGCCATGGCCAGAGCCACCCACTCTTCACGATCGGCCGGCTGCGGTGAGGTGATGGGCACCTCCTCGTCCAACGCTTCGATGCTCTCGTAGCGATGTCCGGTGAGTCGCTCCAGCGCCTCGAAGCTGACCTGCATGGCACCTTCCGCCGCGATGCGCTGGGCACGCGCCAGATCGAAACGCGCCTGGGCCTCATGCACATCGGTGATTGCGATCAAACCGACTTCGAAGCGCTCACGGGCCTGCTCGAGCTGGCGACTGATGGCGGTCTCCTGAGCGCGGCGCGCACTGAGCACGTCATGCGCCCTGAGAATCTCGAAGTAGGCGTTGGCCACATTGTAGAGCAGCTGCTGCTGAGACGCTTCGAGCCCCAGCGCATCGCGATCGATCTCGCGCTCGGCACGCTCGAGCTGGGCACGCCGCGACGGATCGTACAATGCCTGCTCGGCATCCAGGCTGATTCCCGCGCTGTTTACCGTATCGTCCTGCTCGAAAGCAGGTGCCACCTGATCTTCCAGATCACCCGGCAGTGCACCGCCCAGGTCCGGACGCGTAGGGCTCGAATAGGTGCGCGTATGGCTGACCGTACCGCCAATGCCGATTTGGGGCAGCAAGGTGCCGCGCTGGGCATCTCGCGCCGCCTCGGTCGCCTGAAAGCCGGCACGGGTCGAGGCAAGCTCGGCATCGTTGGCGAGCGCATCCTGAGCAATGGTCCACAGATCGGCCGCATGGGCGTTGCCTACCATGGCGAGACAGACGATGACCGCAAGGCCACGGCGCTGGAAGTGCCTAGTGAAAGGTGAGCGATGCATTGATCGTTTCCTTGTTCATCCCTGCATGATGAGGAGGCTAATGATAACGCATCAGCATGCAGAAAATATGCAGCCGACCCGGAGGTCGGCTGCCGTTTTTCGATCTGCGGTTACTCGTTGAAGATGTTATCCATCGAGAGACCCTGCTTCTCGAGGACGCGGCGCAGCTTCTTTAGTGCCTCAACCTGAATCTGGCGGACACGCTCACGGGTCAGACCGATTTCGTCGCCGACCTCCTCGAGCGTCGCCGCCTCATGCCCGCGCAGGCCGAAACGTCGCACCACGACTTCCATCTGTTTCTCGGTCAGCTCCGCCAGCCACTCATCGACATGCTGTTTGACGTCGATATCGACCAGCGATGACTCGGGGCCCTGTTCGTTATCGTCGGCCAGGGTCTCGATCAGCGGCTTGTCGCTTTCGCCACCCATCGGATAGTCCACCGAGGAGACACGCTCATTGAGCCCCATCATCTTCTTGACCGACTCGACGGGTTTGTCGAGATAGTCGGCAATCTCTTCCGGCGTGGCCTCGTGATCCAGCTTTTGCGTCAGCTCACGTGCCGCGCGCAGATAGATGTTGAGTTCCTTGACGACATGGATAGGCAGACGAATGGTGCGCGTCTGGTTCATCAGCGCCCGTTCGATGGTCTGACGAATCCACCAGGTCGCATAGGTGGAAAAGCGAAAGCCACGCTCGGGATCGAACTTTTCGACCGCCCGTATCAGACCGAGGTTACCTTCCTCGATCAAGTCGAGCAGGGTCAGCCCTCGGTTGAGATAACGTCGGGCGATCTTGACCACCAGTCTGAGGTTGGACTCGATCATTCGCGCCCGCCCAGCAGGGTCTCCTTTCTGCGCCAGGCGGCCGTAATAAACCTCTTCCTCTGGCGACAGCAAGGGGGAAAAGCCGATTTCGTTGAGATAGATCTGAGTGGCGTCTAGGCTATGGTGGTAGTGCTTGTCTTCTCGACTCAGCGCCTTTTCGAAGGCTGCCTCGTCGTCGCTGGTCGAATTGTCCGATGCCGTACCGAGCTCCTGCTCGGCCTCGGTCACGTCATCGAGATCAACATCCTGAAGGTCCCGTTCAAGCATGCTCATCGGTTCTACCCCGTGGTTTCGTCCTGAAATGTCGTTCTCTCTGGCTTGGTTCACAGCGCAGAGTTCTAATTATTCTTGACTCTTGCTGGCACCCGTACGGGTGCCAGCGACCTCCTTGTCACCCCGGCGATAACCGCAAGACGGCTACCTCTCCGGCAGGTACTTCAGAGGGTCCTGAGGCTGGCCATCCTTGCGCACCTCGAAATGCAGCCTGGTACTTTCGGCGTCGCTGTCGCCCATCGTGGCGATGACCTGGCCGGCCTCCACCACGTCGTTCTCCGTCACCCGGAGGCTGTCGTTATGGGCATAGGCGCTAAGGTACTGGTCATTGTGCTTGAGCAAGATGAGGTTGCCATAACCCCGTACCCCGCTACCGGCATAGACCACGATACCGGGCCCGGCTGCTTTGACAGGTTGCCCCTTTTGCCCGGCAATATCAATGCCGGCGGTTATGCTACCGCCTTCACCGAAGCGGCCGATCAATTCCCCGTCTGCGGGCCACTGCCAGGGCACCTCGTCGACTGGCGTATAGGTACGACTCTCGCTGGCGGGCTGACGTTCCGGCTCGCCCGCCACCGCGGTCCCGGCATCGGGTTCGGGCTGAGTCGCAGGCTGTGGTTCCGGCTGTGGTTCAGGCTCGGGTTGTGCCTCAGGCTGTGCGGCGATGGCCACGTCGGCATCGACGATGGGTTCTGGAGCACGTTGCGCTTCCGGCTCGGGGGTCCGAGGCGCCGACTCAGCGACCTGCTGAGCACCTGCCACTGCCATCTCAGTGGGAGCACGGCCCTCGGCATCGAGGGGCTCGGCCGCCAGCCTGCGGTTGCGCTCGATCGCCTGTTCATCGGGCAGCAACCAGTCATCACCCGCCTGTGACGCGGCACCACCGCCCAAGGCAGTGGCTGTCGCCACCTGAGGACCACCAAGGCCGGGGGACGGCTCCGTGCGCGACGGCGCCGCCGCACCATCGCCAAGTCGCAGCTGCTGACCGGTCTGAATGCGATACGGTGGGGCAATCTGGTTGAGTCTGGCCAGATCGCGGTAATCCATGTCATGCCGCCAGGCGATGCCATAAAGCGTATCGCCCTGCTCAACCGTATAGTGGCTGGCCTGGGTACGCTCACGACTCACCGAAAGGTCGCGAACCTGCGGAGCAGAATACTCCTGCTGTGCAGCACAGCCGGTCATTGCCAAAGCAATGGCCGAAACGAGAAAGACCTTACGCATGGGAGCTCTCCTCCTTGTCAGGCGATTGTTGGGGGCCATTACCCACCTTGCCCGACGTGCCGCCACCGACGTTGCGTCCCAGTACGAGTACCAGGGCAGCGCCGAGCAGCATGGCAACCAGCACGGGAAGCATCAACCCGGGCTCGCCGGTCAAGATGGCGTAGTCGCCTGGGGTCAGGTAGCGATAGTCGAGCGGGATCATTTGGCCTTCTGGCCCAAGCTGATAGCGAACGAGTTCCCGCCATGGCCAGAGCACTGGCAGCGAGCCGATGATGAAGCCGATGAGCAGTTGCAGCGTGGCCGTGTGGTAATGGCGCAACAACCATGAGAGCAGGCGAGAAAAGCCAAACAGACCTATCAGACAGCCAACCGCGAAAGTCGAAAGCAGTGACAGGTCGAAGCTGCGGATGCCCTGCATCACGGTACCGTAGAGTCCCATGGTGAGCAGCAGGAAGCTGCCCGACACCCCGGGCAGCAGCAGCGCGCTGATGGCAATGGCTCCACCGACGATCAACACCAGCGAAGGACTCCCCAGCTGGGTGATCAGGGGCATCAACGATGGCAGGCCGTGGGCCAGCAGTAGCCCCGCAATCAGCGGGAGCAGGTGCCATAGCTTCCAGTCGGCGGGGTGACGGCTCACCACGATGGCCGAAGCCGCTACCAGGCCGAAGAAGAAACCGTTCAACAGCAGCGGGTGATCGTCCATCAGCCAGACCACGAGATGTGCCACGCTGATCAGACTTAGACCGATGCCCAACAGCAGCGGCAAGGCAAAGGCCAGATTGAGATGGTGATAGAGCCCTGACAGACCGCCACGGCGCCAGGCCGGATAGGCGCTGGGGCCGAATTGCTTGATCGTGTGAATCAGTTCCTCATAGATGCCGGTGACGAAGGCGATGGTGCCACCGGAAACTCCAGGCACGGCATCGGCTGCGCCCATGCCGGCACCCTTGAGGAACACACTGAAATGTCGCTTCAACGAATCACTCCTTGCAGCAGCGGCACGAAACGAACCCGCTCCAGCCGCTGAACCTCCTGTTTTTGACCGACCCTACGCACCCGAGTCAGCCATTGTTCCCCGTCCGGATCCGCCAGCGGCAGGATCATCACGCCCCCCACGGCAAGCTGCGAGATCAACATCTCGGGCAGCTCCTGGGCACAGGCGGTGAGCAGCACGACATCGAACGGCGCAGCCTCCTGCCAGCCATGACCGCCATCTGCGAGACGCAGGCGCGCATTGGTTGCCTGCAGCAGGCGCAGGCGTTTCGCTGCCCGATGATGCAAGGCATTGATTCTTTCGACCGACCAGAGTTCCGCCACCAGACGGGAGAGGATCAGCGTCTGATAGCCGGAGCCCGTGCCGATCTCCAGCACCCGCTGCGGCGCCTCGTTCATCACCAGTTCGGTCATGCGTGCGACCATCCAGGGCTGCGACAGGGTCTGGCCATGACCGATGGGCAGCGCCGTGTCTTCGTAAGCGCGATGGGCCAACGCTTCATCGAGAAACAGGTGGCGCGGCTCTTCGGCCATCACGCTCAGTACCCGCTCGTCGGTGATACCCTGGTCGGCAAGACGCGCCACCATACGGTCACGGGTACGCTGCGATGTCATCCCGACGCCGCGCAGCAGCTCCGATCTTCGTTCAGGTAAATGCATCCAGCCAGCCTTGCACGTCTGCGATTGCTGCATGCCGAGTCAAGTCGGTATGCAGCGGGGTTATCGATACATAACCCGCCTCGATGGCGGCAAAATCGGTGTCCTCGCCATCATCGGCGTTCTGCCCTACAGCCGCAATCCAGTAGCGCAATCGGCCCCGAGGGTCACGCACCTCCATCGGCCGATCCGCCGGCCCACGATAGCCCATGCGAGTCACCCGGAACCCCTGAATGTCCTCCCAGGGCAGATCCGGCACGTTGACGTTTAGCAGGCTCCGGGGGGGCAGCGAGAGCTGGTCGGCGGCACCGACCAGGGTCGCGGCGACACGGCCAGCGGTGTCGAAATGGTGCGTGCCGACCAGTGACATGGCAATAGCCGGCATACCGAGATTGCGTCCCTCCATGGCGGCCGCCACAGTGCCCGAATAGAGCACGTCGTCGCCCAGATTGCCGCCATGGTTGATGCCCGCGATCACCAGATCGGGACGCTCGTCCCAAACACCGTTGACCCCTAGATAGACGCAGTCGGCCGGCGTACCGTCGACACAGTGAAAGCCGTTGTCCAGTGCCGTCAAGGCCAAGGGGCGATTGAGCGTGAGCGAATTGCTTGCGCCGCTACGATCGCGGTCGGGTGCCACCACGCGCAGCCTGGCGTGAGGCTCGAGGGCTTCATAAAGGGCCCGCAGCCCCGGCGCATGGACACCGTCATCGTTGGAAAGCAGGAGTCTACGCATATCGGTTTGGCCTCCAGTTTTCATCCGGGCTCATGCCCAGGCGCCTTGCGTTCGGCGAAAGACGCCAACGTTGGATGAGCGATCAGTTCGCGCAGCACCGCCGTGGCGAAACTGCCGCGGGGCAGATGGAAATCGAGCCGAGCCGTAACACCATCCACCGTGAGCTTCGGTTGGTCGAGGCGCATGCGCAGGGCACGCCGGGCCATCTTTACGCCAGCCTGCTCCAGCCCCCGGCACAGCGGCGCATGGCGTTCGACGATGGCCCGTTCGAAATGGGCGGCCTCACTCGTGGCAAGGGATTCACCAATCCCCCACAGCATGCCCGCGGGATGCAAGTCGAGGCGCTCGGCACGCTGGTCAAGCTCGGCATCGGGGGAGTCCACGAGGAACTGGCTTGCCGTGCCGTCCAGCATTGCCACATCACCTGCCAGCAGTCGCCCCCAGCTGCCGTCGGCCAGACGCATGGCCAGCAGCTCGTTGAACAGGTAACTGCGTGCGGTAGAGAGCAGCATGCCCTCGCGATCGTCGCGCTTGCGCCAGCCACGTGCCAGCAGCGCTCGCGCACGAGTAAGATTGCGCCCCTCGGGACCGAAACGCTGCGGGCCGAAGAGGTTGGGAACGCCATGCAGGCAAAGCCAATCCCAGCGTGCGGCGAGCTCCGCCCCTACCGCCTCCCCCGTAATACGCAGTGAAAAGCGATTGGCGCGATGCACGCCGCGCTTCAGCTTGCGCGGATGACGCACCTGCTCCAGTACCCGCACCCCAAGGGCGGCAAGCTGCTCAGCCAGGTCGTCCGGGGCCTGCTGGCCCGGCAAGTGCACCGAGAGCCACTGCCGGGTCACGGCGATGCGATCCTTCATGCCCGAGTAGCCCACCGCCCGGGGCGATACCTGGCAGGCTCGCGCTAGGTGACGAACCGCTTCCAGCGTCGTCAGCCCGCGCTTCTCGACCCATAGCCAGAGATGCTCGCCGTGCTCCTCGGGAACGAAACCGAGCACCTCCTCTACCACGAAATCCTCCGGCTCGGCGCGATAGTCGCCTGCACGCGGCGGGCCAAAGTCTGGCTCTGTCGCTCGGGGCCAGTCGCCCGGCCGGATAGCCTCACTCACTCAGTGCCCCCTGACGCATCAGCAACACCACGGCCTCGGCGGCGATACCCTCGCCGCGACCGGTGAAACCGAGTCGCTCGCTGGTCGTGGCCTTGACGTTGACCGCATCCAGCGCAAGCTCCAGGTCCTCGGCGATGTGCACACACATGGCTGCAACATGAGGGGCCAGCTTAGGGGCCTGAGCGATCACCGTGGCATCGACGTTGCCCACCCGGTAGCCCGCCTCTCGCACCAGGCTGGCCACGTGTCGCAACAGGGCTCGACTGTCGGCACCGGCCCAGGCCGGGTCAGAGTCGGGAAAATGCCGACCGATATCGCCCAGGGCGCAGGCGCCGAGCAGCGCATCGCTGACGGCATGCAGCAGAACGTCGCCATCGGAGTGGGCCACGAAGCCGTGAGCGAAGGGAATGGCCACGCCACCTATCATGAGATGGTCACCGTCACCGAAACGATGGACGTCGAAGCCGTGGCCGATGCGCAGCATTCAGGTTTCCTCTTGCGGATTATCGGAAGCTACCAAGGGCTCGCCCTGCTGGGCGGCAAGAATATGCCCTGCCAGAGCCAGATCCTCCGGATGAGTGATCTTGATATTGTCGCGCCGGCCCGGCACCAGGCGTGGAGAGAGTCCCAGCGCCTCTACCGCAGAGGCTTCGTCGGTCACCCCGACATCGCCCACCGCCGCCTCGTGCAACGCCCGACGCAGCAGGCCATAGCGGAAGCCCTGGGGCGTCTGGGCTTGCCACAGCCCGTCTCTCGACTCGGTGCGGGCAATGCGTTGCCGACCATCGTCGCGTTTCATGGTATCGGCTACCGGCGTCGCCAGCAGAGCCCCCACGGGGTCTTCGCGCAGGGCTGCCGCCAGACGGGCAAGAGCCGCCAGCGTGACGCAAGGGCGCGCCACGTCATGCACCAGCACTAAATCTTCATCGCGGGCCTCGCCTGCCAGTGCTGACAGGGCCTGACGCACCGAGTCGGCCCGTTCGGCGCCACCGGGCGTGCGCCGCCACTCGGCAAAAGGCACCCAAACGGGATCGAAATGCACGTCGTCAGGATCGAGACACAGGCACAGTTTCGCTTGGGGAAACGCTTGGTGCAGCCGTGCAAGGGTATGTGCCAGCACCGGGCGACCGCCCAGCATCAAGTACTGCTTGGGTAGCTCGGCGCCCATGCGCCGCCCACGCCCCGCAGCAGGAACTACCAGCCACAGCCTCTCGCCAGCACTGCACTCACTCATTGGCCGCCTCCGCCCGGGCCAGCTACAGACGGTTCGGGGTTACCGGCCGGCCCCATACTGCCCTCGATCACCACACCGGGCACCCAATAGAACTGCTCGTCGGTACGTACCATGCCGATGTCGCTGCGGGCACGCTCCTCTATGGCGTCGAGTCCCGTCTGTAGGTCGATGACCTCGGCGGCAAGCCGCTGATTGCGGTCGCGCAGGGGCTTGTTGTCGGCATCGAGCATGGCCACGCGCTCGCGAATTTCGCGCAGCTCATGGATGCCGCCATCACCCAGCCACAGGCGATATTGCAGCAGCGCCAGCAGCATCAGCAGGGCGATGGCGAGCCACTTGAGCATCGGCAGAAGACCTCATGAATCGGAATGGCCGGCATTATGCCATCAACGACCGTTCGGCTCACTCCCTGAACGCCTCACGCTCTAAATGGCAGAGCCTTTTCGGCGGCCCGGCAGTAAGCCTCGACATGTCGGCGCTCCTCATCGCAGAAACGCGCCACGGCAGCACGCAGGCCCGGATCGCCAAGATGGTGAAGCGAGCGTAGCCGCCTGGGCGCGAATCCACGCACCAGCTTGTGCTCGCCCTGGGTACCGGGATCGAAGCAGGTCAAGCCGTTTTCCAGGCAGTGTTCGATGCCTTGGTAGTAGCACGCCTCGAAGTGCAGACAGTCGGCCAGGACCTCACTGCCCCAATAGCGTCCGTAGAGCGTGTGACTCCCCTGCAGGCAGAGCGCAGCGGCCACTGGCTGATCGTCGAGGCGCGCCTGGATCAGCAGCAATGCTTCGGGCATGGTGCGATGCAAGCGACGGAAGAAGTCGAGGTTGAGGTAGCCGTGACGCCCGCGCTCGAGATAGGTCATCTCATAGCAGCGGAAGAAGTGCTCGAGCTCCCGGTCCCCTATCGCCTCACTCGTGAGGCGATGCAGGGTCAGCCCCTGCTCGCTCACGCGACGCCGTTCGCGACGAATCGTCTTGCGCCGCTTCGCCGTCATGGCCGCCAGATAGCCTTCGAAGTTGCCATATCCGTGATCGAGCCACTGGAACTGCACCCCATGTCGCACCAGCAGATCGGGCCTTGCCGCCAGCCAGGCCTCTACATCGTCATCGGTGGCGAACAGCAGATGCCAGCTCGACAGCTCACTGTTGTCCCATGCTTCGGCCAGCAGCGAACGGGCTTGCAACGGGTCGACGTCAGCCGCCAAGGCCAGCCGCGGCCCCGGCACCGGCGAGAAGGGAATGGCAGTGAGGCCCTTGGGATAGTAGCGCCCGCCGGCACGCTCCCAGGCATCTGCCCAGCTCCAGTCGAAGACGTATTCGCCGTAGGAATGGAACTTGTGGTAGTGGGGCATGACGCCGACCAGCGATTCACCGCGCCACAGCGTCAGATGATTCGGTAGCCAGCCCGTCGAGCGACTCGCTGCGCCACTGGCTTCGAGCGCATGAAGGAACTGGTGTCGCAGGAAGGGGTGGTCATCGCCAACCAAGGCATTCCATGCGGCCTCCGGCGCGGCTTCAACGGCTGGCAGCTGCTTGAGGATCAGCTCGGGCATGCAGGTCCTATCAGAAGGGGCGAAACGCCGGCTGACAAGTGGCCGCCGGCCGCCTACATTGTGCCCAGACCTACCAATCCATTTCCATCGCTGTAATAAAACTACATACTTTCTGCCGAGCGCTTCATTTTCGCGCTCAAATGGGAGACAATTGTGTAAATTTACATTCTTTCCCCTCCAGACGCGAGGTGCTGCCATGGCTCGCCAGACCCCTCTGAACCCCACCGTCGAGCAGGTGACAGAACGCATTCGCCAACGCTCACTCGGTCGCCGCAAGCTTTACGAAGCGCACATGGCCGCCCAGCACAAACAAGGCGTGCACCGGGGCGAACTCTCCTGCGGCAACCTGGCTCACGGTTTTGCCGGCTGCGATCATCCCGGCGACAAGGACAGGCTCAAGCTGACCAACAGCGCCAACCTGGCCATCGTTTCGTCTTATAACGACATGCTCTCGGCCCACCGTCCATTCGAGAGCTACCCCGAGATCATCAAGCAGGCCGCCCGAGGCATGGGCAGCACGGCACAGTTCGCGGGCGGCGTGCCGGCCATGTGCGACGGCGTCACCCAGGGCATGCCGGGCATGGAGCTGTCGCTGTTCTCCCGCGATGTGATCGCCATGGCCACCGCCGTGGCACTTTCTCACAACATGTTCGACGCCGTCCTGTATCTAGGAATCTGCGACAAGATCGTACCGGGGCTGTTCATCGGTGCGGCGCGCTTTGGCCACCTGCCAGCCCTGTTCGTGCCTGGCGGCCCCATGCCCAGCGGCTTGCCCAATGACGAGAAGGCCCGTATTCGCCAGCTTTATGCCGAAGGCAAGGCGGGCCGAGAGGAGCTGCTCGAGGCGGAGTCCAACTCCTACCACAGCCCCGGCACCTGCACCTTCTATGGCACCGCCAACTCCAATCAGCTGATGATGGAGATGATGGGGCTGCACCTGCCGGGGGCTTCCTTCGTCAACCCGGGCACTCCGCTGCGCGAAGCCCTGACTCGCTACGCCGCCGAGCAGGCCATTCGCAATACCGAGCAGAGCGGCAACTATCGTCCTTTCTACAAGCAGATAGACGAGCGGGCCATCGTCAACGCCATGATCGGCCTGCTCGCCTCGGGCGGTTCGACCAACCACACTCTGCATCTGGTGGCGATGGCCGCCGCAGCCGGCGTCACCATCAACTGGGACGATTTCACCGAGCTCTCCGCCGTAGTGCCGAGTATGACCCGGATCTACCCCAACGGCAGCGCCGACGTGAACCACTTCCAGGCCGCCGGCGGCATGAGCCTGCTGATCCGCGAGCTGCTCGGAGCCGGGCTGCTGCACGGCGACATCCCTACCGTATTCGGTACCGACCTGACCGCTTACTCTCAGGAGCCGTTCCTCGAAAACGGCAAGTTGGTCTGGCGAGAAGGCCCGACCGAGAGCCTCGACCGTGACGTGCTGCGCCCCGTGGCCGACCCCTTCGCCCCCACCGGCGGCTTGGTGGTACTCGACGGCAACCTCGGCCGCGGCGTGATCAAGATCTCAGCCGTGAAGCAAGCCAACCGCGTGGTGGAAGCGCCGGTGCGCATCTTCGACGACCAGAATCAGGTCAAGGCCGCCTTCGAGTCCGGCGAGCTCGACCGCGACGTGGTTGTGGTCGTGCGCTTCCAGGGTCCCAAGGCCAACGGAATGCCCGAACTCCACAAGCTCACGCCCTTTCTCGGCGTGCTGCAGGATCGCGGTTACAAGGTGGCGCTGGTCACGGACGGTCGTATGTCCGGTGCGTCGGGCAAGGTGCCTGCCGCCATTCACGTCACCCCGGAGGCGGTGGATCGCGGCCCGCTGGCACGGCTGCGCGACGGCGATGTGGTTCGCCTGGACGCCGAGCGAGGCGAACTGACCGTTCACGTGGACGCCAGCGAGTTCGCTGGCCGCGGTATCGTCGACCCCAACCTGGAGCGCTATCATTTCGGCATGGGGCGCGAGCTGTTCGGCGGCTTCCGCCACCTGGCCGCCAGCGCCGAATCGGGCGCCGGAGTATTCGGCGGCTTCGAGGAAGAGGTACTCTCCCGCGAGCTGGAGAAGATCGAGCAGGAGGATCAATGACGCGACTGGCCCTGATCGGCGACATCGGGGGAACCAACGCCCGCTTCGCCCTGGTCACTCCCGGCGAGTTCGTGCCTCACGATGTCCTGGCGCTACCTTGCGCCGACTACCCCGGCCTGGTGGAGGCCGTGGGCGACTACTTGTCCAGAGTAGGAGTGGACCGCGATGCGGCGCCACGCGAGGCGTGTCTCGCCTTCGCCTGCCCCATCGGCGACGATCGGGTGACGATGACCAACAATCACTGGTCTTTTTCCCGCCGGGAAGCGCAGGCCAAGCTCGGTCTCGAGCGGCTCAAGGTGATCAACGACTTCACCGCCCAGGCCCTCGGCGTGCCCCACGTGGCAGCGCACGAACGGATCGAAATACACCCGGGCACACCGCGCAGGCCTGCCACATGCCTGGTCATCGGCCCCGGAACCGGGCTCGGCGTGGCCGGCATCTTTCCCGGGCGCCGAGCCTGGATTCCGCTCACCACCGAGGGCGGCCACGTCACCTTCGCCCCCACCGACGAGCGTGAGCAGAACCTGCTGCGCCATTTCCGCAACCGTTATGGCAGGGTCTCGGTGGAGCGCATCCTGTGCGGTCAGGGTCTCCTCGACCTCTATTTGGCCCACTGCTCGCTGAAGGGCACCCCGCCTACCTGCAAGACACCGCCCGAGGTTACTGCCGCCGCCAAGGGCGGCGATGCCATTGCCCGTGATACCCTGCTGCGGTTTCTCAAGATTCTCGGCGATGTCTGCGGCGATGCCGCACTGACCATGGGCGCCCGGGGCGGGGTCTATCTATGCGGCGGCATCCTGCCACGGCTGCTGGACTGGCTGCCCCAGAGCCGCTTCGTGGAAGCCTTTACCGCCAAGGGGCGCATGAGCGATTACACTCGCGCCATTCCAGTGCATGTGGTCGTCGCTCCCTGGCCGGGGCTGCTGGGCGCCGCCGAGGCTCTGCGCAACGAAGAAGTGGAATGACGCGACGCAAGGAGATGGAGAGCGAATGATCCCGCAAAGCCTACGAGCCCTGCTCGATGACACCAATGGCCAGCGTGAGTGCGTATGGGCCGGCCGACGCGTATGGCTGGCGCGCGAACCCTGGGGCGAACTGGCCGTGTCGCTGCAGGGTGCGCAGGTGCTTCACTTTCTACCGGCGTCCGAAGCCAAGCTCGAAAGGGGCGATGCCTACAGCACTGGCGAAGAGGAAGAGCCGCTGGTGCCCGGCGGCTGGCTGTGGGTAACGCCCACGCCCCAGCCGCTACCCGGGGCCATTCGCGGCGGCATTCCGCTGTGCTGGCCCTGGTTCGCCGACGACCGCGGCGCCGATGAATCGCCGGACCGCTCCGGCCCCTTTCATGGCCCGGCGCGCAAGGCCGACTGGCGCCTTGACGCAGTGGACGAGCACGAGGGCGGCGTAGAGCTGCATCTCTCATGCAACGAGCGTCTGCACAGTCAGCTGATCCCAAGGGTGGTCGTTCAAGCCAACGCACGGCGCTTGCACGTGGAGCTGATCACCGAGCACGTGGGCGAAACGCCGGTGAAGCTCAGCGGTGCCCTGCACAGCTATCTGGCCGTGGGCGTCAGCTTCACCTGCCGCCTCGAGGGACTGGCCGGTGCCCGCTACCTCGACAAGCTGGCCGGTTTCGCCGAGCGCGAGCAGCAGGGCGAACTCGCCGTGCGCGGCGGACTCGACCGCATCTATCACAGCAACGCCGAAATCGTGCTCGACGACGGCAGACGCCGACTACGCGTTGACCGCCAGGGCAGCGACTCGGCGGTGGTGTGGCACCCCGGCGATATGCTGCCGGTGGACACCCCACCGGCAGCTGCACGCCGCTTCCTCTGCGTGGAGTCGGCCAATACCCGCCTCGACCCGGTGTGGCTGGTGCCCGGTGCCCAGCACCTGCTGGGCACAACCTTGTCCTGTGAGAGCGCCCAATGATGCCCGTCATCGCCTTCGGCGAAGCCCTGGTCGACATGCTTTCGAGCCGGCTCGGCGAGTCAGCAGGCAACGCGACAGAAACTTTCACCCCCTATGCCGGTGGCGCGCCGGCCAACGTGGCAGTGGCCTGTGCGCGCCTGGGCGTGCCCAGCCGCTTTCTCGGCATGCTGGGCCAGGATCACTTCGGCGACTTCCTCGCTGCGGAACTGACCGCCCACGGCGTCGACACCAGCGGCGTGGTGCGAACTTGCGAGGCGCGCACAGCGCTGGCCTTTGTCTCCCGCGATGTCTCGGGAGAGCGTACCTTCGACTTCTATCGCCCCCCGGCCGCGGACCTGCTCTACCGGCTGGAGCACCTGCCACCCGGCGTGTTCGCCGAACCGGCCATCGTGCACTTCTGCAGCAACAGCCTGACCGAGCCGGGAATCGCCGACACTACCCTGGCCATGGCGGACATGGCCAGCCGCGCAGGCTGCCTGGTCAGCGTCGATGCCAACCTGCGCCATAACCTCTGGGCCGGCGGCAGCGCCGACATCGCCCTGATAACTCAGCTGATCGACCGCGCCAGCCTGGTGAAGCTCTCGACGGACGAGCTCGACTACCTGCGCGCCGACCACCCCGCCGACGCCTGGCTTGCCCATCGGCTCGCCGCCGGAGTCAGACTCCTGGTGATCACCGATGGCCCCGGCGAAGTGCGCGCCGTAGGAGTCGGCAAGGAGCTAGCGCATATGCCGCCGAAAGTGGATGCCGTGGATACCACCGCCGGCGGCGATGCCTTCATCGGCGGTCTGCTGGCCGAGCTCTCCCATTTCATGGAGAGAGAGGCTGGTGCCGAAGAGTGGTATCAGGACGACGAATTCCTGCAGCAAGCTCTGCGCACCGCCGCCAACTGCGGCGCCCACGCCGTGACCCGGCCCGGCGCCTATGCTGCCCTGCCCGACCGCGAGGACCTCGTCAGGCTACGGGGCGAGAGCGGAAGCTAACCTGCGGCACGGCTATCCGGTAGGCGCTGGGTTGAGCTCCCGCCCGTCGAGCGTGGCGTAGCGCCGTTTCACTCCAGCGGCAGGCGCTCCGGCAAACGCCAGCGCAGGGTCCGCGCCACCACTTTCTGGCCCGGTCGGTAGTCGCCCCGAGCCGCAGCCAGTGCAGCCGCCAATGCCTCGGCGGCGATGCGGTCATGATCCTGCACCGCCGAATTGACCGGCAGCGGCAGGAAATCGAGTAGCCGATTGTCGCCGAAGGTCGCCAGACGCAGGGCCGGGGGCAGCCCGCCCTGCTCCAATAGCACGTCGAAGACACCGTCGAGCAGCGTATATGAGGCTGTGACCAAGGCATCGGGCAGGCCGTGCTCGCAGAGCAGTGCCCGCATCAGACGAGCTCCTTCGTCACGCTCGTAGCGCTCCGCACAGCGCGTGATGACCGTCGCCTCGCTGCCAACCAGCGCTTGCTGGAAGCCGCTACGACGTTCGTGACTGATCGAGAGCCCCGGCACCGCATCGAGCCAGGCCACGCTCTTGACCCCTTCACCCAATACCGAGCGCGTGAGCCGCTCCGAAGCCTCCCTGTCGTTACTCACGACACAGGCGAAGTGCCGCGGATCGAAGCCACGGTCTACGGCAATGATCGGCAGCCCATCGGCCATCAACTCACCGTAGAAAGGATCGTTCATTGGCAGACAGCTGGCGGTGATCAATGCTTCACAGCGCTGGGCGCGCAAGGCCTGGGCCAACTCACGCTCGCTTTCCGGTTGGTCGTCGGAGCCGACGATGAGCAGCTGATAGCCCTGTTCCCGAGCCCCGCGCTCGAGCCGCTTCGCCAGACGAGCGTAGCTGGCGTTCTCCAGGTCCGGCACGATCAACCCGAGGATGCGACTCGAGCCCCGGCGCAATGCGGCGGCCTGGGCATCCACACGGAAACGGTGCTGGCGCACCACGGCCATGACCTTGTCGACGGTTTCCTGGCTGATGCGCCGCTCGGCGGCCTGTCCATTGATCACGTAGCTGGCCGTGGTGCGTGAGACACCGGCCAGACGTGCGATTTCGGCAAGTGTCATCGCTCTCCCCCGTTAACGGCCTGCCATTCTACGCCAGTGCCGGCGCGTCCCCGCCCCTGCCAAAGTCTAAGACAACGGGCTTGCGAAAGATCATGAATCGATCCAGCATGAATACATTCTAGGTGACACGATTCAGCAAGCGCGTCATAAGCGCCACACATTCTCATCGCGTCGCTACGCGTCACCGCCACAGGAGACTCTACATGCTCACCCTACGCTCCGAGGACGTCCGACTCGACTGCCAAGCGTCTGACTGGCGCGATGCGCTGGAGCAGGCCGCCGCAACGCTGCACCGGACGGGACTGACGACGCCCGCCTACCGCGACGGACTGTTCCAGCGCGAGGCCCAGTCCTCCACCTATCTCGGCAATGCCATCGCCATCCCCCACGGAACGCCGGAGAGCCGCGCTCATGTGCTCGCTACCGGCGTGCGCGTGCTGCAGTTCCCCGCCGGGGTCGAGTGGCACGACGGCCAGCGTGTGCATGTGCTGGTCGCCATTGCCGCCCAGAGCGACGAGCACCTGGACATCTTGCGCCAGCTCACCCACGTACTCGACGACGATAGCGTCGGCGAGCGTCTGGCGGATGCCGAATCGGCGGCGGCCGTGGCCGCCCTGCTGTCGAGGGCGATGCCCGAGGCGCGCCTGGACGCCGACACCCTGTGCCTCGGCTTTCCCGCCCGCGACGCACGTGAGTTGGCCCTGGCCGGAGCCGCCCGCCTGCGTCAGCTCGGCTGTGTGGGCGGCGGCTTCGTGGCTGACGTGGCCGAGCGCGAGCTGACGCCGCTGGGCCAAGGCCTGTGGCTCACTCTTGGTGAGCGCAGCGTCGACGTGCCGGCCCTGGCCCTGGCTACTCCGGAAGAACGCCTGGAGAGCGGTGGCGAAACGGTGAAAGGCGTGTTCTGCCTGGCCGCCCAAGGAGGCGCTCACCGCAGCCTGCTGGAGCGGGTCCTGACCCTGCTCGAGAGCGGTGCCGCCGCTGAGCTTCCCAATGCCGATACCGCCACCGTACTGGCACGCCTTGCCGGCGAATCCGCCTCGGCCCATACCCGCCTGGTCCGGGTGCTCAATGCCCATGGGCTGCATGCCCGCCCGGCCAAGCAGCTGATCCAGGTAGCCCGCGAGCAGGGCTTGCCCATCCAGGTACGCCTGGCCGAGGGCGGTGGCGCCGCGGTATCCGCTTCTAGCCTGACCAGGGTGCTCAACCTTGGCGCCCGCCGCGGCCAGCAACTGGTCTTCTCCGCCGAGGGAGCAGGCGCCGAGGCAGCCCTCGATGCCGTATGCCGAGCCGTGGCGGGCGGCCTGGGCGAGCATGTGCTGCCCTTCGACGAGAGCCGTGAGCGCAGCGTGGCGAAGCCGGATACCGCCCCAGCCGAACCGCTGCCCGACGACGCACCGCATCCGGGGGTAGCGGCCTCGCCGGGGCTGGCCATTGCCCCGGTCTTCATACTGCAGACCCCGCGCTTCGACTATCCCGAGCGCGCCGCCGACCCCGCCGAGCAGCAGCGACGACTTCGACAGGCCATTGCCGAGGGGGCGGCACAGCTGGAGGCGCTGGTACGGCAGGCCCGGGGTGGCGAAGTGGAGCAGATTCTCTCCATGCACGAGGAGATGCTAGGCGACCCCGAGCTGTTCGAGGCGGCGCGTGAGGGCATGCTGGAGGGCCGCTCGGCAGAGGCCGCCTGGTGGGAAGCCATCGAGACCGCCGCCCACGCCCAGGAGATGCTCGCCGACCGGCTGCTGGCAGAGCGCGCCGCCGACCTGCGCGACGTCGGGCGCCGCGTGCTCGGCGTGCTGTGCGAAATAAATCTGCCCGTGCCACCGGAGACACCTTACATCCTGGTGACCGACGACATCGGCCCTTCCGACGTGGCGCGGCTCGACACCCAGCGAGTGCGCGGCCTGCTGACCGCCCGTGGCGGGGCCACCGCACACAGCGCGATTCTCGCCCGCGCGCTGGGCATCCCCGCCGTGGTGGGCGCCGGTGAACGGGTGCTGACGCTGACAAACGGCTGCGAACTGATTCTCGACGGCGAACGCGGCCGGGTGATTCCGGCCCCTTCCGCCGAGCGCCGTGCCGCGGCGGAGCAGCGCCTGGCCGAGCGCCAGCGCCGCGAAACCGAGGCCTGGCAGGCACGCTTCGAAGAAGCCCGCTGCCGCGACGGGCATCGCGTGGAAGTGGCCGCCAATCTGGGCAATCCGGCGCATACTGCCGACGCAGTGGAGCGTGGTGCCGAAGGTATCGGCCTGCTGCGAACCGAATTTTTATTCATGGCCCACGCCACGGAGCCGGATCTCGAGACCCAAATCGCGGATTATCGCGAGGCTCTCGAAGCGCTCGACGGCCTTCCGCTAGTCGCCCGCACCATGGATGTGGGTGGCGACAAGCCCCTGCCCTACTGGCCGCTCCCCAGGGAAGACAACCCATTTCTCGGCCTGCGCGGCATTCGGCTCAGCCTGACCCGTCCCGAGGTATTCGAGATACAGCTGAGAGCCTTGCTGATGGCGGCTGCCCCCACTGGCGGGAAGGAATCGAATGGCAGGCCGCGACCTCTGCGCATCATGTTACCGATGGTCAAGGACTTGGGCGAGTTCCGTGAGGCACGCGCTATCTTCGATCGCCTGCTCGAGGAAATTCCCGCCGACGAGCGCACTACGGACGTCCAGCTTGGCGTGATGATCGAGGTACCCTCGGCAGCGCTGCTGGCACCGACGCTGGCCGCCGAAGTGGACTTTTTCTCGGTAGGAACCAACGACCTGACCCAGTATGCCCTGGCCATCGATCGCGACCACCCTGCGCTCTCGGCCCAGGCAGATGGTCTCCACCCGGCGGTGCTGCGCCTGATCGAGATGACGGTGGCGGCGGCCCGCAGCCACGGTAAATGGGTCGGCGTGTGCGGTGAATTGGCCAGCGACCCCCTGGCCATTCCGGTGCTGGTGGGGCTCGGGGTCGACGAACTCTCGGTGAGCGCGCGTCAGGTTCCGCTGGTCAAGGCGCGATTGAAGGAGTTCGACTTGACCGAGGCTCGCGCCCAGGCCGAGCTGGCCCTGGCCCAGGCCACCAGCGCAGCGGTTCGTGACGCCCTGGAGGTACGCTGATGGCGCGTGTGCTCACCCTGACGCTGAACCCGGCGCTGGATCTCTCCGTGAGCCTGGAGCGGCTGGTGCCTGGGGCTGTCAATCGCACCCGTGAAACCCACCTGACGGCGGCCGGCAAAGGGGTGAACGTGGCGCGAGTATTGGCCGAGCTCGGCCACGACGTGACGGTTTCCGGCTTCCTCGGTGCCGACAATGACGGCCCCTTCCTGCGCGCCTTCGAGGCCATGGGGGTAGAGGACGCCTTCCTGCGCGTGCCTGGCGAGACCCGTATCAACGCCAAGCTGGCCGAAGCCGATGGCCGGATCACCGACATCAACGGTCCCGGAACGACCATTGATGCAACAGCCTGGCAGCGCTTTCTCCACTGGCTCGGTACGCGTGTCGACGATCCCCGGCGCTGCCCCGATGCGGTGGTCATCGCAGGCAGCCTGCCGCCCGGGGTGACGGCCGACGCGCTCGTCGAACTCATTACCCACCTGCGTGCCGCCGAGCTGCCGGTATGGGTGGATACCAGTGGCGAGGCATTGAATCGGGCCATCGAGGCCCGCCCCACTGCGGTCAAACCCAACGAACACGAGCTGGCTGCCTGGGCCGGCGGCACTCTCGACTCGGCACCGGCACGCCTTGCCGCGGCGCTGCGCCTTTATGCCGCGGGCATCGAGGAGGCCGTGATCTCCGCCGGCCCTGCCGGCGTGCTGTGGGTCAGTCGTCGCGGCGCCTGGCAGGCCACGCCACCGCCGGTAGCAGTGGTTAGCACCGTGGGCGCCGGCGACACTCTGCTTGCCGCGCTGCTACACGGCGTCGTGTGTGGCCACCCTCCCGACCAGACGCTGCGCCTGGCCACGGCCCTTTCTGCCGAATCGGTTCGTCATCTGGGCGTGGGTGACATTCACGCCGATGACTTCCCGCAACTTCAACAACAGACCCGCGTGCGTCGCCTCAATGACGTCGACGCAGGGGGAGCACTCGCATGAACGTGATCATCATCACCGCCTGCCCCAGCGGCATGGCCACCACCTTCCTCGCTGCCCGTCGCCTGGAGCAGGCCGCACGTCGACTCGGCTGGCAGCCCAGCGTCGAGATGCACAGCCAGCTCGAAAGCGTCGAACCGATATCAGCCCAGGCAATTGCCGATGCCGAATTGATCGTCGTCGCTGCCGACCAACTCCCAGCCGCCGAGCGTTTTGCCGGTAAGCGGTTATTCCAGGCCACCACCAATGACGCTCTGCGCGACCCCGAGGCTTTCCTGCAGCGCGCCCGGCGCGAGGCCGGCGACTACACGCCATCCGTCACGAGCGCGCCGGCGGAGCCAGTGCAGGCAGAGCCAGGCGGCAGTCGGATCGTCGCCGTTACGGCCTGCCCCACCGGCGTGGCTCACACCTTCATGGCCGCCGAGGCGCTGAGCGAAGCGGGCAGGAGTCTGGGACACGCCATTCGCGTCGAGACCCAGGGTTCGGTGGGCGCTCAAAACAAGCTCACCGACGAGGAGATCGCCGCAGCGGACGTGGTGATACTCGCCTGCGACATCGAGGTCGATCCCACCCGCTTCGCCGGCAAGCGCATCTACCGCACCTCGACCGGCAATGCGCTGAAAAAACCGCGCCCCACCATCGAGACAGCGCTCGACCAGGCCGAGGTTGAGGAGACCGGCAGCTCTCGCCACGGCGACGCGAACCGGAGCACCAAGGAGAATGGGGTCTACAAGCACTTGCTCACCGGGGTCTCCTTCATGCTGCCCATGGTGGTGGCCGGCGGTCTGTTGATCGCCCTCTCCTTCGTCTTCGGCATCGAGGCCTTCCAGGAAGAAGGCACACTGGCCGCGGCGCTGATGCAGATCGGCGGCTGCACCGCTTTCGCCCTGATGATCCCGGTGCTGGCCGGCTACATCGCCTACTCCATCGCCGATCGGCCGGGTATCGCCCCCGGCATGATCGGCGGCATGCTGGCGGCCGAGATCGAAGCCGGTTTCTTCGGCGGCATCATCGCCGGCTTCCTGGCCGGCTACGTGGCACTGGCCGTGACCCGCTACGTCAAACTGCCGGCCAGCGTCGAATCGCTCAAGCCGATCCTGATCATTCCCCTGATCGCGAGTCTGGTCACCGGGCTGACCATGATCTACGTGATCGGCGAACCGGTAGCGGCGATACTGGCCGGCCTGACCAGCTTTCTTGCCGGCATGGACGCTACCAATGCGGTGCTGCTGGGCATCCTGCTTGGCGCCATGATGTGCTTCGACCTGGGTGGTCCGGTCAATAAGGCCGCCTACACCTTCGGCGTCGGCCTGCTAGCCTCCCAGACTTATGCGCCAATGGCTGCAATCATGGCCGCCGGCATGGTGCCGGCGATCGGCATGGGTATCGCCAGCTTCGTCGCGCGGCACAAGTTCTCCGAACCGGAGCGCGAGGCGGGCAAGGCGTCGTTCGTGCTGGGGCTATGCTTCATCAGTGAAGGGGCCATCCCCTTCGCCGCCAAAGATCCACTGAGAGTCATTCCGGCATGCATATTGGGCGGCGCAACGACCGGCGCCCTCTCCATGCTTGTCGGCGCCCAGTTGATGGCGCCCCATGGCGGTATTTTCGTGCTGCTGATCCCCAATGCCATCAGCCCGGCACTACTCTACCTGGGCGCCATCGTCGTCGGCTCCCTGATCACTGGCCTGGGCTACGCCGCTATCAAACGCGGCGCGGCGCCGGTCGCGGTGGGCGCCACTGCCTGAAGTCTCTTTGTCGCTTTTGGTTTCATCTATTGGCGTGTCGCCTTTCCGGCTTACCGCAACCGGGCAGGCGACAATGATCCCCCCTTCTCCTGCATTCGTCTCGCCATGGCGACACGAGCCTGCTATCGGCGTCATAGCATCAATTTTCTATACAAAAGTGTTACCAAGCGCTATAAAAGACATGCACAGCACAAAAACGTACAGCTTGTGCATAACTTTTGAGGTCGTCCATGCGCCATAACGGTCCGGTAACGCAGAAAGAATATGTGTTGCGGGAAGATGATGTTCTCATCTCGAAAACCGATACACGAAGCATCATCACCTATGCCAATCGGCGTTTTATAGAAGTCAGCGGTTACGACTATGAGGAGCTGCACGGAGAGCCTCACAACGTCGTGCGACACCCTGATATGCCGCCCAGCGTCTTCGCCGACATGTGGCACGACCTCAAGGAAGGGGAATTCTGGTCCGGTCTCGTAAAGAACCGGCGCAAGGACGGAGATCACTACTGGGTTCGAGCCAACGTCGTTCCGATTCGCGAGAACGGCGTGCTCAAGGGCTTCGCCTCCATCCGGGTCAAGCCCAGCGCTGAAGAGACCGCTCATGCCGAGAATGTCTATCGGGATATTCGGGAGAATGGGGGGCGCTTCATGGTCAAGCACGGCCGGCCCTACCGGCGTGGCTTGCTGCATGCGGCCAGACGCATTCAATGGAACAGCCTGTTTACCCGTAGCCTCTTTTCCAGCCTCAGCATCGCTGCGTTGCCAGCAGCCCTGGGCATCTCCGCATGGTCCTCGATGCCAGCCTCGTCTTCACTGCTCGACGAGGGCTTCATTGCCGCCGGCATGCTGGGCGGGGCACTGCTGGGCTGGATAAACTGGCGAGGCAGCGCACGTCTGCGCCACTCGCTGCATCAGGCTCACGATTTCTCGCTGCAGGTGGCCGCAGGCAACCTTCGAGCCGAGCTGCCCATGCAAGGCAAGGATGAGCTGGGAAGAATGCTTGGTGCCATGACCTTCATGCGCCAATCCCTCGGCGCGTTGATCGGCGAGCTGGAGCGGCGCATCGGGATCGTAGAGCCGTCGGTATCGGAGTTGGTACGAAACAACGACGCCATGGCCAGCCGACTGGAGCAGCAAGCATCCTCGGTACAGCAAACCGCCGCCAGTACGGAACAGATCAGCGCCACGGTCAGCCAGAGTGCCGAGCACGCTCACCAGGCAAGCGAAGCCACTTTCGGCAATGCCACGGCAGTCGATCATGCCGGTGACGTCATGCAAGCGCTGGCTGCCACCATGCAGGAGATCAAGCGACAGGCAGATAACATGGCCAGCATCGTCGGCACCATCGACAGCATCGCTTTTCAAACCAATATCCTGGCTCTCAACGCCTCGGTGGAAGCAGCACGAGCCGGCGAACACGGTCGCGGTTTTGCCGTAGTGGCCCAAGAGGTGCGCAAGCTTGCCAGCGAGTCGGCGAATGCTGCCCATCGCGTACAGTCATTGATCCTTTCGGCTCGTAACGAAATCGAGGCGGGCAGAGGAAGGGCCAGTGAAGCGGAAGAGGCCATGGTGCGTATCAGGACGGCCAGCCACAAGGTCAATGGGTTGATGCAGGAGATCAGTGCCGCCACTGCCGAACAGAGCCAGGGAATAGAACAGATCAGCCAGGCCATCGGCGAGATCGACCAGGCGACGCAGACAAGCGCCGCCAGTATGCAGCAATACCGCCGGGCAACGGCTTCGCTGGAACGGGAAGTCAGTGCGCTTGCCCACAGCGCAGCGGCCTTCGGGGGTAGCGATACGATTCCCAAGCACGCAACAGTGACCAGCCATCATGAAAACCGCTTGCCCAGACTTCCAAGCAAGCAGAGCCGCAGGAGCGCGCAAGCCGAGGAGTGGGAAACGTTTTGAGTAGGAAAAGCATACGGAGTAAAAAAGCCCGGCCATGAGCCGGGCAATGACAGCACTGGCTGCCGAGAGAGCACAACAAGACGGGTGGATAGCCGCTCAGTGGTGAAAGCGTTCGGCGGCTTCCCTGGCCAGTTGGCGAATACCGTTCCAATCCTCGGCCTCGACCAGGGATTTTGGCGTCAGCCATGAGCCACCCACACACATCACGTTCTTCAACATCAGGTAGTCCTCGGCATTGTCGAGGTTGATCCCCCCTGTAGGGCAGAATCGCGCCTCGGGAATCGGGCCGGCGAAAGCTTTCAGCGCCTTTACGCCGCCGCTGGCTTCGGCGGGGAAGAACTTGAAGCGCCGATAGCCGTACTGCCAGCCGGTCATCAGCTCGGACACCGTGGCCACGCCGGGCAGCATCGGCACCGGACTGGTGACGCCGTAACGATAGAGCGCTTCAGTGGTACCGGGGGTGACGACGAAATCGGCACCCACCTGCTCGCTCTGCCGATACTGGGCCGGGGTGAGGACGGTACCCACGCCGATACTCGCTTGGGGCAAGGCTTCCTTCAGTCGCTTTACCGCTTCGAGGGCGCAGTCGGTGCGCAGGGTCACTTCCAATACGGTGAGCCCCCCTTCGACCAGGGCACGGCCCAACGGTACGGCATCCTCGATCCGCTGAATGGCCAGCACCGGTATCACCTCGGCTTTCAGGCAGATACTGTCGAGTTCGGTAGTCCGCGTGGACGGCAGCTGTTTCTCGATGGTCATGAGCAAGACTCCAGATCAGGGGGCCCAGTAAATCGCCAGCGGGCAAGAAAGAAAGGCACGAATCGGCAGCTCGCGCGAATCGTCGCCGGACATGGCCCGGGCCAGCACACTACGCTTGTCGTCACCGGTGATATGCAGAACATGGCGCCGCGCCTGATGCAGACGATCGGCGCTCAGGGTGATTCGCGGCTGGGGCTGACTGGGCGTGCGGGCGGCCAGAACCGGGGCGTCGGTGGTCAACCCCAGCTCCAGCTCACGACTGTCGGGAAACAGCGAGGCGGTATGGCCGTCTGACCCCATGCCCAGCACCACCAGGCTGGCAGGCCAGGAGAGTGCTTCGATGCGCCGAGTGACGGCCTCGACGCCCTGCTCGGGTGTCTCGTCGTCGGTGGTCAGCGAGACGAAATTGGCCGCGGCTGCAGAGCCGGTCAGCAAATGCAGACGCACTAGACGCGCGTTGCTTGCCTCGTCGGTCTCCCTTACCCAGCGCTCATCGGCCAGCGTTACCTCGACACGTTCCCACGGCAGCTGCTGCCGAGCCAGTGCCTGGAGAAAAGGTACCGGCGTCGATCCACCGGAGAGGACCAACAGCGCACGTTCCTGTCGCGCCAGGTCCTGGCGTAGCGCCTCACCGGTGGCCTCGGCCAGGTGCTCGGCAAGCTGTTCGCGCGGCTTGGCATCCAAGTGGTTCATCTCAATAGTCCTCGTACCAGCTGCGACCATCCTGAGTGATCATGGCGATGGAAGCCACCGGCCCCCAGGAACCGGCCGGATAGCGTCGCGGCGGCTCGCCCAGTTGCTCCCAGGCAGCGATCAAGCTGTCGCACCAGTGCCAGGCATGTTCCACCTCGTCGCGGCGCACGAAAAGATACTGACGTCCTTTCATGACTTCCAGCAGCAGTCGCTCATAGGCATCGGGAATACGCTCCTGGGGAAAGGCATTGCCGAAGTCGAGATGCAACGGGCCGCGACGCAGTCGCATGCCCCGATCCAGCCCGCTGTCCTTGGTCAATACTTCAAGCGCAATGCCTTCGTCGGGTTGCAGTCGGATGACCAGCTTGTTGGCGGCCAGATTGCGCTGATCGGGGTCGAAAATGTAGTGAGCCTGCTGACGAAAGTGAATCACGATCTGAGAGAGCTTTTCGGGCATACGCTTGCCCGTACGCAGATAGAACGGCACCCCGGCCCAACGCCAGTTGGAAACGCCGGTCTTCATGGCCACGAAGGTCTCGGTTTCACTTTCGCGGTTTGCCCCCTCTTCCTCGAGGTAGCCGGGCACGCCCTTACCGTTGGTAGTGCCGGCAATGTACTGACCACGCACCACGTCCCGGTTGAGGCTTGCCTCGCTGAAGGGTAGCAGCGCCTTGAGCACCTTGACCTTCTCGTCGCGGATGGCGTCGGCATCGAGGTTGGCCGGCGGGTCCATGGCGATCAGACAAACCAGCTGCAGCAGGTGGTTCTGCACCATGTCCCGCAGCTGGCCGGCACGGTCGAAGTAGCCCCAACGCCCCTCGATGCCGACCTGCTCGGCGACGGTGATCTCCACATGGGAGATGTGGTTCTGGTTCCACTGGGTGCCGAAAAGGGGATTGGCGAAGCGCAGTGCGATAAGGTTTTGCACTGTCTCCTTGCCGAGATAGTGATCGATGCGATAGACCCGCGACTCCGGGAAGACGTCGCCGATGGCGTCGTTGATCTCGCAGGAGGTTTCGTAATCGTAGCCGATCGGCTTCTCGACGACGACGCGTGAGAGCTCGTCGAGGCACTCTCCGCTGTGCAGGTGGCGGCAGATATCGCCATACAGGCTCGCCGGAACGGCAAGGTAGACGACCAAGGGGCAGACTACTGTCTCGTGACGCTCGGCCTTGCGCCATTCATCGAGAGCGCGGTAGCCCTCGGCGTTGGCGAAGTCGAGCTGTAGAAACTCGAGTCGCGCAACGAAGCGTTTGATCGCTTCGCGATCCAGCTCCGAGGGCTTGACGTAGGCCTGCAGAGTCTCGGCCACGCACTTGCGGAAGGCCTCGGTTTTCAACTCCTGACGAGCCAGCCCAAGAATGCGCGTGTCGTCGTGGAGCAGTCCCTCGCGGTCGAGATGGTAGAGCGCAGGGTAGAGCTTGCGCAGTGACAGATCGCCCAAGGCACCGAACAGCGCCAGATCGATGACCGGCCGAGTGTCCTCCTCCAGCCGCTTGGTTGCCTTCATGTTTGCCCCCATCTGGTTATCTTACATAAAAAATACGGCGATTCGGCCTGCCCTGCAACATTTGTTCTGTAATATTACACCAAATATCACGCTTTCAAATCACCAAATTCGCGGTCGAGACGACTCCGCGATAGGATAGCCCTAGCTAATGTTGTTAAATCACTACATGACTGTCCTGGAGAGCAACGATCACCATGGCCCACGATCTGCTGCAACGAATAAGGCAACGCCTGGAAGAGCTCAACCGCTCTGAGCGCAAGGTAGCAGATGTGATCCTGGCCGACCCAGCCAGAGCCACTGGGTTGAGCATTGCCAGCCTGGCCCAGGCAGCGTCCGTCAGCGAGCCTACCGTCAATCGTTTCTGCCGCAGCTTCAATGCCAAAGGCTATCCCGATTTCAAGATCAAGCTGGCTCAAAGTCTGGCTGGCGGCACCCCCTACGTCAGCCAATCGGTAGAGCCCGGTGACGCAGCGGCCGAGTACACCGGCAAGATCTTCGGCGCGACCATCGCCGCCCTGGACGAAGCCAGTCGCACCCTCGACCCGGCACGTATCGAGCGGGTGGTGGACTATCTGATCCAGGCCAAGCAAATACACTTCTTCGGTTTGGGTGCCTCTGGCGCCGTGGCCCAGGATGCACAGCACAAGTTCTTCCGCTTCAACCTGCCGGTCACGGCCTATGTGGACGTTCTCATGCAGCGCATGGTGGCGTCGGCCTGCCACACCGGCGACGTGGTGGTGGTCATCTCCTGGACAGGCCGCACCCGCGAACTGGTGGACATCGCCCGCCTGGCGCGTGAGAGCGGCGCCGTGGTGCTGGGCATCACAGCGCCAAACTCACCGCTCGCCGCAGAGTGCACCGAAACCCTCGAGGTGGCCACACCTGAGGATACCGACGTCTACATGCCAATGACATCGCGCATGATCCAGCTCACCTTGATCGACGTTTTGGCCACCGGGGTCACCCTGCGTCGCGGTGAGGACTTCCTGCCCCACCTGAAGAAGATCAAGGACAGCCTGCTGGAAACCCGCTACCCGGCCACTCGGCAGGATTGAGCCCAACGGTCAAAGGGTTGCCAGGGCGCCGCGACGCCACAACAATAGCGGCTTCGTCCTCGCTCATGCCATGGAGCCCTCATGCGTCGGATCGCGCTTACCCCTCTCTTTATGCCCGCCATCGCCTTGGCCCTGTTCGCTCAGGTTGCCATCGCCGAGACCTTTCGCTTCACCGCCATCCCCGACGAGGACCAGGCCCGCCTGGTGGAGCGCTTCGGCAAGGTGGCCGACTATCTCGAGGAGCGCCTCGGCATCGAGGTGGAGTTCGTGCCGGTGAAGTCATACAGCGCGGCGGTCACCGCCTTCCGCAACGATCAGGTGCAACTGGCCTGGTTCGGCGGTCTGTCGGGTGTGCAGGCGCGCCGCCTGGTGTCAGGTTCCCAGGCGCTGGCCCAGGGCAGCGAGGACGACGCCTTCATGAGCTACTTCATCGCTCACACGTCCACCGGCCTGACACAAGCCGATGAGCTGCCCGACGAGCTCGAGGGCATGAGTCTGACCTTCGGCTCGCGTACCTCTACCTCCGGCCGGCTGATGCCGGAACATTACTTTCGCCAGCGCTTCGACGATGTCGACCCGGACCGATTCTTCTCCCGCGTGGGTTACTCGGGCGATCACTCGCGCACCATCGCACTGGTGGAAGCAGGCACCTATGACATCGGCGCGGTCAATTACACCGTGTGGGAGGCCGCCGTCGAAGATGGCCGAATCAATACCGACCAAGTTCGCGTGATCTGGGCCACTCCCCCCTATCCCGACTACAACTGGACTCTGCGCGGCGACGCCGATGAACGTTTCGGCGAAGGCTTCACGGAGAAGGTCCGGGCCGCCTTCCTGGAAATGGACGACCCGGAGCTGCTCGCCTCTTTCCCACGTGAGGCGTTCATTCCCGCCGACAACGACCTCTACGCCCCCATCGAAGAAGTGGCCGAAGAGCTCGGCCTGCTGCGCTGATGGAGGGCGAGCAACGGCGACTGCTGGTACGCTTCGATGACGAGGACCTGGGGCACGGTGCTCAGGTGGTCCTGCCGCGGCTTGCCCTCGCACTGCACGAGGGCGACCGGGTCGCCCTGCTCGGCCAGAGCGGCGCCGGCAAGTCCACCCTGCTAGGCGAACTGCGCCGTCGGCTGGGTGGCCAAGTGGCCTGGTGCCCCCAGCATCACGGCCTGGTCCCTCAGCTCGCCGTGTATCACAACGTCTTCATGGGCCGTTTGCCCGAGCACTCGACCCTGGCCAACCTGTGGAATCTGGTGCGCCCGCTGCGAGGGCCATGGCGGGAGGTAGCCGCGCTGTGCGACGCATTGGGGCTGGCCGGCCTGATGCGCCGGCCAGTGGGCGAGCTCTCCGGTGGCCAACGCCAGCGAGTGGCTATCGCTCGCGCCCTATATCAGGCGCGTCCACTCTTTCTCGGTGACGAACCGGTGGCCAGCGTCGACCCCCACCAGGCGCTGCGGCTACTGTCACTGATCGACGCCCGCCACACCACCTCGGTGGTCGCCCTGCATCAACGCGAACTGGCGCTGACCCACTTCGATCGGGTATGGGGGCTGCGCGACGGCCGCCTGGTGATCGATGCTCGCGCCAACTCGCTCACACTTGCCGAACTGGATGAGCTCTATCCCGATGCCAAGGCGCCGGAACACGACCCGCTGCCTGACGCTGCCGCTGCGGCCATGCCAAGCGTCGATGCGCTGCCCTGTGCGCGAGGGAAACCGTGAATGGCGGCCTGACAAAGGAACCTGCACCATCGGCCAGCGCCTGGTGGCGTGGGGGTTCACCCGGCTTGCGTCTGGCCCGCCATAGCCTCGGGTTGTTAGCACTGGCCATACTGCTGGTACCTTTCGCCGACCTCGCCATCCATACTCGCGACCCTTGGGGGGAACTGGCGCGCATGGCTTCCGGCATGGCCTGGCCAGCCTGGGGTGCCTTGGAGTCGCCTTTCGCGGCGCTGGGCCTCACCGTGGCAGTGGCCCTGTGGGGCACCCTGGCCGGGGTGGTGCTGGGCTTCCCCCTGGCGCTGCTGTTTGCACGCTCGCGACTGGTTCGCGCCGGCTGCGCCTTCGTGCGCGCCATCCATGAGCTGTTCTGGGCGCTTTTGTTCCTGCAGGTGTTCGGTCTCTCGGCACTCACCGCGCTAGCCGCGCTGGCGATTCCCTACGCCGGGATCTTCGCCAAGGTATATGCCGAGATCCTCGAGCAGACCCCAAGCGCACCGCGCGATGCCCTGCCTTCAGGCAGCGGACGCTTGGCACGCTTCGTCTATGCCGAGCTGCCGCTGGCCTGGTCTCAGCTCGCCGCCTATACCCGCTACCGCTTCGAATGCGGCCTGCGTGCCAGCGTGCTACTCGGCTTCGTCGGCCTGCCGACCTTGGGCTTCCATCTCGAAACCGCCTTTCGCGAAGGGCGCTACCCTGAAGCCGGTGCGCTGCTGTGGCTGTTCTATCTGCTGATCGCAAGCCTGCCGTGGTGGGGCCACAAGCGGCTGATTCCGCTGCTGCTGGTGGGCGGCGCCTGGCTGCTGGGGCCGTGGCCCAGAGTGGACGGTGCGCTGCTGTGGCGGTTCGTCTCCGAGGATATCTGGCCGGCGGCACTGCTGACCGGCGACTGGGCGGGACTGCTCGAATGGCTGGCGCGGATACCGGAGCTGGGGCCAGCCATCGGCAATACCCTGCTACTGGGGCTGCTCGGTACCGTCGGCGCACTTGCCGTGGCACTGGTGCTGTGGCCGCTGGCCAGCCGGCACTTCGGCAACCGCGCTTCCCGCCTGGCCGGGCACGGCGTGCTGATCTTCCTGCGCTCGACGCCGGAGCTGATGCTGGCGTTCATCTTCCTGCTGCTGCTCGGCCCTTCGCTGCTGCCCGCCTGGCTGGCACTCGCGCTGCACAATGGCGCCTTGATCGCCTTTCTGGTGGCACGCCACGCCGACGCCATCACCCCCGGCATGCCCGGGCTACCCGCCAGTAGCCGCCTGGCCTATGAACTGCTGCCGCGGGTCTACCCGGGTCTGCTGGCGCTGCTCTACTACCGCGCCGAGGTGATCCTGCGGGAAACGGCGATACTGGGCATGCTGGGCGTCGCCACCCTGGGCTTCTATATCGAAGAGGGCTTCGACTACCTGATGTTCGACGTGGCCTTCTTCCTGCTGCTTATCACCGCCGTGCTCAACATCGCCGTGGACGCCCTCTCGCGGCGCCTGAGGCCGCGAGAGGCACCATTGGATGACCCCTGTATCCGTTAGTAACTGTAGTCGCCGCCGGTCACTGCCGCCGTAACGGTGATCTCCACCTTGAGCTCGTCGGCGGGCATGGGTGCACAGACGCAGGTGCGCGCCGGGGCGTGGCCGGTGGGTACCCAGGCATCCCACACCGCATTCATGGCTGCGAAGTCGCTGCCGTCCTTGAGATAGATCGTGGCCGTCAGCAGGTTTTCACGGTCGGAGCCGATCTCGGCGAGCAGCGCATCGACCCGGGCCAGCATGCTTTCGGTCTGCTCGGCGATGTCGCCGTGGCGCGCCTCCGGGCCGGCCACCTGGCCGCACAAATAGGCAATACCGTTATGGATCACGGCGCGGCTCATGCGTGCCTTGGTGTCGTGACGAACGATGGTCATGTAACTCTCCTGCCAATGGAATTCGACAGATTCTAACGCATCATCGCGCCCCGTCGATGCAGCGTCTCAGGATCAAGCTGCTATGATGCCGGGCTTCGTTTCATCTATTACTGCTTGTCATCGCCAAGGGAGGGCGTCATGGGCTATCGCACCTTGCTGCGAGATCACCGAGGGTTGCTCGGCATCTGCTTCCTGGCGATGTTCACCTCGAGCATGGGCCAGAGCTTCTTCATCGGACTGTTTCAGGCACCGATCAGCGAACGGCTCGACTTGACGCCTGGCCAGTTCGGTAGCGCCTATGCCCTGGTCACGCTGGCGGCCGGCTTTGCCGTGCTGCGCCTGGGGCCAAGCCTCGATTGGGTATCGCCGCGGCGCTTCGCTCTGCTGGTATTGACGACGCTCGCCACCGGCGTGTTGCTGCTGACGCTCTCACCCTGGTGGGGGCTGGGGGTGCTCGGCCTGGGGTTGGTACGCTTCTGCGGTCAGGGCATGATGACGCACCTGGGCAACACGTTGGCCGGGCGTGAGTTCGTGGCCCTGCGCGGACGCGCCCTGGGGCTGACAGGCATGGGGCTGATGCTCGGCGAAACGCTGCTGCCGCCCCTCGTCGCCCTGCTGCTGGTGCTGCTCGGATGGCGTGAGTTGTGGTGGCTGTTCGTACTGGTGTTGGCTGCCTGCTGGCTACCGGCGCTCGTGCGTGGCCCCTGGCCCGCGGCGCCCGGGGAGCGCCCCTCCCGCGGCCAACGCCTCGAAGGCCCACGCCCCTTTCGCGACGCGCGCTTCTGGCGTCTGCTGCCGCTGCTGATGACGCTACCTGTGACACTGACGGGGCTGTTCATCTACCAAGCGGTAATGACACGGGACCTTGGCAGCACGCTCACCGTCTATGCCCTGGCGCTGACCGGCATGGGCCTGGCCAAGCTGCCCGGCGCACTGCTTGGCGGGCGCTGGGTCGACCGCCTGGGGCCCGTAGCACTGGCGCGTTGGTATCTGCTGCCCTTTGCGCTTGCCTTGCTGCTTGCCATCGCCTTCGGCGGCCATTTCGGCGTATGGGCGCTGATGGTGGGTGGCGGGCTAGCCATGGGCACACAGGAACCCATCGCCACGAGCCTGCTGGTACGTATCTGGGGTGCCGAGTACCTCGGCACGGTCCGCGCCACGCTGAGCGCCAGCATGGTGTTTGCCACCGGGCTCGCCCCGGCGGCCTTGGGCATCGCCCTGGACCTGGGAGCGAGCTTTTCGCTCATCCTCGCCGGCATGCTGGCCTTCCTCGTGTTCGGCTGGTGGCTGGCCCAAAGCGTGCTGCGTAGCCCCGAAGCGCGGGGAGAATGAACGACGCCACCGGCCTGAAGCCGACGGCGTCGAAACATGGTGGAAACCTAACGCAGCAGCAGCACCGGCACTCTGACCCGCCTAAGCATGGCGGTGGTGGTGCTGCCCACCAGAAGGTGACGAATACGCGAGTGGCCGTAGGCGCCCATCACCAGCAGGTCGATGGCGTGCTCTTCCTTGTAGGCGCGAAGGGTCTCCTCCACCTCGCCGGCGCGGATCGCCCCTTCCGCCTCGTGGCCGGCCTCGCGCAGCGTAGCCAGCGCCCAGTCGAGCTGCGAGCGGTTGTCGCCAGTCTCGGCGCCGACGATCACCACATGCACGGGAATGCCGCTGAACAGCGGGCTCTTGGCCAGCATCTCGACGCCCTTGCGGGTGGTCTTGCTGCCGTCGAAGGCAAGCATCACCCGCTGGGGTGGGGTGAAGGTTTGCGGCACCATCAGGATCGGCCGGTGCAGGGCACGCACCACCCGCTCCAGGTTGGAGCCCAAGTGCTCGCTGGCCTGATGGTAGGTCTCGCCGCGCTTGCCCAGCACCAGCAGGCGCATTTCGTTCTGCAGCTCCTCCAGGGTCTCCACCAGGGTGCCGTTGCGCTGTCGGGTGACGGGCTGTGCCACGCCATCCTCGATGGCACGCTCCTTGGCCGCCTGAAGCATCGACCGCCCTTGCTCCTGAGCCACTTTGGCGCGCTGCTCGTCGAGCTGCGAAAGTTCCTCGAGCAGGTGTTCGCGTGAACCCAGACCGATGTTGCCGGCGAGGTCCACCTCAGCGGTTTGGGGGTGATTGTCCGCCACGTGAAGGAAGGTCAGCGGCGCACCGAGTGCAAGGCTGGCCCATGCGGCGTAGTCGCACACCCCAGTGGAGAACTGCGAGCCGTCGATGGCGGCCATTACCTGTTCGGTCATCGTGTCGTTTCCTGGCTGGCGTATGTCGTCATTCTCCCCTTCGTTTCTACCTCAGAGAAAGCGCCTTGGCCATGTGACAGATCATTGTCTTCAATCATCGAACCCGAGAAAACCATAGACGCTTTTATCGGTGCTGAATAGCTTGATGCCTGACTGACGAGGCCCTACTGTTAGCACGCTGCCAACGTCTAGCCAGCAACACGAATTCGATGACCGCAATCAGTATCAGCCCATAGCCGAGCAACTCCACCACCTCTTCCGCAGCGTTTTTGAAGGTTCGCACATAGTTTTCCTCCAGAACGGCCATCCAGAAGCTCTGACGGCCATAGAGACGGGAGAAAACATGGGTCACCAATACCCCAGCGGCGAACAAGCCAAAGGAAAAGCTGTTGCCGTACCAGGCAAACTCTTCAATAAATCGTCGGCGTTCCATTATCACCCAGTAGAGACACGGCACGATGACCAAGGCCACCAGCACCTTCCAGGTATGCCGGGCCACCCAGGTGTCCAGCCAATAGTCCTGCTCGCGAATGAAGGAGCTGAAGACGAAGGCGAACATCAGCAGCGTTATGGTTGGCCACACGCGCAGCACTTGGCGTACATAGAGAAGCAGCATGGCGCTCATCAACAGCAGCACGCTCTGTGCCAGCTCGGTGAACCCGAGCTCCGAGAATCGGCCTTCCGGGTGATATAGCGCTTCATAATAGGTGCCCTGAGCAAGGGCTGCGATGAAGAGCATATATATAAGGGTCCTCAGGCAGCTCATGCCGAAGCTTATGGACCCATTTTCGCCTGAGCAGGGAGAGGTGGACATAGTCAGACCTGTTCGCACTTCACCAAATGATATCGGGGTCAGAACTGAGGTGCATCGAAGTCGTGGGGTTCGTCAGTATAGACGCATACATTGGCGTGCTGTACGTCTCCGTCGGGTGACTGGACGTGAGTGACGAAGAACTTCTGGATCTCACGACGGTTACAGTGCGCCTCAAACGCTTCGCGGCTGGCCCAGACCTCGTGAAAGACGATCGGATAGCTGGCACCTTGTGCATTCGGATGGTCGATGTGGCGGGTCACCGTGTACTGCAGGCAACCATCTTCCCGGTGCGTATTAGGCTCCAATGCCTGCAGTGCTTTGAACAGGGCTTCTTCCCTGCCTGGCTTGGGCTTGAAGCTGGCGATACAGAAGATCTTGCTGGACATACGTTTTTTTCCTTCCTTAGTGTCCGCCCATGAGCTTCTCGACGGCGGCAGGGTCGTCATGAATGGCATAGCGATCGACGATGGTGGCAGTGGCTTGATTGAGGCCGATCAGCTCCACCTCGGTGCCTTCCCGGCGGAACTTGATGACGACTCGATCCAGTGTCTGCACCGCACTAATGTCCCAGAAGTGGGCGCGGGAGAGATCGATAGTGACCTTCTGCACGGTTTCCTTGAAATCGAAGGCGTTACCGAAGCGCTCGGAAGAAGCAAAGAACACCTGGCCCACGACATTGTAGATTCTACGGCTGCCATCGTCGGCTTCTTCGGAGCCGATATAGAGAATGTTGCCCACCTTGTTGGCGAAGAACATCGCCGCCAACAGCACGCCGACGAAGACCCCGATGGCCAGATTATGCGTACCCACGGTGACGGCCACGGTGGCCAGCATCACGATGTTGGTGCTCATCGGGTGTTTCTTGAGATCGCGGATCGAGGCCCAGCTGAAGGTGCCGATGGAAACCATGATCATCACCGCCACCAGCGCGGCCATGGGAATCAGCGACACCCAGTCGGCGAGGAAAACCACCAAGATCAAAAGCAGCACGCCGGCTACCAGCGTGGAGAGCCGCCCGCGACCTCCCGACTTCACGTTGATCACCGACTGGCCGATCATCGCGCAGCCGGCCATGCCGCCCAGCAGGCCGGAGCCGATGTTTGCGATCCCTTGGCCCTTGCATTCGCGGTGCTTGTCGCTGGGAGTATCGGTCAGGTCATCGACGATGGTGGCGGTCATCATAGACTCCAGCAGGCCCACCACGGTAAGCATGATGGAGGTCGGCAGGATGATCCACAGCGTCTCGAGGTTCAGCGGCACGTCGGGCCAGAGGAAGATCGGCAGCGTATCGGGCAGCTCGCCCATGTCGCCCACGGTGCGAATGTCCATGCCGGAGAGTAGGTAGACGGCGGTGAGCACCACGATGCAGACCAGCGGCGAGGGAATCGTCTTGCCGATCTTGGGCACATAGGGGAAGAGATAGATGATCCCGAGCCCAGCGATGGTCATGACATAGACGTGCCAGGTCACGCCGGTGAGCTCGGGCAGCTGCGCCATGAAGATCAGAATCGCCAGCGCGTTGACGAAACCGGTGACCACCGAGCGCGAGACGAAGCGCATCAGCTCGGCCAGCTTCAGGTATCCGGCGGCTATCTGCAGCACCCCGGTGAGCAGGGTCGCGGCGAGCAGGTACTCGAGACCGTGGTCGCGCACCAGGGTAACCATCAATAGTGCCATGGCCCCGGTGGCGGCGGAAATCATACCCGGGCGCCCGCCGGTGAAGGCAATGATCACGGCGATACAGAAGGAGGCGTATAGCCCTACCTTGGGGTCGACGCCGGCAATGATGGAGAAGGCGATTGCCTCGGGAATCAGGGCCAGCGCGACCACGATGCCGGCGAGGGTGTCGCCCTTGATATTGGAGAACCACTCTTGCTGGATGGATCGGAACATTCTTTGGTCCAGTGGGTGAAGTGTCATGCCGACAGGGGCCAGGCCTGTGGCGCATCAGGGGCAAGTCAAACGCTTACGGAGACCGGCGTCTAAGAGACGCAGTCTTAAGTGCGTTGCGAAATCGGCGTGAAAGAAACAGGTCGAGAAGCCCGGAACATCATAACGATGTCGAGCAGTGGTGTGCCGAGGACGGCATCACCCGAGGAGAGGGAACGCTAGGGCGGAGTGGCCAGCCCGGTCAGAGGAATCAGCACGTTGCGTTGGTCCAAGTTCAGATCAGTCGGCTCGCCGTGACACGATTGCGTCCCGACGTTCCGAAAAGAGGGGCGCATTCTAGCAGAGTCGATGCGGCGCTGCACCCCGGCCAGGATCAGCAGCACGTTGCCGCCTTTGGTCAGCAATAGACACTGCTGACGATGAGCAAGTGAGTGAAACAAGGCGACCTCGGCTCAGACAGGTCGCCTCAGCATGCTACGCCCAAGCTGCATGACAATGCTTCAACCCTCTCCCAGGTCATTGGGCCGGCCCGTCGCCGCCTCTCTCGCATCATCTCTCGCCTTGGCTGCCGGGGACGCCTTGAGGTGCCGGAACGCTTCCATGATATCCATCGGCAGCGGGAAAAAGATGGTCGAGGCGTTCTTGTTGCTCATGTCGCTCATGGTCTGTAGGTAGCGCAGCTGCAGCGCGGCGGAGTTCTCAGCCATGACGTTGGCGGCCTCGACCAGCTTCTTCGACGCTTGCAGCTCGCCTTCGGCATGGATCACCTTGGCACGACGCTCACGCTCGGCCTCGGCCTGGCGGGCAATGGCACGGATCATGCTCTCGTTGAGATCGACGTGCTTGATCTCGACATTGGCCACCTTGATGCCCCAATCCTCGGTCTGGGCGTCGATGATCTCCTGGATATCATTATTGAGTTTGTCGCGCTCGGAGAGCATCTCGTCCAGATCATGCTTGCCCAGTACCGAACGCAGAGTGGTCTGAGCCAGCTGGCTGGTGGCCACGGTGAAATTCTCGACCTTGATGATCGCCTTCTCGGGATCGACCACGCGGAAGTAGAGTACCGCGTTGACTTTCACCGTGACGTTGTCCTGGGAGATGACGTCCTGCTCCGGCACGTCCATGGTGATCACGCGAAGATCCACCACGCTCATCTGCTGAATACCGGGTATGACAATGATGAGCCCCGGCCCCTTGACCGCCTGAAAACGACCGAGAAAGAAGATAACGCCACGTTTATACTCCGGCAAGATGCGAATCGACGCGGCGATTAGCATCAGTAGCAGGACTACCGGAATCAGGTATTCGATCATCATGAGCACTTCTCCTTGGTATCGATCACTGCGTTGTGGATGGTGGCCGATTGGCCGGCTCGACCTTGAGCGTAAGCCCCTCGACGGCCACTACGCGAACCTGTTGACCTCGGCGCAGCGCAGCGCTGCTACGTGCATTCCAGCGCTCGCCTTCCAGGCGCACATGGCCTTCGTTCCGAAAATCCTCTAACGCCACTCCCAGGCTGCCGATCATATGCTCATGGCCAATACGAGCCGGACGACGGCGAAGAGCGGTAAAGCGCACCATCACCCATAGCATGATGCCCGCCGCCAGCAAAGCCACGCCGCCGATCATGGGCAGCGAGACGGCCAACTGATCGGAATCCATCAGTATCACCGACCCGATCACGAAGGCGACGATGCCCCCCATGCCGAGGATGCCGAAGCTGGGCATCAAGGCTTCACCAACGATCAAAGCGAGGCCGACAAGAATCAGCGCCAGTCCAGCATAGTTGATCGGCAATACCTGGAAGGCGAACAGGGCGAGCAGCAGCGAAATAATGCCAATGGTGCCCGGTACCAGGGCGCCCGGGTTGGAGAGTTCGAAGATCAGGCCGTAGAAGCCGATGATCATCAGGAAGTAGGCCACGTTGGGGTTGGTGATCACCTGCAGCAATTGGGTACGCCAGTCGGGATCAAGGCGTTCAACGGTAACGTCGGTGGTATTGAGGATGCGTTCGCCTCGCTCCATCACCACCTCGCGACCGTCGATCTGCGCCAGCAGGTCATCGATGTCACTGGCGACGACATCGATCACGTTGAGCTCGAGCGCCTCACGCGAGGTCAGGTTGACCGCCTCACGTACCGCTTCCTCTGCCCAATCGGCGTTGCGATCATGCCGCTCGGCCAGCCCGCGGATGTAATAGACTGCATCCTCGAGCACCTTACGCTCCATGGCGGTCTCGCCACGCCGCCGGGTATCGGCCGGCGCTTCATCTGCGGCATCCTCCGCTTCGCCCTCGGCGACTTCGTCATTACCGCCTTCTGCTTCTTCCGTGGCTTCCTCCCCGTTGCGCTCTTCAGCCCTCGCATCTTCCTCGTCACGATCATCCATGCCGGGAAAGCCGCCGCCCATTTGCACCGGCGTGGCCGAACCCAGATGCGTCGAAGGGGCCATGGCGGCGACGTGGCTACCGTAGAGCAAGTAGGTACCGGCACTGGCGGCACGCGCCCCACTGGGTGACACATAGATGGCTACGGGTACGGGTGAGGTGAGCATGGCGCGGATCATGCTGCGCATGGTGGCATCGAGCCCGCCCGGGGTATCCATTTGCACGATGACCAGTTCGGCGTCGCGATCGGCCGCCTGGCGCAGGCCACGCTCGAAATAATCGCCGGTGGCCGGCCCGATTGCTCCTTCCACCGTAAGCACCAGGGCAAGGCGCTCGTTCTCCTGGGCCTGGCTCTGCCACGCCAGCAATCCGCCGCCCAAGGCGAGGCACAAGAAGCTGAACCAAAGCACAAGTCGGTGAAGCCAGGCGACGCGGCGCACGCTCATGACAAACTTTCCTCACGACGTGATAGGGGTATGCTTGTAGGACCCATTGAGGATGATTCAGTTTCTACTGAATCAGGTTAGCAGGCAGAACCGAGAACGCCGAACCCAACATCTGCCTAGGAGTTGATGACGATGCGGATCCCAGCCCTTGCGGTCCCCCTACCAGCCCTTGCGGTCCCCCTATTTGTCTCATTGAGCCTGTCGCTTCCTGCAGCGGCCGATACCTGGCAACACGTTCTCGACGATGCCCGCGGACAGACCGTCTACTGGCATGCCTGGGCCGGCGACACACGGGTCAACGACTATCTCGATTGGGTGAAGCGCCAGGTGCGGGACGAGCATGGGGTCGAGCTGGTACACGTCAAGATCGACGACACCGGCGCCGCTGTCTCGCGGGTGCTGGCCGAGCGCAGTGCCGGCAACCACGACGACGGCAGCGTCGATCTGATCTGGCTCAACGGCGAGAACTTCGCCGCCATGAAAGCGAACGACCTGCTCTACGGCCCCTTCGCCGAGACGCTGCCCAACTTCGCGCTGACCTTTCCCGAGCATAATCCCGAGGTGGTCACCGACTTCACGCTGCCTACGGAAGGCTATGAGTCGCCCTGGGGAAAGGCGCAGATCACTTTCTATTACGACGCCGAGGAATTCGACGAAGCACCGCCGCGCAGCATGGCGGAGATCCTCGCCTGGGCCGAAGCCAATCCGGGGCGCTTCACGTATCCGCGAATTCCCGACTTCCTCGGCAGCACCTTCCTCAAGCAGGCGCTCATCGTCCTGGCCGACGATACCAAGGCCCTTTACGAACCGGTGGCACAGAGCGATTTCGAGACCGTCACCGCGCCGCTGTGGGACTACCTCGATGCCTTGCACCCCCACCTATGGCGTAGCGGTCGACAGTTTGCCGCCAGCGGCCCCGAGATGCGCCGTTTGATGGCCGACGGCGAGCTGGCACTTGCCTTTACCTTCAACCCCGCGGAACCGGCCGCCGCCGTGGCCGACTTCGAATTGCCCGAATCGACCCGCAGCTACGTTCTCGAGGGCGGCACCCTGGGCAACGTGCATTTCGTCGCCATCCCGTTCAATTCCCCGCGTCGTTCCGGTGCCATGGTGGTAGCCAATTTTCTGCTCTCGCCCGAGGCTCAGGCACATAAGCAGGATATCTCGGTGTGGGGCGATCCCACCGTACTCGACGTGACGCGTCTGGACGACGAAACTCGCGCGCTCTTTGCACAGGAGCGCGACAATCCCGCCCTGCTGGCCCCGGAGGCGCTGGCCGAGACCCTGCCGGAACCGCATCCGAGCTGGATGACGGCGCTGCAGGACGCCTGGCAGTCACGTTACGTCGGCCGCTAGGGTAGGTGTCAATGTTGGATGACCTGGACCGGCTCCGCCTGGAGAAGGGAGACAGGTCCTGATGCTGCGTTTTGCGCCACCGCTGATCATGGCTTTACTGGTAGGGCCGATTCTCGCCGGTTTGGTCATGGCGGTGCTGCCCGCATTCGGCTACCTGCCGGCGCTGGGCGGCCATGCCTTCAGCCTGGACCCCTGGCGGCAGCTCTTTGGCCAGCCGGGACTGGCCCGCTCGGTGGGAGTGAGTTTCGCCAGTGGCCTGGTCACCACGGCCCTCTCGCTCGCCGTGGTGCTGCTGTTCCTGGCCGGTGTCTCGGGTAGTCGCCTGGATCGCTGGATACGGCGCATGGTCGCACCGCTGCTGTCGGTCCCCCATGCCGCCGCGGCCTTCGGCCTGGCCTTCCTGATCGCGCCATCCGGCCTGCTGGCACGGCTGGTCTCGCCGGAACTGAGCGGCTGGGAGCGTCCGCCGGACGTGCAGATCGTTCAGGATCCCTGGGGGATCTCACTCATGGCCGGGTTGATCATCAAGGAGATCCCCTTCCTGCTGCTGATGTGCCTCGCCGCCCTGCCCCAGCTCGACCCGGAGCGCCGCGTGGCCATGGCCCGCTCTCTCGGCTACCGACCGACCACCGCCTGGCTCAAGGTGGTGGCCCCCTCGCTCTACCCGCTGATCCGTCTACCGGTCTTTGCCGTCATCGCCTATGCCACCTCAGTGGTCGACGTGGCGCTGATTCTCGGCCCAACCCTGCCGCCAACGCTGGCGGTCTCGATTCTCACCTGGTTCAACGACCCGAACCTGAGCCAACGCTTCGTGGCCTCGGCCGGCGCCGTGCTACAGCTCGGCGTCACGGCCTCGGCCCTCATCGCCTGGTGGTGCCTGGAACGCCTCGCCGCGCGGTTGGGGCGTCGATGGCTCGATCGAGGCGAGCGCGGCAGGAGCGAGCGGCCGCTACGCCTGGCGGGCAAAGGGCTGATTCTGCTGGCCACCCTCACCGCCTTCGTCGGCATCGCCGGCCTAGCGCTCAACTCCGTTGCCGGCTTCTGGCGCTTTCCCGATGCCCTTCCTCAAGGCATCACCGCGGTGCACTGGTTACGCGCCCTACCCACCCTTTCGGGGCCGGTGGCCTCGACAGTACTGATCGCCACCGCCGCCACCCTGGTGGCGCTGGCACTGACCCTGGCAGCCCTGGAAAACGAGCAGCGAACGGGGCGGCAGCCGGCGCAAGGCCGCCTGCTCTCGGCATTGGGGCTGCTCTACTTGCCACTGATCGTACCGCAGATCGCCTTTCTGTTCGGGCTGGTGGTGATGATGGAGTCGCTGGGCATACGCCCCACCCATGCACTGGTGATCTTCGGCCATCTGCTGTTCGTGCTGCCCTATGTGTTTCTCTCCCTCTCGGAGAGCTATCGTCTCTTCGATGCGCGCTGGTCGCAGCTGGCGCTGAGTCTCGGGGCCTCACGCAACGGCACCTTCTGGCGGGTTCGGCTGCCGATGCTGCTGGCGCCGATGCTCACCGCCGCCGCCGTGGGCCTGGCCGTCAGCATCGGCCAGTATCTGCCTACCCAGTTGCTCGGCGCCGGCCGGGTGCCCACCGTAACGACCGAGGCGGTATCGCTTGCCGCCGGCGGTAACCGACGGGTAATCGGCGTTTGGGCGATGGTGCAGGCCAGCCTGCCGTTGGTAGGCTTCATCATCGCCGTGGGCTTGCCGCGGCTGCTCTGGAGCAATCGCCGCGGCATGAGGGGTTCACCATGAAGGCAGGTCATCGCCTGAAGCTTGACGAAATCAGCATCGTACTGGATGGGAAAACGCTACTTGAAGTCGATGTCGAGATCGCCCCTGGCGAGGTATTCACCGTGATGGGGCCGTCAGGCTCGGGCAAGTCGACGCTGCTGGCCTACCTGGCCGGCTTCCTGGCGCCGGCCTTCCAGGCAAGCGGGCAAGCACTGCTCGACGGGCGCGACATATCCTGTCTGCCGGCAGAGCAACGCGGTATCGGCCTGCTGTTTCAGGACCCGCTGCTGTTTCCGCATCTTTCGGTGGCCGGCAACCTGCGCTTCGGCATCCCGCGAGCGAGCCCTCACAAGGCCGGGAGAATCGAGGCAGCGCTGGCCCAGGTCGGCCTGGCCGGCTTCGGGCCGCGCGATCCGGCCACCCTCTCCGGCGGCCAGAAGGCCCGGGTGGCCCTGATGCGCCTGCTGCTTTCCGAACCTCGCGCCGTTCTGCTCGACGAACCCTTTTCGAAGCTCGACAGGCAGCTGCGCCACGACATGCGCCGGCTGGTCTTCGACCGACTGCGCGAGGCGGGCCTGCCCAGCCTGCTGGTGACCCATGACCGCGAGGATGCCGAGGAAGCGGGCGGCCGGGTGATTGAATTAACTCATTGAACCGATACTTGAAAATGGTGGGCGCGAACCCCCTTGATTCTACCAAGAACGCTCTAACACTTTTTAATGGGTACTTATCTAAACAGGCATTAGTATTTTAATGACGAACAATCAACATACAAGCCCGCTGCACTCGAATAACATCTCTCTATCTTTCAGTACAAACAATTACATGACCGCTGAAAACCGCCATGCTTATATTGCCAATGTGGCACACCTTTTCAGGCTGTGTCGTATCGCAAAGTTATCAATTATTTCAACAAGTTAAAACAGCAAGCTATAATGAAGGACGCCTTATCTCAACAAGAGCCAGGAAATCATGAATTTATGAAGACTTGACATAGGTTAGTGCTTTTCCTGTCCAACAAAGCTAGCCTTAATAGTCTATAACTATGCAAATAAGAGACATCGCTTCCTCCGGTCAGTAAAAGGTCAAGGATACGGCTCCTACCGGAAAGATTGCTGTGTATAGCATTGTCTGGCCATGCCAAAACAGGGAGGGTTGTCATCATGGGCAATGTGGCACTGAAGGGCATCGGCTCCGATGCCGTCGTGGTCCGTCGAAGTCGTACGATCACATCACCGCTGGCTGATCTCACGCTCGACGATGCCCTCCGAACCAGGCGGGACTTGGCTCCTCCCAAGCGGGAAGACGATGGCTCACATCCATCGCAACGGGTGCTGTTCGTTACCCCCGAAATTGCGGATTTCGTCAAGGTGGGCGGGCTTGGAGACGTTTCCTCGGCACTTCCTCGAGCGCTGGCTTGCCATCACGATATTCGCATCCTCATTCCAGGCTACCGAGAGGTGCGCCACTCGGGGCTCGATCTCCGCCGCGTCGGCCAGCTCCCGGCCCACGCCGAACTGCCGGCCTGTGAGATAGGCGAGCTTACCTGTGCCGATGGCATGGTGATCTACGTACTGCTCTGCCCAGAGCTGTATGAGCGTGAAGGCGGCCCTTATGGTACCGGACCGGGTGGCTACGGCGGAAACGGCTGGGATGACAACGACATACGCTTTGCCAGGCTGTCGCTGGCTGCTGCCGAGATCGCTGCCGGGCGCGCCGGGCTCGACTGGCAGCCGCAGCTCCTGCACCTCAACGACTGGGCATGCGGCCTGGCACCCGCCTATCTGCACTGGTGGAAGATCAACGTTCCCAGCGTATACACCATCCACAATCTGGCCTACCAGGGGCTCTACGATAGAAGCCGCTGCACGGCCCTGGGAGTTCCCGAGAGCGCCTTCCACATCGAGGGGGTCGAGTACTACGGCAAGCTCTCGTTCATGAAGGCCGGGATCGTTTACGCCTCGCACGTCACCACGGTCAGCGCGACCTATGCCCAGGAAATCACGACGCCGGAGTTCGGCTGTGGCCTGGACGGCCTGCTGCGCTGCAAGGCGGAGCAAGGCAAGCTCAGCGGTATTCCCAACGGCATCGACGACTCCTGGGACCCGCGCACCGACGCCCATCTGGTACAGGCCTTCTCGGCCAATGATTGGCGAGGCAAGCGTGCCAATGCCGACTATGTTCGCCATCGCTTCGGTCTGGCCCCCAGCGCGGGACCGCTGTTCGCCATGATTTCGCGCATGGTGCACCAGAAAGGGGTCGACCTGGTCATCGAGGCGGCCCCGAGCATCATCCAGGCGGGTGGGCAGATAGTCTTCATGGGCAGCGGCGAACGTCGTGTCGAAGCGCAGTTGGACCGCCTGGCCGAACGTTATCCGGGCGCCATCGGCACCTATATCGGCTTTGCAGAAGATGAGGCCCGCTGCATCTACGCCGGTAGCGACTTCCTGCTGATGCCGTCGCGTTTCGAGCCCTGCGGACTCAGTCAGATGTATGCCCAGCGCTTCGGTTCGCTGCCCATTGCGCACCGTACCGGTGGACTCGCCGATACCATCGAGGACGGTATCACCGGCTTCCTGTTCGATGGGGTCAGACTATCGAGCTTCATGCAGTCGGTTCAGCAGGCCTTTTCGGTCTATCACTCCACCGAGCTGTTCTATGCCATGCGACGCGCCGCCATGACCGGACGTTATCACTGGCGCCAGTCGATCGCTCCCTACACGCAGCTCTATCAGCAGGCTTGCGCTGCGACAGGCTTGGAGGCACGAGCAGCAGGATGAACGAAGCGCAGCGTTTCCAATACGGTTTCGGCGCACAGGTCCTGGGGCCGCAATGGACAAGCTTTTCGCTCTGGGCGCCGAGCGCCAACCGGGTCGACCTGGAGGTGGAAGGCTTGAAGCCCCTCGCCATGACCCATGCCGGCGAGGGCCGCTTCATCGGTGAGGCACGCTGCGACCATGGCGCCCGCTACCGTTACCGCGTTTACCTCGACGATGCGCCCGAGGGCATTTCGGTGCCCGACCCCGCCGCCCGCGCCCAAGCGGGCGGCATCGACGGTCCGAGCTTGGTGATCGACCCCTACCAGCACCCCTGGCGGCATGCCGGCTGGCGAGGCCGGCCCTGGCATGAAACCGTGCTCTACGAGCTCCACCTGGGCGCCCTGGGCGGACTGGCAGGGGCGCGTGAACTGCTGCCCTACCTGGCCGAACTAGGCGTTACGGCAGTCGAGCTGATGCCGGTGGCAGCGTTTCCGGGAAAGCGCAACTGGGGCTACGACGGCGTGCTTCCCTACGCCGTGGATGAAACCTACGGCGACCCGGATGCGCTCAAGGCCTTCATCGACGATGCTCACGGCCTCGGCCTGATGGTATTCCTCGATGTGGTCTACAACCACTTCGGCCCTGACGGTAACTATTTACCACTCTACGCCAAGACTTTCTTCCGACACGACCGCGAAACACCCTGGGGTCCGGCCATCGACTTCCGCCACCCCATGGTGCGCCGTTTCTTCATTGAAAATGCGCTGATGTGGATCGATGAATACCGCCTCGACGGGCTGCGGCTGGATGCGGTACACGCCATTGGTGAGCGCGACTTTCTCATCGAACTGGCCGAGACGCTGCACAGCCACCTCGATTCCCAGCGCCACCTCCACCTGGTGCTGGAGAACGAGCACAACGATGCCCAGCTGATTGGCCCCGGCCGCTTCACCGCGCAGTGGAACGACGATTGGCACAACGTGATGCACGTACTGCTGACCGGAGAGCGAGAAGGCTATTACAGCGATTTCACCGACGATACGATCCACAAGCTGGTGCGCTGCCTCAGCGAAGGCTTCATTTACCAAGGCGATACCACCCGCAGCGGCACACCACGCGGTACACCTAGCGGCCATCTGCCACCCCAGGCCTTCGTGGCCTTCCTGCAGAACCACGATCAGGTGGGAAATCGCGCCCTGGGGGAGCGCCTGTCCCGGCTCGTCGAACCCCCGGCGCTCGAGGCCGCCACACTGCTACTGCTGCTCTCGCCCATGGTGCCGCTGCTCTTCATGGGCGAGGAGTGGGCCAGCCGGCAGCCTTTCCTGTTTTTCACCGACCATCGCGACGAACTCGCCGAAGCCGTGCGCGAGGGTCGCCGCGCCGAGTTCGCCGCGTTCAGCACCTTCAGCGATCCGGCCAGCCGAGAGGCCATCCCCGATCCCAATGACGCCGCCACTTTCGAGGCTTCTCGGCCCGACTTGGAGGCTCGCGATACCCCACCTCATGCCGACTGGTTGGGCTTCGTTCGTCATCTTCTGAAGATTCGCCATGCCGAGGTCGTGCCACGGCTGGACGGCGCCAAGCCGCTGAGCGCCGAAGCACTGGGAGAATCTGCCTTCGTTGCCCGCTGGCTGATGAACGATGACACCCAACTGGTCATAGCTGTGAATCTGAGCGAACAACCGATCGCCACCTGCGCCTTCGGCATCGGAAGATGCCTGTACGAGACCCGCGCCGGCGTTGCGGTTGCCACCGAGAGCGGCAACCTTCCAGCCTGCTGCGCAGCCGCCTGGCTGAGACCGGGACCCGGGGACGAGGAGCTTAGCGCATGAGCGAAAAACGATTGGACGCGCTGGCCGACGCCGCCGGCCTGATCAGTGAATGGGAGGACAGCGAGGGCAATCTCTGTCGGCTCGACCCTGCCACTCGTCGCGAGCTGCTGTCATGCCTAGGCTATCCGGCCGAGAGCGACAGGGAGATCGCTGCCAGTCTGGAGCGCCTGCGCGGCCCTGCGTCACCGTCAGAGTGGCCGCCATTGATCACCGCCGAACAAGGACAGAGTACCCCCCTGCCATCGTCGCTGCCGCCAGGGACTCGTTACGTACTGACGCTTGAAGAGGGCAAACGAGACGAAGGCGTGCTGGACGCTCAGGGCGCGCTGCCGGGTGTTGCCACCACCGGCTACCATCGTCTGAGCATCGCAGAAGTCGACATTACCCTGGCCGTAGCGCCAACACGCTGTTTCACCGTCGCCGACGCTTGCGGCAGCGAGACACCGCGGCTATGGGGCCTGACCGCCCAGCTCTATGCCCTGCGCCGTCTAGGCGACGACGGCATCGGCGACACCCTGGCGCTGGAGCGGCTGGTTCGACATGCCGCCGAAGCCGGCGCAGCGGCCGTGGCCATCAGCCCCGTGCACGCCATGTTCAGTGCCGATGTGACGCGCTTCAGCCCCTACGCGCCCTCCAGCCGCCTGCTCTACAACGTCCTGCACGCGTCGCCGGAAGCCCTGCTCGGCGAAGAGGCAGTCAAGCACGCCAAGGAGATAAGCGGCGTGAATGGCGACCTGCCGCGGCTCGAAGCGGATCCCCTACTCGACTGGCCTGCCACGGCCAGCGCCAAGCTGACCTGGCTACGCGCCTTATGGGACGACCTCATGCACCGTGAGGACGCACAGGCGCACAGCATCCGCCAGGCCCTATCGGCGTTTCGCGAAGACGGCGGCTCGACGCTCGAACTTCACTGCCGCTTCGAGGCACTGCAGCAGCGGCTCGGCATACTCGACTGGCGACAGTGGCCGCAGGAGCTGCGTGACCCGGCAGGCCAGGAAGTGGCTCGCTTCGCCGAGGTGGATTCTCGCGACGTCGAGTATCACGCTTTCCTGCAGTGGCTGGTCAGCGAAGGGCTGGCCCACGCTCAGGCGTCGGCCCGAGAAGCCGGTATGCCCATTGGCTTGATGTCCGACCTCGCGGTAGGCGCCGATGCGGCCGGCAGTCAGGCCTGGAGCCGCCAGGAGGAGATGCTCGAGGGGCTTTCGATCGGCGCACCACCGGACACCTTCAATGTGCACGGCCAGGACTGGGGGCTCGCCCCCTTCTCGCCCCAAGGGCTGGTGCGATCGGGCTTTCGAAGCTTCATCGACATGCTGCGAGCCGGCTTCGCCCATGCCGGTGGGCTACGCATCGACCATGTGCTGGGACTCATGCGCCTGTGGCTGATACCGCATGGCAATGCGCCCAACGAAGGCGGTTACGTGCGCTACCCGCTCGACGATCTGTTACGGCTGGTCGCACTGGAATCATGGCGTCATCGCGCCATCGTCATCGGTGAGGACCTGGGCACCGTAGCGCCCGGCTTTCGTCGGCAGCTGGCGCGGCGCGGCATCCTCGGCATAAGTGTGCTGTGGTTCGAACGCGACGACGAGGGCAACTTCCTGGCCCCAGCGCAGTGGTCGAAGGATGCCATTGCCACCAGCACGACCCATGACCTGCCCACACTGGCAGGCTGGTGGGTGGGCCGCGATATCGAATGGCGCAGCCACCTCGGCCTGCTTGGAGAAGGGCAGGACGCCGAAAGCGAGCACGCCGAACGCCGGGTTGCGCGTGCCCGCCTGGCCGACGCTCTCGGCCTGACCGACCCCCAGCATCATCCCGAGGTATTGGATGCCAACGAACTGCCGGCCTCGCAGGTACTGGACGCCTGCATCCGGCACCTGGGTCTGACGCCCGCTCCTCTCGTGCTACTACCGGTGGAAGATGCTCTGGGCCTGGAGGAGCAGGCCAACTTGCCGGGTACCATCAAAGAGCACCCCAACTGGCGCCGACGCCTGCCCGATGCCAGCGCGCGGCTGTTCGCCTCCACCGAAGTACGACACCGCATGGAGCAGCTGGTCGAGGCCCGCCAGAAAGCGAATAGCGTACAGGAGGGCAGCGCCGATGAGTGACATCCGTGCCACCGTGCGCCTGCAGTTCCATCGCGGCTTCACCTTGGACGATGCCTGCGAGTGCGTCGACTACTACGCCCGGCTCGGTATCAGCCATGTCTATGCCTCACCGCTGCAGGTGTCGCGCAGCGACTCACCTCACGGCTACGACGGCATCGATCCTACCCGTATCGACCCCGAGCTCGGCGGTGAAGAGGCCCTGGAGCGGCTGGTCTATCGCCTGAGCTCCCACGACATGGGCCTGATCCTCGATATCGTTCCCAACCATGTGGCCGTAGGCGGCTCGCAGAACCCTTGGTGGCAGGACGTGCTGGCATGGGGGCAGCAAAGCCCCTTCGCCGGTTTCTTCGATATCGACTGGCACGTCCCCGACCCCACCCTGGCCGGCAAGGTGCTACTACCCTTCCTTGGTGGCCCCTATGCCGATGCGCTGCAAGGGGGTGAGCTGGCGTTGCGCCACGAGGCCGAAACGACACGCTTCCAGGTCGTTTATCACGAACACCGCTACCCCATCGACCCTCGCCGCTATGGCGACATTCTGCGCCTTGCCGAGCATGAGACGTTATGGGACCTGGCGCCGCGTTTCGACGCCCTGCGCCAGCGCGACGACGCCTATACCGCCGTGACCGAGAGCCGCGATGCCCTGCGCCAGGCCCTTTCGGACCGCACCGCCAGCCAGGCACTGGAACACGCCCTCAGCCTCTTCGACGGCAAAACGCGCGGCGGCGCCATTCGGCTGCACGACCTGCTTGAGCAACAGCATTATCGATTGGCCTGGTGGCGCAGTGGGGCCGACGAAATCAATTGGCGACGCTTCTTCGACATTACCGAGCTCGGTGGGCTGCGCATCGAGCAGCCTGAGGTGTTCGAGGCCGTACATGCGCTGCCGCTGCGCCTGGTGGAGCAGGGCTGGGTCGACGGCCTGCGCATCGACCATATCGACGGTCTGGCCGACCCGCGCGGCTACTGTCGTCGGTTGCGCACCCGCCTGGATGAGGTCCAGCAGCGGCGCCCGCCGGACGCGGTACGCCACGTGCCGATCTTCGTCGAGAAGATCCTGGCCGCCGAGGAGACACTGCATGGCGACTGGGGAGTCGAAGGCACCACCGGCTACGAGGTGATGAACGCGATTTCCGCTCTGCAGCACGACCCAGCCGGCGCCGAGCCGCTGCGTAACCTGTGGCAAGATGTCACCCACCGCAGCGCCGATTTCCTCTTCGAGGCTCGCCTGGCTCGTCGCGAGGTGCTCGCCAGCCTGCTGGCAAGCGAGTTCGAGGCGTGCGCCCGCGCCCTGCACGCCGTGGCCCGCCACGCGTTGGCAACTCGGGATATCACCCTGGCGTCGGTACGTCGGTCGCTTGAAGCACTGATCGTGCACTTCCCGGTCTATCGGACCTATGCCGATGACGGTGGCCGCCCGGAACTCGACGCGCCCTTTTTCGACGAGGCCATGGCTGGCGCCCGGGATGAGCTGAGTCCGCCCGATACCGAAGTGCTGGAGTGGCTGCAGCGCTGGCTGGGCGGCGAGGCACCCTGCGATGTCGAAGATGCCGAGGAGCGCTGGCTGCGCCAGCGGGCCATCGTTCGCTTCCAGCAGCTCACCTCGCCGGTAGCCGCCAAGGCCGTGGAAGATACCGCTGGCTATCGTAGCGCGGCGCTGATTTCGCGTAACGACGTCGGCTTCGACGGCGAGCACTTCAGCCATACGCCACGCCAGTTTCACGATGCCAACGTCTGGCGAAGTCGCCACTTCCCACACGGCCTGGTTGCTACCGCCACCCATGACCACAAGCGTGGCGAGGACGTGCGGGCGCGGCTGGCTGCATTGAGCGAGAACGCCGGTGGCTTAGCCAGCCGAATCGCTCACTGGCGCGAGCTCGCCGCTCCACTGCGCCAGACGCAAGCGGCGGGGCCCGCCCCCAGCCCCGGCGACGAGCTGATTCTCTATCAACTCCTGCTTGGTGCCTGGCCGCCAGCCCTCCAGAGTCACGATGAGGACGGCATACGTACGTTTGCCGAGCGAGTGGCCAAATGGCAGCAGAAGGCACTGCGCGAAGCCAAACTGCGCACTCACTGGCTGTGGCCCGACGACGCCTACGAGGCCGCCTGCCGCGATTACCTGATGGGGATCCTGACCACGCCCGAGCTGTGCCGCGAGATCGAGGCGGCGGCCCGCGAACTCGATCTGCCAGGTGCGCTCAACGGCCTGGTCCAGACGACACTGCGCCTGACCGTACCCGGTGTGCCGGATCTTTACCAAGGCTGCGAATTCTGGGACTACAGCCTGGTCGACCCCGACAACCGGCGCCCTGTCGACCATGACGTGCGTCGGCACTCACTCGAAGCCGACAAGGAGCTCGCTGCAGCGCTGGCGGATTGGCAAGACGGTACTGTCAAGCAGACGCTGATCGCACGCTTGCTGGCCCTGCGCCAGCAGCGGCGCGAGCTTTTCCTGGATGGGAATTACCACCCTCTGGCGGTCGAGTGCGGACAGGGCGACAGGCTGGTCGCCTTCTTGCGTAGCCACGCTGACCAGCAGCTGATGGTTGTCGTACCACGTCTAACCGCACGACTCCTGCTGGATGCCGATCGTCCCCATGTGGTGCCATCACAGTGGGGTAATACCGCCATCTGCCTCCCCACGGAAGCAATGGGCGTTTGGCAAAACGCACTGACCGGTACCATCCTGAACGTATTGGAATCGCCTGTTGCCGCCGGTGAACTGCTGAACGATTTTTCCGTCGGCATCTATCTACGTAACCCGCAAGGGCAAAGGGAGAGCTAGGATGGCTGACGAAGAGCGCATACGGAATCTCGCCTACGAAATATGGGAATCGGAAGGCCGCCCCGAAGGCCAACAACAGCGGCATTGGGACATGGCATTGAAGATCGTCGCCGCTGAACAGGCAGCAGGCATGGATGCCGAACTCGAGGAGCTGGGCGAACCGGTAGAGGAGACTCCCATCTTCGAGGACGATCTGCCACTGGAGGACGACGAGGTAGGCATCCAGGAGAACCGGCTACCGCTCGACCCACCCGATGGCAGGGTCGACTTCGACGAGCTGCCTTATCGTGACGACCATGACGTGGCCCAGGACGTGCCGGTACAGGACCGTGGCAGCCCTGGGTCTACGACAACGGACAGCGTACCCACCGCCGCATCGCGCAGCCCGCTACCGGCCGAAGAGGCCACGAGCAGCGGTGCTCAGAATCAGGACATCGCCAATCGCGGAGGGCCGGACACCGCGCCGAGCTCACCGGACCCCGGGCCTGGCCCGATGGAGCCGCTGCCAGCGGAGTCGGCAACGGCCAAGCGAAAACGCAAGCCGCGCCGCGCCGACGATGGCCTGAGTCAGCCTGACGGCACCGACACCTCTCAGGTACCGGGAAAGACCGCCAAGTCCGCCGGCAGCAAGCGCAGCGCCAAGGCAGGCGACAGCGGCAAAGCGGCCAAGACGTCGTCCACCACCAAGGCGAAGAAATCACCGAGCCGCAAGAAGCCCAAGGAATGAACGACACCTGGTAAGACGCCCACCGCTTCATGGATGAGAACGATGAACACGAGGCAAGAGTCGCAAGAGCAGGAACCCAGCGTGGCGGTGGATGAGCAGCCCGGCGTCATACGACGCTCACGCGTGCGCGAAGGATTGCCCTTTCCACTGGGTGCGACCTGGGACGGCCTGGGCGTCAACTTCGCGCTTTTCTCGGCACATGCCACCCGGGTCGAGCTTTGCCTGTTCGACGAAACCGGCTCTCAGGAAGTGGAACGAATCGAGCTGCCGGAATATACGGACGAGGTGTGGCATGGCTACTTGCCCGACGCGCGCCCCGGCCAGCTCTATGGCTATCGCGTTCATGGCCTTTACTACCCCGAAGCCGGGCACCGCTTCAACCCTCACAAGCTGCTGCTGGACCCCTATGCCAAGCAGCTCGTAGGCGAGCTTGTGTGGGACGAAGCCTTGTTCGGCTACACCATCGGGCACCCCGATGGCGACCTGAGTTTCGATAAGCGAGACAGCGCCCCCTTCATGCCGCGCTGTCGGGTAATCGATCCCGCATTCACCTGGGGCCGCTCCCCCAGCGTCCAAACGCCGTGGGAGCGTACGGTCATCTACGAGACCCATGTGCGTGGCTATACCATGCGACACCCGGCGGTGCCCGAAGCGCTGCGCGGGACCTTCTCCGGGATGATGGTCAACGAAGTGGTCGACTATATCCGCTCGCTCGGCGTGTCATCCGTGGAACTGCTGCCGATCCATGCCTTCATCGACGACCAGCATTTGCTCGAGCAGGGACGACGCAACTACTGGGGCTACAACACCTTGGGCTTTTTCGCGCCCCATTCGCGCTATCTCTCGGGTGAGAGCATCAGCGAATTCAAGCAGATGGTCGCCTGCTACCACGCCGCCAATCTCGAGGTGATTCTCGACGTGGTCTACAACCACACCGCCGAGGGCAATCACCTCGGTCCGACGCTGTCGCTCAAGGGCATCGACAACGCCTCCTACTACCGTCTACTTCACGACGAGCCGCGCTATTACATTGACGATACCGGTACCGGCAATACGCTCAATCTGAGCCATTCGCGGGTGCTGCAGATGGTCACCGACTCGCTGCGCTACTGGGCTACCGAGATGCGCGTCGATGGCTTTCGCTTCGACCTGGCGACGATTCTCGGTCGCGAGCCGCACGGCTTCGACGAGGGCGGCGGCTTTCTCGATTCGTGCCGACAAGATCCGGTACTGAGCCAAGTGAAGCTGATCGCCGAACCCTGGGACTGCGGCCCTGGCGGCTATCAAGTGGGTGGCTTCCCGCCCGGCTGGGCGGAGTGGAACGATAAATTCCGCGACACAAGCCGAGCCTTCTGGCGCGGCGACAAGGGGCAGCTGGCGGAGTTTGCCTCACGGCTGATGGGCTCGGCCGATCTGTTCGCGCGCCGTGGTCGTCGCCCCTTCGCCTCGGTCAACTTCGTCACCGCCCATGACGGTTTCACGCTGCACGATCTGGTGGCCTACGACGACAAGCACAACGAGGCCAACGGTGAAGACAACCAGGACGGCCACGACCATAACCTGTCGTGGAATCACGGCGAAGAGGGCCCCACCGAGAATCCTGACATTCGCTCGCTGCGGCTGCGCCAGATACGCAACTTGCTCGCCACCGTGCTGCTTTCCCAGGGTACACCGATGCTGCTCGCCGGTGACGAGCTGCTGCGCACTCAGAGCGGCAACAACAACGCTTACTGTCAGGACAACGAGACCAGCTGGCTCGACTGGAATCTGACGGGTGACGCCCACGACCTGATCGAGTACCTACGACGGCTCATCGAGCTGCGCATGCGCTATCCCATCTTGCGTCGCGGTCGCTTCCTCTCCGGGGAGTACAACGAGGAAATGGGACTCAAGGAGGTGACCTGGGTCGCCCCCGACGGCAGCGAAATGGATGTGGCGCGCTGGGAAGACCCTGAAGCGCGCAGCCTCGCCCTGCTTCTGGATGGCCGCGCACGGCCCTCCGGCATTCGGCGAGCGGGTGACGACCGTTCGCTGCTGATCCTGCTCAATGCTCATGCCGAGCCGATCACCTTTCGCCTGCCTGAAGTACCACGGGGTAAAGGCTGGGTGTGCCGACTCGATACCAGCCGGCTCCAGGAACCCGAGCCTACTCTATGCCATTTTCAAGCCACCCAGACGGTAGAGAGCCATTCGCTATTGCTGTTCGAGCTGCAGCAGAGCAGCCCTAGGGACGTCGATACGCAATCTTGAAGCCGCCACGTCCCGAGCGGTGGCAGGAAGAACGAGAGACAAGGAGTCCGAAATGAGTTCACCTGCGTTGACAATTCCAAGGGTCGATCAGCTGCAAGAGCCGTTTCCGAGCGATGTCTCGGCCGCTGCTCATGCCCCTCGTATCGCCATCGAGGACGTGCATCCATCGCTAGATCACGGTCGTTTCGCCGCCAAAACCATCGTCGACGAACCTGTCATCGTCAAGGCGACGATATTCGCCGATGGTCACGACGTTCTGGCCGCCGCCATTTGCTGGCACGACGATTTAGGGGCGCAAAAGCGGGAACCCATGGAGGCAGTCCTCCCCCCCGGACGCGATCTCTACCAAGGGTGCTTCACGCCTTCCAGAGTGGGGAGACACGGTTTTTACATCGAGGCCTGGTGGGACATCTACGGCACTTATCACAGCGAGCTTTCCAAGAAATATCGGGCGGGCGTGCCGGTCGGCCTCGAGCTCGAAGAGGGACGGCTGTTAGTCACTCAGGCCATGGAGCGCAGCGAAGGTGAGCTGAGAGAAGCGCTGGCCGCCCTGCATGAAAAGTATCAGCAGCTCGAGCTCGATGCCGATCGAGTTGCGCTGCTGTTGGACAACAGCACGGTAAAGCTGATGGAGGCCGCGGATTCACGCCCGCATCTGGTACGCAGCGACGCTTGCTACGGCGTCGAAGTAGAGCGCCTCAGGGCGCGTTACTCGAGCTGGTACGAGCTGTTCCCGCGCTCGGAAACCGACAGTCCGCATCGCCACGGTACCTTCCGTGACGTGCACGCACGCCTCCCCCTGATTCGCGACATGGGTTTCGATGTTCTCTATTTCCCGCCTATTCATCCCATCGGTCGCACACATCGCAAGGGACCCAACAACTCACTTGAAGCAGGGCCGGACGACCCCGGCAGTCCTTACGCCATCGGTAGCGAGGAGGGTGGTCATGAAGCGATACATCCGGAGCTTGGCACACGAGACGATTTCCGCGATCTGGTACGCGCTGCAGCCGATCATGGCTTGGAAATCGCGCTGGACTTCGCCATCCAGTGCTCGCCCGACCACCCCTGGCTCGACGAGCACCCCGGTTGGTTCTCATGGCGCCCCGACGGGTCTATCCGCTACGCAGAGAATCCGCCCAAGAAGTATCAGGACATCGTCAACGTCGATTTTTATGCCGCGGACGCGGTCCCTTCGCTCTGGATCGAGCTTCGCGACATCGTTCAGGGCTGGGTCGACGAAGGCGTAAAGATCTTCCGCGTCGACAACCCCCATACCAAGCCGCTGCCTTTCTGGGAGTGGCTGATTGCCGATATTCGAGGTCGCGACCCAGCGGTAATTTTTCTTGCCGAGGCCTTCACGCGGCCGGCGATGATGCTGCGACTTGGCAAGCTGGGCTTCAATCAGAGCTATACCTATTTCACTTGGCGCCATACCAAACAGGAGCTGACCGAGTACTTCACCCAGCTCAACGAATCACCGCTGCGCGAAGGCTACCGCCCCAACTTCTTCGTCAACACGCCCGACATCAACCCCTACTTCCTGCAGTCTTCGGGAAGACCCGGCTTTCTGCAACGAGCGGCCCTGGCGGCTCTCGGGGCCGGTTCCTGGGGGGTGTATTCAGGCTTCGAGCTGTGCGAGGGGGAACCGGTGCCGGGCAAGGAGGAGTATCTCGATTCGGAGAAGTACGAGATTCGCCCGCGTATCTATACCTCCCCCGGCAACATCACCTATGAGATAGCGCAGCTCAACCGCATTCGACGGGAGAACCCGGCACTGCAGACCCACCTGGGCGTGTCCTTCTACACGGTGCACAACGAGAGGATTCTCCTTTTCGGCAAGCGTACCGAAGCACAGGACAATTTCATCCTCGCCGCGATCAACCTTGATCCGTTCGAGGCTCAGGAGGGGGTGTTCGAACTACCGCTGTGGGAGTTCGGGTTGCCCGACGACGCCACCTTGCAGGGAGAGGACCTGATGAATGGGCAACGCTGGACGTGGCACGGCAAGTGGCAATCGCTACGACTCGAGCCGTGGCATATGCCCTTCGCCATTTGGCGTATTCGCCCGGTTCACTAGCAGAGTGGTGCGTACCTAACCCCCAAGGAGGGCAAGACCATGATGGATGCCAGCAGCGAATCCCACGCCGTCGAGACCCTCGATTTCCTCGACGACCCCCTCTGGTACAAGGACGCCGTGATCTATCAGGTGCACGTCAAGTCCTTCTTCGACGCCAACGACGACGGTATCGGCGATTTCAAGGGGCTGATCGAAAAGCTCGATTACATCGTCAGCCTCGGTGTGAATACCATTTGGGTACTGCCGTTCTACCCATCGCCACGACGCGACGATGGCTACGACATCGCCGAATACACCAGCGTCAGCCCGGACTACGGCACCATGGAGGATGCCCGACACTTCATCGAAGAGGCACATCGTCGGGGATTGCGGGTGCTCACGGAGCTGGTCATCAACCATACGTCCGACCAGCATGAATGGTTCCAGCGCGCTCGCCGATCGCCGCCCGGCTCGCCGGAGCGAGACTTCTACGTATGGTCCGACACTGACCTCAAGTATCCCGGCACCCGCATCATCTTTCTCGACACCGAAGTATCCAATTGGACATGGGATCCGCTAGCTGGCGCCTATTATTGGCATCGCTTCTATTCTCACCAGCCCGATCTCAATTTCGATAACCCGCAGGTGCTGGACGAAGTGATCAAGGTCATGGAGTACTGGCTCGACATGGGCGTCGACGGCCTGCGCCTGGATGCCATTCCATACCTGGTCGAGCGCGAAGGCACCAACAACGAGAATCTTCCCGAGACCCACGAGGTGCTCAAGAAGATTCGCGCGGTAATCGACGATCGTTACCCTGACCGCATGCTGCTCGCCGAGGCCAACCAGTGGCCCGAGGACACCCGCCCCTACTTCGGCGACGGCGACGAGTGTCATATGGCGTTCCATTTCCCATTGATGCCGCGCATGTACATGGCCCTCGCCCAGGAAGACCGCTTCCCGATCACCGACATACTGCGACAGACCCCCGAGATACCGGCCAATTGCCAATGGGCCATCTTCCTGCGCAATCACGATGAGCTGACGCTGGAGATGGTCACCGACAAGGAGCGCGACTACCTCTGGAACCACTACGCCGCCGATCGCCGTGCTCGCATCAACCTCGGAATACGCCGACGCCTGGCGCCGCTGCTCGAGCGCGACCGTCGTCGTGTCGAGCTGCTCAATAGCCTGCTGCTGTCGATGCCGGGAACACCGGTGCTCTACTATGGCGACGAGATCGGTATGGGCGACAACATCTACCTCGGCGACCGCGACGGGGTGCGTACCCCCATGCAATGGTCGGTGGATCGCAACGGCGGCTTCTCACGTGCCGACCCGGCAAGCCTCGTGCTGCCGGCGCTCATGGACCCCCTCTACGGCTATCAGGCGGTCAACGTCGAATCCCAGCTGCGCGATCCGCATTCGCTACTGAACGCCATGCGGCGCCTGCTCGCGGTGCGCGATCAGCATCGAGCTTTCAGCCGCGGCACCATGCGGCCACTCTACCCGGCCAATCGCCATATCCTCGCCTACCTCCGCGAAATGACACTCGACAACGGCGAGACGGAAACACTGCTGTGCGTCGCCAATATGGCGCGAACCGCCCAGGCGGTGGAAGTCGATCTCTCCGCCTTCGCCGGCCAGGTGCCGGTGGAAATGGTCGGTGGCAGTGCATTTCCGCCGATCGGACGGACGCCGTACCTGCTGACACTGCCTCCTTATGGCTTCTTCTGGTTCCTGCTGGCACCGGAATCCGCCATGCCTGAATGGCACGTGCCGGCCCCCGAGCCCATGCCGGAATATGTCACGCTGATCGTCAAAAAACGGCTCGAGGAGATATTCCAAGCCCCGGCGCGCCAGCTGCTCGAGCGTGAGACCCTACCTAGCTACCTGCCCAAGCGACGCTGGTTCGCCACCAAGCAGGCCCATATCGACCAAGTGCGCATCCTCTACGTTGCCCGGCTGGAGCACAGCCAGCACGCCATGCTGATCGCCGAGATGGAGGTCCACCATGCCGAGGGCATCGAACGCTACCAACTACCGCTGGCGTTTCTCGGTGAAGAGGAGCAGACCAGTGCCCTGCCCCAGCAGCTCGCCATGGCACGCGTCCGCCGCTTCCACGAAGTGGGGCTGCTGACCGATGCGCTGACACTGGATGCCTTTGCCCTGGCGGTTATCGATGCCATGCGACAAGGCCTAAAACTGCCGTGCGGCAGCGGGGAAATTCGCTTCGAGTCTACGCCCTTGCTCACCGCGCTGGAGCTTCCCGACCCCCTCGAAGTGGAGCAGCTGAGCGCGGAGCAATCCAACAGTTCGGTCATCATCGGCCGCCAACTGGTGCTCAAGCTATTCCGCAAGGTGGCGCCAGGAATTCACCCCGAAGCTGAGATCGGTCGCTTCCTCACCGAGCGCGGTTTCACCCATATCGCTGCCTTGCTTGGCGAGGTAACCCGCTTCGATGAGCAGGGAACGCCTCACACGCTGATGGTGATGCAGAGCTTCATCGATAACCAGGGCGATGCCTGGGCCTGGTTTCGAGCCACGCTCGCGCGTGCAGTTCGCGAGGCCAGAGCCGATCGGGATCAGGGACACGACAAGGCTTTCGAAGAGCCGGGTTATGGCGCCTGCGAGGAGTTGGAGTCTTTCGCCACCACCCTGGGCAAGCGTTTAGGCGAAATGCATAGCGTATTGGCTTCGCCCAGTGAGGATCCCGCCTTCAGTCCTCAAATTGCTTCGGATACCCAAGTCGAGCAGTGGAAGCAGCGAGTGCGGGAGCGTGTCGAAGAAGCGCTGGCACTGCTTGAGCAGCATGCAAAACAGTGTGACGAAGCCGAGCGACAGATCATCGAAGGGATCATGGCAAGTCGTGACTCGCTCACGGCCGCCATCGCTACCATCGCTGGGCTGACCAAAGGCAGCCTGCTGACGCGTATCCACGGCGACCTGCACCTGGGACAGGTGTTGGTCGCGCACCACGATGCCTACATCATCGACTTCGAGGGCGAGCCTGACCGCCCGCTGGAAGAGCGTCGCATAAAGGACAGCCCGCTAAGAGACGTGGCGGGCATGTTGCGCTCCTTCGACTATGCCTTCACAAGGGTGGATGAGGCTCTTCCCGGTGGCGAGGGCGAAGAGATGCACGACGACAGCGATCACGAGGTGGCGGAGCGCTGCCTACTGAGCGCTCGCCAGGCCTTCCTCAATGCCTATTGGCATGCCACCCAGGCATTGCCGCACGAATGGCAACAAACGGCCGGCCCGGCCGCGGCAGTCGATCTGTTCGTTCTGGAAAAGACCGCCTACGAAATCGCCTATGAAATATCCAATCGTCCCGCCTGGCTGAGCGTGCCGCTGCGTGGCCTGGCGGCGCTAGTCGAGCAATTGGATGAAGGAGAGCCAAATGTCTGATCTCACCGCCAGGCTTACACCTGATCCGAGCCTGTGGCTGCCCGAGGAGGAAGCTGAGGCCTTGGCGCGTGGCACCCATGGCGATCCGTTTTCGCTGCTAGGCGTCCATGAACACGACGGGGCTCCCATACTGAGGGTCTTCTTGCCCGGTGCGTTGGGCGTCGACGTGCTCGACCGAAAGGACGGTAGCTTTCGCTGCTGCCTGACGAGCATGCAGATCCCCGGCCTCTTTGCCGGCCGTCTGCCGTATGCAGCTCCCTACACCCTGCGCATTCGCTGGTCCAGCGGTGAAGAGAGCACGGAAGACCCCTACAGCTTCGACCTGCTGCTTGGCGAAATGGACCTTTATCTGATCGGCGAGGGTACGCATCGCTATCTGGGCGACTGTCTCGGCGCTCAGCACATGGCGGTGGAGGGCATCAAGGGGGTTCGTTTTGCCGTGTGGGCTCCCAATGCCCGGCGTGTCTCGGTGGTAGGCAATTTCAACGGCTGGGATGGGCGCCGCCATGTGATGCGTCTGCGCCATCCCGCTGGCGTCTGGGAGCTGTTCATTCCACGCATTGGCCCCGGTGAGTCCTACCAATACGAGATCCTCGATGCCCACGGAGCACTGGGCCTGCGGGCCGACCCGGTCGCGCTAGCCACTGAGACGCCACCCAGCACTGCCTCCGTCGTGGCCGATTCCACGCCCTACCAATGGCACGACGAGGCCTGGCTCGCACAACGCGGCAAGGCGCATGCGCCGAACCGGCCAATCAGCATTTATGAGGTGCACGCTTCCTCATGGCGGAAGCATGGCGGCGACCATGGCGAACTCTATAGCTGGCGCGAACTGGCCGAACACCTGATTCCCTACGTGCGGGAAATGGGCTTCACCCACGTTGAACTGCTGCCCATCATGGAACACCCGTTCGGCGGCTCCTGGGGCTACCAGCCGCTAAGCCAATTCGCCCCCAGCGGGCGCTTCGGCACACCTGCCGACTTCGCTCATTTCGTCGACGAGTGTCATCAGGCAGGACTCGGCGTGGTGCTCGACTGGGTGCCTGCCCACTTCCCCACCGACCTCCACGGCCTGGCTCGCTTCGACGGCACAGCGCTGTACGAGTACGAGCACCCCTTCGAGGGCTTCCATCAGGATTGGGACACCTTCATCTATAACTGGGGAAGGCGTGAGGTACACGGCTTTCTGCTGGCCTCGGCGCTGCACTGGCTGCGCCACTTTCATGTCGATGCACTACGCGTCGATGCCGTCGCCTCGATGCTATATCGCAATTACTCGCGCAACGAGGGTGAGTGGATTCCCAACAAGCACGGCGGACATGAAAACCTGGAAGCGATCGACTTCCTGCGCCACCTCAACGATGTTGTCAGCGAGGAAGCTCCCGGCACGCTGGTGATCGCCGAGGAGTCCACCGCCTGGCCCGGCGTTACAAAGCCGACCGCCGAGGGGGGGCTGGGATTCGCCTACAAGTGGAACATGGGCTGGATGCACGACACCCTGAGCTTTATCGGTGAGGAACCCATCCATCGCCGATATCACCATCACCACATGACGTTTCCCATGGTCTACGCTTTTTCGGAGCATTACGTGTTGCCGATCTCCCACGACGAGGTCGTGCACGGCAAGGGATCGCTGATCGGCAAGATGCCTGGCGACGAGTGGCAGCAGTTCGCCAACCTACGCGCCTACCTCGCCACCATGTGGACCCAGCCCGGCAAGAAGCTGTTGTTCATGGGCTGCGAGTTCGGCCAATGGCGCGAGTGGAGCCACGATCGTGAACTTGACTGGTTCCTGCTCAGCGAGCCACGTCATTCCGGTGTACGCCAGCTGCTAACCGATCTCAATCACCTATACGTCGAGCATGCTGCCCTGCATGAATGCGATTCCGACCCTCACGGTTTCACCTGGGTGGTAGGCAACGACGATACCAACAGCGTCTTCGCCTGGCTGCGGTGGAGTGCTAAGGGAGAACCACTGTTGATCGTAGCCAACATGACGCCGGTTCCGCGCGGTGGCTACCGCTTGGGTGTGCCCCGCCCCGGATTATGGCAGGAGATTTTCAACAGCGATGCCGAATGCTATGGCGGCTCGAATGTCGGCAATATGGGCCATCTGGAAGCCGAGGACGCTCCACTTCACGGCCAGACCGCCAGTCTATCGATGACACTACCGCCGCTGGCGGTAGTGATATTGCAACCTGCCGAGCCACACTGAGCAGCATCAGCCAACCCGGCCTCTTCGATGACCCTGGTTTCTAAAGGAGCGCGTGCGGTTGGTCGAAGCTGACCAACAGCGGGAATAGCGACTCAGCCCAGCCGGTCGGCCAGTGCAATCAGATCGGCTACGGTCAGGTCGGGCTCGATGCCCCAGGGATCGAAGGGGGCATCGAGACTACGCCTGACCCAGGCGGCATGCAGCCCGGCATGGCGCGCGCCGATCACATCGAAGGGGTTGCTGGAGATCAGCCAGGTATCGCCGGGAGCGACCTCCAGACGGTTACGCAGATGAGCGTAAACGGCGGGGTCGGGCTTGAACCGCTTTACCTCATCGACGCTGATCACTGCCTCGAAATGCGCGAGCACACCGGCCTGGTCGAGCAGGGCGTTCACCGCCTCGTAGGTGCCGTTGGAGAAAGCCACGCAGCGAAAGCCGGCAGCCGCCAGACGCTCCAGAGCGGTGGCAACCTCGGGAAAGGACGGCAATCGAGCATAAACGGCCATTAGGTGGTCCTTGTCGACATCCGACAGCTGGGTCTGCATGGCTCGGTCGGTGAAATCCAGAGCTTCTCGAGTGCACTGTCCGAAGGGCAGATAGGCACCCATCAGGCCACGCCGGAAGCTGTACTCCAACTGTTTGTCACGCCAGCGACGCGAGAACTCGGCGGCAAGCTCCGTCTTGCCACTCTTGCCTAGCCGTGCCTCAAGCTCGGTGACAACGCCGTGGGTATCGATCAGGGTACCGTAGACATCGAAGGCCAGTACCGTTGCCATATGCCGCACTCCTCGTTTCGCTTCGTCCTTCTCAGCATGGGGGCAGGAAGTCAGTTGCTCAAGGCCTGCCAGGCGAGACGTGGCGGCTCATCGTCCGGCAAGTCGCGACAAAGCGAAGCTGGCGATAGCCGTGTCCTGCACGCCGGTGCCGGTCAGGTCGCAGACCGTGATGTCGGCCTCGGAAGTCCGTAACCGCTCGCCCCGGTCGATCACCCGGCCAAGCTCTAGAACAACGAACGGTGGCTCACGCTTCTCCTGGGTAAAGACCTTGAGTTCACCATTGTGCTCACTTTGCGCGCGACAATCGCAAACGAAGGCACCGGCATGGATCAGCACCGATTCGTCGAGCTCGCGCTTATCGGGACTGTCCGACCCCATGGCCGTAACATGCACGCCATCCGGCAGATCGTGGGCGAACAGCAGTGGCTCTCGCGCCGACGTCGCCGTGATGATGATATCGGCTTGGTCGCAGGCGGAATGCACGCTGTCATGCATGCTGACGGTAAAGCCTCGACTGCGCATGCGATCGGCGTAGTCCTCGGCTCCCTCAGAGCGGCGAGCCCACACGTCAACGATATCGATGTTGCGCACAAGGCGCAGGGCTTCGACCTGGCGCTGCGCCTGCTCACCGGCGCCCAGGACCGCCACCCGACGGCTGTCCTCACGGGAAAGATACTTGGCGGCGATGGCGCCCGCCATGGCAGTGCGCACCATGGTCAGGTAGCCTTCGTCGAACAGAACCGCCTCGACCTGACCGGTCCTTGCAGAGAACAGCATCATCAGACCGTTGAGACTCGGCAGGCCATGCTTGGGGTTGTCGAAGGCGCCACTGCTGACCTTGATCGCATAGCGCTCCCAGCCTTTGATGTGAGCGGTCTTGACGTCGACTTCGCTGTTGAACTCCTCCATGACCATCGACAGGATCGCCGGTTGCACCGCCTCGCCGCGCCCCAGGGCGATAAAGCCCGCCTCCACCTGGCGCAGCGCCTCGTCGTCGATACCCACCACGGCCTGAATTTCATCACGTTGATAGAGCTTCATCCCTTCCTCCATGAAGTCCGAAAAGCAACTCTACGACCGGCAAGTCGGCGAGCCCGATCCAGCGTATCGAGTCCCACCCCATTGCCGGAGACGATCAGTGCTACCCGCTGGCCGCTCACGTCGAGTTCATGCTCGTTGAGTGCGGCAAGCCCCACCGCAGCGGCACCTTCCACCATCAGCTTTTCATGCTCGAGAAAGTCGACCATGGCATGGGCGATGGCCGCCTCCGAGACTTGATAATGGTTGTCCATCACCTTGCGCACCAGGTCCAGGGTGCACTGGTTGTCGAGACCGATACCGCCACAGAGAGAGTCAGCCAGGCTGTCGACCTCTTCCACCTCGACGGGCCGGCCCGCTTGCAGGCTTTCCCACATGGCCGCCCCCCGGGATAGGCTCACCCCCGTCAGCTGCGTCTCGGGACGTATGGCCTTCACCGTTGCGCCGATGCCGCCCAAGAGCCCGCCGCCGGAAAGAGCGACGATGACACGATCAAGATCGGGCGCGTCCTCCATCAGCTCCAACCCGATGGTGCCCTGCCCCGCGGCGATCAGCGGGTCGTCGAAGGGTGGGATCAACCTCATGCCGCGCTCATGCACCAGCCGATCGACCTCGAGGAAGGCTTCGTCCTGACTTTCGCCCACGCGTCTCACCTCGGCGCCCAATGCCTCGATGGCGGCCACCTTGTTGGCCGGCACCAGCCGCGAGAGGCAGATCGTCGCCGGCACCCCGAGCCGGGCTGCGGCAAACGCCACCGCACGCCCATGGTTGCCGGTGGAAGCCGTGGTCACACCGGCGGCCAGGGCATCTCGCCCTTCACGCTCGATCAGCGCGGCGATCATGTTGGTGGCCCCGCGCAGCTTGAAGGCCCCCGTAGGTTGAAGGGTTTCCAGCTTGAGCAGGATCTCGGCGTCGAAGCGCCGGGACAGCATAGCGGAATGAATCAATGGGGTACGCACCGCCTCACCGGCAATGCGCCGGCGCGCCTGGTAAACGGAAGCGAGGGAAACACCGTGGTTGGAATACGACATATCGCTGTTGATTCGAAGGCTCATAGCGTCGGTTAGCGTTTTTCCAGACTAGGAAAGATTGCCGGGTAGAGCCAAGAAAAAGGCCGCGGGGTTGCCCGCGGCCATGTTGTGACACGGCGATTCAGCTGATCGACATGACGGTCTTGATGGCACCTTCACGGACCAGCTGATCGGTGACCTTGCTCACAGCGCGCTCGGTGCGGGCAACGATCTCGTCTACCTCGGCGCGGGTCGCGACCAACGGCGGGGCAAAGCCGAGAATGTCGCCCTGAGGCATGGCGCGGGCGATCAGGTTCTCGTCCAGCGCTGCCGCGGCGATACGCGCACCGACCTTGTGCGCGGCGTCGAAGTGCTGGCGCTTGGCCGGGTCGACGGAGAATTCCAGCGCGGCCAGCATGCCCACGCCGCGCACGTTACCGACGATGGGATGCTCGCCGAAGGCGGCCTGCATCTGCTGCTGCAGATAGGCGCCGGTCTCGGCGGCGTTGGCGGTAAGCCCCTCGCGCTCGATGATCGCCAGGTTGGCCAGCGCAGCGGCACACCCAAGGGCGTGGCCGGAGTAGGTCCAGCCGTGACCGATGGGACCATACTCGGCGGTGCCCTGCTCCAGCACGCTCCACACGCGGTCGCCGACGATCACGCCGGAGAGCGGCTGGTAGGCGCTGGTCAGGCCCTTGGCGACGGTAATCAGGTCGGGCTTGATACCGTAATAGTGGCTGCCGAAGTCAGCGCCGATACGGCCGAAGCCGCATACCACTTCGTCGGCGATCAGCAGCACGTCGTACTTGGCCAGCACCGCCTGAATCGCCTCCCAGTAGCCTTCCGGTGGCGGCACGATACCGCCGGTGCCGAGCACCGGTTCGCCGATGAAGGCGGCCACGGTGTCGGGGCCTTCGGCCAGGATCATCTCCTCCAGCTTCTGCGCGCAGAACCGGGAGAATTCACGCTCACTCATGCCTTGCTGCTCGGCAGCGCGGTGGTAGTAGTGCGGCGCCTCGGTGTGCAGGATACCGGCTAACGGCAGGTCGAACTGGTCGTGAAACGCCTTGAGACCGGTCAGCGAGCCGGTGGCCAGGCCCGAGCCGTGGTAGCCGCGCTGGCGCGAGATCACCTTCTTCTTCTGCGGGCGACCCAGCACGTTGTTGTAGTAGCGCACGATCTTGAGCTGGGTCTCGTTGGCGTCAGAGCCGCCGAGGCCGTAGTAGACCTTGGACATGCCGGGGCCGGCGAGCGCGAGAATCTTCTCGGAGAGTGCGATCTGCGGCTCGTTGGAGTGGCCCACGTAGGTGTGGTAGTACGAGAGCTCCAGCGCCTGCTGGTAGATCGCCTCGGCCACCTCGGTGCGGCCGTAGCCGATGTTGACGCAGTACAGCCCGGCGAAACCGTCGATGAACTCGCGGCCATCCTTGTCGACGATATGAATGCCCTTGCCGCCGGTGATCACCCGGCCCGGTGCGTCGCCATGGGCGAAGTCGCGCAGGTGGGTGGAGGCGTGAAAGGTGACCTTGCGGTCGCGCTCGATCAGATCGCGGTGCTGCTGGTTCATCAGACTCTCTCTTATCTCAAGGTCCCTGCCGCAGCGGGGAGAGTGTTCACATGACGCATATTGGGATGTACATCGCCGCCATGCGACAACTCGCGATGCCCTCGGACGAAACCCTGAGGCTTCGCTTGCGGCTTGCGCGTCGAATCGGAACAAGGTCCCTCTTGCCGATTCTCGATCGATATCCCTGTCGATCGCCGCGCGCCGCTGCGCTTGCCTCAGCGTCCTCGGGTAGATATCGCTCGATGTCGCATCCCGGCTAAGTGTTCACTAGCTTCCGGAAACAGACCCCAAGGCGCCGAGGCAGTAATACTTCGTTTCCAGATACTCGTCGATGCCGGTAATGCCGCCCTCGCGACCCAGCCCCGACTGCTTGACGCCGCCAAAGGGCACCGGCGGGCCGGTCATCTTCACCGAGTTGACGCTGACCATGCCGAACTCCAGCGCCCGCAGCAGCTTCCAGATGCGGCGGATGTCGTGGGTGTAGACATAGGCCGCCAGGCCGTACTCGGTATCGTTGGCCATGGCGATGACTTCATCGTCGTCGCGGTAGGCGGTCACGCCCGCCACCGGGGCGAAGTTCTCCTCGCGCCATACCTTCATCTGCGGCGTCACGTCGGTCAGCAGAACGGGCATGAAGAAGTTCTCGCCCGGCGCCTGGGTCTGGTCGCCGGCCACCAGCGTGGCGCCACGAGAGATGGCGTCGTCGACGATGGCGGAAGCCTTGTCCACCGCCTGGCGGTGGATCAGGGGCCCCATGTCGACCTCGCCCTCCATGCCGTTGCCCACGGTCAACGCCGCCATGCGCTCGGCAAAGTGCGCGACGAACTCATCGTGGATCGACTCGTGCACCAGAATGCGGTTGGCTGCCAGGCAGTCCTGACCCGCCGTCTGGAACTTTGCCGCAACCGCGGCGAAGGCCGCCTCCTTCGGGTCCATGTCGGGGCCGACGATGAACGGGGCGTTGCCGCCCAGCTCCAGCGACACGCGCTTCACGGTCTGGGCGCTCTGCTCCAGCAGCAGCCGACCGACGCGCGTGGAACCGGTGAAGGATAGCGCCTTGACGTGCTCCTCGGCACACAGAATTTTCGACACTTCCGCCGGCTCGCCCAGCACCACGTTGAATACCCCCGCCGGAATGCCGGCTCGCTCGGCCAGTTCGGCCAGCGCCAGCGCCGAGAACGGGGTCTCGCCGGCCGGCTTGACGATCACCGGGCAGCCGGCGGCCAGGGCGGCGGCGGCCTTGCGAGTGATCATCGCCAGCGGAAAGTTCCACGGCGTGATCAGTGCGGCAATGCCCACCGGCTCCTTGAGCGTACCCAGGGCGGCGTTGGGGATGTGGCTGGGAATGGTCTCGCCGAAGGTGCGCTTGCCCTCCTCGGCGAACCAGCGCACGAAACTGGCGCCGTACTCCACTTCGCCGCGAGCGTCGGGCAGCGGCTTGCCCTGCTCCAGCGTCATGATGATGGCGAGATCCTCACGGTTCGCTTGAAGCAGGTCGTGCCAGGCCATGAGACGCTCGGCACGCTCGTCAGCGCGCAGCGCACGCCAGTGCGCGAAAGCGGCATCGGCAGCGTCTATCGCTTCGCGGATCTGATGCGCTTCGAGCCAGGGGATATAGCCGATGGATTCGCCGGTGGCGGGATCGAACACGGTCTCTTCACGGCCGCCCTCGCCATGAGTCCACTTGCCGTTGACGTAGGCGTGCTGACGAAACAGACGCGGATCATCAAGCATGGTGGACAGTGTATTGGTCAGCTTCATGTTCATGGGCACCTCCCCTGACACCGACCCTCGCTCACGGGCCGGCTGTGGCAAAAACGACAGAGCAGCCGGCGGCTGCTCAATGGCTACAGGGTAAGGGCAAACCCGGGGCGGGACTTTTCGTTAACCAGCAGGGCAAGTGCGCTTTTTTTTGTGTTAGCCGGCAAAGCTGTGCTTTTTTCCTCGCCGCGGCTCAGGCCAGCCGGTCGGGCATGACGTGGGAGCTCTTCTGCTTCACCGTCTTGGTCACGATGTAGGTGAAATAGCGCTCGATACCGACCTCTGAGGTGAGCCACGCATCGATCAGCCGCTGGTAGGCATCGACGGAGTCGGCCTCGATCTTGATCAGATAGTCGACCCCGCCCCCCACCGCCACACACTCGGTGACTTCCGGCGTCTCCTGCACCCGGGCCTCGAAGAGGGCAAAGCTCTCGGCATTGTGCTGCTTGAGCTCGATCTGCACCCACACCGGAGTAAGTTTGACCAGCGCATCGGGGTTGATACGCGCACTGTACCCCTCGATGATGCCGGCCTTCTCCAGGCGCCGAACCCGCTCCCAGCACGGGCTGACCGAGAGATTGATCGCCTCGGCCAGCTTCGACTTGGTGATGCGACCATCGCGGGTCAGGATCTCGAGAATCTTCAGGTCATAGCGATCGAGTTTCATTGTTCTCTCTATGTCAGCCTCAGCCCAGCGAATCCACGACCTCGGCGATCACGGCAATAGTGTCCCCCATGTTGACCAAGGCCGGGAAACGGCGCGCCACCAGGATGCCGTCGCGACTGGCGCGGTACTCCACCGGCGCGGCACCGCTGCGGGTCATGTCGTACACTCGGGCGATCACCTGCCCCTCGTTCACCGTGTCGCCCAGCGCCAGAGTCAGCTCGAGCAGCCCCGTGTGCTCGCTCTGCACGTAACAGCTGGCGTCTGGCATGTCGAGATAGACCTGGGGTTCGGCGGGCATCTCCACCTCCCCTTCCAGCAAGCCAAAGTGGATCAGGAAGTTGCGCACGCCACGTTCGGTGATGGCCAGGCTCTCGGGGGTCGAAGTGCCACCGCCGCCGAGTTCGGTGGCGACGAACACCTTGCCCTGACTCTCCACCGCAGTGTCGAACAGCGCGGCGGCGTCGAGCTCGAACATCATCATGGCGTAAGGAGCGCCGAAGGCCTTGGCGCCCTCCAGCGCCTGGCGCTGCTGCTCGGGGTTCTCGAGCACGTGGGAGGCGCCGAAGGGCAGGATGTCCAGGGTGCGGCCACCGGAGTGCAGATCGAGCACCACGTCACACTTCGGTACCATCACCCGTGTGAAGTAGTCGGCGATCTTCGCGGTCACGCTGCCGTCGGGGTCGCCGGGGAAGCTGCGATTGAGGTTGCCGCCATCCATCGGGGACGTGCGTTTGCCGGCCATGGCCGCCGGCAGGTTCATCATTGGCACGATGATCACGCGTCCGCGCACGTCTTCGGCTCGCAGGGAGTTCGCCAGCTTCATCAGCGCGGTGATGCCCTCGTATTCGTCACCGTGATTACCGCCGGTCAAAAGCGCCGTGGGGCCTTCGCCGTTGCCGACCACGGTGACCGGGATCATCACCGCGCCCCAGGCCGACTCATCGGTGGAGATCGGCAGCTTGAGAAAGCCGTGCTGGACGCCGTCGGCGTCGAAGTCCACGGTGGCGCTGATCGGGCTGGGTCGCTTGCTCATCTTGGCTCTCCTTATTTCACGAATAGCTGGCGGGGAAAGTTGGCCAGCGACTCGCAACCGGTCTCGGTGATTAGAATGCTCTCGGTGATCTCCAGTCCCCAGTCGTCCTGCCACAGGCCGGGCATGAAGTGGAAGGTCATTCCCGGTTCGAGGATATTGTCGTCCGAAGGACGCAGACTCATGGTGCGCTCGCCCCAGTCAGGCGGATAGCTGATGCCGATAGGATAGCCGCAGCGCGCACCGCCGCGGTCGAAGCCGTACTTGTCCATGGCGGCGCCCAGCGCCATGGCGATATCGGCGGTACGGTTGCCGGGGCGGGCCACGGCAAGCCCGCGCTCGATCCCTTCGAGCAGGGCCGATTCCGCGCGGATGAAATCCTGCGGCGGCCGTCCCAGGAACACGGTGCGCGACAGCGGCGCATGGTAGCGCTTGAACACGCCGGCGATCTCGAAGAAGGTGCCCTCCCCTTCGCGGAAGGGGGTGTCGTCCCAGGTTAGATGGGGCGCCGCCGCGTCCTTGCCGGTGGGCAGCATGGGCACGATGGCGGGGTAGTCACCGCCATGCACCTTGCCGTTCTCGTCCACCCAACCTTCGATACCGACACGGTAGATCTCGGAAACCAGCTTGCTCTTGGGCAGGCCGGGTTCGATCACCTCGAGAATGCGCGAATGCATGCCCTCGACGATCTTGCCGGCAATGCGCATGTAGGCGATTTCCTGGGGCGACTTGATCTTGCGGCACCAGTTGACCAATGCATTGGCATCCAGAAAACGTGCGTGAGGCAGCTCGCGCAAGAGGCTCTGGTAGGCCTTGGCAGAAAAGTAATAATTGTCCATCTCCAGGCCCACCACCCCCTGGTGCCAGCCTCGGTCGGGCATGATCGACTGGGCCAGATAGTCCATGGGGTGCATGTCCGGGTTCTGCACGTAATAGTCGGGGTAGTAGGTGATATTGTCAGGATCGATCCAACAGGTGCGCAGCGCCCCGTTGGCATCCATACGGCGACCGTACCAGACCGGCTCGCCCTCGAGCCCTACCAGCACGCATTGATGCACATAGAAAGACCAGCCATCGTAGCCGGTCAGCCAAGCCATGTTGGAGGGATCGCTGATAACTAGCACGTCGATCCCTCGACTGGCCATTTCGGCACGTACCTTCCATAGGCGGCTTGCGTATTCTTCACGAGTGAAGGGCAGGGTTACCTGAGTCATGGGCCACTCGCCGTTGGATCACCACGAACCGGCCGACTCAGGGAGAGTCGGCCGGGCCATCGGATAGTCGGTCATCTACGGTCAGGGTAAAAGACCGATACCGGAATCGTGCTGATCTATTTGGCCATAAATCATGACAATCCCAGTCCAATGCCGCTAAGCTGATAGTAGCACCACCCGTTGGCTGGCGGTCAAAGGCTTTATTGAATCATGACAATTGATCTAACTCCGTACCTGACCGACACCGGGCCTAAGTATCTGGCCATAGCGCGTGCCCTTTCGGAAGCGGTGCGCCAGGGAGAACTCGTGCCGGGTACTCGGCTGCCACCCCATCGGCAGTTGGCCGAAAGCCTTGGGGTCAGCGTACAGACCGTATCGCGAGCCTACGCCCAGGCCGAGAAAATGGGGCTGGTGCAGGCCCGAGTCGGCAGCGGCACCTGGATCAATGCCCTGGACGACGCCCGCGAGTCGGCTTATCTACGGGGACATGAGGCGCGTCAGGACAACCCTCTGATCGACCTGTCGATCGCCCATCCGGTCTGCCCCCCCGGGCATCACCTGCGCTTTCGCCAGACGCTTGCAGAGCTGGCCGAACTGGCAAGCCCCGAGGTCATCAGCGCCTGTCGCCCTATCGCCGGCCTTGCCCATCAGCGGGAACGTGCCAGTGCGTGGCTGCAACATCGCCTTCACGTTCCCGGCGAGATGGACGATCGAATTTTGTGCAATGGCGCCGCCCATGGCCTGATGCTGGCGATTTCCAGCGTGGTGCAACACGGCGATCTGGTGCTGACCGAAGCCCTGACCGATCACGGTCTGATCGCACTGTCACGCACGCTCGGTTTCCAGTTGCGCGGCATTGCCATCGACGCCGAAGGCATCGTGCCCGAGGCGTTGGAGCTTGCCTGTCAGCGCTTCAAGCCGCGTGCGCTCTATCTCACCCCCACCCAGCTCAACCCCACCGGAGCGACCATGAGCGAGGCCCGCCGCGACGCCGTGGCCGACGTGCTGGCCCGCCATCGGGTATGGTTGATCGAGGACGATGTGCATGCGCTATTGGAATCTCCAAGCTTCACCCCGGTCACGGCGCGCATTCCACAGCTGAGCTTTCATGTCACCAGCTTGACCAAGGTGACCGTACCGGGCCTGCGCGCCGGCTACCTCACCGTACCCCGTGGCCAGTTGCATCACGTACTGCCACGCATGCGTGCCACCACCTGGATGGCGACTCCGCTGATCTTCGAGATCGCCGACCGCTGGATCGGCGATGGCTCCGTGGAAACTCTGGCCGCCGAGCAGCGCAACCTGCTCGGCGAACGCCAACAGCTCGCCCGTCGCCTGCTCGGCCATCATGCATTGGAGTCGCGTCCCACCAGCCTGCACGTCTGGATCTCGCTGCCCGACGCCTGGCGCGGCGAGGAGCTTCAACAGCAGGCGGAACAGGAAGGCCTGGCAATCACCACTGCGGTGCCGTTCATGGTGGAGCAGACCCCACCCCCCCGGCGCATTCGGGTGAGCCTGGGTGCCGAACAGGATATCGCTCGGCTAGAAGAGGGCCTAAGGCGTCTGGTCGCCCTGCTCGACGAGGCGCCACCGCCCATGATGCAGATCGTCTACTGAAGAAGAGGAGCCGCCATGCGCATATTGCTGCATATCGACGACATCGAAGCCTGGCGTGACGCCCTCGCCGAACGCCTGACCGAGGCTGAGATCGTCACCGCCAAGGACCCCCTCGAGCGGCGCCGCGACGCCGATTACCTGGCGGTGTGGAAGCCATCGGAAGCACTGCTGCGCGAGCAGAACCAGGCCAGGGGGATCGTCAATCTGGGCGCCGGCGTCGATGCGCTACTCAACAATCCGGCACTCCCCGAAGGGGTGCCCATCGTCAAGCTGCGCGATGCCGGCATGGCTGAGCTCATCGGCGATTACGTACGCTACGGCGTGTTGCATTTCCAGCGCGATTTCGACCGCTACCGTCGCCAGCAGGCACGCTGCGAGTGGAAGGAACATGCCGTCACCGACAAGCGCAACTGGCCGGTGGGTGTGCTCGGCCTTGGGGCCATTGGGGCCAAGGTAGCTGCCATGGTTGCCGCCGATGGTTTCCCCGTACATGGCTGGAGCCGTTCGCCTAAGACGCTCGAAGGCATCACCTGCCATCACGGAGAGGAGGGCTTCAGCGATCTGCTCGCCCAGGTGCGTACGCTGATACTGCTGCTACCAGGCACCTCATCGACCCGTCATATCATCGACGCCGAGGCGCTGGCTGCCTTGCCTGCCGGCGCCAGCCTGATCAACCCCGGCCGCGGCAGTCTCATCGACGAGACGGCTCTGCTCGAGGCACTGGGGAGCGGCGAGCAGGAGGGCCGGCTGCGCGGCGCCATCCTCGACGCCTTCCCCGAAGAGCCCCTACCTCAGGCAAGCCCACTGTGGGCACACCCGCGGATCTGGGTGACACCGCACATGGCCGGACCGACGCCGCTGGGTGAGGCCGTCGACCAGGTGGCAGACGCGATACGCGCTTTCGAAGCCGGTAAGGAGATCGATACCGTTGATCCTGATGCCGGCTACTAACCGGCACATGCCGCCCGCAGGCGGCATGTGCAACGCTCAGGCGGGTTCGGCGCGCTTCTGCGGTAGTGGATCGTGAGCGAGAGCGGGCTGCCAGGCCGGAGCGTCGTGGCTGGACCTCTGCGTCGCTTCGATGCGGAACCACATCACCTCCTTCACGAGCAGCTCCACCTGGTGACGCAGAGTCGACGCCTCGCCGGCGGCCTGCTCGACCAGGGCGGCGTTCTGCTGGGTCACCTGGTCCATCTGACCGACGGCGGTATTGACCTGTTCGATTCCGATGCGCTGCTCACCGGATGCCGACGCGATTTCCTCCATCAGATCGGTGACCCGGGTGACGGCTTCGACGACCTGCCTTATGGTGCTGCCGGTCCTTTCGACGAGCTCCGCTCCCTGCCCTACCTGCTGGTGGGACGACTCGATCAGGGTTCGAATCTCACGCGAGGCATCGGCGCTACGGCTGGCCAGCGTACGCACCTCACCCGCCACCACGGCGAAGCCTCTACCCTGCTCACCGGCCCGCGCTGCCTCGACGGAGGCATTTAGCGCAAGGATACTGGTCTGGAAGGCGATCGAGTCGATCACTTCGATGATGTCTTTCACGCGTCCGGCGCTCTGTGCGATGCCGTGCATGGTGGTCACCACGTTGGCCATCATTTCGCCACCCTGGTGTGCCGTCTCCCTCGCCTCCAGAGCCAGTTGGCTGGCCACGTTGGCGTTTTCGGCATTCTGTCCCACCGTCTGCGTCAGCTCCTCCATGCTGGAGGCGGTTTCTTCAATCGATGCAGCCTGCTGCTCCGTTCGTGCGGAAAGGTCCTGATTGCCGACCACGATCTGGTCGACGCCGGCGTTGATCCGCTCCGTGCCATGGTGGATGTTCATCAATGACGCCACCAGGCGCTGGCGCATGCTCTCGATACCTGCCAGCAGACTGTCCTCATCCCCGGCCTTGAGCGTCAGGGCCTGGGTCAGATCGCCGCCGGCGATTCGCCTCACCACTTCCTGGGCATGATGTGGGTCACCACCAAGACTCTTGAGCACGTCACGAATGATCCAACCCATGGAGAGGGTCAACAGGATGCCGATGCCAAGCAGTAGCAAGCCCAGCTCGATTAAGCTTTCCCAGAAGGCGGCGTTGATATCGTCCATGTAAACGCCTGCCGCCAGGTCCCAATTCCAACCGGGCACCCGCTGCACATAGCTCATCTTGGGCACCTGATCGGAGCCCGCCTGGCTGCGCTGGGACATATAACCGACGAAACCGCCCGTCAGGGGGTTCCTATCCGCCATTGTCTTGAGCTCTCGATAAAGGTACAGCCCATTCTTGTCCTGGAAGTCGCGCATGGAATCGCCCAGTCCCCGCCGCGGGTGTGCCACGATACGGATATCGCTGTCGAAGGCGAAGATGTAGCCATCGTCTCCGAAACTCAGGTTCGCCAGGCTCTCGATGGCCCTGTTTTGCGCCTCATCCTGCGTCAGCTCGCCGCTCTCGGCGCGGGCGGCAAGGCTCGCCACCATATCGCGCGCACTGCCCACGAAATACTCGAGACTCGCGATGCGCTCATTCAACAGACCCTCTCGCTTGTCGTAAGCCGTCCATCCCACCAGCACCAACATGCCCACCCACATCAAGCCCAATGTTGCCCATAGCTTGGTACTCGTTGCCCAATTGCGCATCGTCACTGCTTCCTTGAATTCGTTTCGTAGGGGTTGAATCACTGTCATGCAGAAGAACCGAAAGCGCATACGCCGCTTTCGGTTCCGTTTTGACGGGCGTAATCGCCCGTTGTCGTTGTTCCGTTCAGGCGGGCTGCGGCAAGCGTGCAACCCCTTGGTCACCATGCTCGACCAGTGCCGATGTCTGCCATTTCAGGCCGTTGTTGACGTCTTCGCTGACACGAAAACGGGCGATCAGCCTGGCCATTTCTCCGGCCTGGTCGTCGAGTGAGCGGCTTGCAGTGGCGACCTGCTCGACCAGTGCAGCGTTTTGCTGTGTCGTGTCCTCGAGCTGGGAGATGGCCTGATTGATCTGCTCGATGCCTGCAGATTGTTCGCTGCTGGCCGATGAGATCTCGGCGACGAGCCCGGCGACCTGCTTCACGTCCCGGGAAATTGCCGTCAGGGCTTCGGAGGTCTGGCCCACCAGGCCGTTACCTGCCTCCACCCGCTGGGTGGTATTGCCGATCAACTGGCGGATACGCTCGGCTTCCTCGGCGCTGCGGCTGGCCAGCTTGCGCACCTCACCGGCCACTACGGCAAAACCGCGGCCGTGATCTCCGGCACGCGCTGCCTCCACCGAGGCGTTGAGCGCAAGCAGGTTGGTCTGGAAAGCGATACCGTCGATGGCTTCGACAATGGCGGTGACTTGGCGGTTGGCTTCGAAGATCTGCTGCATGGCCTCGCGTGCCTCTTCGGCCACGCGGCTGGCCTGCTCAGCCTGAGCTACGGTCTGGTCCGTCATGCTGCTGGCCTGGCGTGCATTGTCCGCCGACTGGCGCACGGTGGAGGTCATCTGCTCCATGCTGGTGGCCGTCTCGACCAGCGAGGCGGACTGCTCCTCGGTGCGGCTGGCCAGGTCCTCGTTGCCCTGGGCGATTTCACCGCTGGCCGAGCCGACCCCTCGCGCCCCCTGCTGAATCGAGGACACCAGCGCCTCCATGCTGGCCGTGGACTTATTGAAGGCGGCATAGAGCTGTGAGAGCTCGTCGCTGCCGGGCTCGTCCAGCCGCTGCGTCAGGTCGCCTTCACGCGTGGCTATCTCGTCCAGCGCCCGGCGGAGCGGCAACACCATGCTGCGTACGAGGACGGTAGAGAGCAGCGTCGCTATCACAATGGCCAACCCCGCCAGTACGACGAATGTCCACAGTTCCTGACGAGCCTGCCTTGCCAACGCGTTGGCACGGGTTTGCAAGTCGTTGGCCAACTCCAACTCGACACCACGTAGACGCTCCATTTTGCCGGTTTGCGATTCGAACCAACGATCGGAACCGATACCGTAACCGCCGTCGATACCCTGACGCATGGCAATCTGGCGCATCATGTAGAGGCTACTGTTGGCCTCGTGCTCCGTCGTGGCGGCACGATACCGAGCCAGCATGTCTGCGCCGGCCTGGATGGTGAAACTTTCCTCGAATGCCTGCTCCTCGCCCAGCAGCCGCATGAATCGGTAGTAGACGTCGGGCGACATGGTGTTGGCAGCAAAGGCGCTGGCCAGCAGCGCCCGCTCGATACCGGCGCTCTCCTTGATCTCCAGCAGCGAGTAATAAGCCCCGCGATCACGCGCCAACTCCCCGGCGTTCCCCAGCGAATTCAGCCGCCCCACGCTTTCGGCTAGCCGTGCATTGATGTCGGTGTAGTAGTCCAGCGCTTGCAGGTCTCTCATGCTCAGCGCATCGATCTGACGACGGTTGAGGGCGAGCTCAGCGAGCAGCGCGTCGATCTCTTCACGGCGAAGGTCGATTTGCGTGTCGCCGCTGGTGTCGATGTCCCCCCAAGCCGAGTAGTATCCGGTCAAAAGCTCATCCACTCGCTGACGCTGGGCAACCAGCCGCTCGCCGAAGGCTTCGCCACGACTGCCCAGGAAACCGACCGAAAGGCCTCGCTCCACTTGGAGTTCATGCATCAACCCCCCTAGCTGGGCGGACAGCCCGGCGAAGCGGTCGACCTGTAACATGTCGCTGGCCAAGCGCTGGCGCTCGATGATGCCGACCGCGGCTAGCCACACGATGATGCAGAGAGGTAGTGCCAGTGCCAGCATGAACTTGCGTGACACCGGTATACGGTGAAGAAAATTGTGCATGGTAGGTATCCTGCCGAGCTAGTGATATCGGAATTCGGGACGTGGCTCGCGTGTGTGCCGTTGTTGTTGTGATATCCGTCGGCCATGATGCGAGCGCGCTCACCCAGCTCGCGAAATATTCTTCGGCAGGGCGTCTTGAATCTTTAGCTCGGCGTCACCGCCACCCATCAGATTATTGACCTGCGTCAGACTAAGGCTCGGGAATGGCTCCGACTGGACGCTGCGGTTCGTCACGGCTGCTGCAGCAGACAAAACCATGAAACAATCGTGCATCACGGAACCCGCCGCGCCGATGAGGTTCACAGCTACTGTCGCCTATCAGCCAAGCGGTGCCCCGAAATGTATCGATCCACAAGAGCCCTGGCTCGTCTGTCACTCTTCACTCTGGCGCTGACCTGGCTCCCCGCCATGGCAGCGGCAGCCATCGCGGACTCTGTGCCCCAACTCCAGCCTTTCAATGCGAACTATCGACTGGAAGTGAAGGGTTGGCCCAACGCCACCATCGAGCATCGCTTGAGCCGGCAGAGCGGCCATTGGCAGAGCCGCATGCAGGCGTCCATTGCCGTGGCTCGAGGCAATGAGAGTAGCCGCTTCATCATGACCCCCGAGGGCGTGCATTCGGTGAACTATGCCAGCGGCTATTCGCTGCTCGGCATGGGCGGCAGGTACCGTTTGAGCAGCAGCGAACTCACCGACATGCCGGACCGTCAAGCGGCGCTGGTGGAGCTCTCGCGCAGAGCTCTACAGGGCGGCTGTGTAGAAGACAGCTGCCGTCTGGTGTATCAGGATCATCGCGGCCGCGAGGAGACACTCGATTATCGGTCGCTGGGTACCCAAATGCTTAACGTGCCCGCCGGTGAGTTCCAGGCACTCAAGGTCGAGGTCAACGAAACGGATAAACCGGAACGCAAGATGATGTTCCACTTTCACCCCGGCTACCCCGGACTGCTGCTAGCGGTGGACTATTACCGCGAGGGGGAGCGCAGGAGTCGTCTCACACTGACATCCCTTGAGGGCAAGTAGCGTTCAAGATCCCGGCATAGGGCCTAAAAGGCTGGTAGAGTTAGCGATTTTTGCCGCGACATGCGGCTTGAACGTAAGGAATCGCAATGCTGTCCGGGCTTTTGATCGTGCTGCTGCCGTTGATGCTGGGCTACCTGGTGCCGGTACGAAACGCTGGTGTCATGGCCGGGATCAATCGCGGCGTCAGCGCTGCCGTCTATGTCATCTTGTTGCTGATGGGCATCAGCCTGGCGGGCCTCGACGAGCTCGGCCGCGAGCTATCTCGCATGGGTGGGCAGGCCTTGGCGCTGTTCAGCATCATCACTGTCTGCAATCTGGTCGCGCTTGTGTGGCTGTCGCGCCGCCTAGGGCTACGCATGGGGTCGTCTCCGGTGGTGGCGAACGCGCCCACTACCAAACTGGCCGCACTAGCCGGATCCCTGGCCCTGGTGGCAGTGGTCGCAGGGGGCATCATGATCGGCCTGGCGCTCGCCTGGCTGGGCGGCGACACCATCTTCCAGCATGCAGAGCGGCTGGCCGAGTGGGTTCTCTACGTACTGCTGGCACTGATCGGCTGTCAGTTGCGCAATTCGGGCATGCCGCTGCGTCAGATCCTGCTCAATCGGTACGGCCTGGCCATTGCCGTGACTCTGGCAGTCAGCTCGCTCATCGGCGGCTTGCTTGCCGCACCCCTGCTGGCGTTGCGCTGGAACGAAGGCCTGGCGCTGGCATCCGGTTTCGGCTGGTATTCCCTCTCGGCGATCCTGGTCGGCGACCAGTTGGGGCCGCTACTGGGTGGGGTCGCCTTTTTTAACGATCTCACCCGTGAACTGCTGGCTTTCATTTTGATTCCGCTGATCATTCGCCGTCACGCCCCAGTGGCGATCGGTTACGGGGGCGCGACCTCCATGGACTTTACCCTGCCGGTCATTCAACAGCATGGCGGGGTGGCGTGCGTGCCCATCGCCGTTGTCAGCGGCTTCATCCTCTCGCTGCTGTCACCGCCGCTGATCCTGTTCTTCCTGTCGTTGTGACGTACCGCGCCGGGCAAGCGGCCGCCCGTCACGATGCCGAACTGCACTAGCCGAAAGTCTAGGTTGAACTCGCAAGACAGAAACGGCTAACTGAGCACCAATGAACTTAATCGATTAAGTTCACATCAAAGCCGTCGATAACAACAAGCCGACAAGGATTCCTTCATGCTCAAGAAGTCGTTGTTCTCCACTCTCGTCGTTGCCGGAGCCGCCAGCCTCAGCTACGCACAGGCCGCCGATCTGACTATATCCTGCGGTGCCGTGGGCGCCGAACTACAGCTCTGTCAGCAGGGCGTTAGAATATGGGAAGAGAAAACCGGGCACAGCGTCGACGTGGTCTCGACGCCAAACTCCTCCACCGAGCGCCTATCGCTCTACCAGCAGATTCTCTCTGCCAACTCCACCGACATCGACGTCATGCAGATCGACGTGGTATGGCCGGGCCTGCTCGCCAATCATCTGCTCGATCTGCGCGAAGTGTTGGGCGATGACGTCGGCGAAGGCCACTTCTCCGCCATCGTCGAGAACAACACCATCGATGGTCGTCTGGTGGCGATGCCCTGGTTCACCGACGCAGGGGTACTCTACTACCGCGCCGACCTGCTCGAGCAGTACGGCTTCGAGGCACCGCAGACCTGGCAGGAACTGACCGAGATCGCCCGCGAGATTCAGAACGCAGAGCGCGAAGCGGGCAACGATCGTATGCACGGCTTCGTCTTTCAGGGCCGCGCCTACGAAGGCCTGACCTGCAATGCGCTGGAGTGGGTGGCCAGCCACGGCGGCGGCACTATCGTCGATGCCGACGGCGCGATCACCATCGACAACTCTCAGGCAGCCGCGGCGCTGGATCTCGCCGCCTCCTGGATCGGCGACATCTCTCCCCATGGCGTGCTCAACTATACCGAAGAAGAGGCACGCGGCGTGTTTCAGGGTGGCAACGCCGTGTTCATGCGCAACTGGCCCTATGCCTGGGCACTGGCGCAGAGCGAGGGCAGCGAGGTGCGCGGCAAGGTGGGCGTGACCCAACTGCCCTACGGCGGTGACGGCAGCACCTCTGCCACGCTGGGCGGCTGGAACCTGGCGGTGTCGCGCTACAGCGATAACGCCGAGCTTGCCGCCGACCTGGTAGCCTTCCTCGCCGGTGAGGAGGAGCAGAAGCGTCGTGCCATCGAAGGCGCCTACAACCCGACGCTCGAATCGCTCTATCAGGACGATGAAGTGCTCGCCGCGGTGCCCTTCTTCGGCGAACTCTACGAGACCTTCGTCAATGCCGTGGCGCGCCCGTCGGCTCCCACCGGCGACGCCTACGGCCGGGTCAGCAACGCCTTCTTCAGCGCTACCCACGACGTGCTCTCCGGTAGCAGGAACGGCGAGCAGGCGGTAAGTGACCTGGAGAACGAGCTGGCCCGTATCAAGCGCCGCAATTGGTAACCCTCCTGGAGCCCGCCATGTCGACTCCCGTGACCGAAAGCGCGCCGATTCCGGCGCGCCCACAGCCAGTAAGCTACCGCAGCACCAAGGTAAGGCGTCAGCGGGTGCGTGCCGCCTGGCTGTTCCTGGCACCGATGCTGGTGACACTCACCCTGGTGGCCGGCTGGCCCTTGCTACGCACCTTCTATTTCAGCTTCACCGACGCCTCGCTGTCGGACATGAGCAATACCCTGTTCATCGGCCTGGAGAACTACCTGGTCTATGAGGACGGCCGCTGGTTCGGCGTACTGGCAGATCCCATCTGGTGGCGGGCAGTGTGGAACACCGTCTATTTCTCGGTGGTCTCGGTGTCGCTGGAGGTGGTGTTCGGGGTCATCGTCGCGCTGGTGCTCAACGCTGAATTCAAGGGACGCACCCTGGTACGCGCCGCGGTGCTGATCCCATGGGCGATTCCTACCATCGTCTCGGCACAGATGTGGGCGTGGATGCTCAACGACCAGTTCGGCATCATCAATCACCTGCTGATGGCACTGGGCATCATCGCCAGCCCCATCGCCTGGACCGCCGACGCGGCCTACTCCATGTGGGCGGTGATCATGGTCGACGTGTGGAAGGCCACCCCCTTCGTCGCCCTTCTGGTACTGGCCGCGCTACAGATGCTGCCCAAGGATTGCTACGAGGCCGCCGAGGTCGACGGCATCCATCCGGTCAGGGTGTTCTTCAAGGTCACGCTGCCGTTGATCACGCCGGCCTTGATGGTAGCGGTGATCTTCCGCCTGCTCGATGCGCTGCGTGTATTCGATGTCATCTACGTATTGACCTCCAATTCCACCAGCACCATGTCGATGTCGATCTATGCTCGCCAGCAGCTGGTGGAGTTCCAGGACGTCGGTTACGGCAGTGCCGCCTCGACGCTACTGTTCCTGATCATCGCCCTGGCGACCATTGCCTACCTCTACCTCGGCCGCAAGCAACTGCAACTGGGAGGTGAGTCATGACCTCGCGCCAGCTGTTCCAACTCTTCGGGCGTATCGGCTTCTGGCTGCTGGTCGCGCTGATCGTGGTCATCGCGGTATTCCCGTTCTACTACGCGGTGAAGACCTCCTTCACGCCTTCCAGCGAGCTGTTTCGGGTCGAGCTGTGGCCGACTCGAGCCACGTTCGCCAACTATGTCCAGATCTTCTCCCAGCGCAGCTTCCTGCAGGCGATCTTCAACTCGATCGTGGTCGCCACCAGCGTGGTATTCATCGCGTTGCTGCTGGGCATTACCGCCGCCTATGCTCTGGGACGGGTGCGCTTTCGCGGCCGCACCACGGTGCTGCTGATCATTCTCGGCGTGTCGATGTTCCCGCAGGTGGCGGTCCTCTCTGGGCTGTTCGAGGTGATTCGCAGCCTCAATCTCTACAACAACCCGGGCGGGCTGATCCTGAGCTACACCATCTTCACCCTGCCATTCACCGTGTGGGTGCTGACCACCTTCATGCGCCAGCTTCCCATGGAGCTGGAAGAGGCCGCGATCATGGATGGCGCCACGCCCTGGGTCACCATCACCAAGGTGTTCCTGCCATTGATGTGGCCGGCCATGGCGACCACCGGGCTGCTTGCCTTCATCGCCGCCTGGAATGAATTCCTCTTTGCCCTGACATTCACCCTGACGGACAGCCAGCGCACGGTACCGGTAGCGATCGCCCTGCTTTCCGGCGGCAGCGCCTACGAGCTGCCCTGGGGGCCGATCATGGCGGCCTCGGTGGTGGTGACAGTGCCGCTGGTGGTGTTGGTGATCATCTTCCAGCGACGCATCGTCTCCGGGCTGACGGCCGGGGCGGTAAAGGGCTAGCCACATGCGACAAAAACACAACCCCAGTTGGAATGCCCAGGGGCCCCTGGGCACAGGCCAGAGCGAAGCGTCTTTTTCAGGGATGAAAAAGTCGAGCGCCCAGGGAAGGGTTTACAGCGTCTTCGCGAGGCCTGCGCTCAGGTTGGCCCGTTCTTCATAAGCGCTCTCTGTTAGCACCGTTTTATGTTTCTCAAGGATTCCAAGATGCAGGACAACACCTTCTGGTGGCGCGGTGGCGTCATCTACCAGATCTATCCGCGCAGCTTCATGGACAGCAACGGCGATGGTGTCGGCGACCTGCCGGGCGTCACCGAGCGGCTCGATTACGTCGCTTCATTGGGCGTGGACGGTATCTGGCTATCCCCCTTCTTCACCTCGCCGATGCGCGACTTCGGCTACGACATCAGCGACTACCGCAACGTCGACCCGCTGTTCGGCACCCTCGACGATTTCAAGGCGTTGCTGGAGCGTGCCCATGCCCTAGGCCTCAAGGTGATCATCGATCAGGTGATCAGCCACACCTCGGACCAGCACCCCTGGTTCCAGGAGAGCCGCATGAATCGCACCAACCCGAGGGCCGACTGGTATGTGTGGGCCGAGCCCAACCCGGATGGAACGCCGCCCAACAACTGGCTGTCGATCTTCGGTGGCCCGGCGTGGACCTTCGACAGCCGGCGCCAGCAGTACTACCTGCACAACTTTCTGTCGAGCCAGCCGGACCTCAACTTTCACAACCCCGAGGTGCGCACCGCCCAGCTCGACAACATGCGCTTCTGGCTGGAGATGGGGGTCGACGGCTTCCGCCTCGACACGGTCAACTTCTACTTCCACGACCAGCATCTGCGCAGCAACCCGGCGCTGACCATTGACACCACCCGCACCCTCGGCGCCCCCAAGGAAAACCCCTACACCTGGCAGCGCCATGTGTACGACATCAGCCGGCCCGAGAACGTCGAGTTCCTGCGTGAGCTGCGCGCCCTGATGGACGAATTTCCCGGCACCACTACGGTAGGCGAGATCGGCGACGACACACCACTGGAGCGCATGGCCGAGTACACCTCGGGCGGCGACAAGCTGCACATGGCCTACACCTTCGACTTGCTCAATGCGCCACGCTCGCCGGACTATATCCGTAACGTTCTGCAACGTTTCCAGCAGTTCGCCGGCGATGCCTGGCCGTGCTGGGCGCTGTCCAATCACGATGTGGTACGCAGTGCCACACGCTGGGGCAGCGAGGAGTGCGCCTTCGCCTACCCTCGCGTGGCGCTGGCCCTGCTCTTCTCGCTGCGCGGCAGCGTATGCCTCTATCAGGGCGAGGAGCTCGGCCTACCCGAGGCCGACGTCCACTTCGAGCACATTCAGGACCCCTACGGCCTGCCGCTATGGCCCGACTTCAAGGGGCGCGACGGCTGTCGCACGCCCATGCCCTGGAACGATACGCCACTGGCCGGCTTTTCCACCGCGATGCCATGGCTGCCGGTAGCCGAGCCGCACCTGGCCCTGTCGGTGGCACGCCAACAGGACGATCCGGACTCGATGCTCAACGCCACCCGCCGCTTGCTGCGCTTCCGCCATCAGCATCCCGCACTGTTCGACGGCGACATCATTCTGGTCGAGCTGGGTGAGGCGCTGGTGGCATTCACCCGCCAGCGGGGCAGCGACAAGCTGCTGTGCGTCTTCAACCTCACCGGCCAGCCCCAGACCGCCGCGCTACCGGAAGTGCGCGAAGCGCTGCAGGATCACGATTTTCAGTTCGAGGTCAGCGCCGGTACGCTGCATTTGCCGCCGTATCAGGCGGCGTACTTCCGCCTCTAGCCGACTTTCAGACAACGTATTGGCTGCGCAATGTGTTGAACAACAAGGAATGGCCACGAGTGGCCTAGGACGGGTTAAATGGCAAGCGTCACTCTCGATAAAATCAATAAGGTCTTTGGCAGCACCCACATCATCAAGGATGTGGACCTGGCGATCGGTGCAGGCGAATTCGTGGTCTTCGTCGGCCCCTCTGGCTGTGGAAAGTCCACCCTGCTGCGCCTGATCGCCGGGCTGGAATCGATCAGCGACGGCGAGCTCTCCATCGGCAGCCAGGTGGTCAACGAGCTGCCGCCACGGGAGCGCGGCGTGGGCATGGTATTTCAGTCCTACGCGCTCTATCCGCATATGACCGTGTACGAGAACATGGCCTTCGGACTCAAGCTGGCCAAGACCGCCAAGGAGACCGTGCACGAGCGAGTCATGGCGACGGCTCGCATCCTGCAGCTCGAGGAGTTGCTCGAGCGCAAGCCCAAGGCGCTCTCCGGCGGCCAGCGCCAGCGCGTCGCCATGGGCCGAGCCATGGCCCGGGAGCCGCGGATTCTGCTGTTCGACGAACCGCTCTCCAACCTCGACGCCTCGCTACGTGTGCAGATGCGCAACGAAATCGCTCGCCTGCACAAAAGGCTCGGCTCGACCATGATCTACGTGACCCACGACCAGGTCGAGGCGATGACGCTGGCCGACAAGATCGTGGTCCTCAACGGCGGTCGCGTGGAGCAGGTAGGCAGCCCTCAGGAGCTCTATCAGCGCCCGGCGACGCGTTTCGTGGCGGGCTTCATCGGTTCGCCGACGATGAACTTTCTGCCGGCACGACTGGGTGGCACCAGCCCCACCGGCTGCCGGATCGGTGTGTCCGGCCTCACTGAACTGGCGCTGCCTCAGGATGCTTCGAGCTATGCCCAGGACGCCGCGCTTTTGCTCGGCATTCGCCCCGAGCATCTGCGTTTGAGCGAAGCCCGCGACTGTGAGGGCTTCGAGATCGTCAACGTCGAGTACCTCGGCAACGAAGTCTATGTCTATCTCGAGCCCAAGGAGGGCGATACGCTACTGATCCAGCGCGGCGAGGCCCCGTCCCAATGGGCGGTCGGCCAGCGGGTGACGCTGGCACCCGACCCCGAGCAGGTGCATTTGTTCGACCCCGATGGTCGTGCGCTGCCGATCAAGGCGGCGCGTGCCGTTGCCTGATCTCCCGCAACGCCGGTAAATCGACACGAGGACTGTCCCGGCCAAAGCCGGGACGGTATCCTTCGGATATACTCATTAGCAGGAAAACCACGTGTCGCCACCGGCCCGCCGCATTACCCTGAAGGATCTGGCTCGTGAGCTCGGGGTGTCCACGGCCACCATTTCCAATGCCTTCAATCGACCGGACCAGCTCTCGCCCAACCTGCGCCAGCGAATTCTCGCCGAAGCCAAGCGACTGGGCTATCGCGGCCCCGATGCCAAGGCGCGCAGCTTGCGTACCGGCCGTTCACGCATCATTGCGGTGATCCTGGCCGAGAGCCTCACCTACAGCCTGAATGACGCCGTGTCGAGCGAGTTTCTTTCCGGGGTGACCGAAGTGCTCGACACTCAGGGCCATACCCTGCTGCTGCTCTCCGCCCGCCAAGGCAAGTGCCAGCTGATCGATTCGGCGAGCATGGCCGATGGTTTCATCGTCTACGGCCTGATGCCCTCCGATGAGCTGTTCGACTCCCTGCCCCTCAACGCCTCGCTGGTCGCTGTCGACTTCAACGTGGCGGGACATCCGTCGATACACGTCGACAACGAACCCTCCTGTTTCGCGATTGCCGACCACGCCTTGACCATCGTCCCACGCAAGCGACCCGCCATCGTCAATCTGCGCCTGACGGCCGAACCCTGCAACGGTCGCATCGACCCCGAGCACACCCTGCTCTCGGCAGAACGTACCATTACCCGCGCCCGACTGGCCGGCTTTCATGCCGCGCTGGCAAAGCATGGCTTCGACAGCTCTCGGTTGCCGATGTGGAACGTGGAGGAAAATACCTTCGCGGTATGTGCGCCGGTGATCGAAGACATCCTCGACCTCCCCACCAAGGAACGTCCCGACCTGCTGCTGTGCATGTCCGACCGCATCGCCCTGACCGCCTTGACGCTGGCCGAGCAGCGTGGAATGCGCATTCCCGACGACCTCTGTCTTACCGGCTTCGACGGAATCGCCGAAGGGCAGTACCGTGCGCCACGGCTGACCACTATTCGCCAGGAAAGCAGTGAAAAGGGACGCCTGGCCGCCCGCATGATCCTGGGCCTGGAGCCGGGCCAATCACGCCTGCTGGACACCGAGCTGATTCTGGGTGAAACCTGCCCCTAGGAGCCTGTCGGACTAACGCTGATCTACTGCGAGATCCGCTCTAGCGGGCTCGCTTGCACAATGCTTGCACACTTCGTGACCATTGGCTGCATCGCCTTGCGAGATGCTATAGGCGCCCACAGTCCGCCGCGAGCCTACGATGCCAGCCACTCCTCTTGATTCGAAGCCTGCTCACCACGGCGCCGGTCGTCTCCAGCGCGGCCGCTTTACGCTAGGCGGATTGCTGGCGTTGCTGGTCATCGCAGCAGGCGCGGCCGGGGCTTGGTGGCTGGTCACGCAGCCGCCCCGGGTCGAGCGGCGCGCGCCGGTAGAGGTTCCCGCTCCGCTGGTCGATACCGTGTTGGCACAGCGCCAAGCCGCCGCCCCTGAGCTTCATGGCTTCGGCCGGGTAATCGCCGAGCGTGAGGCACGTCTGGCCAGCCGTGTGAGCGGCGAACTGCTCGAGTTCACGCCCGAGGCGCTGCCGGGAAGCATCGTGGCAGCCGGAAGCCCCCTGGCTCGTCTGGATGACAGCGACCTTCAGTTGGCCCTGCGCGAGGCCGAAGCCGCCTTGGCCCAGGCCGAAGCACAGCTTGCCATGGAGCGAGGCGAGCAGCAGCGTGCCGAGACCGAATACCGCAGCTTCGGCCGCGAACTGAGCGGCGAACGGCGAGCCTTGGTGTTGCGCGAACCGCAGCTGCGCCAGGCCCAGGCCGAAGTGGAGCGAGCGCGAGCCGCCCGCGACCGAGCTCGCCTGGACCTCGATCGGACCACGCTCAGCGCCCCTTGGCGCGGCATGGTACAGGCCCGACTGCTGGGTAGCGGCAGCATGGTCAGCAGCGGTACCGAGCTGCTTCATCTGGTCGATGTCTCACGCTTCTGGGTTCGCGTCTCGCTGCCTGGCGAAGCCATGAACTGGCTGCACGTCGCCGATGACAACGGCCCGGGGAGCGGCGTCATTCTCTCGACACGCACCTGGTCCGGCGGTGAAACGCGCCATGGGGAAGTCATTGCCATGCTGCCGGCACTTGAGGAACAGGGCCTGCAGGCTCAGCTACTGGTGGCGGTCGACGACCCGCTGGGCCTGGAGAGCGGCGCTCCGGCGCTGCGCCTGGGCGACGTAGTGCGCCTGGTCTTCGAAGCCCGTCCCCAGGAGAACCTGTTCGTGATCCCCGCCGCCGCGCTGCGTCCGGGTGACGAACTTTGGATTCTCGATGACGAGGAGCGCCTGCGTCGCCGCACGGTGAATGTAATCCATCGCGGCCAGACCCAGATCCTGGTCGCGGAGGGCCTGACCGAGGGGGAACGCGTGGTCACCTCCCAGCTCGGCCAACCGCGTGTGGGCATGCGGCTACGCCCTCGTATCGCCGACCATGAACGACCCGCCGGCGAGCGTAACGAGCAGGGAGAGCGCCGCTCATGACGCGCCGTGGCCCCATCGCCTGGATGGTTCACCACGGGGTGGCCCCCAACCTGCTGATGGTACTGCTGATCGTCGGCGGCCTGCTGGCCTCGCTGGCGATCAAGAAGGAGGTCTTCCCCGAGTTTGAACTCGAGATCGTCCACGTGGCGATCGGCTATCCCGGCGCCACCCCGGAGGAAGTCGAGCGCAGCCTGCTGCTGCCTATGGAGGCAGCCCTGGCCGATGTCGATGGCATCGAAGAGATGACGGCCACCGCCAATGAGGGAGCAGGCCGTGTCTCCTTGACCCTGGTCGACGGTGTCGACGTGATGCGCGCCTATCAGGACATACAGCAAGCGATCAACGCCATCACCAATCTGCCTGCCGCTGCCGACCCGGCGCGCTTCAGCCTCGCCGGACGCTCGCGCAGCGTCATGGGCCTGCAGGTACACGGCTGGGTCGACGAACGGCTGCTGCACGACGTGGCCGAAGATCTGCGTGCCGAGCTACAGGCCTCGCCCGGCATTTCGCGAGTCGAACTCTCGGGCAATCTCGAGCGCGAGATCCAGGTGCTGCTCGATGCCGAGGCCATGTCGCGCCACGGCATCGATCACCGCAGCTTGGCGACACGCATCGCCGACGAGGCACTGGACCTCGCCAGCGGGCGGCTGGCCACCGCCGAGGGCGAGTGGCTGATTCGCTACCAGGGCCGCCGCGACGAGGCCCGCGAGTTTGCCGACCTGCCTCTGATCGGCACCGCCGACGGTGGCCAGTTGCGCCTGGGGGACATTGCCCGCGTCGTGGACGGTTTCGCCGAAAGCGACCGTGAGGTGCTGTTCAACGGCGCCCCCGCGCTTAGCCTGGAGGTGTACCAGATCGGCAACCAAACGCCGATCGGCATCTCCGATGCGGTACACGCCCAGCTCGAACGGCTGCGCGCCGGCTTGCCCGAAGGGGTCAGCCTCAGCGTGTCCCAGGACAGCTCCGAGGTCTATCGCGATCGCCTCGACCTGTTGCTCAAGAACGCCTGGCTGGGCCTGGCCCTGGTGCTTGTACTCATGGCGCTGTTCCTCGAAGCGCGGCTGGCCTTCTGGGTTACGCTGGGCATTCCCACCGCCTTCCTCGGTGCCATGCTGTTCCTGCCGTGGCTGGGCGTATCGATCAACATGATGTCGATGTTCGCCTTCATCATCGCCCTGGGAATCGTCGTCGACGACGCCATCATGGTGGGCGAAAACATCCACAGCTACCGCGAACAGGGCCATTCGCTGCGCGAAGCTGCGGTGCGCGGCGCTCGCGAAATGGCGGTCCCCATCAGCTTCGCCATACTCTCCAATATCGTCGCTTTCCTGCCGCTGCTGTTCCTGCCTGGCTTTCTCGGCATGATCTTCGCCGTCATTCCGGTAGTGGTGATCACGGTCTTCCTCGTGTCGTGGCTGGAGGCGCTGTTCATACTTCCCGGCCACCTGGCCCACCGCGCCGGCGGCCGCGAGCCGGCCCCATGGCTCAGGCCGCTGGACCGTGTGCGTCGAAGCCTGCAGAGCGGGCTCACGCACTTCACTCAGCAACGCTTCGAGCCATTCCTGCAACGCGCCTTGGACCAGCGCTTGCTTACTGTGAGCCTGGCCATCGCCGTGCTCACTCTGGCCATTGCCTGGAGCATGAGCGGGCGCATGGGCTTTTCGCTGATGCCGAGGGTCGAATCGGACCGGGTCCAGGCCACGGTGACCCTGCCGGTGGGCAGCCCCATCGCCGATGATCGACGTATTCGCGATCAGCTGCTGGATGCCGCCGCCGCACTGGCCGAGCGTGACGATGGGCCGCGCTTCGCCGCCAGCCGCGCCCAGATCGACGGCGACCGTCTGAATGTGCGGCTCACCATCGAGAATGACAGTCTCAACGCCTGGCCGCCGTCTCGGGTGGCGCGAGCCTGGCGTGAGGAAACCGGCGACATCATGGGCGCCCAGGCGGTGCGCTTCGAATCGGATTTCGGCGGCCCGGGAGCAGGGGCCGGACTCACTCTGCGTCTGTCGCACCCCGACAGCCGCGCCCTGGAGGCCGCGGCCACTCGGCTGGCCGATGAGCTGGCCGAATTCGATGGACTGACCGACATCGACAGCGGCCTGGCCGACGGCAAGCCCCAGCTCGAGCTGCGGCTGTCCCCGGAGGGGCGAGCGCTGGGCTTGAGCGGCAGCGATCTTGCCGGTCAGCTACGCGGCCCGCTGCAGGGAGTCACCGCCATCGAACAGTTCGTCGGTCGTCACGAGATCAGCGTCTCGGTACGGCTGCCCAGCGAGGAGCGCGATAGCCTGGGGCATCTGTACCAGCTGCCGATTCGTACGCCGGATGGCCTGGTGGTGCCGCTGCAGCGCATCGCCGAGATTCACTTGGGCAGGGCCGCTACCACCCTTCAGCGCGTCGATGGGCGACGGCAGATCAGCGTCACCGCCGACACCGACAGCGATGCGCAGATCAACCAGGTCGTGGCCACCCTGCAAGCGGACGTCTTCCCCGCCCTGCAGGCGGCCTGGCCGGGCTTGGAACTGACCCTGGGCGGACGTCAGCAGGAAACCGCCGAGAATGTGTCGGCCCTCAGCCACGCCACCTGGCTGACGCTGATCGCGCTCTATGCCCTGCTGGCAATCCCGTTTCGCAGCTACCTGCAGCCGCTGCTGGTGCTGGCGGCGATTCCCTTCGGCGTCATCGGCGCCATGGCGGGCCACGCGATCATGGGCTTCGGCCTCTCGGTCATCAGCCTGATGGGGATGCTGGCGCTCTCGGGGGTGGTGATCAACGACGCTCTGGTGCTGATCGATTATGCCAACCGCCGGCGGCGCGAAGGGTTCGGTGCCCGGGAAGCGATCGTCGCCGCCGCGACCCGGCGTCTGCGCCCGATAATGATGACTACTCTGACCACTTTCCTGGGGCTTGCACCGATGATCTTCGAGACCTCGCGCCAGGCCCGCTTCATGATCCCCATGGCCATCTCGCTGGGCTTCGGCATGCTGTTCGCCACCGTCATCCTGCTGATACTGGTACCCTGCCTCTACCTGATGCTGGAAAGGCTGCGAGAACGATGGGACAAGAGGGCAAACGCTCATACTATCCAGGAGCCGACCCGATGACTTCGCGTTTCTCTCGGCTGCCGGTTTCACATCTAGGCGTGAAGCTGTTCGTCATCATTCTGTCGGTCAATGTGGTGATCGCCGTGCTGGTGTTTCTGTCGGTCTCGCGCAGTCTCGACCGCGGCTTTCTCGAATACCTGGAAACGACCCAGGCCAGCCGTGCCGAGACGCTGGCTGAAGGCCTCGGCCAGGAATGGGCGCGCCGCGAAGGCTGGCAGTGGCTGCGCGATTCACCGCCGGCCTGGGAGCGCCTGGTGCGCCAGCAGCTGTGGCCGGGTGAACGTCAGCCGCCACCCGGAATCGAACGGCGCCTGGGCGATGCCCGCGACTTCGTGCTGCACGATGCCGAAGGACTGCCGGTGATCGGTTTGCCGCCGGACGATCAGGAAATGGCCGCCGAGCTCCACTGGCTGCCGATCGAGTACCGTGGCCAGCAGGTCGGCACCCTGGGCTATCGTCCGCCGCAGCAATTGATGGCGCGCATGGACCGTATCTTCCTCTCGCGCCAGCAGCGCAACCTGGGCATCATCGTCGCTTCTCTGGGCCTGGCCTCGCTTCTGCTGGCCGGCGGGCTGGCCTGGTGGCTGGGACGGCGCACCCGAAGCATGGCGCTCGCCACTCGTAGCCTGATCGAAGGCGACTACAGCACCCGGCTGCCGGAGCGTGGACGTGATGAGCTTTCTCGACTGGCGCGGGACTTCAACATGCTTGCCGCTACCCTGGAAGCCAGCCGCGAAGCCCGTAGCCGCTGGGTGTCGGATATCGCCCATGAGCTGCGCACCCCGCTCGCGGTGCTGCGCGGCGAAATCGAGGCCATGCAGGACGGCATTCGCTCACTCGACCAGGACAACCTGCATTCGCTGTCCCAAGAAGTGGGCCAGCTCGAACGTCTGGTGGCCGACCTGCGCCTGCTGTCGCAAAGCGACGCCGGCGCCTTGGAGGTGCAGCTGGCACCTCTCGATCTGGCGGCTAGCCTGACCTCACGCCTGGAGGAGGCCGCCGGCTGGCTCGGTGATTGCGGCATGTCGCTCACCACCTCGATCGACGCCCCAGCCTGGATCCGTGGCGATGCCCGCCGGCTGCGCCAGCTGTGGACCAACCTGCTCGACAACAGCTGCGCCTACACCACGTCGCCAGGCCTGCTGGAGGTCAAGCTGACGGTCGATTCGGACCGGGTGCGAGTCATCTGGCAAGACAGCCCGCCAGGCGTCCCCGAGGAAGCCCTAGGTCGACTCACCGAGAGGCTCTACCGGGTCGAAGGCTCGCGCAGCCGCGCCAGCGGTGGCAGCGGTCTGGGGTTGTCGATCGCCAGCGCCCTGGTCAAGACCCATGGCGGTACCATGCAAGCCTCACTCTCCGCGCTGGGCGGGTTATGCTGGACCATCGAATTTCCGGCCCTGGATGCCGACGAGTGAACCCCATGAGGTAAGGTGCCCATGCTAGATTCCGACTCCCCTCGTGATTCTCTGCTGATCGTCGAGGACGAACCCAAGATTGCCCGCCTGGTAGCCGATTACCTGGAGGGCAGCGGTTTCGCCACCCAGCATATCGATCATGGCGACCAGGTACTGCCATGGCTGCAGCAGCAGTCCGCCGATGAGCAATTGCCGACCCTGGTGCTGCTCGACCTGATGCTGCCCGGCACCGATGGCCTCACCCTGTGTCGCGAAATTCGTCAGCGCTGGCCGAGCGTTGCCATCATCATGCTCACCGCCCGGGTGGAAGAGGTGGATCGCCTGTTGGGCCTCGAGCTCGGCGCCGACGATTACATCTGCAAGCCTTTCAGCCCGCGTGAAGTGGTGGCTCGGGTCAAGGCCGTACTGCGCCGCAGCCAAGCGCTGCGTGACCCCACCCTGGCCGGCGGCAGTCAGCTCGTGCTCGACGACGAAGGCTGGCGTGCACTGGCCGACGGCCATGACCTGGGGCTTACCGCGGTGGAGTACCAGTTGCTCAAGGTGATGATGCAGGCGCCCGGCCGCATCTTCACCCGCGACCAGTTGATGGATCGCATGTACCGCGACCACCGCATCGTCTCCGAGCGCACCGTCGACAGTCACGTCAAGAAGCTGCGGCGAAAGATCGCCGACACCTGGCCCGAACGCGAGATCATTCGCTCGGTCTATGGGGTGGGCTACAAATACCAGCCTGAGGAGTGAATACAAATGGCTGCGCGAGCGAATAGCTGCGTTGCCCGGCATCCAAGCCTTACTCATTGCATATTTGCTGCAAGATGGTTGCACAGGACCGTACGACACTGGAAGCATCAACCCAATGTGAAGGAGCCACACTAATGCGCCGTAAAACCAGCCGAAACCTGCTGATCCCCGCCTTGCTCGCCGTGGCTATTGCGCCGATGTCACTGGCAGCCGTTGCCGCCCCCAGCGACCGTGAGGGCTGGCAAGAGCAGCGCCAGGAGCGCTTCGAAGAGCGTCGCCAGGCCCTGTTCGAGCGTGCCGGTCTCGACGATGAGACCCGCAGCGCTCTGGAAGAGGCTCATGGCGAGCACATGCAGGCGTTGCGCGAACTGCATGAGCAGCACCGTGAGCGCATGGACGACATTCTCGACGATGAGCAGCGTGAAGCCCTGCGCGAGGCCAAGCGCGAGATGCGTCAGGAATACCAGGCAGAGCGTGGCGGAGAGCGTCGCCAGAGCATGGAGCAGCGTCTGAGCACGCTCGTCGACAGCTGGGAGCTTTCCGACGAGGAACGCGAGCGGCTGACTGAGCTACGCGAATCGCTGTATGCCGACATGCAGGAGCTGCGCGGCCAGGAGTTCGACTCCCGCGAGGAGCGCCGCGAAGCGTGGCAGTCGCTGCGCGATGAGCACCATGAAGCCTTTGCGGAGGTGCTCACCGAGGAGCAGATCGACGCCCTCGAGGCCTTCATGCAGTCGGGTCGGCACAAGGGCCACAAGCATCACGGTTCATATGGACGCGGCTAATCACCGACCTATGCTGTGACGAGTAACGAGCGGGGGGCGGCGGGTGCCGGGGCCGCCGGGGGGTGGGGTGGGGGGG
>NZ_JAFIFK010000054.1 GCF_020832045.1 Halomonas sp.
CCCCCCCCCCGCCCCGCGCCCCCCGCCGGCTCGGGGTGCAGCGCTGCGCTTACCCCTCGTAGTTGGTCTCGGAGTAAAGCACCCGCACGCGCAGGGTGTGTTCGACCTTGCGCAGCGCCTCCAGCGCTTGGGGGCCGTAGGCCTTGTCCACGTCGATGACCACGTAGCCGACTTTCTCATTGGTCTGCAGGTACTGACCGGAGATGTTGATTCCGCTCTCGGATAGCACCCGGTTGATCTCCGAGAGTACGCCCGGCACGTTGTCGTGGATATGCAGCACGCGGTGCTTGTCCGGATGGGCCGGCAGCGCGACTTCGGGGAAGTTGACCGCGGTGACGGTGGTACCGTTGTCGGAGTAGGTGATCAGTTTCTCCGACACCTCGATGCCGATGTTCTCCTGGGCTTCGAGGGTCGAGCCGCCGACGTGGGGCGTGAGGATGACATTGGGAATCCCCCGCAGCGGGCTGACGAACTCCTCGTCGTTGCCCTTGGGCTCCACGGGGAAGACGTCGATGGCGGCACCGTAGAGCCGGCCGGCCTGAAGTGCGTCGGCCAGCTCCTCGATCACCACCACGCTGCCGCGGGAGGCGTTGATCAGAATGCCGCTGGGCTTCATCAGCGCCAGCTGATCCTTGCCGATCATCCACTTGGTGGAGGGCAGTTCGGGAACGTGCAGACTGACCACGTCGGCCCGAGCCAGCAGCTCCTCGAGGCTGGCCACTTGGCTGGCGTTGCCCATGCCGAGCTTGGTCACCACGTCGTAGAAAATGACGTTGAAGCCGAGCGACTCGGCCAGTACCGAAAGCTGGGCGCCGATGTTGCCATAGCCGACGATGCCCAGCGTCTTGCCGCGGGCCTCGTGGGAATTCTTGGCACTCTTCATCCAGCCGCCCTGGTGGGCGCGGGCGTTCTTCTCGGGAATGCCGCGCAGCAGCATGATGGCTTCGGCCAGCACGAGTTCCGCCACCGAGCGGGTGTTGGAGTAGGGCGCATTGAAGACCGGGATACCACGCGATAGCGCTGCCCGCAGATCGACCTGATTGGTGCCGATGCAGAAGCAGCCCACGGAATTGAGTTTCTCGGCGGCGGCGAACACGCGCTCATTGAGCTGAGTGCGAGAACGAATGCCGAGGAAATGCACGTCGCGGACCTTCTCGATCAGCGCGGCCTCGTCGAGCGAGGTGGGCAGGTGCTCGATGTTGGTGTAACCGGCATTCAGAAAATTGTCCACCGCGCTCTGGTGGACGCCCTCGAGCAGCAGGATCTTGATCTTGCTCTTGTCCAGGGACGTTTTGGCCATGGTCGAATCAACCCCTTCTTGGTGCGCCGCGTGCTGGCTGTACTGGGAGACCGGAGGGTGCCGAAACGGCTCGGTAGCATCCGGTATCAGGCTGGAAACAGGGCGCTCATCTTAACACAGCCGATACGCGTCAAGATGAAAATGCTGCGTCGCGAAGATGAGCAAGGTGCACGTAGCGGCGCGGGCAGACTCCCAGCGGGGCAGTGCGTGTATACTGTGCCTCCAGAAAACTGCGGCAACGATTCAGAGGTGTCATGGCCGAGCGTGACAAGCAAGAGGCGAGCGAAACGCCGAGCGGCGAGGCTGAAGTCGACTTCGCGGCGACCGTCGAGCGGCTGGAGCAACTGGTGGAGCAGCTGGAGTCCGGCGAGCTCTCGCTGGAGGGTTCGCTCGCGGCTTTTGAGCAGGGCGTGAACCTGACCCGCAATGCCCAGCGTCGCCTCGACGAAGCCGAGCTGAGGGTGCGTACCCTGATCGAGCGACCCGACGGCGGCATCGACTTCGTGCCTTTCGACGCCCCGACGCCGGAGGATGACAGTGAACGCTGATCGTTTCACTCAACGCCTGGCGGCTGACAGAGCTCGGGTCGACGCTTTCCTCGAGCACGTCCTGGAACAGCACGAGCCCACGGCGCCGAGGCTGGAAGATGCCATGCGCCACGCTTTGCTGGTGGGGGGCAAGCGCCTGCGGCCGCTGCTGGTCTATTTGGCCGGGCGAGCACTCGGCGCCAGCGACGATCGGCTCGATGCACCGGCCGCGGCCATCGAGCTTATCCATGCCTACTCGCTGGTGCACGACGATTTGCCGGCCATGGATGACGATGACCTGCGCCGCGGCCAGCCCACGGTGCATCGCGCCTTCGATGAAGCCACGGCGATACTGGCCGGCGATGCCCTGCAGACCCTGGCCTTCGAAGTGCTGGCGCGTGCTTCTCATCCGCGCCTCCCGGCTATGATCGTTACCCTGGCGACTGCTGCAGGGCGGAATGGCATGGTCGGCGGACAAGCATTGGACTTGGCGGCCGTGGGCGGCCACCCTGACGTTGAAGCTCTGGCCACCATGCATGCGCACAAGACCGGTGCGCTGATTCGTGCGGCCGTGCGCCTTGGGGGGCTTTCCGCCGTGGATGAAGAGGATTCTCGCGTGGCTGCCCTGGACCGCTATGCCGAGGCGCTCGGCCTGGCCTTCCAGATCCATGACGACGTCCTCGACGTCACCGGTGACACCAGTACCCTGGGCAAGGCCTCGGGCGCCGATGCCGCCCGCGACAAGCCGACCTACCCGGTACTGCTGGGTCTCGACGGGGCTCGCCGCCGAGCTCTCGAGCTGACCGACGAGGCGCTGGCGGCGCTGGTACCGCTGGGAGAAGCGGGCAGCCCGCTGGCCCAACTGGCCCGATACATGATCGAGCGCGACCACTAGCCGCCATTTGGCCTCATAGCCAGGACGACCGAATCGCAATGAAGCTCTACGACGTAATTCCTGTCGAGCGCCCGCCGACCCCGCTGCTCGATTCGCTGAACACCCCGGCGGCACTGCGGGCCATGAGCAGCGCCCAACTGCTGCAGATCGCCGACGAACTGCGCGCCTATCTGCTCTACAGCGTAGGCCGCAGCGGCGGACACTTCGGTGCCGGCCTCGGCGTGGTGGAGCTCACCGTCGCTCTGCACCATGCGCTGGAAACGCCCCACGACCGGCTGGTATGGGATGTCGGCCACCAGGCCTACCCGCACAAGATTTTGACCGGCCGGCGTGAGGCAATGCCAAGCATTCGCCAATATGGCGGCCTGGCGGCATTTCCACGGCGCGCCGAGTCGTCCTACGACACCTTCGGTGTCGGTCACTCCAGCACTTCGATCTCGGCTGCGCTGGGCATGGCACTGGCCAGTGCCTCTCGCGGCGACAGACGCCGCGTGTGTGCGGTAATCGGTGACGGCGCCTTGACGGCGGGCATGGCCTTCGAGGCGCTGGCTCACGCCGGCCATGTCGATGCCAACATGTTGGTGGTGCTCAACGACAATGAGATGTCGATCTCGGAAAACGTCGGCGGCATTGCCAGTTACTTGGCCAGCATTCTTTCCAGCAAGCCCTACCTCGCCATCCGCGAAGAGGGTAAGCGGGTGCTTTCTCACCTGCCGGGAGCGCTGGAGCTGGCGCGTCGCACCGAGGAGCACATGAAAGGCATGGTCAGCCCGGCCACGCTGTTCGAGGAGATGGGCTTCAACTACATCGGCCCCATCGACGGCCACGACCTCCCGACGCTGATTCAGACCCTGCGCAACATTCGCGACCTCGACGGCCCTCAGTTCCTGCATGTGAGAACGCGCAAGGGACGTGGTTTCCTACCCGCCGAGGCCGATCCCATCGGCTACCACGCCATCACCAAGCTGGAAAAGAGCAACGATGCCCCTGCTGTCGCACCTGCCAAGAAGAAGCCGAAGTATTGCAACGTCTTCGGTGAGTGGCTGTGCGACATGGCAGCGGTGGACGAGCGCCTGATCGGCATTACCCCGGCAATGCGCGAGGGATCCGATCTGATCCGCTTCTCCCGTGAGTACCCCGAGCGCTATTACGACGTGGCCATTGCCGAGCAGCACGCGGTGACGCTGGCCGCCGGCATGGCTTGCGAAGCGATGAAGCCGGTGGTGGCGATCTACTCGACGTTTCTGCAGCGTGGCTACGACCAGCTGATACACGATGTGGCGGTGCAGGACCTGGATGTCACCTTTGCCATCGACCGCGCCGGCCTGGTAGGTGAAGACGGCCCCACTCATCACGGCAGCATGGACCTCTCCTTTCTGCGCTGCGTTCCCGGCATGGTGATTCTGGCACCCGCCGACGAGGCCGAGTGCCGTGCAATGCTGAGTGCCGCCTATCACTACCCCGGCCCGGCCGCGGTGCGCTACCCGCGAGGCAACGGCCCGGGGATGGCGATACCCCGACATCTGGAGCCGCTGGAGATCGGCAAGGCGGAGCTTCGCCGCGAGAACGGCGCCGAGCGGGGCAAGCGAGTGGCCCTGCTCGCCTTTGGTAGTCTGAACGGTCCGGCCGTCGAGGTGGCCGAAAGCCTCGATGCCACCCACCTCAATATGCGCTCGGTCAAACCGCTCGACCGCGAGGCAATTCTGGCTGCCGCTGCCGAGCACGACCTGCTGGTGACCTTGGAAGAGAACGTGATTGCCGGAGGTGCCGGTAGCGGCGTGGTCGAGCTGCTAGCCGCCGAGGGTGTACAGGTCGCCGTGCTCAACCTGGGGCTGCCAGACGCCTTCGTCGAACATGGCAAGCCGGGTGAGCTGATGGCCGAATGCGGTTTGGATGCCGCCGGTATCGAAGCGGCAATACGGGTTCGTCTCGGTTGAACGGTAAGGCGAGAAAACGAACAAGCCGGGCAGATGCCCGGCTTGTTCGTATGGGCCTTTATGACGATGTTTCCTCATACCCGCCATGCGACTAAGGGCGACTTATGGTGAGGCGAATGGCGTATGTGTTTGCCTTATATTTCTTATATTGGTGTAGCTTATTTCCTACATGAGCTGTAAGCGATCTACCCGCCATCCTGTCGGTGTCGGACTGCGCGCGGGGATGAACCGCGCCGCTGCGGGAGCGACGGCAAATAAGTGTAAGCTAAAACGACGTTACGTATCCGCACGGTAACCCTCCCCTGTCAGATCGTGCTATTTGGCACATTTCAAAAGCCTGATTACTCTCTCGCCTCACGAGCAAGCGATAACCTTTCTCACCTCAATGTTGGACGCATCAGCCTTCACTTCATGGGCCGGTGCGGACAGGGCGTGGTGAGTTGTCTACGCAGATTGCGATTTCCAACAAGGCGGTCCATCAGGGAGCTTATTCATGGCGAAGGAAGGAACCGTTGCGCCGAAAGAGCGCATCAACATCAAGTACGTGCCGGCTACCGGCGACCAGCAGGCCGAAACCGAGCTGCCGCTCAAGCTGCTGGTGGTAGGTGACTTCAAGGGGGGAGCCGAGGCCACGCCGATCGAGGCGCGTGAAAAGCTGTCGCTGGACAAGAACAACTTCCACTCGGTGCTGCGTGAAGCCGGCCTGAGCCTGACGGCCAGCGTGCCCAACCGCCTCGAAGAGGGAGAGGAAACCGGCGACCTGGCAGTAAATCTCCAGTTCAAGTCGCTCGAAGACTTTACTCCCGACAGCGTGGCGCGCCAGGTGCCCGAGCTGTGCAAGTTGGTGGAACTGCGTGAAGCGCTGGTTGCCCTGAAGGGGCCGCTGGGCAACGTGCCGGCATTCCGCGATCGGCTGCAGAAGCTGATGGAAAGCGACGAGGCGCGAGCTCAGCTGCTCGCCGAGCTCGAGCTGCTGGAGCCGCGGGACGACTCCCGCGACTGAGCCCTAGCGACACAGCAGCGACGGGCGCGCCGAGCTATAGCGAGGCGAATGCCAGGCAGGTAACGAATTCGAGGCACCGATAATGAGCGAAATGGCACAGACGCAGGGGCAGGCCGCCGAGGCCCAAGCCGAGGGTTCCCTTCTCGATCAGGTGATGGCGCAGACCCGCCTGGCACCGACCGAGGACGGCTATGATATCGCCAAGCAAGGCGTGGCGGCCTTCATTGCCGAACTGCTTCGCAGCGAGGAAGGCACTCCGCAGGTCAACAAGGCAGTGGTCGATCGCATGATCGTCGAGCTCGATCGCAAGATCGGCAGTCAGGTCGACGAAATCCTGCACGACCGCGGTTTTCAGCAGATCGAATCGGCCTGGCGCGGCCTCAAACTGCTGGTCGATCGCACCGATTTCCGTCAGAACATCAAGCTCGACCTGCTCCACGCCACCAAGGAGGAGCTGCTCGAGGACTTCGAGTTCGCCCCCGAATTGAGCCAGAGCGGCCTGTACCAGCATGTCTACGCGGCCGAGTACGGCCAGTTCGGCGGCGAGCCGGTGGGTGCCATCATCGGCAACTACGACTTCTCGCCTTCGACCCCCGACATCAAGCTGCTGCAATTCACCGCCGCGGTGGGCGCCATGGCCCACGCGCCGTTCCTCTCCTCGGTGGCGCCGAGCTTCTTCGGCATCGACAGCTTCCAGGAGCTGCCCAACATCAAGGACTTCAAGGCGATCTTCGAAGGGCCCAAGTACGCCCGCTGGCGCAGCCTGCGTGAGTCCGAGGATGCCCGCTACCTGGGTCTGACGGCGCCGCGCTTCCTGCTGCGCATGCCCTACGACCCGGTCGAGAACCCGGTCAAGACCTTCCATTACCGCGAAACGGTCACGGAAAGCCACGAAGACTATCTGTGGGGCAACACCGCCTACCTGCTGGCCGAGCGACTCACCGACAGCTTCGCCAAGTACCGCTGGTGCCCCAACATCATCGGGCCGCAGAGCGGCGGCGCGGTGGAAAACTTGCCGGTACACACCTACGAGGCGCTGGGCCAGCTGCAGGCCAAGATTCCTACCGAGGTGCTGGTCACCGACCGTCGCGAGTTCGAAATGGCGGAAGAGGGCTTCATCTCGCTGACCATGCGCAAGGGCAGCGACAACGCCGCCTTCTTCTCCGCCAATTCGGTGCAGAAGCCAAAAGTCTTCCCCAACACGCCCGAAGGCAAGGCCGCCGAGACCAACTACAAGCTCGGTACCCAGCTGCCCTACATGTTCATCGTCAATCGCCTGGCCCACTACATCAAGGTGCTGCAGCGCGAGCAGATCGGGTCCTGGAAGGAGCGCCAGGATCTCGAGCGCGAGCTCAACGTCTGGATCCGCCAGTACGTCGCCGATCAGGAGAATCCGCCGGCCGAGGTGCGTAGCCGCCGCCCGCTGCGTGCCGCCTCGATCCAGGTTTCCGATGTCGAGGGCGATCCGGGCTGGTATCAGGTCTCACTGGCCGTGCGCCCGCACTTCAAGTACATGGGCGCAAACTTCGAGCTGTCGCTGGTGGGTCGCCTGGACAAGGAGTAAAGGGAGGGCGCGGCCATGACGCTTCACCGTGGCGGCGTGCTCGGCAACCGCTTGTTCGAACGCCTGGCGGCGCCCGAACGGCCGGAAGAGGGCGGCGAAGAGGGCGGCGAAGAGGCCGGTCTTGCCGAGATCGTCGAGTCCATCAAGCGCCATCTGGTCGACCTGCTCAACAGCCATCCGGGGCACAGCGAGTGTGCTCCGGAGCTGGGGCTTCTCGACTTCAATGACGCGACCATCGGTGTGCTCGATCTGGAGCGCAACATTCAGCGCGCCATTCGACAGTGCATCGAACGATTCGAGCCGCGTGTGCGGCAGGTGGAAGTGGAGTCGCTGCCGCGTGGCAGCGACCCGCTGCAGTTGCGTTTTCAAGTGCATGCCACGGTGGATCTCGGCCGTGACCACGGCCAGGCCACCATCGATCTGCTGCTCAACGACAAACGTTACCAGTGCCTGAACTAAGCACCTAAGCAATACAGCCCCTACGGAGCGAGGCGCGCATGCTCAATCGTTATTACCGGGATGAGCTCGACTATCTGAAGCTGCAGGGGCGGGAGTTCGCCGAGGCCAACCCCGGCCTTAGCCGCTTCCTCTCCGAGCGCAGCACGGACCCGGACGTCGAGCGCCTGCTGGAAGGCTTTGCCTTTCTGACCGGTCGCATGCGCGAGAAGGTCGAGGACGAGTTCCCCGAGCTGACCCATTCGCTCATCGCCATGCTGTGGCCCAACTACCTGCGCCCGGTGCCGAGCATGACGATCATGCAGTTCACGCCCAAGCAGGGCGCGCTGAGCGGTCGTCAGGAGGTGGCTGTCGGCACCACGGTGGCGGCACGCCCGGTCGCCGGCACCGCCTGTCGCTTTCGCGTCTGTCACGACGTGGCGCTCTACCCGTTGATTCACGCCGGCGTCGAAGCGCAGCACTCCCGTGAGTCCTCCGTCGTCGAGTTGGCGCTGAATGTCGACAGCGATCAGCCCCTCGATGCCCTGGGCATCGAGGATCTGCGTCTGCATCTAGGCGGCGGTGGCTATACCGCACGCAGCCTCTACCTGTGGCTGGGTCATTATCTATCGCGCCTGGAGCTGGAGATCGACGGCGTCGTCACGCCACTGCCCCGCGACATGCTCACCCCGGTGGGCTTCGACAAGGCGCATGCGCTGCTGCCCTATCCACGTAACGTGCACCAGGGCTATCGCATTCTGCAGGAGTACCTCTGCTTTCCCGAGGCCTTCCACTTCGTCGATCTGGTGGGGCTGGGACGGCAGCTGCCGGCGCGCCATGCCTCTCGCATCGTGCTGCGCTTCGTGTTCTCACGCACATTGCCCGCCGACGCCAAGGTGCGCGACGAACATCTGGCACTTTACTGCGCCCCGGCGATCAACCTGTTCAGCCACGATGCCGACCCCATCGATCTCAACGGCGAGCGTAGCGAATATCGCATTCATCCCAGCAGCCGCGCGCCGGAGCACTACGAGGTGTTCAGCGTCGATGCGGTGCAAGGGTGGCTGGAGGGCGATACCGGCAAGATGCGCGGCGAACCGCGTCAGTATGTGCCGTTCGAGAGCTTCCAGCACCAGATCGAGCGCGACCGGGGGCGCGTGGCCCGCTACTTCCGGGTGCGGGTGCGCGACAGCCTTCGCGGGGACGGCTTCGACCACGATATCGCGTTCGTGCGCGGCGACGAGCAGGCCTGTCTGGGTATGCGCGAAACCATTTCGCTGCGCCTGACCTGCAGCAACCGCACCCTGCCCGAACGACTGGCAGTAGGGGACATCTGTGCCTCCACGGATACCAGCCCGGTGTTTGCCGATTACCGCAATATCACTCGTCCGACGCCGGCGCTGCGGCCGACCCTGGACGGCAGCCTGCTTTGGACACTGATCTCCAACCTGTCGCTCAACTATCTGTCGCTGCTCGAGCGCGATGCGCTGTGTTCGGTGCTGCGTGCCTATGATTTCCGCGCCCTGGTCGACCGCCAGGCCGAGCGGGTGTCGCAGAAGCGTCTGGCCGGCGTGGTCGACATCGAGACCCGCTCCATCGACCGGCTCAAGCGCGGGCTGCCGGTGCGCGGTCTGCGCTCGATCATGACGCTGGATCAGGAAGCCTTCGGTGACGAAGGCAGCCTCTATCTGTTCGGCAGCGTGCTGGCACGATTCTTCTCGCTCTATGCCAGCATCAATTCGTTCCATGAACTGCACGTCATCAATCGCCACAACCAGGAACGCTACGCATGGACCTTGCAGCCGGGCCAACAACCCCTGATCTAGCCCCGGTGGCCCTGATCGAAGGGGCCCGGCGCTACGATTTCTACCAGCTCGTCGAGCTGTTGCATCGTCATCACGACGATGATCTCGAGCGCACCGCCAATGTGCGCCCGGGGCACGAGCGAGTGCGTTTCAGCGCTTCGGCGTCACTGGGCTTCCCAGGCAGCGACGTGGTGGCTCTCGAACCCCGCCCCAGCGGCGAATATGCGCTCGAGGTCAGCTTTTTCGGCCTGCAGGGTTCTCAGTCGCCGCTGCCGGGCTACTACCTGGAGTCGCTCGCCCACGAGGCGGCTCATCACGAAGGCGTCGCCCGAGACTTTCTCGACTTCTTCAATCACCGCTTGCTGACGTTGGTGCATCGCAGCTGGCGCAAATACCGCCACTACGTGCGCTACCAGGACGGTGCCGGTGATGGCTTCTCCGCCGCCGTGTTCGCACTGGTGGGGTTGGCCGACGTCGAGCTGCGCGGCGAGACGCCGATCAACTGGGGCAAGATGCTCGCCTATGCCGGGCTGCTGGCGGGGCGCTCGCGTTCGCCGGAAGTGGTCTGCAGCGTGGTCGGCCACTGTTTCGATCTTGACGATGTCAGCGTCGAGCAGTGGGTACATCGCTGGGTCGAGATTCCCGAGGACCAGCGCAGCCGCAGCGGTCGCTCGGCCATGACCCTGGGGCAGGACATGGTTGCCGGGGAGCGGGTCGCCGATGTGGGCGGCAAGTTTGCGCTGTGCCTCAAGGGGTTGGGCCTTGCCCGCTTTCGCGATTTTCTGCCTGACGGCTGCGAGCATGCGCCGCTCAAGACGCTGGTGAGCTTCGTGCTGCGCGAGCCCCTGGCCTACGACCTCGAGCTGGAATTGCTGGAAAGCGCGGTGCAGCCCATGCGCCTTGGCGACCATGGCAGCTGTCAGCTCGGCTGGACCACTTTCGTCAATCCCGAATCCGGAGCCGCCACCGGGCGGCGCCGGGTGCGCATTCAGATGACAGGCTAACGTGATGTCTTATCTCTCCCGGCCTCAGGCGGCCGTAAGCGCCGTCACCCTAGTGGTACTCAACAGCGAGCGTCTGGAAGGACGCTCCACCAGCAGCCACGTCTTTCCGGCCGGCGGCGGAACCCTGGGTAGCGCCGAGGGCGATGACTGGCTGCTGCAGGACCATGCCGGTCGCATCCGCCCGGGACACGCCGAGATCCGCCTGCTCGATGGCCAGTTCTGTCTGATCGACCGCAGCGGCCACACCTTCATCAACCAGGCCACGCTGCCGCTGGGTCGCGACCGCCGCGTGGCTCTACGTGATGGCGATGAGCTGGGCCTCGGAGAGTATCGGGTGCGTGTGCACCTGGGCGACCGCCAGGCCGGGCTGCCGGGCGCTCAACCGCTTGCCGCGCTGATCGACGAGGAGCAGGAGGCGCTGGCCGGCCAGGGCGTGGTGACCTACCGCGGTGCGTCGGCAGCGGCGTTTCCGCAGCCACGCCGTGACGACCCCCTCGAAGCATTGGGCGAGGCCACTCCCGGTGCCAGCCAGCGCGACCCGCTTACGGCGCTGGCTCACGAAGGTGGGGCGGAGCACGGCAATGAAGGCGGCGATCTGCTTGGCACCTTGGCTGAGCAACATCACGGGGAAGCGGAGCTGCACGGCTCTCTGGAGTGGCGCACAGCGGCGCCGACCAATCGACGATATGAGGAAGACACCAAGATGAACCGGGATATGGACGAAAGCCTGCTGGACGATCTGGAACGCTCGGTCGGCGAGCAGCTTGAGGAGCGCTGGCAGGATACGTTACCGGCAAATGCCGGCCCCGTCGGCACCGACCCGCTGCTGCGTGCCCTGGACGCCGAGCTGCGCTTTGCCGACAGCGAGGAGCAGCTCAACTTCGTGGCCGAGGCAGGCCAGACCCTGCGAGCCGCTATCGAAGGCCTGCAGGCGTTGCACCGCGCCCAGGACGACAGCCGCTATCCGCTGCGCGATCGACGCCTGCAACCGATCGAGGACAACCCGCTGCGCCTGGGCCAGCCCTATCGCGAAACGGTAGAGACGATGTTCTCCGCACGGCGCAGCCCGGTGCACCTTTCGGCCCCAGCGGCGGTCACCGAGTGCCTGACCCATCAGGGGCAGCACCAGGCGGCAGTGGAAGAGGCCATTGGCGAGGCGTTGCAGGCGATTCTCGACGCCTTTGCTCCCGACGCTCTGCTGAAGCGCTTTCACGCCTACCGCGGTGCCGGTAACCGCCTTGAAGACGAAGGCAGCTGGGCGTGGGAGATGTACCGCCACTACTACCAGGAGCTCAACTCCGGCCGTCAGCAGGGCTTCGCCAAGCTGTTCTGGGAAGTATTCGAGCAGGCCTACGACCAGTCGGTGCGACGTCAGCAGCGCGAAGCCAAGTGAATACAACAAGACGGGACGCAGGAAACATGAACAACGGATTTTTGCGCACAAGCAAGGTATCGGGGCGCACCCTGGCGTGGCTGGCGGTAGTGCTGCTGGCGCTGGTTCTGAGTGGCTGTACCACGGTCGGCAAAACCTGGCAGGTGATTCGAGATCCCTCGATCCCGGTGGGGCATCCGGAGGATCGCCCGACCCGGGTCGATCTGGCCATGCTGGCCGAGCCCGACGTCAACCCCAACTTCGAGGGCGACGGCACGCCGCTGCGCTTCCAGATCCTGCAGCTGAAGGATGACTCGATGCTGATGGCGGCCGACCACTATCAGCTGCGCAACGACCTCGAGGGCGCCCTGGGCACCAACTATCTCTCGCATGACGACTTCACTCTGCTGCCCGGGCAGTGGAAGTTCTACGAGCCGTTCGACATCGACGAGGAGACCCGCTACATCGGCCTGATCGCCTTCTACAGCAATCCCGATCAGGCCGAGTGGAAAAAGGTGGTCAGGGTCACGTCGCGCAGCGAGGACTATCACCTGCTGGTGCATCTGCGGGCCAACGAGGCCGAGCTGAGGAAGGAAGACTGATGGCCAGCCGTAACCGAGTGGTATGGAGCGAAGGGCTGTTCATCAAGCCGCAGCACTTCCAGCAGCAACAGCGCAGCCTCGAGGGCCTGCTCGAGGCACGTCTGCGCGGCGTCAGCCACGCGCTATACGGCTTCCAGACGCTGGAGCTCAACGCCGAATACCTTAGCTTCGGGCGCATCGCCATCAGCCGCGCCAGCGGCGTAATGCCCGACGGTACGGCGTTCCAGTTGCCCGACGACGATATCGAGCCGCAGCCGCTGGAAATCGACGACGCCGGGATTGCCAATCAGCGCGTCTACCTGTGCCTGCCGCTGACTACCGATGCGGTGGGCGAGGTGCGCTGGCCCGATGACGACCTGCCGACCCGCTATCGGCTGGCCCAGCGCAGCGTACGTGACCTGCATTCACGCGATGGCGATACCGTGCAGCTCGACGTGGCCCGCGTCGCCCCCCGGCTGCTACTCGAACGCGACGACCGCAGCGCCTATACCTGCCTGGCGGTAGCGCGCATTCACGAGCGTCGCCCCGACGGCAGCCTGGTGCTCGATGAGCAGTTCATCCCGACCCTGCTCAACGTTCAGGCGGCGCCGGTGCTGCAGCGCTTCGTCAGCGAGATGGCCGGGCTGATGCGCGAGCGCGCCCGCAACATCGCCCACCGCCTCGCCTCGCCCCATCAAGCCGGGGTTGCCGACGTTTCCGACTTCATGTTGCTGCAGCTGCTCAACCGTGCCCAGCCGCGCTTTCAGCATCTGGCACGCCTCGGCCATCTGCATCCGGAGCGGCTGTTTTCCACCATGCTGGAAACGGCCAGCGAATTGGTCACCTTCACCGACGAGTCGCGCTTGCCGCCGGAGTATCCGTCCTACGACCACGACCATCCCGAGCGTGCCTTCCGCCAGCTCATGCAGAGCCTGCGTCAGGCACTCTCCACGGTGCTCGAGCCGCGTGCGCTGGCAATCCAGCTGCAATCGCGTCGCTACGGCCTGCTGGTGGCGCCGCTGGCCGATCCGGCCCTGCTCGAAAGCGCCGACTTCATATTGGCGGTGCGTGCCGACATGCCCCACGAGCGACTGCGCAAGCTGTTTCTGCAGCAAACCAAGGTGGCCAGCGTCGAACGCATTCGCGATCTCATCAGCCTGCAGCTGCCCGGCGTGCCGCTGGAACCGCTGCCGGTGGCCCCGCGGGAACTGCCCTACCACGCGGGTTACAGCTACTTCCGCCTCGACCGGCAAAGCCAGGCCTGGAGCATGCTCGAGGGTGCCAGCGGCTTCGCCTTCCACGTAGCGGGTGAATTCCCCGGGCTCGAAATGCAGTTCTGGGCGATCAGGAGCTAAGCCATGCAAGAACTTGCCACTCAATACGAATCGAACCCCGGCACGGTGGCGCGCTTCAGCCCCACCCGGCACGAGGACCGCATCGACGAGCGCGGGCTGGAGCGGCTGATTCACAGCCACGCCGAGCAGCTCGACGCCGACGAGGAGTACTGGTTTCGCCTGCGGGGCTACAACCTCAACCCGCTGGTGGACGCCGCAAGCTCGCTGCTGGGCATGGTGGTGCGGGTGCGCCAGCTCGACGGCATGAGCGATCTCGACCGGCTCTACCGCCAGGTGGTGGATGAGATCTCGGCGATCGAAGTCGAGCTCACCGAGCAGGGCTACGACCGGCCTACGCTGCTGGCCTTCCGTTACGTGCTCTGCTCGTTCATCGACGAGGCGGTGATGGGAACCTCCTGGGGACACCAGAGCAGCTGGGCCGAGCATTCGCTGCTGACACGCTTCCACAACGAGACCTGGGGCGGCGAGAAGGTTTTCTCGATCCTCGCCCGGCTGCAGCAGGAGCCGCAGCGCTACCGCGACATGCTGGCGTTCATCTATCTCTGCCTGTGTCTCGGTTTCGAGGGGCGCTACCGGGTCATGACCCATGGTCGCGAGGAGTACGAACACATCGTGCGTACCCTCGGCGACCAGTTGGCAGCACTCGGCGACACCCCCGAAGACAGCCTGACCCGCCCGCTCGACAACGTCATGCCGGGTCGGCGTCATCGCGGGCGGGGCCTGCCGGTTTGGGCCGTATTTGCGTTTTTCGCCGTCGCCATGGCCGGCACCTACCTGGGCTTCGCCTGGACGCTCGATCAGCAAGCGGCCCAGGTTGGTTCCCTTCTCGATCAGATTTACCGTTAGGAGATTCCATGCTCAGGGTAGAGCTTCCCGCGCTCATCGGCCGCCTCAACGCCATTTCCCGCCAAGGCCTGGAACAGGCCGCGGTGCTGTGCGCCGAACAGCAGGCCCCCGAAGTCAGCGCCGGGCATTTGCTGCTGGCGCTGATCGATCAGCCGCTGTGCGATCTGCGCTGCCTGCTCGAAGGGCAGGGCGTCGACATCGGTGAACTGCGTACGCGGCTGGCCGAGGAGACTCGTCCTCCGCGTGACCTGGCCGTGACCACGCCGAGCTTTTCGCCGCTGCTGGTCGAACTGCTGCAGGACGCCTGGCTGCTTGCCACCACCGAATTCGCCTACGACAGCCTGCGCAGCGGTCTTATCTTCACCGCGCTGTTGCACAACACCGGACGCTACCTGGGGCCGCGCAGCACGGCGCTGCTGGCCGAGATCAACCGCGAGGGGCTGCGTCGCGGATTCGAGCGGCTGGCCGCCGATTCCGCCGAGGCGCCTCGCGCCGAGCCCGGCGACGCTGGGCGCCGCCAGACGCAGACCACCCAAAGCGACAGTGCCCTGGCGCGCTTTGCGACCTCCCTTACCGAGCAGGCTCGCCGCGGCGAACTCGACCCGGTGCTGTGTCGCGACCCGGAGATCGATCAGATGCTCGATATCCTCGGTCGCCGGCGCAAGAACAACCCCATCGTCATCGGCGATGCCGGTGTGGGCAAGAGCGCGGTGGTGGAAGGGCTTGCGGCGCGTATCGTCGAAGGTCGCGTGCCGGCAGCGCTGGCTGACGTCGAACTGATGAGCCTCGATCTCGGCGCGCTCCAGGCCGGTGCTGCGGTGAAGGGAGAATTCGAGAAGCGTCTCAAGGCGGTGATCGAGGAGGTCAAGGCCGCGCCCCGGCCAATCCTGCTGTTCATCGACGAGGCCCACACCCTGATCGGCGCCGGTAACCAGGAGGGCGGCGGCGATGCCGCCAACTTGCTCAAGCCGGCCCTGGCGCGTGGCGAGCTGCGCACCATTGCCGCCACCACCTGGCGCGAGTACAAGAAGTACTTCGAGAAGGACCCGGCGCTGTCGCGGCGCTTCCAGCCGGTGGCCCTGGCCGAGCCTAGCGTCGACCAGGCGCTCATGATACTGCGCGGCCTACGCGATACCTACGAGACCGCCCACGGCGTGCTGGTCGGCGATAGCGGCCTGCGCGCCGCCGCCGAGCTTTCGGCGCGCTACCTGGCCGGACGCCAGCTGCCCGATAAGGCCATCGACGTGCTCGACACCGCCTGCGCGCGGCTCTCTCAGGCGCTGGATACCCCGCCACGCCGGCTCAGCCATCTCAAGAGCGAGCATATCGCCGCCCAGCGCGAACGCGAGCAGCTCGACCGCGAGCGCCTGCTGGGGCGCAGCCCCGACGCCACCCGTGAGGCCGAGCTCGACGTCCGTCTGGCGCGGCTGGAAGAGGAAGTCGAACGGCTCGAGGCGGCCTGGGCCGACCAGCGCGAGTGCGTCGATGCCATTATCGCCCTGCATCGCCAGCTGCTCGATGCGGGCACCAATGAGGCCACCGTCGAGCAGACCAGTGTCGAGACCGAGGCTGGAATCGACTGCGAAATCGGCGGTGAGATCGACACTGACAGCGAAATCGGCGCTGACGCGGTTGAATCGGATGACTCTGCCGCTGATGTCGATCTGCATGCCCAGCTGGCCGCCCACGAGACGCGCCTGGCCGAGCTGCAGCAAGAGTTCGCGCTGGTCAATGCCAGCGTCGAGGAGGCGCAGATCGCCCAGGTCATCGGCGATTGGACCGGCGTGCCGGTGGAGCGCATGACCAGCGACGAGCTGACCCGCCTGACCGAGCTTCCCGAGCATCTCGGCCGGCTGGTGCAGGGGCAGGACGTGGCCATCGAGCGCGTCCACCGTCACCTGCTCACCGCACGCGCCGACCTGCGTCGTCCCGGTCGTCCGCTTGGCGCCTTCCTGCTGGTCGGTCCCAGCGGCGTGGGCAAGACCGAAACCGTGGTGCAGATCGCCGAGCGGCTCTACGGCGGGCGCCAGTTCCTTACCACCATCAACATGTCCGAGTACCAGGAGAAGCACACCGTGTCGCGGCTGATCGGCTCGCCGCCGGGCTACGTGGGCTTCGGCGAAGGAGGTCTGCTCACCGAGGCAATCCGTCAGCGCCCCTATTCGGTGGTGCTGCTTGATGAAGTCGAGAAGGCTCATCCGGACGTGCTCAACCTGTTCTACCAGGCCTTCGACAAGGGCGAGCTGGCCGATGGCGAAGGGCGTCTGATCGATTGCAAGAACGTGGTGTTCTTCCTCACCTCGAACCTGGGCTACGAAGCCATCGTCGCCCACGCCGACGAGCCCGCGGCGCTGGACGAGGCGCTTTACCCGGTGCTGGCGGGTTTCTTCAAGCCGGCACTGCTGGCGCGCATGGAAGTGGTGCCCTACTTCCCGCTGGGTGCCGATACCCTGCGCGACATTGTGGCGGCCAAGCTCGACACCCTGGCCGAACGCATCCGTGCGCGCCACCGCCAGGCTGAGGTGGTGCTCGACGAGGCCCTGCGCGACGCCATCTGTGCCCGCGCCACGCGCAGCGAGAACGGCGCACGCATGCTCGAGTCGGTGATCGACGGCGAACTGCTACCGCCGGTGTCGCGGGCGCTGCTCGACCGTCTGGCACGGCGCGAGCCGGTCACCCGGGTGGCGTTGGGCGTGGACGCGACGGGTGCCTTCACCGCGGAGGTGGTGTAGGCGATGACGGCGAAGGCGATCGACATGCGCTGGTGCGAGGGTGATTTGCCGACGGGGCCCGGCCTCGGCGGCATGACCTGTGCGCTGGCGCTGGTCGAGAGCGCCTCGCCCGGCGATTTGCGTGCCTGCGCCGGCGCCATTCTCAAGGCCAGCCACGGTCTGGATTGGGTGAACTGTCTCTACCTCGACGGCAGCGGCCGCTGGCTGGGTAGCGACGGCAATGACGTGCGCTTCGATTGCGACGACTTTCGCCACCCCTACGCGCATGCCATTCGTCAGGGCAAGCCGCTGCGCCTTGGCCTGCTGGAGGCACGTTCGCGTCTCGACCACGCCGATTTCCAGGCCCAGGTGGCGGTGCTTTCCGGTGGGCTGCAACTGGTGGTGCGTCCGCTGCGTGCGCTGGATGGCAAGCGCGAGTGGCTGGGTGCGCTGGTCATGGCAGGTGAATCGGCAACCCTTGCCAGGCTCGAATCCGACCGCGAGTTCGTCGCCTTCGAGGCGCTGCTGTGCAGGCTGTGGGCGGGGTTGACCCGCCACCAGGGCGAGCGCCAGCGAGAAGCGAGCCTGCGCCAGTCGTTGGCTCAGCTCAACGACGGCGCCCGCCGTCAGGCGTTGGCCGAGCGACTGGCCGGCGACCTGTTGGGCGGCTCGAAGGCGATGCAGTTGCTACGTAGCCAGGTGATACGGGCGGCGGAGACCAACCTGGCGGTCCTGCTACAGGGCGAGACCGGCACCGGCAAGGACCGGGTGGCTCGCGCCATCCACCAGTACTCGGGGCGCAGCCAGGGGCCCTTCATGGCCATCAACTGTGCGGCGATCCCCGAATCGCTGCTTGAGTCGGAGCTGTTCGGCCACGCCAAGGGAGCTTTCTCCGGCGCCGATCGTGCCCGCGAAGGGCTGATCAGCCAGGCCGATGGCGGCACCCTGTTCCTCGACGAGATCGGCGATATGCCGCTGCCGCTGCAGGCCAAGCTGCTGCGGGTGCTGGAGAACGGCCGCTACCGGCCGCTGGGCTCCAGCGAAGAGCGGTGCGCCGACCTGCGCCTGGTGGCGGCCACGCACCAGCCGCTGCGCGAACGTATTCGCGATCAGCGCTTCCGTGCCGACCTCTACTACCGGCTGGGACAGTTCCCGCTGACCCTGCCGCCGCTGCACGAGCGCAGCGAAGACATCGCCGAGCTGGCCGAAGCCTTCGTCGCCGACTTCTGTACCCGCGAGGGTCGCGGCGAGATGGGCATCACCCCGGCCGCACTGCGCCAACTGCGCGAGCGCGCCTATCCCGGCAACGTTCGCGAGCTGAAAAACCTGATCGACTACGCCTGCGCCATGACCCGCCCAGGCGACGATATCGCCCCCGCTGCACTGCCCGCCCAGGCGGATGGCGAAGCCGAAGTGGACGATGGCGAGGTATCGGTGACGCCCGGCAAGGCAACGACAGAGGGAGTGAAGGATCTACGCCGTGCCCTGCGCGACTATGAGGCGGAATTGATTCGCCAGCGGCTGCTGCTGTTCGACGGCAACCGCGCCCTGGCGGCCGAAAGCCTCGGCCTGCCCAAGCGCACCCTGGCACACAAGTGCCGACTGCTGGAACTGGATGCCAAATGAGTTCGACCCCTATTTTTCGCCGAGCGCCATGGTTGGCGCTGGCTGCAAGCCTGGCCTTCAGTGCTGACGCCTGGAGTGGCAACGTCGCCGAGGCGTTGGTGGCTCAGGCTCATGAGTGCGCGGCCGAGGATTCGCGTCTGGAGCGGCTGGGCTGCTATGACGCCCTGTTCCTGACCCGCCAGGAAGCGGCGACGAGCGAGGATGTCCGCCCCGCGCTTTGGCATGCCATCAACGCCCAGGAAGCCGAGCGCGACGGCGATGAGATGGGACCACTGTTGCGTGAAGATGGCGAGGGCGTGCGGATCAGCGTGCCGGCGCTGGGCAGCGTGCCGCCACGGCCGCAGCTGGTGATCGCCTGCGAGAAGACCATCACCCGTTTCCAGCTCCACCTGCCCCAGGCGCTGGATGCCCCGCGGGTACAAGTGCGCCTACGAGCCGGCGCAAGCGAGCTGGAGCAGGTATGGCAGGCCCGCGATGGCGGCTACGTGGTCAGCGGTGGCCGGGGGTTGCCGGCCATCGCCACGCTGCAGCAGCTGTTGGATGCCGACGAGCTGACGCTGGGCAGCGATCAAGCCGTGCTCGACGGGCTGCGCTTCGAGACCGCCGGGCTGCGCCAGGCGCTCCAGCCGCTGCGCGACGCCTGTCGCTGGTGAGGTAGAGATGCGAATCGTCAACGAGACACAGCTGGAGGGCCTGCTGGCCGCGCTCCCCCCGGAGGGCATCGGCAGACCCCTCGTCGACAGCGCCGACTATGGCTGGCTCGACGAGGAGATGATGAAGATCGGCTCGCTGCAGCACGGCGGGGTCGACTGGGAGGGCGCCGAGACTCGTGCCGTGCGGCTACTGTGCGAGATCGGCAAGGATCTCAAGGTGCTTGGCCATCTGCTGCACTGCCTGCAGCGCGACGGCGACGGCGTGCGCTTCGCGCTCTCACTGCGCCTGCTGGCGGGCAGTCTCGACCGTTGGTGGGACGCCGCCTACCCCTACGGCGGGCCTCAGGGCGAGCGGCTGCGACCGCGGCTGTTCCTACAGTTCACCCAGCGCGCCCTGGCGCTGGCGGAGACGCTCGACTTCGACAATGCCGCCGACGAACACCAGGCCTGCGAGGCAGCGCTAGCCACTCTGCTGGAGGCGGCCAGGTCACGGCAGCTGCCGGATGAGCCGTTGGAGGATTTGAAGCGATTGCTGCGCCAGGCCCGCCCCAGCCAGGCCGCGGCTCATGTCGCGCCCGCTTCGAAGGGTGCGGCAGCGGAGGGCGCCACGGCGGCCAACGCGGCGACGACGACACCCAAGCTGCCCGAGATGCGCCTGGAAGCGGGTAACGAGCGCGGCAATCGTCAAAGCCTGCTGAAGATGGCTGACTTCCTCAACGAGCAGAGCCTCGGCGACCCGCTTGGCTATCGGCTGCGTCGCCATGCCATCTGGCACGCCATCCAGGCGCTGCCGGGCACCCGTGATGGAGTGCGCTCCGAGCTGGCGCCGCCTGCTGCCGACCGGGTGGCGGAGTATCGTGAAACGCTCAGCCGCGGCGGTGACGTCGAGCTGTGGAAGCGCATCGAAAACAGCCTGGCGGTGAGTCCCTACTGGCTTGAGGGGCACAGGCTTAGCGCTAGCGTCGCCGAGCGGCTTGGGCACCCACGTTGTGCCGCTGCCATTCGCGACGAGGCGAGCCGTTTCGTCGAGCGCCTGCCGGGCATCGAGTCGTTGACCTTCAACGACGGCAGCCCCTTCGTCGATGACGAGACCCTGCAGTGGCTGCAGGCGGTGCCGGCCGGTACGGCGGCTGGCGGTCAGGAAGCCGGCGGCGATCCCTGGCAGGAGGGCCTGGGCGTGGCCCGTGAAAAACTGGCGGCGGAGGGGCTGGAAGCAGCCCTGGTAGGGCTCGACCGCGGCCTGGCCGAGGCTCGTTCACCGCGTGAAGTCGCCTACTGGCGTCTGGCCAGCGCCGACCTGCTAAGCGATGCCGGGTTGGTGGCACTGGCCGCCCAGCACTATCGCGCGGTGCACGCCTCACTGACGGGCCTGGGTCTCGAACAGTGGGAGCCGGCGCTGCTCAAGCGACTTGAGCGTGCGGTGGAGAAAGGGAAATGAACATGATCCGAATACCCCATGACGGGCACCGCAGAGTGGCCGTCAGCATCACCACCAATAACATCATCTTCATCGACAGGGACGAGGGCTAAGGCTCATGTGGAAAAGTGTGAAGTCCGGTCTGAGTCGCTGGGTTCCCGGCGCCTCTCGGGCACAAAGCAACGCCAACCAGGCCAAGATGCACGGCAACAAAGCCCAGGGCATCGGCAAGCAGGCAAGCAAGCTCACCGCCGTGCTCTGGTGGCTGGTACTGGCCGCCCTGGTTGCCGCCATCTGGTGGCTGGGACCGATGTGGCAGGTGCGAGACAGCTATCCGCTGGCCCCCTGGCTCAACAGGCTGCTGGCCACGCTGGCGCTGGCTACTCTTGCCGCCGTGGTGTGGGGCGTTCGCCTGACACGTCGACTGCGCGAAGTGGACGACGAGCGGCGTCAGAACGAGCGGCTGCAGCTCGATCCGGTACTGGCCCAGGTGGAGCAGCAGGAAGCGACGTTGAACGCCACCCTGCATGAGCTGCTCGACAACCTCGGTGCCAGTCCCGGGGCGCGCTACAAGCTGCCTTGGTACCTGGTGATGGGCGTGGAGAACGCCGGCAAGACCAGCCTGATCAACCGCTCCGGGCAGAATTTCTCGCTGACCCACGTGATGAAGGCCTCGGGCCAGGGCAAGAAGGGCAATCAGTACGGCTTCGACTGGTGGATCGGCGACAAGGCGGTGCTGATCGATCCCGACGGCGAGCTGTTGACCCAGGGCGCGCTGGAAGGCGGCGAACCCCAGGAACAGCAGAGCCGGTTGTGGGATCACTTCGTCGGCTGGCTGGAGCGCAATCGCCCTCAACGCCCGCTGGACGGGGTGGTGCTGGTGCTCGACCTGGCGCGCCTGAGCGACGCTCGGGTGGCGGTGCGCAAGGCCTATGCCTCGCTGCTGCGTGCCCGCATCCGTGAGTTGATGGAGCGCCATGGGGCGCGTTTGCCGGTCTACGTCACTTTTAGCAAGATGGATCTGCTGCACGGTTTCGACGACTTCTTCCGTCACTACTCCCGTGCGGCGCGCCGGGCGCCGTTGGGCTTCACCTTCAGTGCCGAGAGCGTCGAGCGCGTCGACCAGTGGGCGGATGAGTTCGCCGACTCCTACGACGCCATGCTCGAGCGGCTCAATCGCAGCCTGCCCACGCTACTGGCCGAGTGCCGCGATCGCGAAGAGCGTGAATCGGTATTCCGCTTCGTGCGCCAGCTTGCCGGCCTGCGCGACGTGCTGCTCGGCTTCCTGCGCGAGGCGCTCTCCAGCGACCGCTACTCCACCGCGGCCATGGTACGTGGCACCTACTTCACCTCGGTCTATCAGCAGGGCGTGCCGGAGGACCCCTTCGTCGACGCTGCCGCCCGCCGCTATGGCATGGCAGATACCACTCAGCCGGCCCATCGAGCCGCACGCAGCGCGCTCTACTTTACCGAGGAGCTGTTCGAAAAGGTCATCTACCCCGAGGCGGGGCTGGCAGGCGACAACGCCCGTGCTGCTCGGCGTCGGCGTCGTCTGCGTCGCACCAGCGCCTTCGCTTGTGTTGTAGCCGGGCTGGCACTGGTGGGCGGCTGGAGCCACTTCTATCAGAAGAACACCCACGCCCTGGCAGCGGTTGAAGAGAAGGCCGAGGCGTTCCTCGCCGCCCAGCCCGACGAGCTGCGCAGCGACGACCCCACCGGCTATGCGCTGCTGGAGCCCCTCGACCGCCTGCGTGCCGCCACCCTGGAGTTTGGTGACTATCGCGAGCACCTGCCGTGGCTGGCCGACATGGGCCTCTACCAGGGCCACGCCGTGGGTCGCCAGGTCGAGAATGCCTACCTGGCGATGCTCAGCTACCACTTTTTGCCTTCGCTGATGGTCGGCATCATGGACGACATGAACCGCGCCGAGGCCGGCAGCAACGAGAAGCTGGCCCTGCTGCGCGTGCTGCGTATGATGTCCGACGCCAGCGGGCGCCAGCCCGAGCGGGTCGAAGCCTATATGGCACGGCGCTGGCAGCGCGCCTTCCCCCAGCGCGGCAGCGTGCAGGAGCGCCTGCTCGACCATTTGGCCTACGCCATGGCACACACCGACCTCGAGGGCCGGGTAGCGGATGGCGATCGCCACGCCGAACAGGCCATGGCGGCGGTACGTGGCAGCCTGCAGGCGGCCCAGGCGGAGCTTTCGCGCCAGCCCATGGACGAGCGGGTCTACGCCACCCTCAAGGCCGAGAGTTCCACTCGAAGCGGGGCGGTGCTAGATCTCCAGCAGGGAGTGGGGCCGTCGTTCAACGCCGTATTCATGGCCCGTGTCGACGAGCTGGAGCGCCTCCAGGTGCCCAGCCTGGTGACCCGTGAAGGCTTCGAGGGCTACTTCCTCAAGGAGATCGAGCAGGCCACCGAACTGGCGATGATCGATCTCTGGGTGTTGGGCCAACGTGACGACATCGCCTTCAGTGCCGCCGACGAGCGTGAGCTGCGCGACGCCCTGCATGAGCGCTACGTCAGCGACTACCACGTGACCTGGCGTCAGGTACTCGACGACCTCTACCTGGTGCCGCTACCCGATATCGATCAGGCCGTGTTCGTGGCCGACACCCTGCTCGGTGCCAGCCGGCCGCTGGACCGCCTGCTTGGCGAAGTGGCGCGCCACACCCGGCTCTATCCCGAGCTGCCGGAGGACGACGAGGCCGCCCGCCAGGCGCTGGAGCGCTCGCCGCGCTACCGCCTGGCCGGCGAGATCGAGCGCAACTTCCGCGACCTCAACGGCCTGCTCGACGCCCGCGGCGACAACCCGGCCGACATCGCCGAGATCAAGGTCGCCATCGGTGAGCTGCGTGACTACCTGCGCCAGGTGCAGGGCGCCAGCGATCCGGGCCGTGCGGCCTTCGTCAACGCCCGCGACCGACTGGCGCTGCGTGGCGGCGACCCCATCCACAACCTCAAGCGTATTGCCGAGAACACCCCGGCCCCGGTGAACCGCATGCTCGAAAGCCTGGCCGATCAGAGCTGGCAGCTGATGATGGCCAGTGCCATCCGTCACCTCGAGCATCAGTGGCTCGATGAGGTGGTGGGACCGTTCCAGGAGCGCCTGGCGGGCCGCTACCCGCTGGTGCCCAGCGCCTCGCGTGAGGTGGCGCTGGCCGACTTCGAGGCCTTCTTCGCCGGTGGCGGCATTCTCGACCGCTTCTACCAGGACAACCTGCGCCCCTTCATCGAGGAGGCGCCCGAGTACCTGGTCGATACCGAAGGCAGCCCGCTGCTGCGCGACAGCGTCTTTACCGCCATCCAGCGTGCCGAGCAGATCCGCCAGGCCTACTTCGGCCGCGATGGCGTGCTCGACGTGGAGTTCGCCCTGGAGCCGGTGAGTCTGAGCGCCGATAAGCGGCGCAGCGTGATCAACATCGACGGCCAGATCATCGACTACGCCCACAGCGCCAGCTCGCGGGTCTCGATGATCTGGCCCAACGCCCTGCGCGGCGGCAACGAGAGTCGCATCACCCTGGTGCCGAGCCAGGTCAACCGCTCGCCGCGCAGCCTCAGCCGCGACGGCGCCTGGGCCTGGTTCCG
>NZ_JAFIFK010000065.1 GCF_020832045.1 Halomonas sp.
TTGGTTGTGCACTGTCGAATCAGGAGTGAATTGAACCATGCCCATCTATGAATATCAGTGCAAGGCTTGCGGCCATCGTCTGGAAAAGCTCCAGAAGCTGAGCGCCGCCCCCCTGACCGATTGTCCTGCCTGCAAAGCCCCTGAGCTAGGCCGACTGGTCTCCGCTGCAGGCTTCCGTCTGGCCGGTGGCGGCTGGTACGAGACCGACTTCAAGTCCGGCAGCAAGAAGAACCTGGCCGGAGATTCCGCGGGTGGCAGCGAAAGCAAGGCGCCGGCGAAGGACGGCGCCGCGGCCTGACCGCGACCGATACTGACACTTAATCGAAAACGCTTAACCGAAACAGGATACGACATGCGCAGCCATTATTGCGGCCAGCTCAACGAGACCCTGGTGGACCAGACGGTCACCCTGTGCGGCTGGGTTCATCGCCGCCGTGACCATGGGGGCGTGATCTTCCTCGACATGCGCGATCGCGACGGTATCGCTCAGGTCGTGGTCGACCCCGACACCGCCGAGGCCTTCGCCACTGCCGACCGCGCTCGCAGCGAGTACGTGCTGCGCATTTCCGGCCGCGTGCGTCTGCGCCCGGAGGGCACCCAGAATCCCAAGATGCCCACCGGGATGATCGAGGTGCTGGCCAAGGACGTCGAAGTGCTGAACACGGCAGCCACACCGCCGTTCCAGCTCGACGAGCACGGTAAGGTCGGCGAGGAGGTTCGCCTCAAGCATCGCTACATCGACCTGCGTCGTCCCGAGATGATCGAGAAACTGCGCCTGCGTTCGCGCATCTCGCATCACGTGCGCGCCTTCCTCGAAGGGCAGGGCTTCCTAGACATCGAGACGCCGATCCTGACCCGTGCCACGCCCGAGGGCGCTCGCGACTACCTGGTGCCGAGCCGCACCCACCCAGGCAGCTTCTTTGCACTGCCGCAATCGCCCCAGCTCTTCAAGCAACTGCTGATGGTCGCCGGCTTCGACCGCTACTACCAGATCGCCAAGTGTTTCCGTGACGAGGATCTGCGCGCCGATCGTCAGCCGGAGTTCACCCAGATCGATATCGAGGCCTCCTTCGTGGAGGAGAACGATATCATGGGCATCACCGAGGCAATGATCCGCGAGCTGTTCCAGGACGTGCTCGACGTCGAACTTCCCGAATTCCCGCGTATGACCTGGGCCGACGCCATGGACCGCTACGGTTCCGACAAGCCCGATCTGCGCATTCCGCTGATGCTGGTCGATGTCGACGACCTGATGAAGCAGGTCGATTTCCAGGTCTTCTCGGGCCCGGCCAGTGCGGCCGATGGGCGCGTGGCGGCCTTGAAGGTACCGGGCGGGGCGAGCATGTCGCGCAAGGTGATCGACGACTATACCAAGTTCGTCGGCATTTACGGCGCCAAGGGTCTCGCTTGGATCAAGGTCAACGAGCGCGCCAAGGGTATCGAAGGCCTGCAGTCGCCGATCGTCAAGTTCATGGAGAACGTGATCGAGGAGCTGCTCGACCGGGTCGGCGCGGCTGACGGCGACATCGTCTTCTTCGGCGCCGACAAGGCCAATGTCGTCAACGAGGCGCTCGGCGCACTGCGCGTCAAGCTGGGCGAGGATCTCGACCTCTATACCCGTGACTGGGCCCCGCTGTGGGTGGTCGACTTCCCCATGTTCGAAGCGGACGACAACGGCCGCCTGAGCCCGTTGCACCACCCGTTCACCTCGCCCTCATGCAGCCCCGAGGAGCTCAAGGCGAATCCGGCCGGCGCGCTCTCCCGTGCCTACGACATGGTGCTCAACGGCACCGAGCTGGGTGGCGGCTCGATCCGTATTCACGACCAGCAGATGCAGAGTACGGTATTCGAGATTCTTGGCATCGGTGAGGAAGAAGCCCGTGAGAAATTCGGCTTCCTTCTCGACGCGCTGCACTACGGTGCGCCGCCCCATGGCGGCTTGGCCTTCGGTCTCGACCGTCTGGTAATGCTGATGGCGGGATCGCGGACCATTCGCGAAGTGATTGCCTTCCCCAAGACCCAGAGTGCGGCCTGTCTGATGACCGACGCTCCCGGAGAGGTGAGTGGCGATCAGCTGCGTGAGCTCAACATCCGGCTGCGCCAGAAGGCCAAGGTGGAAGAGCAGGAGTAACGTCCTGGCCTGCCCGAGCAGCATCTACCGAACCGGCGCCCCAGGGCGCCGGTTTCATGAGGTATCCACCTGGGCGAAGCTCGAGGAAGTGCCATGTTGATTCTAGGAATCGATCCTGGCTCGCGCATCACCGGCTACGGCGTGCTCGATGTCAGCACACCCAAACCGCGCTATGTGGCCAGCGGTTGCATTCGCCTGCAGGATGTCGAGCTGTCGCAGCGCTTGGCACGCATCTATGCCGGCATCGCTGAGCTCATTTCCCTGCATCGTCCGGGCGAACTGGCCATCGAGCAGGTGTTCATGGCTAAGAATCCGGATTCCGCGCTGAAGCTGGGCCAGGCGCGCGGTGCGGCGATCGTCTGTGCTGCCAATCACGGCCTGGCAGTGAATGAATACGGGCCGCGTCAGATCAAGCAGGCCGTCACCGGCAGTGGGGCGGCGGCCAAGGCACAGGTACAGCACATGGTGGTGGCTATTTTGGGGCTCGATGGGGTCCCCCAGGCCGATGCCGCCGATGCGCTGGCCATCGCCCTGACTCACGCTCACGCCAGGCTGGGCCTGATTCATCAGGGTAGTTTCGGCGGTCATCGGGCGCGCCGAAGGGGCGGGTCATGGCGCGATTACCAACCCTGAAACGAGCGGGGTCAGGGGGATCGAATAATTGTCGAACACCGTTTACTCTAGACTGGTCAGCCGCTTGAGCGACCAGTATAGTGGCGCCAGGAAGGCTTAGTAACCTGATGTTCTTGGATGGATAGTGGAGCCCCATGATCGGACGCCTGCGTGGCACCCTGCTCGACAAGCAACCGCCCTGGCTGGTCGTTGACGTGGCCGGCGTAGGATACGAACTCGAGGCATCGATGACCACTCTGGTGGCGCTGCCCGGGGTGGGCGAAGCGGTTTCCCTCTACACGCACCTGACTGTGCGCGAAGATGCTCATCTGCTGTTCGGCTTCGCCCGTGAGCAGGAGAGGGCCCTGTTTCGTGCCCTGATCCGTGTCAATGGCGTCGGCCCCAAGCTGGCATTGGCCATTCTTTCGGGGATGGACGAATCGGCCTTCATCCGCTGCGTGATGGAGGACGATGTGAAATCGCTGACGCGGCTGCCGGGCGTGGGTAAGAAGACGGCCGAGCGACTGATCATCGAGATGCGCGACCGCTTTCCTCACTGGGAGCATCCAGGTGAGCTTGGGCTTCCCGCCGTCTCGCAGGAGGCACAGGCGGGGGGCAGAAACCAGGATCCACTGGTCGATGCCGAGGCCGCGTTGGTCAGCTTGGGCTACAAGCCCACCGAGGCGGCGAAGATGCTTTCAGGGCTGGACGAAGGCCTGTCCACCGAGGCCATGATCAAGGCTGCCCTGACCAGGCGCATGGCTGGGTAGGAGCAACGCATGGCATGCATCGGCCCAGCGCGTCCCCACCTCGACCAGAGCGAGGATGGTGGCACCGCCACCCTGTTTTTTCATGAACGCCATGAGTGTTCGACATGATGCAAAATGACCGTCTGATCGCCGCCGATGAGCGCGAGGGTGAAAGCCGCGTCGACCACGCGATTCGCCCCAAGAGCCTGGCCGAATACATCGGCCAGCCGCGCATGCGCGAGCAGATGGAAATCTTCATTCGTGCCGCTCGCGGGCGTGAGGAGAGTCTCGACCACACGCTGGTGTTCGGGCCGCCGGGGCTGGGCAAGACCACGCTCGCCAACATCATTGCCGCTGAAATGGGGGTGGGGCTCAAGTCCACCTCCGGGCCGGTACTCGAGCGTGCCGGCGATCTGGCGGCGATGCTTACCAACCTGCAGCCGGGCGATGTGCTCTTCATCGATGAAATCCATCGCCTGTCACCGGTGGTGGAGGAAATTCTCTATCCCGCCATGGAGGATTTTCAGCTCGATATCGTCATCGGCGAAGGGCCGGCGGCTCGCTCGATCAAGCTCGACCTCCCGCCTTTTACGCTGGTGGGTGCGACCACCCGTGCGGGCTTGCTCACGTCGCCGTTGCGCGACCGCTTTGGTATCGTCCAGCGCCTGGAGTTCTACGCTATCGATGAACTCACCGAGATCGTGGCGCGCTCCGCCAGACTCCTCGGGGTCGAAGCCAATCTCGACGGCGCCCGTGAAGTGGCTCGGCGCTCACGAGGAACGCCGCGTATCGCCAATCGTCTGCTGCGCAGGGTGCGTGACTTCGCTCAGGTGCGCGGCAACGGTCGGGTGGACGCGGAGCTGGCCGATCAGGCACTGAACATGCTTCACGTCGACCATCATGGGCTCGATCATATGGACCGTCGCTTGTTGCTGGCCATGATCGAGAAATTCGACGGTGGCCCGGTGGGTATCGATTCGCTGGCGGCGGCCATCGGCGAAGAGCGCGATACCATCGAGGACGTGATCGAGCCCTACCTGATACAGCAAGGACTGATGATGCGCACGGCCCGGGGCCGGGTCGTCACCCGTCAGGCCTGGCAGCATTTCGGCCTCGTGCCCAACGAGCAGGCACAAGATGCGAGCGGTGAGGTGCGTAAGTGAGTGAATTTCAGCTACCGCTGCGCGTTTACATCGAGGATACCGATGCCGGTGGCATCGTCTACTACGTCAACTATCTCAAGTACATGGAGCGGGCACGCAGTGAATGGCTTCGCCATCACGGCTTCACCCAGCGCGAACTGCTCGATGCCGGCGTTCAGCTGGTGGTGCATCGACTGGAGTGTCGCTATGCCAAGCCCGCCCGTCTCGACGATCAGCTTTGCGCTACCGCAGCTATCGAATCGAGCGGACGCTGTCGATTGAGCTTTTGTCAGTCGGTGCAGCGTAGTGGGGAACCCTTATGCGAAGCGCGAGTCGACATCGCCTGTCTGGATGCGTCGCGCCTCAAACCCAGACCCTGGCCGCCGGCACTTGCCGCGGTTATCAATGCTTGAATGCAAGATCAGCGAGGATGCCCGTGAACGACTCCATGTCTATACCCCACCTGATCATGAGCGCCAGCACCGTGGTGCAGCTGGTCATGCTGATCCTGGTGATAGGTTCGATACTCTCGTGGGTAGTGATTTTCCAGCGCACGTTCGTCATGCGCCGGGCGCGTGCCGCGCACCAGGCTTTCGAGGAGCGCTTCTGGTCAGGGGTAGATCTCAACGAGCTCTACCGTGAAACCCCCTCGGAGCAGGAAACTCAGGGCGCCGAGCAGGTCTTCCGTGCCGGTTTTCGTGAATTCAATCGCCTGATGCCCAAGACCAAGAGTGCCGATGCCATTCTCGACGGCGTGCAGCGCAGCATGCGGGTCGCATGGTCACGCGAAGAGGAGCGCCTGACCCTGCACCTCGTTTTTCTGGCTACGGTGGCCTCGGCGAGTCCTTATATCGGCCTGTTCGGTACCGTATGGGGCATCATGGGCTCGTTCCAGGCACTCTCCATGGCGCAGCAGGCCACGCTGGCTACCGTTGCCCCCTGGATCGCCGAAGCCTTGATCGCAACCGCCATGGGCCTGTTCGCCGCTATCCCGGCAGTAATCTTCTTCAACCGGCTGTCGTCCGAGTCCGATCGCCTGCTGGGCAAGTACGAGGACTTTGCCGAGGAGTTTCACTCCATCCTGCACCGCAATCTGCAGGGTCGCAGCGAAGCCAGCACCGCCTGAGGGAGTCGCGACATGCATGGTCCGTTCAATCGCGGCGGTCGCCGCAAGCCGATGGGGGAGATCAACGTCGTCCCCTTCATCGATGTCATGTTGGTGCTGCTGGTCATCTTCATGATCACGGCGCCCATGTTGACCCAGGGTGTCCAGGTCGAGCTGCCCCAAGTCACGTCCGAGCCGCTCGAGTCGCAGGAAGACCGCGACCCCATCATCGTCTCGGTGGATCGGGAGGGGGGGTACTACCTGTCGATCGGTGGCGAAGAGATGGCCGTCGACCTCCAGGAGTTGGGCGATCGCGTGCTCATCCTGCTCGAGCAGCAACCCGGCACGCCCGTCATGGTGCGCGGTGATCGTTTCGTGCCCTACGGGGAAATCGTGACCCTGATGAGCACGCTCCAAGTCTCCGGGGTTGCCAACGTGGGCCTGCTATCCGAGCCGCCAGCGCGTGATTAAGAGTCGCTTGATCAAGAGATTAGGAGACGTGATGGCCCGACGTCAGCGCGGCCCTATGCCCGTCAATGATGGGCCTGTCGGCTATGGCGTGCCCACTTTACTAGCGATTGGCCTGCACGTACTGGTCGTGGTGCTCAGCTTGATCACCTTGCCCCAACGCCAGTCGGAGATACCCGAGTCGACCTCCATCGTCCAGGCAACGCTGGTGAGCACCGAAACCACGACCGATCAGGCCCAGCGTGCCGAAGAGGCGCGCGCACGTGCTGCGGCTCGCCAGGCTGAGGATGAGGCTCGCGAGGAAGAGGCGGCCCGGCAGGCCGAAGCCGAAGAGCAGGCCCGCGCGGAAGCTGAGCGTCAGGCTGCCGAAGAGCAGGCGCGCGAGGCCGAACAGCAGCAGCAGGCACGTGAAGAGGAGGCCCGTCGCCTGCAGGAGTCGCGCCAGGAAGCCGAAGCCGAAGCCCAGCGTCGTGCCGAGGAAGCCGAGCGCCAGACGCGTCTGCGTGAGGAGCAGGAGGCCGAGCGTCAGCGTCAGCAGGAAGCGGCGGCGGAAGCCGAGCGGCAGCGTCAACTCGAAGCCCAACAGCGTGCTGAAGAGGAAGCCCAGCGCCAGCAGGAGGCCGAAGCCCAGCGTCAGCGCGAGGCCGAAGCCCAGCGTCAGCGCGAGGCCGAAGAGCAGCGTCGCCGCGAGGAGGAAGCTCAGCGCCAGCGCGAGGCCGAGGAGCAGCAGCGTCGTGAGCAGGAGGCACAGCAACAGCGCGAGGCCGAAGAGCAGCGTCGCCGCGAGGAGGAGGCTCAGCGTGAGCGTGAAGCCGAGGAGCAGCGCCAGCGCGAGGCGGAAGCCCAGCGTCAGCGTGAGGAGGAAGCTCGACGCGCCGCCGAGGCCGAGGCGCAGCGTCAGCGCGAGGAGGAGGCGCGGCGCGCCGCCGAAGCTGCTAGCCAGGGGCTGGACCGCGCCATCGAAGGCGAATCGGATGCGGTAGCCAATGCCCGTCAGGCGCAGGAAGCGGCCAATAGCTTCATCAATCTGGTTCGTCGTGCAGTGGAACAGGCCTGGGTGATTCCGCCAGGCTCCAGCGGTGGACTGGCGGCGACGGTTCAGGTCCAGTTGGGCCCCTCCGGTGAGCTGTTTGGCGCTACCATTAGTCAGAGTAGTGGGGACGGCACCTTCGACCGATCTGCGCTACAGGCAGTGGAAGCCGCCGCACCGTTTAATGAACTGCGTCAGCTGCCAGCAGCGGCGCAACGTGACTTCCGACAGTTCAATCTGCGTTTCACACCGGGAGATGTACGCTGATGAAAGCCCTGATGACTACCTGGCTAAGCGCCTTGCTGATCTTGTTCAGCTCGCTTGCCCAAGCCAACCTGACCATCGAGATCACCCGCGGCAGCGACCGTGCAACCCCTATCGCGGTCGTACCGTTCTCAGCCGACGGGGAAAGCGTGCCGGAGGATGTGGCCCAGATCATCAGCGACAATCTCGAGCGCAGCGGTTACTTCGCTCCGCTCGAGCGCAATGCCATGTACGACCGTCCCAGCTCCGGCGATCAGGTCCAATATGGCCAATGGCGTGCGCTGGATGTGCGCTATCTGGTGGTGGGCCAGGTCAGCCGTGCCGCCGATGGCTATCGGATCCGCTACGAGCTGATGGATGTCAGCGGTCAGCGCCGCATGATTGGCGAAAGTGTCAGCGCCGGAGCCAATGAGTTGCGCGGCGGTGCCCACTACATCAGCGATCAGATCTTCGAGGCCGTCACCGGTATCCGTGGCGCCTTCTCGACGCGCATCGCCTATGTGACGGCTCAGGGTGCCGATCAGGACATGCAGTTTGCTCTGTACGTAGCCGATGCCGATGGCCACAACAGTCAACAGGTACTGAGCTCACGCGAGCCGATCCTGTCGCCGGCATGGTCGCCGGATGGTCGCAAGCTCGCCTACGTCTCCTTCGAGACTGAACGCCCCGCGATCTATGTCCAGGATGTCGGCACCGGGCAGCGCGCCCAGGTGGCGTCGTTCGACGGCATCAACGGCGCGCCTGCCTGGTCGCCCGATGGTCGCCAACTGGCCATGACCCTGTCCAAGGACGGCCAGCCCGATATCTATGTGATGGACGTGGGGTCGCGCAATCTGCAGCAGATCACCAACAGCTCGAGCATCGATACCGAGCCTGCCTGGGCGCCGGATGGTCGCAGCCTGATCTTCACCTCCGACCGCAGCGGGGGCCCCCAGATCTACCGGCATAATCTCAGCAGCGGGCAGTCCGAGCGCTTGACCTTTACCGGCAATTACAACGCTCGGGGTCGCTTGTCGCCGGATGGAGAGTCGCTGTTCTTGATCCATCGTAGCAACAGCGGTTTTCAGGTTGCACGCCAGGATCTGGGTTCCGGACGTCTGGTAGTAATCAGTGAAACGCGTTGGGATGAATCACCTAGTGTTGCACCCAACGGGACCATGGTAATCTTCGCCACCCAGCAAGGTAACAGCGGGGTGTTGGGGGCCGTGTCGGCCGATGGACGGGCGTCCTACCGGTTGCCGTCGGCGCGTGGTGACGTGCGTGAACCCGCATGGTCACCGTTCTTGAACTAATGGTACGTGTCATTCAAGTTCTTTGAGGAGTTTCACCATGCAATTCAAGTCACATGCCAGAACTCTGGCAATTGCCCTGTCACTGGCCCTGATTGCCGGCTGTTCCAGCACCGGTGGCAGCCGTGACGGCTCCATGGATGGCACAACCCGCGCCGATGGCGGTGTCGGTACCGGCACTGCCGGCTCCGGCCAGGTCAGCGGCACCGGCGTCAATGGCGATCGCGCCGGCCAGCAAGCCGACGGTCGCATTCCGGAAGTCCGCACCATCTATTTCGACTATGACCGGGACAGCATCCGTTCGGAGTTCGAATCGGTGCTGGTGGCCCATGCCCGTTACCTGCGCTCCAACGGCAATGCCCGTGTCGTCCTGCAGGGCCACACGGACGAGCGTGGCACCCGTGAGTACAACATGGCATTGGGCGAGCGTCGCGCCAATTCGGTCAAGCGCTTCCTCGAGGTGCAGGGTGTTTCCCCGTCACAGCTCCAGGTGGTCAGCTACGGCGAAGAGCGCCTGGCCGTCCGTGGCAACGGCGAAGATGCCCATGCACAAAACCGTCGCGTGGTCTTTGCCTACTGAGCGAACTGGCGCGTTCGCGCGCCTATGGAGTAATGCATGAGACACAGTCTGAAAAGGCTGTGCGGCGCGGGAGCCCTGGTGCTCCCGCTGTCCGTGATGAGCCTTGTCGAAGCCCAGCAACGCCCCATCGTGGAAGACCGCAGCGGCCAGCCGCGGGGTTTCCTCGATCAGGCCGAAGTGCGTGAAGAGCCGGGCGGTAGCCTGGTGCTCTACAATCAGTTGCAGGAGCATCAGCGCGAAATACAGCAGCTGCGCGGTCAGATCGAAGAGCTGCGTCATCAGCTCGAGCAGTTGCGTAACCAGACCCGCCAGCAATACATGGATCTCGATGAGCGTTTGGCGGCCGGTAGCGCCGGTATCCAGACCGCTCCGGAGGTCGATCAGGAGTCGGCCCGCCAGGTTGCCCAGACCCCTTCGCCGAGCGGCACCAGTGCCGATGCCCAGGCTGCCTACCAGTCTGCCTTCGCCAAGGTGCAGTCGCGTCAATTCGCCGAGGCCATTGCCGCGTTCGATGCGTTCGTCGTCGAGCACCCGGATACCAATCTGACGGCCAACGGTTACTACTGGTTGGGTGAGCTGCACTCAGCGGAGGCCAACCTGGAGCAGGCCGAGACCGCATTCCGGATGGTCATCGACGACTATCCGCAGAGCAGCAAGGTACCCGATGCCCTCTACAAGCTGGGCCTGATCAAGGCGCGTCAAGGCGAACTCGAAGAGAGTCGTGGCCTGCTCGAACGGGTGCGTGAGGATTATCCCGATAGCAGTGCTGCCGGCCTCGCCAACGACTTCCTGCGACAATCCCTGTAACCGATTGGCCCTGATGAAGGACCCAAGATGACCTGCAAGTTCGACTACGAGGCGCCCGCTGATTTGCTCCGTGACCGCATCATTCTCGTGACGGGTGCCGGCGACGGCATCGGTCGTGCGGCCGCTCTGACCTACGCTCGACACGGTGCTACGGTAATCCTGCTGGGACGAACCATTGCCAAGCTCGAGAAGGTCTACGACGAGATCGAAGCTGTCGGCGGGCCGCAGCCGGCCATCTTTCCGCTCAATTTCGAAGGGGCCACGCTCAAGGACTACCATGACATGGCCGAAACTCTCGACAAGGAGTTCGGCCGTCTCGATGGCATCTTGCACAATGCAGGTCTGCTGGGACGCATCACCCCTTTCGAACAGTACAATCCGGAGCTGTGGGAGCAGGTGATGCAGGTCAACATCAATGGGCCGATCTGGATGACTCAGGCCTTGTTGCCGCTGCTGCAGGCTTCTTCCGATGCTTCGGTGGTGTTCACCTCATCGAGCGTCGGGCGCAAGGGGCGGGCCTTCTGGGGCGCCTATGCCGTGTCCAAATTCGCCACCGAAGGCTTTATGGAAGTGCTGGCGGACGAGGTCGAATATCTGGGCACGCTCAGGGTCAACTCGCTCAATCCGGGGGCGACCCGCACCAAGATGCGGGCCAATGCCTACCCGGGGGAGGACCCCGAAACCCTGCGTACGCCCGAAGAGATCATGCCCACCTACCTGTGGCTGATGGGGCCCGACAGCAAGGGGTGTAATGGCCAGCGCTTCGACGCCCAGCCCAAGTGACAAATTGCTGTTAGCCTGCCTGGTCACTCAGGCAGGCTCCAGCAGGGCTTCCACCAGCGCTTCGCAGGTTTCGAACCAGAGGTCTGCCGGCCACTCTCGGTAGTCCTCGCCCTCTTCGATATAGCCGTAGCCCACTGCGACGGCCACCATGCCGGCAGCGCGTGCCGCCTGCATGTCTCTCAGATGATCGCCGATGTACCAGCAATGGGCAGGGGAGACGTCCAGCCGTTCGGCCGCCACCCACAGCGGCTCTGGCGCCGGCTTTCTCTGCGGAAGGTCATCGGCGCACAGCAGGGCGCCAGGCACCAGCCCCAGGCTCTCGATCAGCGGTGCCGCATAGGCGCGCGGCTTGTTGGTGACGATGCCCCACGGGCGCTGACTCTCTTCCCAGGCGTTCAACAGGCGGTCGAGATGGGGAAACAGGCAGCTTTCATCGGCCACCGCTCGTCCATAGGCGTCGAGCAGGAACTCGCGTGCCTCGTCATGCCTCTGGTGCTCTTTGTCCCATCCCAGCGCGAGCGCGACCAGGGCACTTCCGCCATTGGATACCTGCGCTCGGATAAGCGGATAGGGGAGCGGTTCGAGACCATGGTGAGCGCGCAGCGCATTCGTGGCGCGGGCTAGATCCGGCGCGGTATCGACCAGGGTGCCGTCGAGATCGAACAGCAGGGCCTGGGGGCAGGCCGCCGTCATACCAGCTCCCGACGGCAGTGCACCATGTAGTTGACCGAGACATCGCGTGATGACAGACGATAGCGGCGGGTCAGAGGGTTGTAGACCAGTCCGCTCTGCTCTCTTACCTCAAGCCCATGCTCGCGACACCAGCCGGCGAGTTCGGAGGGACGAATGAATTTGCGATATTCGTGGGTGCCGCGGGGCAGCATCTGCAGCAGATATTCTGCGCCGACGATAGCCAGCGCATAGGCTTTGGGGTTGCGGTTGATGGTGGAGAAGAACAGCTGGCCACCAGGCTTGACCAAGGCGGCGCAGGCTTGAACGACCGAGCCGGGATCGGGTACGTGTTCGAGCATCTCGAGGCAGGTCACCACATCGTACTCGCCCGGATGCTCGGCGGCCATGGCTTCGGCGCTGGTCTGCCGATACTCCACCTCGACGCCGCTCTCCAGAGCGTGCAGGCGGGCAACGGCCAGCGGCGCCTCACCCATGTCGATGCCGGTTACCTGTGCGCCACGATGGGCCATGGCTTCGGCGAGTATGCCCCCGCCGCAGCCCACGTCGAGCACCTTGCGTCCGGCAAGGCCACAGCGGGCATCGATGAAATCCAGCCGCAGCGGGTTGATGTCGTGCAGCGGCTTGAATTCACTCTGAGGGTCCCACCAGCGGCTGGCCAGGGCCTCGAACTTGGCGATTTCGCCCTGGTCGACGTTGTGGTGGAAGCTTGCGCTCATGTGATCTCTCCGTGTCAATTGGGTCAGGCACCCTGGCAACATTATTTACCTTCGGTATCATGCACTATTGTACCCGTAGCGGCCTGGGCATTCCCATGACGGAATCAAGGACAGGCCAAGGGAGTTACTTTACCGACCGACCATTCTCAAACCGACAAGGAAGGCACCATGATTCGCAAGGCCGTTCTGCCCGTGGCTGGATTCGGCACTCGCTGTCTGCCGGCATCCAAGGCGATTCCCAAGGAAATGATCACCATCGTCGACCGCCCCGTGATCCAGTACGTGGTCAACGAAGCGGTCAAGGCCGGTATCCGTGACATCGTGCTGGTGACCCATGCCAGCAAGAGCGCCATCGAGAACCATTTCGACAAGCACTTCGAGCTCGAAGCCACGCTCGAGGCCAAGAACAAGCAGGAACTGCTCGACGAGCTTCAGTCTATCGTTCCCGATGACGTCAACATCATAAGCATACGCCAGCCCGAGCCGCTGGGTTTGGGGCATGCCGTGCTCTGCGCGCGTCCGGTCATCGGCGACGAAGAGGCCTTCGCGGTGCTGTTACCCGACGTGCTGGTCGATGACGAGGGGCTGCCGCGTAACGACCTGGCCGGCATGATAGATGCCTACGAGTCCACTGGGCGTTCGCAGCTCATGGTGGAGGAAGTGCCCTGGGAAAACGTGCACAAGTACGGCATCGTGAATCCCGATGGGAAGCCGCCGGCCGCCGGCGAGTCTTGCCGCCTGGCCGGTGTTGTCGAGAAACCCAGCCGTGAAGACGCCCCTTCCAACCTGGCCGTCATCGGACGCTATGTGCTTCCGGGCAGCATCTTTGCCCTGCTGGCCGAGACGCCGCCGGGAGCGGGTAACGAAATACAGTTGACCGACGCCATCGAGACCTTGCGTCAGCGTGACGGTGTGGATGCCTGGCGCATGAACGGCAAGACCTACGATTGCGGCCATCAGCTCGGCTATCTCGAGGCCACGCTGGTCTACGCCCGTCGCCACCCTCGTTTCGGCGAGGGCTTTCGCGAATTACTGTCGCGCTATAGCAAAGCGGAGTGAGTGCCATGCGTATACAGATTCATGGCAGCGAGCTGGCAGCGGCCACGGCGGCCGCTGCCCTCTCCTGGGTCGGCCATCAGGTGCGCTGGGTGCCGCATGCTTCGATGCGCTGGCCCGCCCTCAAGACAGCGCACTGGCTGCGGCGCGAGCCCGATCTTCTCGAGCGTCTCGAAGAAGGCTTGGAGCAGGGCACCCTGAGCCTGGCCAACGGCGAGGGTGTCGATCCGGGCGGACGCCTCGATATTCTCTGGCTCGCGCTTTCGCCGGAGCAGCGCGAAGAGGCCGACGAGCTGGTAAGCGAGGTCGCTGACGGTCAGGATGGTGAGCTTGTTCTGGTCAATAACTCCACCTTTCCGGTCGGTGAAACCGAACGCCTGGAAGGTCTCCTCGGTGGCAAGGGCCGACGCGCCGTCGCGCTGGTCGACATGATCGAAGAGGGCCGCGCCTGGGACAGCTTCACTCGTCCTGGCCGCTGGCTCCTGGGGTGTGACGACGAGCGTGCCGAGGCTCAGGTGAGGGAAGTGCTGCGCGCCTTCAATCGACGCCGGGACGTCATGCAGCTCATGCCGCGGCGTGCCGCCGAGCTGACCAAGCTGGCGACGATTGGCATGCTCGCCACCCGCATCAGCTACATGAACGAGATTGCCGGTCTTGCCGACAGTCTGGGCGTCGATGTGGAATACGTGCGCCAGGGGATGGGGGCCGACTCCCGTATCGGCTACGAATACCTCTACCCGGGCTGTGGCTTCGGTGGACCGCATTTCTCCCGTGACTTGATGCGCCTGGCCGATGTACAGGAAGCCAGCGGGCGTCATTCCGCGCTGATCGAACAGGTACTGGACATCAACGAGCAGAAAAAGGAGACGCTGTTCCGTAAGCTCTGGACCCATTTCCATGGCCAGCTCGAGGGCCGTACCGTGGCGATTTGGGGTGCCGCCTTCAAGCCGGGCTCCGCGCGTATCGACCATGCACCGGTGCTGACCCTGCTGCGTGCGCTATGGGCGCAAGGGGTTCGTGTGCAGCTGCACGATCCTGCCGCCACCCCGGCACTTCAGGCCGAAGTGGGTGACCACCCGCTGCTGACGCTGTTCGACGGTGACCCCTACGCTGCCTGCGAGAATGCCGATGCATTGATGCTCATCACCGAGTGGAAACACTATTGGAATCCTGACTGGTCTCGGCTGGCCGGATCTCTGCGTGAGCGGCTGCTGCTGGATGGCCGTAACATCTATGATCCTGCCCATGTGGCCGGCTGGGGTTTGGTCTATCGCGGTATTGGCCGCCGTGCCGAGCCGACGGAGCAACCTGCGGCACGTTGAGATGGTAGTGTGCGCGTAGGCACGCAACCTGCTTACAATGGTGAAGCGCCTGCCGCACCTGCCAACGAGGAGTTCGACATGCCCGAAGCGCGTCCTTCCGAGCGACGTCCCATCGTGCCCGATCCCGATACCAGCCTGACTAGGCCGCGACGAGCGTCCTACTCCCAGCCCCGTCTGTGGCCGCTGAAACTGACCATACTCCTCTTGCTGGCCATGCTGCTCGGTCTGGCTTGGTTTGGCTGGCAGGAGCGAGAACTCCTGAACCAACACCTGGCTCAAGTGACTTCCGAGATGTCGAACGTGCATGCCCGCTTCGATGCCGAAGAGGGCCGAGGGGACAACCTCCAACAGCTCGAATCTCGACTCTCTGCGCTGGCAGACCATGCCGAATCGCTCGTTGCTCGCATGGCGAGTCTGGAAGTCGAGGTCCAGCAGGTCACCGAGCGGGACGGTTCACGATTCGGGGCCGTCGATGAGCGCGTCGACGACATCGCTCAGCGCGTCGACGATCTCTCCCAGGGGGTCGAGCGTATGGTGACCGAAGCCGAGAATCGCGAAGCCGTGCTCCAGGCCGTTCGCTCCTCGCTGAATGCAATCGAACGGGCAGGCGAAGAGGGGCGTGTAGCCTTGGCGGCAAGAATCGATACACTAGCCGAAGGCGATCAAAGTGTTGTACAACTTGCTGAGGATCTGCAGAACGTTCAGGAAGCGCTGGCGGAAGAGCAGCGCAGCGTGAGAGCATCCTATGACGAACGGCTCGAAGCCCTCGATCGACAAGTTGCACAACTCTTTGAGCAGCAGCGTGTCGAATTCGATGAGGCCATGCAATCGCGCGAAGCCGAATTGAGCGAGCGTCTCGACTCGCTGGAAGCTTGCATTGAAGCAGGTGCTGTCGACGATGCCTCTGAGGCGGTCGAAGCCCTGCAGGCCAGGTTGGCCGGCATTGAGACGGAGCTTCGCGAGCTGCGTCAGGAGCAGCTGTCGCTCAACGCAGGGCTGGAAGCCCTTAGGTAGTATGGCCGGGGCTCGAGACGCTCCGGCGGTAGTCAAGACGGGAAGCCGTAGATATGGAAAGAGGCGTGTTTGCACGCGTGATGGCGGCGGCCTTGGGTCTTGGCATAGCGCATGGCGCATTGGCCCTCGAGGCAAGGATCGACGGTGTCGAGGGTGCTGTCGCCGAGAACATCAGCCACTATCTCAGTGAAGTGGATGCTGTTCAGTACGACCGTCGCCGTCTAGAAGGTGAAGTGATGCGCCGCACCCGTGAAGCCATGCGGGTGTATGGCTACTACGAGCCGAGGATCCAGCCCCGTCTCGACGAGCGCGAGCCACCGCGTTACGTCGACCTGGCCATCGACTCCGGCCCGCAGGTAATCGTCGAGGTGCTCGAGGTGCGCCTCGAAGGCCAGGCTGCGCGGGATGAGCCCTTTCGTGACACCGTCGACAGCCTGACACTTCAGGTTGGCGATCCTCTGCTTCATGCGCCCTGGGATCGCATGCGCAGCCGCCTCGCCAATCTGGCGCTGGAGCGTGGCTACTTCGGCTGGCGTTTCACCGATCGGCGCATGGAAGTGCGTCCTTTCGACGAGAGCGCCAGACTTTATCTGACCCTCGACAGCGGCCCGCGCTATACGTTCGGCAACATCACGCTGCGTGGCCACCATATCGTGGAAGAGCGTTTGCGCAACCTGGCGCCTTTCGAGCCTGGCGATCCTTACCTTGCCGGCCAGGTGGCCCTGTATGCCCAGCGCCTGGGACAGACCAACTGGTTCAGTTCGGTAAGCGTACGCCCTCGGCTCGATGCCAGGCGCGAGCTTGCCATCGCACCGCCGACTCTGGGCTGGTGGAACATGGTCGCCACCGAGGGCGAGGCGGCGCTGCCACAGGCGCCAACCATGCGGGCCGCCATGGCTAGCGGTCCAACGCTCTCTGCCATGGCACTGGCCGGCGTCTCGCGCCTGCATGCCCCAGAGCAACCCAACATGCCGATCGATGTGTCGCTGGTTCCGGCGGATCGTCACCAGTTCGAAACCGGTATCGGCTACGCCACCGACGTCGGGCCACGCCTGCACTTCGGCTGGGATCAGCCTTGGATCAACCGCTACGGCCACAGCCTCGAGCACGATCTGTCTCTTTCACTGCCGGAGCAGCAGTTTACCGGCACCTATCTGATGCCCCTCGACGATCCCTTGCGCGACCAGTATCGGTTTCAGTACGGCTTGCGTCATCGTGACAACCAGGACACACGTACCAGCGAGCTGACCCTCGAAGGCGCTCGACGCTGGGAATTCGACAATCGCTGGGTGCAGACACTCTTCGTGCGTGCCACCTATGAGGACTTCACTCAGGGCGGCGAGGCCGAGAGCGTGTTCCTCTACTACCCGGGCGTAAGCTGGTCACGTACGCGAACCCGCAACCCACGCTTCCCCACCTGGGGGGATCGTCAACTCATCGCCTTCGAGTACTCCGATACGGCCTGGGGCTCTGACGCCACTTTTCTGCGCATGACGGGCAATACCGAATGGATTCGCATGTTCGGGGACAATCTGCGCTTCGTGTCCCGGCTCGCCATCGGGGCCATCGAAACCGATGATTTCTCTCAGATACCGCCTTCGCTGCGATTCTTCACCGGCGGCGATCGTTCGGTACGCGGCTACGGTTATGAAACCCTCGCACCACGCAATGAAGAGGGGCTGCTACGCGGCGGCCAGCAGATGCTGGCTGGCAGCCTCGAGCTCCAGCACCGCGTGCGCGGCAACTGGTGGGGGGCCGCCTTCATAGACAGCGGCGATGCGTTCGACAACTGGGGGCCGGATACGCTCAATACCGGCGCTGGCCTGGGCGTGCGGTGGATCTCGCCTGTGGGCCCGGTACGCTTTGACATTGCTCACCCCTTCGATGACGAGGAGAACTCGTGGCGTCTGCACTTCGCCATCGGCCCGGAATTTTGAGAACACGCCTGCTGCTCTGGTCGCTGCTGCGTCTGTTCATCCTGCTACCCCTGCTGGCTATCGGTGTGCTGTTCCTCGTGCTCGGCCTTGCGCTGTCGCCCTGGGGGGCCAGCCTGCTGCTGGAAGAAGGCGCCAAGCGCGGCTTCTATCAGTTGGAGAGTTTCGAGGGTGCACCGCTCGATCGCCTGGTGCTGCACGGCTTCCAAATCGAGGCGGGGCCTGCCGAGATAGCGGCCGAGCGACTCGAGCTCGTCTGGGCTGACGACTGCCTGTTGCGTGGCCGCCTGTGTATCGAGCGGCTGGTCATGCAAGGCGGGCAGGTGCGTCTGCAACCGGGCGAGGGTCAAGGCGCGACCACCGACGAGATGGAGCGGGAACAAGAGCCGGCCGAGGCGGGCGATCCCTTGCGGCTGCCGCTGCCCGTGGAGCTGCGCGAGCTGGTATTGGATGATACCCGAGTGCTGCTGGCTGACGGCACGCAGATCGACCTTGCCAATCTGACCACGGCCGCACAGGCGGCGGGTTCTCGACTGGAGCTGGAGTCCACCCGCGCTGAAGGGCTGCGAGTCCGATTGCCCGCCAGTCCCGAAACGCCTGCTGATCCCGTGGGACCCGCAGAAGAGACGGCACCGCGTCCCGCGCCGGTGGCACAGCAGGACGTTGGGCAGGAGATGACGCCTGCGCCGTTCCGTTTCCCCCTGCAGATAGAGGCCCACGAGCTCGACCTGAATGATGTGGCCGTGCGGCTGGGTGATGGTACGCAGATAGCGTGGCACACCTTACATACCGGCCTAGGGGCCGAAGGTGACCATCTGCAGCTGCTGCCGACTCGGCTGGAGCGGTTGCGTGTGGATATCCCGCTACGAGGACCGGAGCAGTTGGCTCTCGAACGGTCGGCAGATGCGACGGTGTTGAGCCGGGAGGCGCTGGCATCGGCTCAGGCGGTTCAGCAGCCCGAAGCGGAAGTGCTCGAGGCGGAAACGCCGCTCGAAGAGCGTGAGCGCATCGAGCTGCCCGAGGTGACCTTACCGTTCAGCGTGTCCGCGCCGCGTATTCATCTGGAGGACATCGCAGTGCGCGGGCCGGTGGATTATGACTTGCGCCATCTGACTCTCGCCCTGGAAGCCGGTGGGCGAGAAGTCGAGATCTTCGCTCTGGAAGCGTCCAGCCTGGATGCGGATGTGAGCCTCAGCGCTCGTGTCGAGCTACACGGCGACTACCCGCTCGAGGCGCGTCTCGAAACGGCACTGTGGCTCCCGGAGCTACTCCCCGAACTGGCCGGGCAGCGTCTCGACTTGAGACTGGATGGCACCCTGGCTCAGCTCGACGCCGAACTCATCGCACGCGGTCCGGTCGACGCTCGACTGACCGCGCAAGTGGACGCCTTGGCCCCCGAGCTGCCATTCACCGCCAGGGCCGGCAGCGAACTCCTGCAGTGGCCGTTGCCTATGGCCATTGCCCATGCCGAAGACGATGAAGACTTCCGCGACCCCTTCGTGGTCGAGGACCTCGATGTGCGGCTCTCGGGCTCTCTGAGCGAGTATGCCGCGTCGCTGTCGATGCATGTCGAGGGACCCGATGTCCCCCTGACGAGAATTGCGCTCTCGGGCACTGGCGATCTTGGCCACTTCGCCTGGACACCGCTTTCGCTGAGCCTTGGCAACGCCTCGGTTGTCAGTCGAGGACGGGTGGAGTGGCAAGATGGCCTGGCGCTGGATGCCACGGCGCGCCTCGACAACCTCAACCCGGGCCAATTTACCGATGCCATGGAAGGTCGTCTCAGCGGCAACCTGGATATCGCTTTCCGCCAGACGGATGAGGGTTGGCAGCTGCAGGTGCCTCGGCTGGCCATCGATGGAGAGCTGCAGGAGCTGCCGCTGTCGCTGCGGGCGCGGTTGGCCGGTGACAGCGATATGCGCTGGCAGGTCCGGGAGTTCGATTTTAGCCAAGGCCAGAACCGTATCACCGCCGAGGGCGCCATCTCGGAACAGCGCATGGACTTGAGCGGTGACATCTCCCTCACCGAACTTGGCAGCCTGCACGATGAGCTCAGCGGAAGCCTGTCCGGACGTTTCCGCACCGCGGGCACTGTCGAGAGGCCTCGCCTGGTTCTCGATCTTCAGGGCAGGGAGCTGGCATTTGCCGACAACCGCCTCGAAGCGCTGCAGCTCACCGGCAGCGTGCAGGGGCTGGACGACCCGGAACTCGACGTGAATCTCGCCATCGAGCGTCTGAATGCCGGCGGCCAGCGATTCGATGAGGTAACGCTGGCCTTGGGCGGTCGGCTCTCGTCGCATCGCGCCGAGCTGACGGCGATTGCCGGGCGGGGCATGCCGCTCTCGCGGGCTTCACTGGCTCTCGAAGGGGGCCTGAGCAGCGATAGCCAGCGCTATACCGGCCGCATCGACCCGCTTGAAATCGATACCGACTACGGTGACATGCGCCTGGACGACCCGATCGCTTTCAGTGCCAATCTGACTACCGGCCGGGCTCAGGTACAGCCGTTCTGTCTGCGTCGCGAACAGGGCGGCCGACTATGCCTGGAGGATACTCTCCAGGCCGGCGCCGATCAGGGGCAGGCCAGCCTGACGTTGCGTGAGCTGCCCATGGAGATGCTCAATGAATGGCTGCCTGAGGATTGGCGTGCCAGCGGCCAGACCGACCTGCAGCTGCAGGCACGCTGGCGGCAGGGCGGCAACCAGTGGAACGTCGAGGCGGACCTCGCGAGCCGGCTGAGCCTCCAGGGAGTCGATATCTACGGCCAGCCCTGGACGATGCCGGAGAGCCGCCTCGAGATGCGACTCGATGCCAGCCAGGCACGCACGGCGTTCAACCTCGACCTTGGACTCGGCGATGCCGGCCGCCTGCAGCTTGACATCGGGCTTGACGATCCGCTGGGCGCCGGTGAGCTCGAGGGGAGCCTGGTATTGGATCGCCTAGATCTGTCGCGCTATCGGACCCTGGCTGCCGGGCTCGACATGCTGGAAGGTATCGTCAGCGGCCGGGTGGACGTCTCGGGCAGCCGGGACAACCCGAGCCTCGACGGTGCGCTCGAGTTGACGGGCCTGCGTGCCTCGGGCCTCGATGTGCCGCTTATCGTCGAGGATGGCCGCATACGTATCGAATTCACCGGCGATGGGGCACGCATCATGGGTTTCGTCGCCAGCGATGAAGGGCGCCTGGTGATCGACGGTAATGCCAGCTGGCCGTCGCTCGACGACTGGCGCATTGCGGTCGACCTCGACGGTACACGCCGACCGCTGCTGGTGACTCTGCCTCAATTCGGCCGTTTGCGAGTCGCGCCGGAAATCGCCGTGCGCATCAACCCTCAGGCGCTGCAGGTACGTGGCGACGTCCGTGTGCCCTGGGCACGTCTTGAAGTCGGCGAAGCTCCCCCGGCGGCGGTCAGCCCCAGCCCCGACGAGATCATCATCACGCGTCGTGACGAGGCGCGGGCACAGCGGCAAGAGGAACTCGTCGCGACGAGCGGCGATGATGAAGCGGCGGCCGTTGCGCTGCGCGAAGCAGGCATGCAGATGGACGTGCTCATCGAGCTGCATCTGGGGCCGGACATGCTGCTCGCCGCCTCGGGCCTGGAGGCAGGCCTTGTCGGCACGCTTCAGGTGCGTCAACAGGACGGGCCGGTGCAGCTGTTCGGTGAAGTCAACCTGACCGATGGACGTTTCCGTGCCTTTGGGCAGGACCTGCTGATTCGCCAGGGCCAGCTGCTCTTCAGCGGTCCCCCGGACCAGCCGCTGCTCGACTTCGAGGCGATTCGCAATCCGGACGTGACCGAGGATGGCGTCATTGCCGGCCTGCGGGTCACCGGATTTGCCGCTGAGCCGAGTCTGGCGATTTTCTCCGAACCGGCCATGGAAGAGGCCCGCGCGCTCTCCTATCTGCTGCGCGGGCGCGCTCCCAGGGATGGCGATGCCGATGGGGCCCTGACTTCGGCGCTGGTCGGTCTGGCACTGGGTCAGACCGGCGGTGTCGTCGGAGCCCTCGGCCAGGCATTCGGCATCGATGATCTGGCACTGGAGACCACCGGTGTGGGCGATGACAGCCAGGTGGTCGTCAGCGGCTACCTGACGGAGGATCTGCGTGTCAGCTATGGTGTAGGTATTTTCTCACCGATTGCGGAGCTGACGCTGCGCTACACGCTATGGCGCAACCTGTACGTGCAGGCCGTGTCCGGCGCCGCTCAAGCCGTCGACCTGGTCTACATATTCAGCCGTCCGGGGCGCCCGCCACGGCTGGACGGCGATCCATGAGCCCGTTCAGCGCGTCCAACACGAGGAAATCGCCATGATCATCGATCCAGCCGAGGCTCTGCCCGGCCGCGACAAGCCGATTCGTATCTCCGCCGTCCATGCTGTCAGTGGGCGTTCGATGGCACCGCCATTTCCTGAGGGCCACGGGGAGATCGTTCTTGGCCTCGGCTGCTTCTGGGGGGCGGAGCGTCTTTTCTGGCAGCTGCCGGGGGTTCATGTCACTGCGGTGGGCTATGCCGGTGGCGTGACACCCAACCCCACCTACGAGGAGACCTGCACCGGGCGGACAGGCCATGCCGAAGTGGTGCAGGTAATATATGACCCGCACGAGATAGATCTCGACACCCTCCTCAGGGTGTTCTGGGAGGCGCACGACCCCACCCAGGGCATGCGTCAGGGCAACGATGTCGGCAGCCAGTATCGCTCCGCCATCTACGCCAGCGACGATTCGCAGCTTGCTACCGCCAAGCGGAGCCGCGACGTCTACCAGGATTCACTGACCCAGGCCGGGCGGGGTCAGATCACCACGGAAATCGCCCCCCTGAAAACCTTCTACCTGGCGGAGGAGTACCACCAGCAGTACCTGCACAAGAACCCAGGCGGCTACTGCGGGCTGAAAGGCACTGGGGTCAGCTGCCCGATCGGCTGAGACGTGGCCCTGCGATGGTCGGCCAGGAAGGTCCCTTGTCGGCCCAGCATGTCAGCTCACCGGCGAGTCGCCGTGCCAGCCAGGGTTGAAGGCGGTGCCCGCGCCGTTCCATGAAGCCGACGTGTCCACCGTGGTGGGAGATCTCGAGACGAACCGCATCGGAGGGTGGCGGAAGCCGCTCATAGAGGCCAGCCGGCATGAAGGGGTCGTCGTCGGCATGCAAGATCAGTGTCGGCAGCTCGATTTCACCTAGCAAGCGGCCGGCGGAGGCGCGCCGATAATAATCGCCGGCGTCGCGAAAGCCATGCAGCGGGGCGGTAACTGCATCGTCGTACCCACGCAAGCTGTCGATGCGTGCCAGCGCCTCGGCATTCAGCGCCAGTGGCAGTTCGCCCCGGTCCAGCCGGGGGGCGACCTTGTCCTTCAGCGCGTTCAGCAGGTGGCGTTCGTAGACCCGAGCGAAGCCCTGGTGCAGGGTTTCGGCGCAAGCCGCGAGATCGAGAGGCGCACTGACGATGATAGCGCCGGCCAGGTCGAGGCCGCCGCCCTGTTCGGCTACCAGTTTCAGCAGCATATTCCCACCCAGCGAGACGCCGGCTGCTACCTTCAGCGCCTTGGGGTAGCGCCTGGATAGCTCGCTGATCAGCCAGTAGGCGTCGGCGGTGTCGCCACTGTGGTAGGCACGAGGCAGGCGATTCGGCAGACTGCCACAACCACGAAAGTGCATCAGCACGGCACGCCAGCCCATCCGGCTTGCGGTGTCGAGCAGCCAGCGGGCATAGGGGGAACGAAACGACCCTTCAAGCCCGTGAAACAACACGAAAAGCGGCGCGTCCAAAGCGGCTGGCCCAGGCTTGACCCAGTTGAGCTCGACGAAGTCGCCATCCGGTAATTCGAGATTTTCGATGTCACGAGCGAGCCGGGGATAGGGCAGCAGGCGCGGCAACAGGGTCTGTACGTGCGGGTTGCTCAATCCGCGCGGGGCAACAAAGTCGGCCTTCCGCTGCCGATGTCTCATTTCGCTTACTCGTTCTCTGCCGTCAGGTTTCGTGGCTGCGTTTGGGTGACGACCACGTTGTCCTCGATACGAATGCCGCCATGAGGCGCCAGGCGCTCGACCAGCTTCCAGTTGATCTCTCGCGCTGCAGGTTCACTCTTCAGTGGCTCGAGCAGCATGGGGGTGATGTAGAGGCCCGGTTCAATCGTGACCGCCATTCCCGCTTCCAGTTCCCGGGTCAGCCGCAGGGCGGGATGCGCGTTGGGCGGTGGCAGGGGGCTGCCGTCGGCCGCGATGCGACCGGCCACATCATGTACCTGGATACCCAGCAAGTGGCCCAGGCCGTGAGGACAGAAGGCGCGAGTGACGCCTTGCGTGACGGCAGCCTCGGCGGAGCCGATGACCAACTCGCTGTCCACCAGCAAGGCGCCGAGCAAACGGTGCATCTGTTCATGCAACTCGACGAAGCCGATGCCGGGAGCCAAGGCAGCGACCAGCTGCTGCTTGATCTCGTGCATGGCCGGTACAAGCGCAGCGAAGGCGGGGTCGGCATCCGGGCCCGGCCAGCTGCGCGTGATATCGGCACAATAGCCTCGGTAACGGCACCCCGCATCGATCAGCAGACTCCGGCGCGAAGCAGGAGAAAGGTGGTCGTAATGCTGGTAGTGCAGTACCGCACCATGGGCGCCGAGTCCTATGATGTTGCCATACGGTACTTCGCTTTCACGCTGACGCGAGGCCTTGAGATAGGCCAGCTGTATGTCCAGCTCGCTATCGCCGGCGAGAAACGCTTCCCGGGCGGCCCGGTGCCCACGCAGCGCCATACGGTTGGCTTCGCTCAAGCAGGCAATCTCGTATTCGCTCTTGCGTACGCGACCCTCATCCAGCGCCTTCAGCAGGGCGGGCGGATTGCAATCGGCCCCGAGAGCGCTGACCATCTGAGGCGAGACGTCGCCGATCACGGCAAGCCGATCGACCTTCACCTCAGGCGCTGTATCGAAGCGGCCGGTGATCACCTCGAGATGTTCGACCCAGGCCTCATCGGGCAGGCTGGGTACCAGATGCCAGAAGTCGTCAGGGGCATGGAAAAAGCACACGGTAGGCCTGCCCGGCCTGACCAGCACCCAGCTGTGCGCGAGACCGGCCTGGCCGGTCCAGTGCTGGAAATGACCGTAACTCTGGAAGCTGGCGTGCTGGTCATCGCCGTAGTGCAGAGTTGGGTGGCCACTGTAGATGAGCACACCATCGTAGCCTAGGGCGTCGAGTCGATCGGCATAGCGTCGCTCGAGCGCCGCGAGGTGTTGTCGCTGAAGAGTTTCAAGTGCGTCGGGCATGGAGGTTTCCGGCTAGGGACTTCGCTCCAGTGTATGACGTGAGGCGGCGTGCGACGAGAGGGCCGGTTCAGCAGCTGTCCGGCGTCGGCTGGAGGCGGTCGATGCGATACAGGGTGGCCACCTGATCCAGGCCCTCGACGGAGCAATCGAGATCGGTGATGCGCCCATCGCCCAGGCCGTAGATCCAGCCGTGGACGGAAATCGGCTGGCCGCGCTGCCAGGCGAGCTGAAGGATCTTGGTGCGACACAGGTTGTTCACCTGGGCCTTGACGTTGAGCTCGCACATGCGGTCGATCTGCTGCTCCAGCGACAAGCCGGCCAGCGCCGAACGATGATGACTGTACAGCTCGCGTACCGAGTGCAGCCAGTAATCCACCATGCCGCAATCACCGCCCACCACGGCGGCTCGCACGCCGCCACAGCCATAGTGTCCTACCACCATGATATGCCTGACTTGCAGCACATCGACGGCATACTGCACGACGGAGAGTGCGTTCATGTCGTTGTGATGCAGAAGATTGGCGACGTTACGATGTACGAACACTTCGCCGGGGGGAAGCGAGACGATCTGGTTGGCCGGTACCCGACTGTCCGAGCAGCCGATCCACAGATAGTTGGGGTTCTGCTGGCGGGAAAGACGTGTGAAGTATTCGGCGTCCTCGTGACACATGCGTTCTGCCCATATCCGATTGTTCTCCAGCAAGCGATCGATTTCTGAGTTCATGGCTGAGTCCGTCAGGGGGTCAGGGCAGGGGAAGGGGCCGGCTCCTTTTACCGCCATGCACCGAAGCGGTCAACCGGCCTACGCAAGGGACACATCATCTCACACGGCCGTGTCGGCGCTGGTATGATCTTGCGCTGAGACCGGGCACGCCATTTGGCCCGACGGAGACGAGGAGAAAAGCGTGTCAGACTTCGACTATGACCTGTTCGTGATTGGCGCTGGATCGGGAGGAGTGCGTGCTGCCCGCACTGCAGCTGCAACCGGCGCCAGAGTGGCCGTTGCCGAAGATCGCTACTTGGGCGGTACCTGCGTCAATGTGGGTTGTGTGCCCAAGAAGCTCTACTCCTATGCCGCCCATTTTCATGATGCTTTCCAGGATGCCCGTGGCTTCGGCTGGCAGCTGCCTCAGGCTCCGCGCTTCGACTGGGCCACCCTGCGAGACAACAAGACAAGTGAGATCAAGCGGCTCAATGAGATATACGGGAGGCTGCTGGACAACGCCGGCGTCGAGCTGATCAATGGCCGGGCGAGGATCGTGGATGCCCACCGTATCGAAATAGGAGGTACTACCTATAGTGCCGACAAGATACTGGTGGCCGTCGGCGGTTGGCCCTGGGTGCCCGACTTTCCAGGCCGCGAGCTGACCGTGACCTCGAACGAGGTATTCGACCTGGAGAGTATGCCCAAGCGCTTCCTGGTACTCGGCGGGGGCTATATCGCGGTGGAATTCGCCAGCATCTTCAACGGCCTGTGCGGTGAGTCACATCTGGTCTATCGCGGCGAGCTCTTCCTGCGTGGTTTCGATCGTGAAGTACGCGAGTTCACTCGTGAACAGATGGCCGCCAAGGGCGTCAAGCTGCATTTCGAAACCAACATCGAGAGTATCGAGAAAGTCGAAGGCGGGCTTCTGGTGTCGCTGACCAACGGCGAGTCCCTGGAAGTGGATGCCGTGCTGGCCGCCACCGGTCGCAAGCCCAATCTCGAGGGAGTGGGCCTCGATGAGCTGGGCATCGAACTCAACCCCGACGGCACCGTCAAGGTGAACGATCGGTTCGAAACCTCGGTTCCGTCGATTCTGGCGTTGGGCGACGTGACGGGTGGGCCGGAGCTGACACCCGTGGCATTGGCTGAGGCGATGCATTTGGTCCAGCATCACTTTGGCGATGCGCCACCGGCTCCTATGGACTATCGCAATATTGCCACGGCGGTGTTTTGTCATCCCAACATCGGCACGGTGGGAATATCGGAAGAGCAGGCACGCAAGGAGTATGACGCAATACGGGTATACCGCACCGATTTCAGGCCGATGAAACACACCCTGTCAGGCAGCGACGAACGGTGCCTGATGAAGCTGATCGTCGATGATGCCAGCGACGTGGTAGTAGGCGCCCATATGGTGGGGGAAGAGGCCGGTGAGCTTATTCAGGGCATTGCGATTGCCGTCAGGGCTGGACTCACAAAAGCCGACTTCGATACCACCGTGGGTATCCATCCGACGGCAGCGGAGGAGTTCGTCACCATGCGCACGCTCTCGCGACACTGAATACGCGCTGTGCAACCTTTGATCGGGCCGCCTCTTCAGGCGGCCCGATCTCGTTCTGGTAGCGGGTGAATCCTGGTCTAGACTAGTCGTCAGGAAGCGTCCTAATGCACTTCCTGTAGTAGCCACTGCGCCTCGGTAGGAAATTATTGATAATTTTTTGTTATGCAACTGTGCCCAAGTCATAACGGCTGTTTTGATTTGTCGAAGAGCCCTGTTATCATTATCAGCATCATCGCTACAGCGAAATTAGACAATGAACATGACACCGCAGCCTTTCACTCCTTCCGCTGACCTGGCCCGCCCCAGCGTGGCTGACGCCGTGGTCGGCAGCGATGCTTCACCCTTGTTTATCCGCAAACCGAATCCTGACGATGGCTGGGGCATCTACGAACTGGTCAAGTCCTGCCCGCCGCTCGACGTCAACTCCGCCTACGCCTATTTGCTGCTGGCAACCCAATTTCGTGATACCTGTGCCGTTGCCACCAATGGCGAGGGTGAAATCGTTGGCTTCGTCTCCGGCTATGTGAAAAGCAATGCCCCGGACACTTATTTTCTTTGGCAGGTTGCCGTGGGGGAGAAGGCTCGTGGCACAGGCCTGGCCAGGCGCCTTGCGGAAGCCGTGATGAGCCGTCCCGAACTGGCCGGCGTGCATCATCTGGAAACAACCATCACGCCCGACAACCAGGCTTCCTGGGGGCTCTTCCGCCGGCTTGCAGATCGCTGGCATGCGCCGCTCAACAGCCGCGAATACTTCTCCACGGATCAACTCGGCGGTGAACACGACCCCGAAAACCTCGTGCGCATCGGCCCCTTCGATACGCGACGCATCTGATTCCCACCGCTTTCCGCTGGACGTCCGGTCTGCTCGGCCGTCCCAGCTCGTTACGCCTGATTATCCCGACAGGAGGTCACCATGCAGACCCAGACACTCGAACGTCTCGAATCCAATGTTCGTACCTATTCCCGCTCATTCCCGGTCGTCTTCACCACGGCCAAGAACGCCCGCCTTACCGATGAGACCGGCCGCGAATACATCGATTTCCTGGCCGGTGCCGGTACGCTCAACTATGGCCATAACAACCCACACCTGAAGCAGGCCCTGCTGGATTACCTCGATAGCGACGGCATCGTGCACGGTCTCGATTTCTGGACCGCCGCCAAGCGTGACTATCTGGAAACTCTCGAGGAGCTGATCCTCAAGCCGCGCGGCCTGGACTACAAGGTTCACCTTCCGGGGCCGACCGGCACCAATGCCGTCGAGGCCGCCATCCGCCTGGCTCGGGTGGCCCAAGGGCGTCACAACATCGTGTCCTTCACCAATGGTTTTCACGGCGTGACCATGGGGGCGCTTGCCACCACCGGCAACCGCAAGTTTCGTGAGGCCACCGGCGGCATCCCGCTTCAGGGTAGCGCCTTCATGCCCTATGACGGCTACCTGGGCGAACACGCTGATAGCCTGGACTATTTCGAGAAGCTGCTGGGCGACAACTCCAGCGGTCTGGACCTGCCGGCGGCGGTCATCGTCGAGACCGTGCAAGGCGAAGGCGGTATCAATGTGGCCGGCATCGACTGGCTCAAACGTCTGGAACAGATCTGCCGGGATAACGGCATCCTGTTGATCGTCGACGACATTCAGGCCGGCTGCGGTCGTACCGGCAAGTTCTTCAGCTTCGAGCATGCCGGTATCACGCCCGACATCGTGACGAACTCCAAGTCGCTATCCGGATTTGGCATGCCATTCGCTCATGTTCTGATGCGCCCCGAGCTCGACAAGTGGAAGCCGGGCCAATACAACGGCACGTTCCGCGGCTTCAATCTGGCCTTTGCCACGGCGGCTGCCGCGATGCGACAGTACTGGAAGGACGATACCTTCGAGCGGGATGTGCAGCGCAAGGGCAGGGTGGTAGAGGATCGCTTCCAGAAGATCGCTGCCTGGATCAGCGAGAAGGGAGTACCGGCCAGCGAGCGAGGTCGCGGCCTGATGCGCGGTATCGATGTCGGCGACGGCGAACTTGCCGACAAGATCACCTCCAAGGCCTTCGAGAAGGGGCTGGTGATCGAAACCAGCGGCCAGGCCGGTGAAGTGGTCAAGTGCCTGTGTCCGCTGACCATTCCTGACGAAGACCTGCTCGAGGGCCTGGACATCCTCGAGTCTAGCGTCAAGGAAGTTCTTGCCTGAGCGGAGCCAGGGTTTTCCCGTGGCGGCAAGCTCGCTGTAATCGGCCGGCTGTAATGGCAGTCGGTCAGTCTATGGATTGTAGGGAGTGACATCTGATGATCGTTCGCAATCTCGAGGAAGCACGCAAGACGGATCGGCTGGTCAAGTCGGAAAGCGGCACCTGGGACAGTACACGCCTGGTGCTGGCCAATGACGGCGGCGGCTTTTCCTTTCACATTACGCGGATCTACGAAGGTACCGAAACGCACATCCACTACAAGCACCACTATGAATCGGTGTACTGCATAGAGGGTGAAGGTGAAGTCGAAACCTTGGCCGACGGCAAGATCTGGCCGATCAAACCCGGCGACATCTATGTTCTCGACCAGCATGACGAGCATCTGCTGCGCGCACACAAGACCATGCATCTAGCCTGTGTTTTCACGCCGCCGATCACAGGCAAGGAAGTGCATCGCGAAGACGGATCCTACGCACCGGCCGATGAAGGCTGATTCGACGCGACACGCATTTCGGACCCCGGTGCTGGCCGGGGTCCGTTGTTTTTAGCGTATGACGTTGTGTCGTATGCCATGTAAGTAGCCGCTTCGACCATCTGCTAGACCATACCAGTAGTTCGCATAATGTATATTATGTTAAATCGGCTTTTGGTCAGGACGTTGGACAAGCCCACCTTGAAATCCTTATCATTCCTCGTCATGCTCCGGCGCGTTCGATGCAAGCGCCAAATATCTCGTTCACCCTTGCTGCGCTCGTCCGTAGCCCCATCGGAGGCTGTCGAATCCATGCAACCCAGAACGCTATCCGCCCCCCTCGCCTGGTTGCTGGGCTCGTTGCTGATCAGCGGTTGCGCCCTTGACCCCACCTCTCATTCTGCTCCTGAGCCTTCTTTGAGCCCTGAGGCCTTCGAGGCTCGTATGGGGCAGCTCGAAGACCAGATGGCCTTGCGCTGCGATCGAGCCGACTCCCACTTGATGCGTCAGGATCAACGCCAAGCCGAGTTTCTTTCGGAAATGCGCGACATGGGCCTGACATTGCGTCACCTGCGGGGAGACATCGAACGGCTCGAGCAGCGTGGCGAAGAACCGGTCGTGGTTCCCGCCGAGTGCAATAACGAACTGGACGAGTCGCTTTCCTCCAAGGAGTTGGTCGGTCGCGCCGAGTGGATTGGCCTGCCGGAAATCGGCACCTATCTTCGTGCACGGGTCGATTCCGGCGCCAACACCTCCTCACTGAGTGCCACGGACGTTACGCGCTTCGAGCGCGACGGTGAGGACTGGGTTCGCTTCAAGCTAGGCCTCACCGATGACGACATCGTCGTCGAGAACGTGCGCGACGAGTGGATCGAGCGCCCTGTCGAGCGTCGCGTGCGCATCCTGCAGGCCGCCGGCAGTGAATCGCGCCCGGTGGTCAGCCTGCTGATGTCAATGGGTCCCATTCGAGAAACGGTGGAATTCACCCTCAGCGATCGCACCCATCTCGATTATCCGGTGCTGCTCGGACGCCGCTTTCTCATGGATATCGCGCTGATCGACGTTGCCGAAAACTACATCCATCCTCGCCCCGAATTCCCTGGTGGACGTCCTGCCGCCGAGGCGGCGGAGGATGAAATCAACGATCGCGATGAAGATGAAGGCTGATCTCCAGCCTGTTGCCCTGTCTGCAAGGAAGAAACATGTCACGACTGCCCTTCTATCTCCTCGTGGGTCTGCTGATGGCGCTTGGCATCGGCACCAGCCTGCATCGGCACATTCAGATGGAGGTGCCATGGACCCCGGGAGAGCAGCGGCAGGTATGGGAAGTTGAAGCCATTGTCGACTTCACCGCGCTCGGCAATCCCGTACGCGTCGACCTGGCACTGCCCACACACCAGCGTGGCTACCGTATCCTGACCGAGAATACCGCCTCTCCGGGCTATGGTCTGTCGTTCCTTCAGGATGAGTCGGGGCGTCGGGCCCAGTGGTCCATTCGCAATGCAACGGGCAGCCAGCAGCTCTACTACTCGGTTCGTCTCCAGGTAACCGAGGACCGACGTCAGCGCCAGATGGTTCGTCCTGCGCTGCGTGAAGTGAGCTGGGATCGACCCTACGATACCGCCGCGGCTCAAGTCATCGAACGCGCCTGGATGCGGAGCTCCGATCCCTACACCTTTGCCCGAGAGCTGATTCATGACTTCAGCGAGGATCGTCAGGGCGAGAATGCACGCCTGTTGCTGACTCAGTTCGAGCGAACCCCCCTGCTGGTTCGGCTGCTCAATCAAGCCGGCGTGCATGCACGCGAGGTCAGCGGACTCGTGCTGGAAGATGGCCGTCGGCGCCAGACACTGACATCCTGGATCATGGTGTTCCACGATGAGGAAAACTGGGCGCTGTTCAATCCGCGCACTGCCGATCAGGGCCAGCCGGAAAACCTGCTGCTGTGGGAGGCTGGTGGGCGCGCCGTGCTCGAAGTTCAAGGGGGAACCAACTCACGGGTTACGTTCTCCATGCTGTCGCGCAGTCAGCCGGCGGCGGCTGCCGTGCGTAGCCAGCTGGCCGAGGACACCCTGCTCAACTTCTCGATCCACAGCCTGCCCCTCGAAGAGCAGGCCATTTTCCAGACCATTCTGCTGATTCCCATCGGGGCGCTGGTGGTCGTATTTCTGCGCATCATGGTGGGTATCAAGACATCGGGTACCTTCATGCCCGTGTTGATCGCCCTGGCCTTCATACAGACGACTCTGGCGACCGGGTTGATAGGCTTTTTGCTGATCGTCGCCGTGGGACTGGTGATCCGAAACTATCTCTCCTACTTGAACCTGCTGCTTGTGGCGCGAGTATCGGCGGTCATCATCACCGTCATCGCCATCATTTCAATCTTCTCCGTCCTCTCCTACCGTGTGGGCCTGAACGCCGGACTGACGATCACCTTCTTCCCGATGATCATCCTGGCCTGGACCATCGAGCGGATGTCGATCCTGTGGGAAGAGGAAGGACCCAAGCAGGTCTTGATTCAGGGCGGCGGGAGTCTTCTAACGGCGGTGCTGGCGTATCTGGCCATGAACAATCCCTGGATTCGGCACATCACCTTCAACTTCCTGGGCGTTCAACTCATCATCATGGCTCTGATCATGCTGTTGGGTAACTACACGGGCTATCGTCTGCTCGAGCTGCGGCGCTTCAAGCCGGTCACCGAGGATTGAGCACCATGTGGGCATGGCCAAGCCAGCTGAGTAGTCGCGGCATCATCGGCATGAACCGGCGTAACATCCGCTACATCGGGCGTTACAACAACCGTCGCCTCTACCCACTGGTGGACGACAAGTTGAAGACCAAACTGCTGGCGGAGAAGTATGGCATCACCACCCCGGCGCTGATCGGTACGGTTACCACCCAGTTCGAGGTCAAGCATGTCGATGAGATGATTGCCGGGCACGACGGTTTCGTCATCAAGCCTGCCAAGGGTAGCGGTGGCAAGGGTATCCTGGTCATCGAGCGCGTCGACGGCGATGCCTTCATCAAGCCCAGTGGCGCCCGTCTCAGCCTGACGGATCTGCATCGCCACATCTCCAATATCCTCTCGGGACTCTACTCGTTGGGGGGAACACCGGACGTTGCGATGATCGAGGCGCTGATCAATTTCGACGAAAAACTCTCCGAATACACCTACGAGGGCGTGCCTGACATTCGGGTGATCATCTTTCGTGGTTATCCGGTAATGGCGATGATGCGTCTCTCCACCGCTGCCTCCGACGGCAAGGCAAACTTGCATCAGGGAGCCGTCGGCGTGGGACTCGACATCGCCACGGGGACCGCGGTACGCGGCGTTCAATTCGACCGCTCACGTCTCGATCATCCGGATACCGGCCACGAACTCTCCAGCCTGCTGATTCCCGACTGGAGCGGCCTACTGGAGCTGGCCGCAGGCTGCTACGAGATGACCGGCCTGGGCTATCTTGGCACCGACATGGTCATCGACCGCAATCTGGGCCCCATGCTGCTCGAGCTCAACGCGCGTCCCGGCCTTGCCATACAGATGGCCAACGGGGAGGGATTGCGGCCGCGTCTGGACCTGGTGGAGAAGCAGCCTGAAGGGCTTGACGTCAAGCAGCGGGTCGCCTTTGCACAGCGCCATTTCGCTCGTCGGGGCGTGCTCAAGAACCGCTCGGAACCCGAGCTGGCTCCGTCCAGCCTCAGCACGTAGAATGAACGCTGTTCAATACTTATCGGCTCAACCATGTCCGACGCTAACGCCCTGCTTGCGCAGGCTGAACGACAATGCCAACTTCGCGGTGTTCGATTCACTCCGATAAGGCGACGAGTCCTCGAGATGATTGCGGGGGCCAGTGGCGGCCTGAAAGCCTACGAGCTGCTTGACCGACTGGCCCTCGAGCATGCCGCGGCCCGCCCGCCGACCATTTATCGTGCCCTCGAATTCTTGATCGAACAGGGCCTCGTCCATCGTATCGAGTCGCTCAATGCCTACGTGGCCTGCCCCTGCCCCGAGCATGCACATGGCTTTCAGCTATTGATCTGTCGCCATTGTGGACGCGTAGAGGAGCTGCACCTGGACGACGTCAACGCTCAACTCAGTGCCAAGGCGCGCGACCTGGGCTTTCGCGTCGAACGCCAGACCATCGAACTACTGGGCAGTTGCGACATCTGTCTTTGCGCTCCGCCGCAAGCCAAGCCTGCCACAACGGAAACGCCATGACCGATACCTTCAAGGAACTCGAACGTGCCGAACTCGATAGCCGCCTGCCCATCGAGCGGGTTCTCGCCGCGGTGCGCTACAATGCCGACGGTCTGATCCCGGCCATTGCTCAGCAGCACGATACCGGCGAAGTGCTGATGATGGCCTGGATGAACCGCGAGTCGATCGAAGAGACGCTGAGCAGCCGTCGTGTCTGCTACTGGTCGCGCTCGCGGGGCAAACTCTGGCGTAAGGGCGAGACGTCCGGTCAGCAGCAGCTGCTGCGCAGCGCCAGTCTGGACTGTGACGGCGACACCCTGCTGTTGCAGGTCGATCAGAAGGGTCCGGCCTGTCATACCGGACGCCGTAGCTGCTTCTATGTGGCGCTCGAGGAGGGTGAGGCGCGTATCAGCAGCGAGCCGTTGATCGACCCCGACACGCTCTACCGCAAGCCCTCCGTGGAGCGCTGAGGCGTGGGTAAGCTCACGCTCTGGCTGCGACGCCCTGTCAGGCTGCTGCGTGGCGCCCTGAGCATGATATTGATTGGACTCGTCAAGATCTACCAGCTGGTGGTCAGCCCCCTGCTGGGACCTCGCTGCCGCTACTGGCCCAGTTGCTCACACTATACGGTGGAAGCCATTCAGGTTCACGGCCCCCTGCATGGGGGTTGGCTGGCCTTCAAGCGTATCGTGCGCTGCCATCCCGGCAGCGAGGGCGGCATCGACCCCGTGCCGGGCGGGCCAAGCGAGCAGCTGTGCCGCGAAGACCCCGAGCTCGATGAACACTTTCGCTGCCGTGAAGGAAGCTGCAGCAAACACTGAAGCCTTCCCTGCCGCCCGCGCTCCAACCACGCCGGTTTCGCGTCACCTATCTCCCCCCTGTATTTTTCTTTGTCTGCTCGTCTGTAGTAGCCCGCTACCACCCTCTTTCGGCCAAGTCGTGCCAGAGTGCAAAAGGCACATTCCAACATAACGAGCCGATGAGGAGACACGCCATGTCCGCCAAGCGACTGCTTTTGCTGTGCGGCGACTTCGCCGAAGACTATGAAACCATGGTGCCCTTTCAGGCCCTTCAAGCCGTCGGCCACCGCGTAGATGCGGTGTGTCCCGACAAGCGGGCCGGAGACAGCATTGCTACCGCCATTCACGACTTCGAAGGCGACCAGACCTACAGCGAGAAGCCCGGGCACCGCTTTACGCTCAACGCCGATTTCGCCGAGGTCGACCCGTCCGACTACGACGGCCTGGTGATCGCCGGCGGACGCGCTCCTGAATACCTGCGCCTGAACTCACGAGTGATCGAGGTCGTGCAACACTTCTTCGGCAACCACAAGCCGGTGGCGGCGATCTGCCATGGCGCTCAGCTGCTGGCAGCAGCTCGCGTACTGGAGGGACGTACATGCTCCGCCTACCCAGCCTGCCGCCCGGAGGTCGAGCTTGCCGGTGGTCGTTACGCCGACATCGCGGTGGACGACGCCATCACCGATGGCAATCTGGTTACGGCCCCCGCCTGGCCCGCTCACCCTGCCTGGCTGTCTCAGTTCCTCGTGGTGCTGGGTACGCGCATCGAGCTTTGACCCCACTGTACAGCCGCCTTGCCGTTGGCCGCGGTCGACGCCATGATGGATAAAGTGTCGGCCGGGCCATTCGAGGGAGGAGAGAGGCATGTGCAGACTGTTCATCGGCGCCGAGCCGGAGCTTTGGGAGCCCCAGACTCGCTCCATGCGCCTCGATGGGGTTTCCACCAGCGTGCGTCTGGAGCGTTTTTTCTGGGAAGTGCTCGAAGAGGTGGGCAAGCGTGATGGCCTGACCCTCGCTCAGCTGGTATCGAAGCTAGCCAGGGAGTCCGCCGAAGCCGGGCACGACCCCACCAACTTCGCTTCCTTTCTCCGGGTCTGCTGCGGGCGCTATCAAGCGCTGCAGCTGGCAGGCGATATCCCGCTAGCGCAGGATGTGGCCATCGCCAGCCTCGATGCCGCAGCGATACTCGAGAGAGAGCGGCGCAGGCAGATTGCCAGTCGCCCCGCGGCCCGGTGTCAAGCGGCTTCCCTTTCGGCAACCTCATAGATCTTCGCCAGCATGGCATGCAGGCCGTTGCTGCGCGTAGGCGATAAATGCTTGTCGAGCCCCAGGTCCTGCATGAAATGCGGGCTGGTCGCGCGTATTTCAGCGGGTGGGCGGCCGTTGTAGATACGCATCAGCACAGCAATCAGCCCGGAAACGATGGCGGCATCCGATACTGCATCGAAGTGCAGCACTCCGCTTTCGCAGCGGTGGTGCATCCAGACATTCGATTGGCAGCCCTGGATCTTGAGTTCCGGCGTTTTCCACACCTCGGGAAATGCCGGCAGCTGCTTGCCCATGTCGATGATGTACTGGTAGCGGTCCATCCAGTTGTCGAACATCTCGAACTCTTCCCGCAATGCCTGCTGCGCCTGCTCGGCCGTGGCTTCGGTGGTCATGTTGCCTCCCGTGATGACATGGCCTTCATTATACCGGCTCCGGCGCCCTGCCGGGCAAACCGTGTATTGACTGCTGACGATGCCACTCTTCGTCCTCGTTGTGCAGATAGCGTGCCGTGGTGTCGAGCCGCGCATGACGTGCGGTGCTTGCCAGGTAACGCAGCTCGACCCCGGCCTGGGCCTGGTGAGTCAGCGAGGTGTGCCGCAGCCAGTGCGGTGTGGCGGCTCGGAGTCGCGCCGCCTGAGCGATAGCGTGGTCGCCGGCCTGAGCTTCCAGAGCATCCGCCGCTTCATGAAAGGTAGCGCGGATCAGACGGTAAAGCTGGTTGTCGCCCAGTTGGCGCTTCGCATCCAGACCGCGCAGCAGCGGGCCCTCTTCCAGAGCCTGTGGTTCTGCCGGCAGGCCCAAGGCCTGTCGCCAGTGACATAGCAGTATCACCAGATCGGGCGGGACCGGAATGCGAGCAAGTTTGTCGCCCTTCCCTACCACTCGCCACCACCAGCGACCTTCACGTTTGAAGAAGTCGCTCATTTGCGCAGCGGCCATTTCACTGATACGCGGGGCCATCAGATAGGCGAAGCCGAAAATCATGCGCCGACGCTGCCAGAGGAAGCGCTCGCGGCGAGTGGTGTCGCTGCCGAGCGGCTGAGTCAGCCACTCCCAGAGCCACTCCCACAGCGGGCGCTCCAGGTAGCGCTCTATGCCGACCTGTCGATTGTCCAAACGCCGTCGCTTGTCGCGCATCAGTCGGAAAGGATTGTGCGCGACCCACCCCGCTTCCACCAGCCAAGCGAACATGCCTTGCAGAATGATCAGACTCTGACGACGGCTGCTGGGCGACAGCGAGCCGCGAAAGGGACGCCAATCCGGCGAGTGGCGCGGGCGCGGCGGCCCTATCCATTGCTCCCGCGGCGAGGGGAAGGCGAGAAAGGACTCGTAGGCGTCGAGATCGCGGCGGCGTAGCTGGGCAAGGTCCCGCCCTTGGTGCTCCAGCCACAGCAGCAGTCGTTCGGCCTCTCGACGATAGGCTCGCAGGGTTTGCGGGCTACCCCGGTATTCGCCAAGCCAGCTTGCCACGGCCTCGGCATCGCTCGTCGCCGCAATGGTGGCCTCAGTGGGCATTGCCGTGCGCTTCTGCTGCGCGGGCCGTGTTTCCGTTACTACGCTGACCTTTTTCGTATCGATCATGCCCCGACTATCTCCTCGATCCTGGCTTCGGCGCGCCATGCAGAGAAGTGTCGGCCTTGGCAGGTAAAAATTCAAGATAATGCGGGTAATCATGAATTTATCAATATCAGTGTATCGTATATTACGTAAAGCACATAACGTAATTTCCTTTCTCAAGGCTTGCAAACCGGCTATGCTGAGCAAACTAGCGGGCGCAAGGCATAGCAAGAACAAGTGTCGCCCGCCGCGTGAGGCATGGAGCAGCCGCCACACCACCAGGGAGAACCGACATGGCACGCAGCGGTGTGCAATACGAGGATGTTCAGAGCGCCATCGAGGCCCTTCAAGCCAAGGGAGAAGCACCCAGCGTTCAGAAAATTCGCGAAGTGCTGGGTACCGGCAGCTTCACCACGATCAGCGATCATCTACGTGAGTGGCGTTTTCGGCGTGAGCACAGCCGAGAACTCCCCGCCTCGCAGGCCATGCCCGACCCGGTGCTGCGCTTGGCTGAAAACCTCTGGCACAAGGCTCGAGAGGCGGCTGGCGAGGCGTTGGCGAGCTATCGGGAGCAGGCCGACCAGCGTGTTGCCGAGGCCTTGCACGCGATGCAGGATGCCCAGCGTCAGGTCGAGGATGCCGAGCAGCGTGAAGCCGCCTTGTCGGCTCATCTGGCAGGCACCGAGCAGCGCCTCGAGTCCCGTAGTGCTGCTCTGGCACGGATCGAGAGCGAGCGCGATCAATTGCAGGAGCGTGCACGCCAGTTCGAGGAACGGCTGGCCCGCGCCCTGCAACAACTCGACAAACTCCAGCAGGAGAACGAATTACAGGCCCAGACGCAGCAGCAGGTGCTGGCAGAGCGCGAGGCTCAGCACTTGGCTCGCCTGAACCAGGAAGAGCAGCGGCATGAGGCAGCCGAGGCACGGCTGATGGCGCTGCTCGACGAGGCGAGGCAGGAACGCGTGTCAGCCGAAAAGCGACACAGTGCCACGCTGCAGCAGCTCGACAAGCGACACGAGAACCAACAGCGACAGCTTAACGAGACTCAGGCGGCCTTGGCCCGTGAGGAAAAGCAGCATCGCGAGACCCAGTGGGCCAGAAGCCGTGCCGAAGAGCGTATCGATACGCTGCGTCACGAGCAGTCACTGCTGCAGGCGCGTATCGATGACCAGAAACGCCACATCGAGGAGCAGGCAGCGCGGCTGCGCACGCTGGAGGCGGAAATGATGCGCCGCACCTGGCAGCCAGGCGAAGAACACGCCGAAGCGCGTCGCGCGAGCAAGGAGGCCAGGCCGGAAATGCAGGAAGGCTCCGCCGTGGAGCCTTCCGAGGGTGCTCGCTGAATAGAGGCTGCGCTTAGCGAGGTGTGACGCGTCTATCCCGTCGCGTCACCTACTCTGCTCGTGTGCAAAGCGTTGCGTTCAGCGATAATAGGCATTCGTCGTGTCGGAGTGGTCGGTCACATCGCGGATGCCGGCCAGTTCGGGAATACGCTCCATCAGCGTCTTTTCCACACCTTCCTTGAGCGTCAGGTCGACGGCTGCGCAGCCTTGGCAGCCGCCACCGAACGCCAGCACCGCAACCTGTTTGTCGGTCAGCTCAACCAGCTTGATCTCCCCGCCGTGGGCAGCCAAGCCAGGATTGATTTCGCTGTAGAGGATATAGTTGATGCGATCTTCCAGCGGACTGTCGGCGTTGACCTTGGGCATCTTGGCGTTGGGCGCCTTGATGGTGAGCTGGCCACCCATGCGGTCGGCATTGAAGTCGACCACAGCCTCTTCGAGGAAAGGCAGGCTGTTCTTGTCCAGCAGCACAGCAAACTTGTCGAGTTCCAGACGCTCGTCGGTGGGCTCTTCCTCACCGGGCCGGCAATAGGCCAGGCAGGTCTCGGCATAGGGCGTACCCGGCTGGGTAATGAAGATACGCACCGCAATACCTTCGACGTTCTGCTTCTCGAGCAGCTCGGCAAGGTAGTCCTGGGCGCTGTCGGTAATCCGAATGCTCTCGCTCATGGTGTTCTCGCTGGTCGGGCACGGCGTTTGGCCGTCCATATGTGACATGTCATCATGGTAAGCAAAAGCCCGCTCCGAGACAATCCCGACTGTTTTGGTCGGTTTTTGACCAACCCTGCCCTCAAGCCGCTGGTTTTGCTACCATGTCGAGCCCGATACGACCGCCCTGCCCAGAAGCCGACAAGAATCAACGGGGCGGCATAGATTCCTGGACGTGACTTTCGCTGGAGACCGACCCGACCCATGGCCGCCCTACCCCCTGCACTGACCGCCACCCTCACCGAACGGCTCGGTGAGCGCATCCTCATGCTGGATGGCGGCATGGGCACCATGTTGCAGAATGCCCGCCTCGACGAAGCTGACTTTCGCGGCGAGCGCTTTCGTGACTGGCCCTCGGACCTGAAGGGTAACAACGACCTGCTGGCGCTGACCTGCCCCGAACTGGTCACCCGTATTCACCGCCAGTACCTCGAGGCCGGTGCCGACATCATCGAGACCAACACCTTCAACAGCACGCGCCTCTCCCAGGCCGATTACGGCATGGAAGACCTGGTGCCGGAACTCAATCGCGAATCGGCACGCCTGGCGCGTGAAGTGTGCGATGCGGTTGCTGCCGCAACCGGTGTGCCGCGCTATGTGGCCGGTGTCCTGGGGCCGACGTCGCGCACGGCTTCGCTCTCTCCTGATGTCAATGACCCGGCCAAGCGCAACGTCACCTTCGACCAGTTACGCGAGAACTATTACGAAGCCGCCGAAGCGCTGATCGAGGGTGGCGCCGATCTGATCCTGATCGAGACCATCTTCGACACGCTCAATGCCAAGGCCGCCATCTTCGCCTTGGAAACGCTGTTCGAAGACCGCGGTGAGCGCCTGCCCGTCATGATTTCCGGCACCATCACCGACGCATCCGGCCGCACCCTTTCCGGCCAGACCACCGAGGCTTTCTGGAATTCGGTGCGCCATGCCCAGCCGCTCTCCATCGGTCTGAACTGTGCGCTGGGCGCAGAAGAGCTGCGACCTTATCTGGAAGAGCTCTCCACCAAGGCCGACACCTACGTTTCGGCGCATCCCAACGCCGGCCTGCCCAACGAGTTCGGCGAGTATGATCAGACGCCGGAAGAAATGGCGGCCATCGTTGCCGAATTCGCCTCGAGCGGCCTGGTGAACATCATCGGCGGCTGTTGTGGCAGCACTCCGGAGCATATCGCCGCAATCCACGCCGCCATTCGGGATCTGCCACCACGCAAGGTACCCGAGCGGCCGCGTGCCTGTCGTCTGTCGGGATTGGAACCGTTCAACATCGAAAAGGGCTCGCTCTTCGTCAACGTCGGTGAGCGCACCAACGTCACCGGTTCGGCGCGATTCAAGCGCCTGATCGTCGAGGAAGACTTCACGACGGCGCTGGAAGTGGCGCTCGACCAGGTCGAGAACGGTGCCCAGATCATCGACATCAACATGGACGAAGGGATGCTGGAGTCGCAGGAAGCGATGGTGCGCTTCCTCAACCTGATCGCCGGCGAGCCTGACATCGCCCGGGTACCGATCATGATCGACTCCTCCAAATGGGAGATCATCGAGGCCGGGCTCAAGTGCGTTCAGGGCAAGGCGGTGGTCAACTCTATCTCGCTCAAGGAAGGCGAGGCCTCTTTCCGCGAACAGGCGACACTGTGCCGCCGCTACGGCGCTGCCGTGGTGGTCATGGCCTTCGACGAGACCGGCCAGGCCGACACCTTCGCGCGCAAGACCGAGATCTGTCAGCGCGCCTATACCTTGCTGGTAGAGGAGATCGGCTTTACGCCGGAAGACATCATCTTCGACCCCAACATCTTCGCCATCGCCACCGGGATCGAGGAGCACGACAACTACGCCGTCGATTTCATCGAGGCTACCCGCTGGATTCGCGAACACCTGCCCCATGCCATGGTTTCCGGCGGTGTCTCCAACGTGTCGTTCTCGTTTCGCGGCAACGACCCGGTACGCGAAGCGATCCACTCGGTATTCCTATACCACGCCATCCGTGCCGGCCTGACCATGGGTATCGTCAATGCCGGACAGCTGGCGGTCTACGATGACCTGCCGACCGAGCTGCGCGAAGCGGTCGAGGACGTGGTGCTCAACCGTCGCCCAGACGGCACCGAACGTCTGGTCGACCTGGCCGAGAAATACAAGGGCGACGGCAGCGGCGCGGCGAAAAAGGAAGATCTGGAGTGGCGCAGCTGGCCGGTGGAGAAGCGCATCCAGCATGCTCTGGTCAAGGGTATTACCGCGTTCATAGAAGAGGATACCGAGCTCGCTCGTCAACGGGTCGCCCGGCCCATCGAAGTGATCGAAGGCCCCCTGATGGATGGCATGAACGTGGTCGGCGACCTGTTCGGCGCCGGCAAGATGTTCCTGCCCCAGGTGGTCAAGTCGGCTCGAGTGATGAAGCAGGCGGTGGCCTATCTCATCCCCTATATCGAGGCAGAAAAGAACGCGCTCGCCGCAGAAGATCAGCAGGCCAAGGGCAAGATCGTCATGGCTACCGTTAAGGGCGATGTGCACGACATCGGCAAGAACATCGTCGGCGTTGTCCTGCAGTGCAACAACTACGAGGTGATCGACCTCGGCGTGATGGTGCCTGCCGAGAAAATCCTGCAGGCGGCCCGAGAGGCCAACGCCGACATCATCGGCCTGTCGGGGCTGATCACCCCCTCGCTGGACGAGATGGTCCACGTGGCCAAGGAGATGAAGCGGCAGGGCTTCACGCTGCCGCTGCTGATCGGCGGCGCCACGACATCGAAGGCCCACACGGCGGTCAAGGTGGAACCCCAGTACGATGAGCCGGTGATCTACGTCACCGACGCCTCACGTGCGGTCGGGGTAGCCGGCAAGCTGCTCTCGCCCGCGTTGAAGCCTGCCTATGTGGCCGAGATAAAGGCGGAATACGAACTGGTACGCGAGCGCAATGCCAAGCGCCGGCCCAAGGCGGCGGACCTGAGCTATGCCGAGGCCCGCCAGCGCAAGCTGCCCATCGACTGGGCGAGCTATACGCCACCGCCACCCGCCTTCACCGGCCTCAAAGTCTTCCATGACTACGATATCGAGGAGCTCATCGAGCGCATCGATTGGACTCCCTTCTTCATGAGTTGGGAGCTGGCGGGTAAGTATCCCCGCATTCTGGATGATGCCGTCGTCGGCGAAGCTGCTCGCAGCCTGTTTGCCGACGGCCAGGAGATGCTGCGCAAGCTTCTCGACGAGAAGCATGTGGAAGCACGTGGCGTCATCGGCCTGTGGCCTGCCAACAGCGTCGATGACGATGTCATAGAGGTCTATGCCGACGAGTCGCGCAGCGAAGTGGTGGAACGTCTCCATCATATCCGTCAGCAGACCACCAAGAATCGCGACGGCATCTGCTACAGCCTGGCCGACTTCGTGGCTCCCAAGAGCAGCGGCAAGGCCGACTGGATAGGCGGCTTTGCCGTGACCACGGGCCACGGCGTCGAGGCGCTGGCGGAGCGCTACAAGGCCGCTGGGGACGACTACAGCGCGATCATGGTCCAGGCGCTGACCGACCGCCTGGCCGAAGCCTTCGCTGAGCGCATGCACGAGCGGGTGCGCAAGGAGTTCTGGGGCTATGTGCCGGACGAGACTCTCGACAACGACTCTCTGATCGCCGAGAAATATCAGGGCATCCGGCCTGCCCCAGGTTATCCCGCCTGCCCCGATCACACCGAGAAACGCACGCTGTTTCAACTCCTCGACGCCACCACGAATGCCGGCATCGAGCTGACCGAGAACTTTGCCATGTGGCCGGCTGCTGCGGTATCGGGGTGGTACTTCTCCCATCCGCAGTCGAAGTACTTCTCAACCGGCAAGATCACTCGCGACCAGGTCGAGGCGCTGGCCGAGCGCAAGGGCATGAATCTCGTCGAGATGGAGCGCTGGCTCTCACCGGTGCTCTCCTACGACCCGACCTGAGGTCATGGCCGGCCGTGTCCCGTATGGGCACGGCCGGAGGCACCGGCAGCCAGCCCGTCGTGCCTCATGGCAGCGCTAACGGGCCTAGCCTTGATCCTTATATGTCTTTACGTATAAAAAATATGAATATTTATTCTTTCAAAGAATATGCCAGGGGCGTTATGGTGCCCCCTGACGCTTCGCCATTCCCCCAGCAGCAGGACCGGCTGAATGTATCGCTATGACACCCATGACCAGGCTCTGGTCAATGAACGCGTCGCCCAGTTTCGCGACCAGATGGACCGTTATCTGGCCGGACGACTGAGCGACGAAGAGTTTCTGCCGCTACGCGTGCAGAACGGTCTCTATGTCCAGCGCTACGCGCCCATGCTGCGTATCGCCATTCCCTACGGCATGCTGGCCTCTTACCAGCTGCGCAAGTTGGGCGATCTGGCCCGCGATTACGATCGCGGCTATGGCCACTTCACCACGCGCACCAATTTGCAGCTGAACTGGCCGAAGCTGGAAACCGTACCCGACATGCTGGCCGAGCTCGCCAGCGTGCAAATGCACGGCATTCAGACCAGCGGCAACGATATTCGCAACACCTCCACCGACCAGTTTGCCGGTATTTCCGAAGACGAGGAGGTGGATCCGCGGCCCTGGTGCGAGCTGATCCGCCAATGGTCGACGTTCCACCCCGAATTCACCTATCTGCCGCGCAAGTTCAAGATCGCCGTGACCGGCGCCTCGGAGGACCGCGCCGCCATCCAGGTGCACGATGTAGGCCTGCGCTTCTGGCGCGACGACCACGGCGAAGTGCGCGTCAAGGTACTGGCTGGCGGTGGCCTTGGCCGCACGCCGATGATCGGCGAGGTGGTACGAGACGACCTGCATTGGCAGCACCTGTTGACCTACCTGGAGGCTCTGGTTCGCGTCTATAACCAGTTCGGCCGCCGCGACAACAAGTTCAAGGCGCGTATCAAGATCCTCGTCAAGGCACTGGGTGTCGAGGAGTTCCGCCGCCGCGTCGATGCCGAGTGGGCCCACCTCAAGGACGGGCCTCAAACGTTGACGCGTGAAGCCGTCGAGGCGATGCAAGCGCATTTCGTCGATCCCGATCGCCGCCCCGTCAGCGAGGAGGCGGTCGCCGAATTCGAGCGCCTGCGGAGCGAGAACCGCGCCTTCTCCCGCTTCGTCACCAATAACGTCCACGGCCACAAGGTACCGGGCTACAAGGCCGTCACGCTCTCTCTCAAGCGCAGCGGCCACTCACCGGGCGACCTCACCTGGGAGCAGATGCATCAGGTCGCCGATCTCGCCGATGAATTCAGCTACGGCGAGATCCGCGTTACCCACGAGCAGAATCTGGTACTGGCCGACGTAGCCGTGGATCGCCTGGAAGAGCTTTGGCATCGCCTGGAAGCGCTCGGTCTGGCCAATCCCACCGTGGGCACCCTCGCCGATCTGATCTGCTGCCCGGGAGGCGATTACTGCGCCTTGGCCAATGCCAAGTCGATCCCGGTGGCCCAGGCTATCCAGGAGCGCTTCGAAGACATCGACTTCCTCTACGATCTGGGGCCGCTCGATCTCAATATTTCCGGCTGCATGAATGCCTGCGGTCATCACCATGTGGGCCACATCGGTATTCTCGGCGTCGATAAGAAAGGCGAGGAGTGGTACCAGATCTCCCTCGGCGGCGCTCAGGGCAACGCCTCATCGCTGGGCAAGATCCTCGGCCCCTCGTTCGACCGCGAGAGCGTTCCCGAGGTCATCGACAAGGTGTTGCAGGTCTATGTCGGCGAGCGTGCCGACGGTGAGACCTTCATCGAGACCTATCGCCGTATCGGCCTCAAGCCATTCAAGGAGCGGGTATATGCCTGATCAGACCACCACCCTGCCCCCCTTCATTCGTGGCGGCAAGCCGGCCGAAGACCGTTGGGTACTGGTACGTGAAGACGACGCCCCGCTTCCGGACAGCCCCGCCATCGTGCCCCTGGCACGCTGGCAGGAACTGGAAGGCAGCCGTGAGCTGGCACCATGGCTGCCCAGTCATACCGAACTCACGCCTGAATTGGCCGAGGAGCTTGGCGGCGCCCCGCTGATTGCCATCGACTTTCCCAAGTTCACCGATGGCCGCGGCTACAGCCTGGCGCGATTGCTGCGCGAGCGCTATGGCTACGAGGGTGAAATTCGCGCTATCGGGGACGTGCTGGTCGACCAGGTATTCTTTCTCACCCGCTGCGGCTTCGATGCCCTGTCGCTGCGTGAGGATCAGTGGCTGGAAGACGCTCTGCGCGCCTTGAATACCTTCAGTCGTGCCTATCAACCCGCCGTCGACGTGGACGAGCCGCTGTTTCGCCACCGCATGCGTGAAAGTGTAAAGCAAGTCCAGCCGGCACTGGTCTAGACAGCGGCTGACGTTGCCAGCCAAACGCTAAAAGCCGGCCTCGTGCCGGCTTTTTCAGGGTTACGCTTCAGCCACGTCGCTTCTGTTGGCGTTCACGATTTGCCGCTTTGGCGCGCTCGCTCTTGCGCAGCATGACCCACGTAGCCCCTAGCCCGCCGTCTGCCTGCTGGGCGGAGACGTACGCCTGCACTTCCTCAAACTGAGCGAGCCATTTGGCCAGGTAGGAGCGCAACACGTTGGCGGGGCTGTCGATCTCCTGCCCACGGCCGTGCACGATGAGTATCGAACGCAAGTCGTGGGCATAGGCCTCGTGAATGAAAGGCGGCAGCATGCGGCGGCATTCCGCCAAGGGTCGGCGCAGCAGGTGCAGGCGCGACTGGACTGAGTAGCCACCGTGGCGCAGACGGTCGACGACGCCCTGCTGGATACCGTCGCGGCAAAACGCGACAGGATCGTAGGGTGGCAGCAGTTCGACGAAATCGTCCGATAGAAAGCTGTCCTGAGCGAGCTCGGCCTGGGCACTTTCTCGGCGGGCCAGTTGAGCCTCGGTCGGCCGACTGCGGCGCGCCCCCGGGTTGGCCCGATTGGTGCTCCTGCGCAGCGGTCTCACATCCCCCATCAATGCGCTGAAGTCCTGATCCTCGTGTGCTGAGTGAGTCATGGCACCCTCCGCTGTGGTCGAGCCTCGACTTCATCCTATCAGAGCCCAGCGGCGGCGGAGAACCGGACAGCCGCTCTTTGCCGTGGCAGGATGTGCATCTACGCATCCGATGGAGTAGACATGCGCCTGCGTCATTGTGTTCTCGGTGTGCTCGTTGCCTTGGCAGTCATACTGAGTTGGCTGTGGTTCACCATGCTTAGCCCCCTCACCTACGACCGGCCTGCCCACCTTCCACCCATCGAGCAGGGCGAGCATGCGGTATTCGTCTACGGCACGCTGCGCTTCGCCCCCGTGAGGTGGGTGGTCATGGGCCGAGCCGGAGAAACGGAAGCGGCCATCCTCGATGGATTTCGTCGCGAGGGCCTCGATCTCACCGAGGCCCCCGGTGAGCGAGTGGAGGGCGAGGTCATCGTGGTCGATGCCGACGAGCTCGAGCGCCTCGATCGCTATGAACGCCTTGGCATACGCTACCAGCGGGTGCCCATGCGGCTGACGGATGGCCGCGTGGCCTGGATCTACCGCCGCTTGAACGAGACCGCTCGCTCCCCCCAGGTCGATGCAAGCGACTGATCGAAGCGGACATTTCCACGGGCCACGGTTGTGGCGACCCTGGCGCGCCTTCTACAATACGGACCAGCCTTCCAAGGATCGAGGAGTCTCACATGGCCATTACGCTCTATCACAACCCCCGCTGCTCGAAGTCGCGACAGGCCCTGGCGTTGCTTGAGGAGCGAGGTGTCGAGGTGACGGTACGTCGCTATCTCGACGATCCCCTCAGCGAAGATGAGCTGCGCGACCTCATGTCACGCCTGGACGCCGATGGGGAGGCGCTGGTGAGGACTCAGGAGGCAGAGTGGCGTGAAGTCGAGGAGACCAACCTGCAGGATCAGGAACAGGTTATCCGCGCCCTCGTCAAGTACCCCAAGCTGATGGAACGCCCCATCGCCGATGACGGCAAGCGTGCCGTCATCGGGCGCCCCCCAGAAGACGTGCTGGCGCTCGTCCACGCTCAAGACTGATACCTGCACTCCCTCGAACTGGAGCCACGATGCGCGATTCCATTCCCTATGTGCTGATCCTTTACTATTCCCGACATGGTGCAACGCGCAGCATGGCCGAGCAGCTGGCTGCCGGTGTCGAATCATGTCCCGGAATCGAGGCGCGGCTGCGTACCGTGCCGCCGGTGTCGCCCACCTGTGAAGCCGTCGACCCCGAGATACCCGCCGAGGGGGCCGTCTATGCCGACCTGGATGACCTGCGCCAATGTGCTGGCCTGGCGCTGGGCAGCCCGACCCGTTTCGGCAACATGGCCGCGCCGCTCAAGCACTTCATCGACTCGACAAGTGCGCTGTGGCTCAACGGTGCCTTGATCGACAAGCCGGCCACGGCGTTCACTTCCACGTCCAGCCTGCACGGGGGCCAGGAAACCACCCTGGTGTCCATGCTGCTGCCCTTGCTGCATCACGGCATGGTCTATGCCGGCTTGCCCTACAGCGAGACCGACCTGATGACCACCACGGGGGGTGGTACGCCCTACGGGGCCAGTCACGTGGCCGGTCAACGCAGTGATCAGCCTCTCAGCGATGCCGAGCGTCGCCTGGTTCGCGCCCAGGGCAAGCGCCTGGCTCGACTGGCCCTGGCACTTGGCAACCTGAGGGAGTCTGCATGAGGCGTTGGGTGGAGGATCTCGAGGCGCGTCACGGCGTTGACAACCTTACGGAGCGCAGCCGCCAGTTGGTACTTGGCAGCTATGCCGTGCTACTGGGGCTGCTGGCCTGGAGCGGTCTGGCGATGGAGGCCGGCACCAATCCGCTGATGCCCATTCTGATTCGCGGTCTGCCGCTGATCCTCTTTCTTCCTTCGATACTGAGCAAGCGCCCCAGAGGGCATGCCTGGCTCGCCTTCGTCAGCCTGCTCTATTTCGTTCAAGGCGTCATGGTGGCAACGCTTCCCGGCCAGGGGATTCTGGGTGTTGCCGAAGCGCTGACCGCTCTCGGACTTTTCACCGGCTGTATGTTCTACGCCCGCTTCCGCAGCCGCCAGATGAAGGTGGGGAAATAGCGGGTGAAACATGCGCTGTCCCAGGGGGAGCACTCGAAGGGGGCTGAGCCATCCCATGCCCTTAATGCCCCGCTATCTATCGTGTTAGGTACCGGCTGCTGGGTGATGGTGCACCTGGGGGTGGCCACGGGTTGAGCGTTACCGATTTTGCCGTGGGTGTTGTGCTGCTTCCCTTCTACGGCGACCATAGAATGAAAAGACGAGGAGTACGCCATGACACGCAACATTGCCGATATAAGGCGGGACTACGAGGGTGGCCGGCTCGAGGAAGGCATGGTGCCCGGCGAGCCCATGGTGCTGTTCGACGAGTGGCTGACGCTGGCATTGGATGCCGAAGGCCAGGACGGCAATGTGATGACGCTGGCCACGGTCGACAGCCAGGGCCTGCCCCACGCTCGCATTGTGCTGTTGAAGGGCTTCGATGAGCGCGGCATGGTGTTCTACACCAACTACCACAGCCACAAGGGCAGCGAACTGGCCAATGTTCCCCAGGCCGCACTGGTTTTCTGGTGGCCCAGCTTGGGGCGCCAGGTGCGTATCGAGGGGCGCGTGGAACAGGTGGGTGAAGCCGAGTCGGATGCCTATTTCAACAGCCGCCCTCGCGCCAGTCAGCTGGGGGCCTGGGTCGCGACTCAGAGCGTCGTGATTCCCGATCGGCACTGGATCGAAGAGCGTCAGCATCGCTTCGAGCAGGCCTATGAGGGCCAGGAGATCCCTCGGCCCGTGCATTGGGGCGGCTATCGGGTAGTGCCGGATATGATCGAGTTCTGGCAGGGCCAGCCGAGCCGGCTGCATGACCGCATCCGCTACGAATTCCGCGACGAAGCCTGGCGCTCTTTCCGCCTGGCTCCGTGAGTCGTCTCTAATCGATTCTGCGCAGGCGCCGATGCCACATCGGCGCCTGTCGGTTGCCTGCCCTAATCGGGGAGACTCTCCAGCCGGTGGCGCTGCCACTCGCTTTCGGGTTCGTTGAGGCGCAGTACCGCATCGACTACCTGCTCCTCCATGTTGTAGCGGCAACGGAAGCCGAGATGCTTCATCAGCGCCCGCATGGGATGGTTGTCGACCATGATCTTACCGATCATTTCCAGCGTACCCACGCTGCGGCAGTAACCGATCATCTTCTTCATCAGCAGGCTGCCAAGCCCCTGCCCCGCCATGTCGTCACGCACGATGATGGAGAATTCGGTGCGGATGTTATCGGGGTCGTTCCATACCCGCACCACGCCGAGCATTTCCTTACTCCCGTCATCCTTCTGGTGCTCGGCGATGAAGGCCATCTGACGGTCGTAGTTGATGTGCGAAAGGATCGACAGGTCTCGCTGGCTGAGATCGGATTTGTTGTGAAAATAGCGAAAGCGAATGCTCTCTTCCGATAGCTGGCTGTGGAAGCTGGTGATCAAGGGTGCATCTTCGGCGCGGATGGGGCGCACTTCGACCCGCATGCCATTGTTTAGCGTTACCCACTCCCGCAGCTCCTCCGGGTACGGCATGATGGCAAACCGTGCCGGGGTGCCGAGATCGAGAGCAAAATCCAACGCCACCATGCCGTCCCGGTTGAGCAGCAGCGGGTTGAGCTCCAGGCCACGCAGTTCAAGCAGGTCCGTGGCCATCTGCGACAGCTTGACCAATAGCTGGCACAGTCTCTTGAGGTCGCGATCGGGCTCGCTGGAGTGTTCGCGAATCAGCCGGGCGGCATGGGTACGGCCGACCACATCGGCTGCCAGGGTCATGTTCAGCGGCGGTAGCGCCACCTGCCGGTCGGCCAGAATATTGACCTTGTAGCCGCCGATACCGAACACGATCAAGGGACCGAATACCGGGTCTCGGGTGATCCCGGCACAGATCTGCATCGAGTGCTTGCCGCGCTGCATCGACTGCAGGCAGTACTCGCGAATTTTCACCGGCGGGAATTTCTCGTGAATCTTGTGGCCGAGCCGGGTCAGCCCCTCCGCCACCTGATGCGGTTCATGAAGATCCTGGAGCAACCCGGCCGAGAGGCGATGGGGATGCTTGCGATAGCGAAATGGGCGGCAGTTGCCGTCGTGTACCACCTTGAGTGCCCAGGGGCCTTCAAGCTCCTGTGCCGCGGCGGCGGCCTCCTCAGGCGTATGAACGTAGCGGCTGGACGCCACCGGAATACCGTAGGCTTCGAGCACCTGGGCAGCCTCGGAGTGCGAGAGGGTCTCGCGTCCCTCTGCCCGAGCCTGTTCGATCAGGGTGTGGCAGCGCGCTCGAATGTCCGCCGTGGTGCTGAACGGCAAGCTCGGTGGCGTTTCCTGCAGCAGTGCTTGCACACGTTGATAGTCGACCATGTGCATGAACGCCTTGACCGCCTTCTCAGGTGAGACGTAGGTCGGTATTCCCGCCATGCTGCATTCATGGCGGGCGTAGAGCGCGCCCTCCAGCCCCATCCAACTGGTCAGCAGGTTTCGCTTGAAACGCTTGCGATTGGCAATCAGTGCCTGGGCCGTGACCTTCGAAGGAGCCAGACGCGTGGGGGCGTGTACCACCAGCACAGCGTCGACCCCGGGGTCGGCAGCGACGATTTCCAACGCATCGACGAAGCGTTCCGGCGTGGCATTGCCGCCCAGATCTACCGGGTTCTCGCCAGGCTTGCTCATGTCTAAGACACCCTTGCGCAGTGCATTGCGTGTCTCTTCGTTGAAGTTAGCCAGCGTGCCGCCCGCACTGACCAGCTTGTCAATGGCAAGCATGGCAGGTCCCAGCCCGTTGGAGACAATGGCGAGACGGTCGCCTTTCAGCGGGCGCATCTGCGACAGGGTCATCAGCGCATCGAACAACTCGTCGGAGTCGTTCACCCTCACTACCCCGGCGCGTGACAACGCGGCATCGAAGACCACGTCGCGATTGGCGATACCGGGGGTCGGCGGCATCCCGGACAGGTCCGACTGTGGCGTTCGCCCGCTCTTGATAGCCAGTACCAGGCGGTGACGCGATGCGTCGCGCAGGGCGGTCATGAAATGCTGGGAATCGTTTATTCGCTCGAGGTGCAGCAGGATGGCCTGGGTGGGAGCGAACTGGTTGATGTAGTCGATGAGATCGGGAAGCATCACGTCGACGCTGTCGCCTACCGTGATCAGGTGCGAAAAACCGATGCCCCGCCCTGCCGCCCAGTCGATCATGGCGTTGCCGAGCATGCCCGACTGCCCCAGATAGGCGACCTTGCCGGCCTTGACCGGCTGGCTGGAATAGGAGGCATTGATGCGGCGCCCCGGCACGATCAGGCCCATGCACTCCGGTCCGAGTACCCGTATGCCCGATTCTCGAGCGGCGGTCAGCATGCGCTCGCGTATAGAGCCCGAGTCGTTTTCCACATCATCCAGATGCGCTCCCCCGGTCAGTACCAGAGCCGCCTTGACGCCAATCCGTCCTAACCGAGAGATTACCTTGGGAAGCGTGTCGGCGGGCGTACACACGACCGCCAGATCCGGCGTTTCCGGCAGCTCCGCTATCCGCGGGAAACAGGGCTGCTCGAAAACCGACTCATAGCCCTTGCGATTGACCGCCCACAGCGTTCCTGGGAAGCCCGCCTCCTGCAAGTTGCGAATCACGATGCCGCCAATGGAGTGGGGCTTTTCGGAGGCGCCTATCACCGCGATGGTGCGCGGCTCGAAGAAGTGGCGCAGGAACCGGGTACTCAAAGCGTTACCTCCACCAGAAGAATATGCTTCCCTGTGTACGACTTATTGACACTGTTGTGCAAGGGCTTAGGCGCATTAAGGTGACCTCAGTCACTCTGGAGATCCGTATGATCACGTCATTCATCTCGCATCCTGACTGCGATCTTCACCATATGGGTCCGGAGCATCCAGAAAGTCCCCTGCGCCTTGAAGCCATCAAAGCTCGTCTCGCCCTCAGCGGCCTCCTGCAGCAGACGATGCAGTCGGAAGCACGCCCGGCCAGTGAAGAGGAGTTGGCAAGGGTCCATCCACTGCGACACCTTCGTGCCTTGGACAAATGCGTCCCCGAGGCCGGCATCGTCACGCTGGACAGTGACACTATGATGAATCCGGACAGCCTGAGTGCCGCTCGCGTGGCGGCTGGTGCCGTCATCCGGGGGGTCGACCAGGTGTATCGCGGCCAGGCAGACAACGTGTTCTGTGCCGTTCGCCCCCCCGGCCATCACGCGGAAGCCACCGATGCCATGGGGTTCTGCTTCTACAACAACGTCGCCGTAGGGGCCGCTCACGCCCGCTCCCACCATGGCGTCAAACGCATCGCCATCCTTGATTTCGACGTACACCAGTGCAATGGCACCATCGATATCTTCAAGGACGACCCGAACATTCTGATCTGCACCAGCTTTCAGTTCCCCTTCTACCCGTGGCGCTACCTGCGCAGCGAGTGGCAAAACGTGGTCAATACACCGCTGGAGGCCGGCACCGACAGCGTCGCGTTTCGCAAGGCAATCGAGGACGACTGGCTACCCGCCCTGCACGCCTTCAAGCCCGAGCTGGTACTGATTTCGGCCGGTTTCGATGCCCATCGCGAAGACCCCATGGCCGAGCTGTGCCTGGAAGACGAGGATTATTACTGGGTCACCCGTCTGGCGATGGACATTGCCACACTCTATGCCGATAACCGCCTAGTGTCGGTGCTGGAGGGCGGCTACGACCTGGATTCCCTGGGGCGTAGCGCGGAGGCCCATATCAAGGCACTTCTCGGACTGCCCTTCTAAGGCTGAAAAGGTCGTCGTCGTCACGCACGTCAGAGGCGCCCTAAGCAATGCAGGGAGCGCCTTCTGTGGTACGCTTTGGAAACTCTGTTTCCGATAGTGAACTCATCAATGCCCGCCAATACCGATCAGCAGGCCGCGCTGCGCATCGCCTCGGGACGCAAGCCGTTCGTCGAGCCCCTGCGTCTCGGCGAACGACTCAAGGAAATTCGCCTCTCCAACCAGTGGACGCTTGAGGATGTCAGCCAACGTACGGGATTGGCACGCTCCACGCTTTCCAAGATCGAGAACGATCAGATATCACCGACGTTCACTGCCGTGCAGAAACTGATCAACGGACTTGGCATCGACCTGCCGCAGTTGCTGACGCCACCCAAGATCCAGCCGCGCACCATGGGCCGCCGCGACCTGACTCGTCAAGGCGAAGGCCAGCGTCACCCGACACCCACCTACGAACACGAATTGCTCAGCTGCGAACTGGCTCAGAAGCGCATGATCCCGTTCAAGACCATCGTTCGTGCTCGCAGCTTCGATGAATTCAGCGAGTGGGTACGCCACGATGGCGAAGAATTCCTGATGGTGCTGGAGGGCGAGATTCGTCTCTATACCGAGTTTTACGAACCGTTGCAGCTGTCACGCGGCGACAGTATCTATTTCGACAGCGACATGGGGCATGCGCTCGTCTCCATCAGCGATGACGACGCGGTCGTATTATCGGTCTGCACCCGTGGCGAAGTCGTCTGATCCGTCAACCAGTTATGTCTTTTTTGTTATCCTGAGGCGACACAACCAGGAGCCTACGTATGCAGCATCTCGACGACGCCACACGCACCCAGCTCGAGGCCGCCGCCTTCCGTCGCCTGCTTCAGCATCTGGATGCCCACAAGGAAGTGCAGAACATCGACCTGATGATTCTTGCCGACTTCTGCCGTAACTGTCTATCCAAGTGGCTTGTATCCGCTGCCGACGAGCACGGGGCCGAACTCGATTACGAGGCGGCACGCGAATACGTCTATGGCATGCCTTACGGGGAGTGGAAGGACAAATACCAGCCCAAGGCTACTCCGGAGCAGCTTGCCGCCTTCGAGCAGCGCCAGGCCCGCAAGCGGGAGTCGGGCTCATGAGTGAGTCGATGATCCCGCTGAAAATCGCGGTGCTGACCATTTCCGATACCCGCGACTTCAACAGCGATCGCAGCGGCGCCCTGCTCGCCGAGCGACTTACCGAGTCCGGGCATGAGCTGGCCGAGCGCCGCATCGTGGTCGACGATATCTACCGCATTCGTGCCGCGGTTTCCGAGTGGATCGCCGCTTCCGATGTGCAGGTGGTTCTGACCACCGGCGGGACCGGCTTCACCGGCCGAGATTCCACCCCAGAGGCGGTATCGGTGCTGCTGGACAAGCGGATAGAGGGATTCGGCGAGCAATTCCGCCAGCTCTCCTGGCATGAGATCGGCAGCTCGACTATCCAGAGCCGTTGCTTGGCCGGCCTTGCCAATGCCACTGCGATCTTCTGCCTGCCCGGGTCGAGCGGCGCCTGCCGCACCGCATGGGACGGCCTGCTTGCCGAGCAGCTCGACAGTCGCCACAAACCGTGCAATTTCGCCAACCTGGTCATCCCCGGGCGAGGCCAGCATGGCTGAGCTGCAGTCCGTCGAATCCGCACTGACCGCTTTGCTCCAGGGCGTCGATGCTGTCGAAGCACACCTTGTCAGCTGCAGCGAGGCCGGGGGCCGGGTATTGGCCGACGACATCATCGCACGACTCGACGTGCCCCCCTTCGACAACAGCGCCATGGACGGCTACGCCCTGCATCACGAGGATGCCGGCCGGCGCCTGCCGATTGCCCAGCGTATCGCCGCGGGGGTCAAGGCGCGACCGCTCGCGCGTGGTACCTGCGCTCGCATTTTCACCGGGGCCGAACTGCCGGAAGGGGCCGACTGCGTCGTCATGCAGGAGAAAGTCGATGTCTTCGATGACGAGGCCGAAATTCCGGCTCAAGCGACGGTACACGACAATGTGCGACACCGTGGTGACGACGTTACCGCAGGCGCAGAGCTGCTCAGCGCCGGCCACCGCCTGGATGGTGCTGCGCTGGGGCATCTGGCCAGCCAGGGAATCGTCGACGTAGCGGTACGCCGGCGCCCAAGGGTTGCTCTGCTGACCAGTGGCGATGAAATCGTCGAACCGGGTCAGCCGCTGGCGCCTGGGCAGATCTATAACAGCAATCGCCCCATGTTGAAGGAGCTGCTGGAAGGGTTCGGCGCCGAGGTGTCCTTAATCGCCTCGCTACCCGACGATGCCGACAGCACCCGGGACATGCTGGCACGTGCCGCCGAGCAGGTCGATGTGGTGGTGACAACGGGCGGTGTCAGCGTCGGCGAAGAGGATCACGTCAAAGCCGCCATCGAGGCCATAGGTCAGCTGGATGTCTGGCGGCTGGCGCTCAAACCGGGCAAGCCGCTGGCCCTGGGCCGACTCCTTGCCAGTGGCGGACGCGAGGTGCGCTTCGTCGGCTTGCCCGGCAATCCCGTTTCCAGTTTCGTTGCCGCCTGGCTTTTCCTGCGCCCGCTGATGGGCGCCCTGCTCGCCTGCCCCAGCCTGGCGAGCCTGCCGAAGTTGAGTGCACGGGCCGGCTTCGCTACCAGCACCGGGCCGCGGCGGCACTACATGAGAGTCTCGCTCGCCATGCAGCAAGACGGCTTGAGCGCACACGCTTTTGCCAATCAGGGCTCCGGCGTTCTCTCATCCTGTGTATATGCTGATGCGCTGGCGGTGATACCGGCCGATACGCAAGTCAGCGAGGGCGACAGGGTCGAATGCCTGTGGCTCAGGGCCGATTGAGGCAGCTGACTTACCCCGTGCGAGGGACTTCCAGGGCATGCAGGACGGCCGGCCACAGTCGATGGAAGTCCGCTTCCAAGCCGGCATAGTCCGCCTTGAGCCAAGGCACCGATGCCGCCAGACGATTGGGGCCCGACAACCGCCGACCAATGCCGGATATTGCATCGCAGGTGAAGGAAAAGTCGGCATAGCGATGCAGCCAGTCCTGCGCAACCAGCGCAGGTATCATGCTTTCCAGGCGGGCTGGGGCAGGTCTGTGGCTGAGCACCTCATAGCTGCGCAGTACCAGAAGAGACTGCTGTCGCCCCAGGTTGAGTTCTCGTGCTACGAAGTGATCCCACACCAGATCCAGTGCAATGCCTGCGTAGCGTCGGCATTCGGCAGGCGCTCGGCAGCGAGCCGAGGCCACGGTGGGATGGCTATCGACGAAGGCGTCGACCCGTCGATGATGACGAATGCCGCATGCCACCTCCGTTGGCCAGCCGGAGAGGTCGCTGCCCTTCACGCCATCGGCGATCAGATTGCCGTACAAGAACTCGTCGCTGCCACCACGGGCAAGCCAGGCATGAGCCAGGAAGTTCATGCCTACCCCTTCACAGACAGTTGGCGGGCTTTGGCAGGCCCGCCAGGCGCGCCGCCACCTTGGCGGGACTGTCGGGAAAAAGGCGCATCAGATGCAACGAGCGGCCCTTCTCCGACCCCAATGTCTGCCCCACCGCCTTGACCAGCGGACGCATGGCCGGCGAGGCCTGATAGCGAGAATAGAAGTCACGAAGCACCTCGATCACTTCCCAATGCTCTTCACCAAGCTCCCGGCCCTCTTCAGCAGCCAGGGCCTCGGCTACGCCCGGCGTCCAGTCGGAGAGCTCAATGAGATAGCCTTCGGGATCCAGAGCAATACGCCTGTCGTCGACGATCATGTAACGCGCAATCTCGGTAGAGGCCATCAGAACCAGCTCACCGTCTTGTCTGCCTCTTCGGTAAGAGTAACGAAGCCGTCCACATCGACGACCTGAACGGAGGCGTCGCATTGACCGTCGAGACCGCGGGCAACCAGGTCTTCGCGCAGGGCGAAAAGACGATCACCCACCTGCTGGAAATGGCGCACCTGAGACGTCAGCGCCCCGAGCACGCCATCCTCGATCAGTAACAGCCGGTCGGTACTGCCCATGGCCGCGAGAGCCTCGCGGTACACCAAGCTCGTACTGGGCGGTCGGTTGAGAATATGCAGTATCATGAGCACTCTCGCAGTGGTATCGAAACCTTCAGAACGTCAGTATCTGCCGATGTCCGGCCATCAGCTCGGCAATCGCCTCGGCCTCGAGCCCAGCGGCGGGAAGCATGAGGTCTTGCTGGGCGAGCCCGAATTCCGCGAGGGCGTCATTGGCCACGAACAGCGACTCGATATCGTACATGGCCAGCATGTCCATGGTTGCCGCCGTACCCTTCTGTCCCAACGGACCGGCCTGCTGCCCCTTGGCCAGAGCCAGGACTCCATTGGCCATGAACAACAGCGTCACCGACTGACCGAAGGCGGCAGCCACCAGCGCCGCGTCGAGTCCCTCACGCAACCAGCTGCTGCCATGGGGCGAATGGCGCAGGATGACCAGCAGGTCGCCTTCTACAGGGACAGGTGTCGTCATCGCTCGCTCTCCTCCAGGTGCAACGATCATGGCGCAAAGGTCACGAGGCGGTCGACCTCCTGCCCCAGGTCGATCAGCTGGCCGAGGCCGGTGAGCTCGAATGGCGGCTCCACGCAGTGACCGGACTTGCCATGCCGGTCGGCCTCGCGGGCATCGAGCATCCCCCGCCGCAGGGCTGCGGCAATGCAAACCTGCAACTGCGTGCCGTGCTTGGCATTCAGCGCGCACCAGGCATCGTAAAGGTGTGGCTCGTCCTGAGGCGGCGCGGCGAGGCGTGCTGCATTGAAGACACCATCATGATAGAAGAAGACACGCTCGAGGCGGTGCCCCCGGGCCAGTAGCGCCGAGGCGAAGCGCAGGGCGGAGTGGGCGGCCTGGCTACTGTAGGGCGCCCCTTTGACGAGTAGACCATAGCGCATGTGACGGTTCCTGCTATGCAAACGCACAGGCCCCGCATGAGCGGGGCCTGGCGATACCCTCGTGTTCGGTTATCAGTCGTTGCTCATGATACCAAGCAGTGCCAGAAGACTGACGAACAGGTTGTAGATGGAGACATACAGCGTGATGGTGGCAAGAATGTAGTTGGTCTCGCCGGCGCGATGGACGATCTCGCTGGTTTGATAGAGGATGGCGGCCGAGGCGAACAGCACGAAGCCAGCTGACACCATCAGCATCAGCGCCGGGATCTGGAAGATCAGTCCCGCGACCATGGCGAGAATCAGCACAATGGCGCCTGCCATCAGGAAGTTGCCCAGGAAGCTGAAGTCCTTCTTGGTTACCAGTGCCACAGCAGAGAGACCGATGAAGGTCAGACCGGTCATGGCCAGAGCGTTCATGATCAGTGCGGCGCCGTTGGGCAGAGCCAGATAGGCACTGAGAATAGGCCCGAGAGTGAAGCCCATGAACCCGGTGAAGGCAAACGTCGCCAGCAGACCGGTAGCCGAGTTGGCAGTCTTGTGGACCAGGAACATCAAGCCGTACGCGCCGATGAAGAACACGAAGATGTTCATCCGTTCGACGCCCATGGCCATGGCGGCACCCGCCGTCACGGCGGAGAACAGCAGGGTCATCGCCAGCAGCGCATAAGTATTGCGCAGTACCTTGTTGGCACTGACGGCTTGGGTCGAATGCTGGGCCACATGTGTATCGTGATAGGCCATTGATCCAGAGCTCCCTGTAGTTGATCTTGGTTGATCTCAGCAGTGGACCAAGGATGCCGTCGGTTGGTTCCCGACGCAAGTCCTTAGTTCTGCAAGGCTCAACGAAGCTTCATCGCGACATTGCCGGTTGCTTCCGGCCGACCGGCCTCTAGCCGGGCTAGCGCAACGCACCGCTCGGTTCCAGTTGCACCCCTACCACCCGCGAGGAACGCGTGAAAAATGCCGACATCCAGGGCTGCTACGTCGCGGGTTGCGATTGCCCGGCAGGTACCTCGCCGTTGCCCTTGACCTTATGCGCATAACTGGTAATATTCGCCCCCGTGAGCCGGAGGGATGGCAGAGCGGTTGAATGCACCGGTCTTGAAAACCGGCGTAGGTGAGAGCCTACCCAGGGTTCGAATCCCTGTCCCTCCGCCACCCAGCTTACGAAAACCCGCCCTAGTGGCGGGTTTTTGCGTTGCCGCACATATACTCCATCTTCAGGCGTAACTTCCTACCCCTGCGAATAATTTTCATCTATTGCAGCGCAATATCGAGTGAAAAATAGCATCGGTTTTCCTCCCCCTACTCCATTCCAGGAACACATCCATGCCTATCGGCTTTTGTTCCCTCGCCAAGCGCCGGGGTCTCTCCCGGTGGCTGGGCATTGCCCTGCTCGCAACTCTCTCGTTACTGTTCAGCCCGTCGGTCTTCGCCGTTACGGGCAGCCTTGCCATGACAGGCTCGGCCGTCGGGTTTCTCGCAGTCATGATCTTCGTCCTGGCCTATGCGCTGGTCATGGCCGAAGAAAAGCTGCATATGCGCAAGTCGAAACCGGTGCTGGTGGCCGCCGGCTTGATCTGGGCGATGATAGGTTGGGTTTACGTTCAGGCCGGTATGCCCGAGCAGGCCGAGCACGCCTTTCGAGAGACGCTGCTCGAATTCACCGAACTGATGCTCTTCCTGCTTGTGGCGATGACGTATATCAACGCCATGGAGGAGCGCCGAGTCTTCGACGCTCTGCGCTCATGGATGGTGCGCAGGGGCTTCAGCTACAAGCAGCTTTTCTGGCTGACGGGCGTTCTTGCCTTCCTGATTTCCCCCATCGCCGACAATCTGACCACCGCCATGCTGATGTGTGCCGTGGTTACCAAGGTGGCCGAGGGAGACAAGCGCTTTATCAACCTTTGCTGCATCAATATTGTCGTTGCTGCCAATGCCGGTGGCGCATTCAGCCCCTTTGGGGACATCACCACCCTGATGGTGTGGCAGGCAGGGATCGTACAGTTCTACGAGTTCTTCACGCTGTTGGTCCCCTCGCTGGTCAATTTCCTGATCCCCGCGGGGGTGATGAGCCTCTTCATCAACAACCGCAAGCCAGAGGGGGTCTATGAAGACGTATGGCTGAAGCGCGGTGCACGCAGGATCATTGCCTTGTTCCTGCTCACGGTTGCCACGGCGGTCGCCTGCCACACCCTGCTTCACTTGCCGCCGGTACTGGGCATGATGACTGGCCTGGGCTATCTGCAGTTCTTCGGCTACTACCTGCGCCGCAGCCTGCCTGTATCACTCGAGCGCAAGCGTGCCCGATACACCGCTCGAGGGGACGAGCGCAAGCTGGCTCAGCTGGGCAGCGTGGTACCCTTCGACGTGTTCAACCGTGTGGCACGTGCAGAGTGGGATACCCTGCTGTTTTTCTACGGTGTCGTGATGTGCGTCGGTGGGCTGGGCTTCATGGGCTACCTGGGTCTGGTATCGGAAGCCCTCTACAACGGCTGGAATCCTACTGGGGCCAACATCGTGCTGGGACTGGTCTCTGCAGTGGTGGATAACATACCGGTGATGTTTGCCGTTCTGACCATGCAGCCCGAAATGTCGCATGGGCAATGGTTGCTGATAACACTGACGGCCGGCGTAGGCGGCAGCGTACTGTCGATTGGTTCGGCCGCCGGGGTCGCCCTGATGGGTCAGGCACGCGGAAATTACACCTTTATGGGCCACCTGCGCTGGGCACCCGTTATCCTGCTGGGGTATGCGGCGAGCATTGCCGTACACCTGTGGCTCAACGCCTCGAGTTTTACTGTCGCGAGCTGAGCCGATTGCATCATCCATTCGCACATCATGGTTAAATCGACCACGCCCGGCTTCGGCGGGGCGTCGTCATGACGGCCACTCAGAAGATCAGCATCAGAAGGCCTATTACCACGATAAGGCCGATGAGAAAGATGATTCCCGCCGTGCTAGCTAAGAACTTGAGCATGTCCAAACACTCCCTGTCGATGTGATACATCCTGTCGATACGAGCCATCGAAGCAAGATACTGCCCCGGCGTCTGCTCCAAGAGCGAGAAGCGAGGTTACCAGCAAGATAGTTGTCGTTTGCAGGTGCAGCAAGGGACGATACGGACTCGTTACCAGAGCGAGACGCAAGACAACCTGGGGATACGCGATTTTTCAATAAAGCCTAAGACCTACCCGGGTCACTCGATTGCCATCCATTTCACTTACGACCCAATGTATACCGTGCCAGTCTACGTCATCCCCCACCACAGGGTGACCGCCCACCCTCAGAGAGACGAACTCGGCGAGTGTCATCTCGCTTTCGCCCGGGCTAAGTGTCAGGCCGTAAACACCTGCGATGTCCTTCATCAAGGCGTCACCGTCGAAGGTGAAGGTACCGAAGAAGGCCCTCTCTCGCTTGAGCTTTGCATCGCCGCTGAACAGTCGATTGAGCGCAGGAAGATCCTCGCTACGTCCGATGACGCAAATCACATCGCCCGGCTTGAGGCGCGTGCTGCCCTTGGGGTGCAGCATGGCGTGCTCCCGGAAAAGGGCTGAGATCACCGCCCCCGAAGGAAAACGCAAAAGGCGAATGGCAACGTCATTCAGGTCTTGGTTGTCCACCTTGTAGACGAACATTTCATAATCGTTTTCCGGCAAGATACCTAGCGGCCCCCGGTGGTTTGGCGTCACGCCGATGGGTATTTCGACTTTTGTCCAGCGTGCCATGAGTGGAAGCGTTCCGCCCTGAATCAGCAGCGAAAACAGTACTACGGCAAAGGCAACGTTGAAGTAGAGAGCCGCGTTTTCCACCCCGCCAATAACCGGGAAAATGGCCAGCACGATAGGCACCGCTCCTCTCAGGCCGACCCAAGAGATGAAGCCGATCTCTCGCCAACGGAAGCGAAAGAAAGGCTTTACCGTGAGCAGGACAGCGACGGGGCGTGCAACGAAAATCAGTACCAGTGCCACCAATGCGGCCGGCAGGGCAAACTCAAGCAGCCCTGACGGGCTGACCAGCAAACCCAGGATGAGGAACAGCCCGATCTGGCTCAGCCAGGCCAGGCCGTCGTGTACGGGTAGAATGAAGTTGAGGTGCCTTCCTGGCTGGTTGCCGATCATCAACCCGGTGAGATAAATCGCCAGAAAACCGCTTCCACCGAGGAAGCTGGTGGCGCCGAAGACTCCGAAGCCCAGACCCAGTGCCAAAAGCGAATAGAGTCCGGGCGCAAGGTCGAGTGATCGGAGCAGCTTGGCACTCAGCCATCCGCCGCCCAGGCCGATCACCAGGGCAAGACCGAATTGCAGCACCATGAACATGATGGTCGAACCAATCCCGCGGATATCGCCTACCAGGATCTCGACGAGCAGTACGGTGAGGAAGATGGCCATGGGGTCGTTGGTGCCGGATTCGATCTCGAGGGTTGCACTGACCCGCTCGTTGAGATGCAGGCCGCGACCGCTAAGCATCGAGAACACCGCTGCGGCATCGGTGGAGCCGACGATGGCACCAACAAGCAGCCCTTGTATCAGCGTGAGGTCGAACACCCACATGGCAAACAGCCCCACCAGGGCACTGGTGACGAAGACGCCGAGCGTGGCAAGAGACAAAGCCGGCTTGAAGCCGACTCGAAACGTCTTGAGGCGAGTTCGCAGGCCGCCATCGAGTAGAATCATGGCTAGGGCCAGGTGGCCGATGAAAAAGGCCATGGAATAATCATCGAACTGGATGCCCAGAACGCCCTCTTCACCTGCCAGCATGCCCAACCCGAGGAAAATAAGAAGCAGCGGCAGGCCCACCATCGATGAGATACGGCTCGCAACGACGCTGAGCGCGATCAAGAAGCCGGAAAGTAGAAAAAGGGTGTTGATGGTGTCCATGCAAGACCTCGCGCCGGAATGGCGCCATTATGCCACGCTTGCCCTCTTATCGCAGAACGAGACCTGCTAGCCATCCCCGGTAGGACAGCGATAAACTCCCCGCTAACCGAAGATTACATTTGCTTTGGAGTGACATGTCCAAGCCTGATCGCAGCATCATGAATTGCAGTATTGCAGGCATGTTACTCACTACCCTGCTGTTGTTACCTCTTTCGCTATGGGCCCAATCCGACACGGACGATGGCGATCCCATGCCCGCGCCTTCACTCGAGCTAGACACCAGCGTCAGGGTATTTCCCCCCTTGAAAGCGACCGAGCCATTGGCGCCGGACGGCGATAGGCCCTTGGCCGAAGTGCCACCCGTGGTCCAAGGGCCAAGATTTCTCGAATATCTGCTTCCCCGCCTGGTGAAGCCGAGCGCACCGATCGATTCAATTTCCATCGAGCCGCTACCTGAAGTGCCTACGGTCGTCAGTGAGCCCGCCGAGCCTATCGCCCCGCCGCCCACCATTCATCTGCGTATCACGCTGGACTGGTATCTCAACCCCCAGCATGCCGCCCTGCTGGTGGCGCGAGAAAAAGGCATGTTCCTGCGTCGTGGCCTGGAGGTGAGTCTGGATATTCCGGCAGACCCCACTGTTCCGGCCAAACTGCTGGCCGCCGGTAGAACCGATCTCGCCGTGGGCCGTCAAGCGCAGCTACACCTGTTGGCTCACGCTGGCGTACCGGTAATGCGTATCGCCACCCTGGTCGCTGCTCCCGTATCGGGGTTGGTGCTTCATGGCAGTGCCGAAAAGGAGAGACTGGATCTGGCGCTCGAGGGCTTGCGCATCGGCTATACGGACGTCGATGGTCGCGATGTGATGCTTGCGAGTCTACTCAGCGACGTCATGGGACTTGCCAATGGCTTGGAACTGGTCGAGCTGGAAGACGTCAACTACTCAGTGCTCGATGCCATGCGCAGGCAGCGCGTCGACGGCGTTCTCACACACCACCGTTATCAACTGCCTCGACAATTGGCGGACGAGGGTGTAGTCACACACGTTCTGCCCATCGAGGAGTTCGGTGTGCCCCTGCATGATGGGCTGATTCTGATGGCCAACCGGGACCAGCTCAACGGCAAGCGTGACGCCCTGCGCCGGCTGGTGTCGGCCCTGGAGGAAGCGGCAGCGTGGATCGTCAATCACCCCCAGGAGGCCTGGGCGTTGATGGAGGCAGCGGAGCCCGCGCTAGCCGATCAGGCCAGCCGCGAAACGTGGTCGCACATCGTGCCGCGCCTTTCCCTGCAGCCCGCGGCCGTCGACAAAGGGCGCTACCTGCGCCTGGATAATTTCATGCTCGATGCCGGTGCCATCGAAACAGCCGGCTCGCTGGAGCGACTCGCAGTCGATCTTGGCGCTGCCACCCCCTGACAATACTACTCTTCCAGAGTGTCCAGGAAATCGTTGACTGCCGTCTGGAAGGCTTCGGGCTGCTCGGCATGCAGCCAATGGCCTGCTTGCTCCAGGGTCGCGATCTCGGCCTTGGGCAGAACCTCGCGCACTGACGGTAGAGCCGTGTCCGGGACATAGTGCGAGCGCCCGCCGCGGAGCACCAGTACGGGCCCAGTGAAAGAGCCCTCCCCGGCAGGCGCCTGCATGATTTCCTCGTAGCCGGCCTCGATCTGGTCGAGTCCCACGCGCAACTTAAGGCCGCCGTCGGCGTCACGCTCCAGGTTGGTGGCAAGGAACAGGCGTACCGCACGCTCCTCCACATGCTCAGCCAACAACGCATCGGCTTCGCGTCGATTGTCGGGCTTGCCGCGCTGCAGGTTTCTGAGTCCGGCGAAGACGGTATCATGCCCATGGCCGTAGGCCTGCGGGGCGATATCGGCCACTATCAGTGACGCTACGCGCTGTGGCGCCATTCGGGCCAGGCTGATCACGACCTTGCCGCCCATGGAATGGCCCAGTAAATGTGCCTTTTCGATTTCCAGGCGATCCATTACATCGAGTAGATCAGCCGCCATCGCGCCATAGCTCATACCTTCACTATGCGGCGAACGACCATGGTTGCGTAGGTCGACCGCCACCACTCGCCGCCGTTCCTGCCACAGCTTGACGTGCGAGCGCCAATTGTCGGCACTACCCAGCAGGCCATGAACCACGATGAGCGGCGTACCTTCGCCGCCGGTATCCTGAAAACTGAGTTCGACGGTCATGCTTCCTCCCTTGGCGTACCGCTCCGACGCACGATTATGGCCGCTGCGGAGCCAGGTCCTGCTGTCCGGTAAATTGTACCAGTCTGCGACTCAGCCAGCTCAGCAGTACACCGTAGAGAGGCAGGAAGAAGAGCAGACTGATGCCGAGCTTGATGACGTAATCGACGGCGGCTATCTCGACCCAGTTGGCGGCCATGAAAGGATCGGGGCTGCGATAGAAGGCCATGGCGAAAAAAGCTGCCGTATCGACGAGATTGCCGAGCACGGTAGATATGGCCGGTGCGATCCACCAAGCCCGCAAATTGCGCAGTCGGTCGAATACCTGAACGTCGAGCAACTGGCCGAGCACGTAGGCCATGAAGCTGGCCAGCGCGATTCTCGCAACGAACAGATTCCACTCCCCCAAGGCCTCGATTCCAGCGAACTGCCCGCGCGGAAAGACCACCGAAACGACATAGGAGATCAGCAGCGCCGGGAGCATGACGCGCATGACGATGGCCCGAGCAGGCTCCTTGCCAAACAGCCGCACCGTGAGATCGGTGGCGAGAAAGATGAATGGGAAGCTGAAAGCACCCCAGGTGGTGTGAAAGCCGAAAAGCGTGAATGGCAGTTGAACCAGATAGTTGCTGGCCGCTATCACGGCAATGTGGAAAGTGACCAGCAGCAACAGGCAGCGGCGCTGCTGCGCTTCCGTCAATACGAACATGGATGAATCCTTTTTGGGTGGCCGCCTGGACGACCTGAACGAAAACGAGGGGTGAGGGAACCCTCGCCGACACCCATCGGGTGCCGGTTGCGGCGGCGATTATACGCGGCAA
>NZ_JAFIFK010000071.1 GCF_020832045.1 Halomonas sp.
GATCCCCCCGAGCCATCCGGCGGCGTAGGTACCGAAGATGTTGAACAGCCCCACCAGCGCCAGCACCGTGCTGCCGACGTGCAGCGCCAGACCGTTATCGAACAGGTAGCCGGGCAGGTGCACGCCGATGAACACTACCTGAAAGCCACATACGAAGAAGCCCAGGCACAGTAGCCAGAAGCCGCGGTGCGCGGCAGCTTCGTCGAGCGCCCCTCGTAGCGAGAGGTCGGTGGCAAGGCGAGCGGAAGGGCGATCCTTCAGCATGGCGCCGAGCGGCACCATCATGGCCGCCAGCGCACCCATGGCCAGCAGGGCGGCCGACCAGCCAAGCCAGCCGAGGAGCCCTAGGGTGCCCGGCAGCATGGCGAACTGGCCGAACGAGCCCGCCGCGCTGACGATGCCCATGGCCATGCTGCGCTTCTCAGGAGCTACGGCGCGGCCCACCGCACCCAGGATCACCGAGAAGGTGGTGCCGGAAAGCCCCAGGCCGATCAGCAGCCCGGCCGACAGGGACATGCCCAGCGCCGATTCCGAAAGCCCCATGAACAGCAGGCCGAGGGCATAGAGGGCGCCGCCTACCGTGACCACCCGGGCGGCACCATAACGATCCGCCAGTGCGCCTGTGAACGGTTGCGCGAATCCCCAGATCAGGTTCTGTAGCGCCAGGGCGAAGGCGAATACTTCGCGCCCCCAGCCAAGATCGCTGCTCATCGGCGCCATGAACAGGCCGAAACCATGGCGCAGACCCATCGCCAGCGAGATGACCAGACTGCCAAGCACGATCAGCAGCAGAGAGTGGCGACGAAGGGCGTCCATGTGGCTATTCCAGTTTGCAGGCTAACGAGCATGCACTATCGCCCTTTATCGGCAGAGTGGCAATGTCGCCGTATGGCGACCCGATTGTAGCCGCCGTGCCACATGTGTAACGGCGTTGAACTTCGCTACTATGAACACTGTTCGACAACCTGGAGATACACCATGTCACGGCGCCTGATGTTTCCTTTCCTGCTCGTTCTTACCGCTCTGCTTGTGGCTGGGTGTAGCTACCAGCCGGCGCGCATCAAATCAGAGCCGCTCGTCATCATCGACGACGGGCGCAGCGGACACCACGGCGGTCGATTCTGTCCGCCGGGGCAGGCCAAGAAAGGACGCTGCTGATGTAACAGGACGGTTTTCCGATGCCGCTCGGCAGGGTAGTGTAGAAGAGACAACAAACGACGCTTCGCTTAAGGAACCGAGATGAAGCTCTTCTACCACCCCGATCAAGAGCGGCACGCACCTGGGTCTTTCCTGCTGCGAGGTAAACCGACAGCGTCCCCCGAGGGACCGGTGCGTGCTGAGCTGTTGGCCAAGGGCGTGGCGGCGACGGGGCTTACACTGCGAGAGCCGGATGATGTCGACAGTCCGCGGCTGCGCAGTCGGCTGGCCCAGATCCATACGCCGCGCTACCTGAGCTTCCTCGAGACCATCCACGCCCGCTGGCGCGAGCTGCCCGGTGCATCCGAACTGGTCATGCCCAATGTTCATCCGTGCGGGGGCGGGCATCACTACCCGCGTCATCCGGTGGGGCAGGCGGGTTGGCACCTGCACGATATGGCTTGCCCCATCGGCGCCGACAGTTTCCACGGCGTGTTGGCCAGTGCGGCAACGGCCCAGGCGGCCGCCGAGGCGCTGATTGGCGGCCACGGCACCACCTATGCGCTGTGTCGGCCACCCGGCCACCATGCCGGCCCCGATCGGGCCGGCGGCTTTTGTTTCCTCAACAACTCGGCGCTGGCGGCAACGGTGCTGCGTGAGCATTTCTCCCGGGTGGCGATTCTCGATGTCGACCTGCATCACGGCAACGGCACGCAGGATATCTTCTATTATCGTGGCGATGTCTGGACCGGTTCGTTGCACGTGGACCCGGCCGACTTCTACCCCTTCTTCTGGGGAGGCGCCAATGAGGAGGGCATGGGCGAGGGCCTGGGGGCCAACGTCAACCTTCCGCTGCCACTGGGCAGCGACGGTGCCGTCTTCCTCGAGGCGTTGGAAACCCTCATCTCACGTATGAACACCTTCCGCCCCGAGGCGGTGGTCATTGCGCTGGGGTTGGATGCCCATCGCGACGACCCCTTGGCGGGAATGACGCTGGAAACAGAGGACTTTGCCGCGGTTGGCCGTCGGTTGGGTCGGCTGGGTTTGCCCATCGTGCTGGTTCAGGAAGGGGGGTATCCGACCGAGCACCTTGGCAACAACCTCGCTGCGTTCATGTCTGCCTTCATGGGCGGCTGACGTCGCTGCGCCGACGTGCCATGATCGGCTGCTGTATTTCCCTTTACGTTAAAGAGAGAGCCTTATGTCCGTGCAATATCATGAAAGCAATGCCCGTATGAGCCAGGTGGCCGTTCACAATGGCACCGTCTACCTGGCGGGCCAGGTACCCGGCGACGCTACCGCCGACATGCGCGGTCAGACCGAGCAGGTGCTGGGGCGCATCGACGAGCTGTTGGCGCTGGCCGGCACGTCCAAGGAGCACCTCATTTCGGCTCAGGTGTGGGTCACCGACATGGCCGAGTTCGACCAGATGAATGCCGCCTGGGAGGCCTGGGTAGTGCCGGGTCGCCCGCCGGTACGTGCCGCCTTGGAAGCCAAGCTGGCCAAGCCCGAGTGGAAGGTCGAGATCATGGTGATCGCGGCACTGCCGGGGGCCTGAGATGCGCATCGTCACTGCCGATGAAGTCGCTGCCGCGCTGCCCTGGCCGGCTCTGATCGAGCGCTTGGCACTGACCTTTCGCGAAGGCGTGGAGTCGCCGCCGCGACACCACCACGCCATGCATCGCCCGGATGGTGAGGCCACCATGCTGCTGATGCCGGCATGGGAGCGAGCGGGTTACATCGGCGTGAAGATGGTCAATGTGTTTCCTCAGAATGCCGACCACGGGTTGCCGGCCATTGCCGGCGTCTATTTCCTCAGTGAGGGCGCCCACGGGCGCCCGCTAGCGTGTCTCGACGGTAGCGAGTTGACCCGTCGACGTACCGCGGCGGCATCTGCACTGGCTGCCCGAGAGCTGGCTAGAGAGGATGCTCGCTCGCTGCTGGTAGTAGGCACCGGCAAGCTGGCGCCCATGGTGATCGAGGCCCATGCCGCAGTGCGGCCCATCGAGCGGGTTCGCGTGTGGGGGCGCAATCCCGAGAAGGCGCGTCAGGTGGCTGCCGAATACGCCGATCGCTTCGACTGCGAGGCGGTAGAAGATCTTGCCGTTGCCGCAGGCGAGGCCGATGTGATCAGTTGCGTGACGCTTTCCACCCAGCCGCTGATTCGGGGCGAGTGGCTGACGCCCGGCACCCATCTCGACCTGATCGGGGCGTTTCGCCCCAGCATGCGTGAAACCGACGCCGAGTGCCTGCGTCGGGCTCAGGTATTCGTCGACACCTATGCCGGGGCCCAGGGGGAAGCGGGGGATATCCACCAGGCCGTCGCGGAAGGTGTTTTCTCCTTCGATGACATCGCCGCTGACCTGGCGGAACTGCTGAAAGGCGAGAGGCCGGGGCGCAGCAGTGCCGATTCGATCACGCTGTTCAAGTCGGTAGGTGCATCGCTCGAGGACCTGGCAGCTGCCATCGAGGTTTGGGAGCAACTGGAGGGTCAGGCATGAGCGATGGGGGAAGAACCGGTTTTTTTTGGCACGAGCGCTGTTTCTGGCACGACCCTGGCGCTATCGGCGTGTTCTCCGCGCCTAACGAATATCTGCAACCTCAAGCTGCGTCGGAAAGCCCCGAAAGCAAGCGCCGGTTGAAGAATCTGCTCGAGGTGTCGGGGCTTATCGATGAGCTCGACGTGCGCAAGGCACCCCCGGCCAGCCGTGAGGATCTGGCGCGCTTTCATACCGGAAACTACCTGGACGAACTCGAAGCCGGCGACTTGACCCGCGGTGGGGATGCGGGCGAATGCGCCCCCTACACGCAGGGTAGTCTGATGGCGGCTCGCCAGTCCGCGGGGTTGGCAATTGCCGCAATAGAGGCGGTGGCCACCGGTGAAGTGCCCAATGCCTATGCCCTGTGCCGTCCCCCGGGGCACCATGCCGAAGCCGACCGCGGCCGAGGTTTCTGCCTGCTGGGCAATATCCCGGTGGCGGTGATGCGTGCTCGCGCCCTGGGGCAGGTACGCCGCGTGGCCATCCTCGACTGGGACGTGCACCATGGCAACGGGCAGCAGTCGGCGTTCTACGACGACCCCGATGTGCTCACCGTGTCGATTCATCAGGCCGGTAACTATCCGCTGGATACCGGTGATTTCGAAGAGCTGGGCAAGGGGGCGGGCTACGGTGCCAACCTCAACCTGCCGCTGCCACCTGGCAGCGGCATAGGCGCCTATCGCTATGCCATGCAGGAGCTGGTACTTCCCGCCATCGGTGGTTTTGCCCCTGACTTGATCGTGGTGGCCTGCGGCTACGACGCCTGCGCCAAGGACCCGCTGGGGAAGATGATGCTCAACAGTTCCGCCTTCGCTGCCATGACGAAACAGCTCAAGGCGCTGGCCGAGCGCATCAGCGAGGGCAAGCTGGTGATGATTCATGAGGGCGGCTATTCGGAGGGCTATGTACCGCTGTGTGGCCACGCGGTGATTCAGTCTCTCTCTGGCAGTCGCATCTCGGTGCCCGACCCGCAGAACGACGAAATTGCCGCCTGGGCCTATCAGTCGCTGCAGCCCTACCAGCGGGCCCTTATCGACAGTTGCCGGGAAGGATGGCAGCGCGCTGCGCCGCTTTGACCGCCCCTGCTTGAACCGCACTGACGTGAACCCGAGAGGACGACATGACACCGCTCCATGACCGAGATGGCTGGCTGTGGCTGGACGGCGACTGGCTGCCCTGGCGCGACGCCAAGACTCACCTGCTGACCCATACACTGCATTACGGCATGGGCTGCTTCGAGGGTGTACGGGCTTATGAGGGCCCGCAGGGCACCAATCTGTTTAGGGTCGGCGAGCACACCCGTCGGCTGCTTGACAGCGCCCACGCCCTGGATGTGCCGGTTGTCTTCGATGAGCAGGCGCTGATCGAAGCCCAGCGGCAGTGCGTGGTGAAGAACGATCTGAGCAATGCCTACCTCAAGCCCACCGTCTTCTTCGGCGCGGAAGGGCTCGGGCTGCGCGCCAAGGGGTTATCGGTTCACGTGATGATCGCCGCCTGGGACCTGGGCGACTACATCTCCGCCGAGGCCGCGTCACTGGGACTGCGCGCCTTGACCTCTTCCTGGGCTCGCCACCACGTCAACATCAGCCTGTGTCGGGCCAAGACCAACGGCCATTACGTCAACTCCATGCTGGCGCTCAACACCGCCGTCAAGGCGGGCTTCGACGAGACCATCATGCTTGACCCCGAAGGCTACGTGGCCGAGGCCTCGGCGGCGAATGTCTTTTTGCTGCGCGACGGCGTCCTGCATACCCCGGAAGTGACTTCCTGCCTTCAGGGCATTACCCGCGACAGTGTGATTCACCTGGCACGCGAGATGCTGGGCCTCGAGGTGCGCGAGCGTCGCATTACCCGTGACGAGCTGTATACCGCCGACGAGGCTTTCGTTACCGGTACCGCTGCCGAGATATTGCCGCTGCGGGAACTCGACGGGCGGCATATCGGTGCCAGGGCCGGGGCCCCTCTGCCGGGGCAGCCCATTGCCGGAGACAGCGTGACGGCGCAGCTACAGCGGCTCTACCGGCAGGTCACGCGAGGCGAGCTGGATGGACGTCTGGCGCAATACGACACCTGGTTGACTCCGGCCTGATTCTGTCCGGCGCTGTCTCCACTCATCGAGAGGCGGGCATGGCCTTGGGTAGGCTGCTAAGATGGCCCTTCTCGGACAAAGTAGATTGAGATGTTTCAAGTATTGGTAGTTCTCATCATCCATGCCGTGCTGGTAATGGCAGCGGTCTGGGGGGCCGCTGCGCTCTGGTTTCGCCTGCCCGGTACGCTTACCCAGCGGCGCTTGGCGATAGCATGCTGGAGCCTGGCCGCACTCGCGTTGGTGCTGCTTGGCGTACAGGGGCACTGGCTGGCCACCGGCTTGCTGGTGCTGATGATGGCAGCACTACTGACCTGGTGGTTTCGTCTGCAGCCGACCCATGACCGCCCCTGGTCAGGTGATGTTGCGTATCTGGCGACCGGCGAGGTGCAGGGTAACCGGCTGACCCTGCACCATGTGCGCGATTTCGACTGGCGCACCCGCGACGAGGCGGATGAGCACTGGAATGAGCGCAGTTACGATCTCGACCGGCTCGACTCGGCCGATATGATCGTTTCCAGCTGGGGCCGTCCCGGAGTTGCCCACGTGATGATTTCGTTCGGCTTCGAGGGCGAGCGTTTCGTGCTCTTCTCGGTGGAGGTGCGACGCCTGAAGGGCGAGCGTTTCTCCGAGATCGGCGGATTTTTCCGTCAATACGAGCTCGCCATCGTGGCCACCGAGGAGCGCGATGCAGTCGGTCTGCGCGCCGAGGTCCGGGGCGAGCGGGTTTCGCTGTTTCGTCTGAGAATGTCGCGTAAGGCCATGCGCTCGCTGCTATTGGCCTATGTGGACGAGGCCAACGCCCTGGCCGAGTCGCCGCGCTTCTACAACACGGTCACGGCCAACTGCTCGACGCTGATCTTCGACATGGCCCGGGGTATCGGCGCGCGCCTGCCGTTCGATTATCGTCTGCTGGTCACCGACCGTTTGCCGGGCTATGCCTTCAAGGTGGGCGGGCTGTGGCCGGGGCTGTCGCTGCCCGAACTGGAAGACAAAGGCAGGATCGACGAGAAGGCTCGACAAGCCCATCGCGCGCCTGATTTTTCACAGTGCATTCGCTCGGAAGTGCCGGGTTGGGACCTGGCAAGCCCCAGCGAGAGATCGCCCGGGACGAAAGCCAGCGATACCGGCACGAAGCAATAAAGAGCGCCACGGACGCTAGGCCACGTGGCGCATGTCTCCCTGGGCATGTGCAATGCCGCTCCCGTTACGCTTCCATGCACGCATCCGTGTCGTGACTTCGACAGTATCCTTTGTCAGACCTCCTCTTGAGGTCATGCCCTTTATCACACGGTGGCGATGACAGTGCCGTAACGACGCAATGACGATTGTGTGACGTTGGCTTAACAAGCCTAGTCGTCGTTGGCCATTTCTTCCAAGGAACGCAGCAGGCCACGCAGCAGCGAAAGCTCCTTGCGGGTGGGCTGGGCCCTTGCGAACAGGGCCTGGAGCTGAGCCTCGGTGCGCGCGTGGGGCTGAGTCAGAAAGCCGCTGGCCTGCATGACGCGACCCAGATGTTCGTTGAAGTGCCCCATCTGCTCACGAGTCGGCTGCCGTTCCTCGGCGGGGCGTATCTGCACATGGTCGCTTTCAGGCCGCTGACGCCAGGCCTTGAACACTTCATAGGCGAGCACCTGCACCGCCTGGGAAAGATTGAGGATGCCGTACTCGGGATTGGCAGGAATGCTGACCTGGTGGCTACAGAGGCGGATCTCGTCATTGGTCAGGCCATAGCGTTCGCGTCCGAATACCAGGGCTACCGGATCGCTGGCCGCGCTTGCGACCAGTTCGCGAGCCATCGACTCGGGCTCGTCGTAATGGGGTAGAGGAAGGCTGCGCAGCCGAGCACTGGCCCCCACCACCTGTACGCAGTCGGCCACCGCCTCTTCCAGGGAGGCGACCACACGGGCGCCGTCGACCACGTCTTCGGCGCCTGCCGCCAGGCGAGACGCCTCGGCGTCGGGAAAACAGCGGGGATTGACCAGCACGAGCTCGGTCAGGCCCATGGTCTTCATGGCCCGCGCCGAGGCACCGATGTTGCCCGGGTGGAAGGTCTGGACGAGTACGATACGGATGTTGGCGAGCATGGGTGGCGCTTGGCAGATATTGGAATGAGGCATGTTAACGTAAAACGCTTCAATCCGAATCAGGGGCGGGTTGCTTCGGCTGCGCTCCTCGCCTCGCCTGCTTGGTCTGGTACATGGCCTCGTCCGCTCGGGACAGCAGGGCTTCAGCGTCTCTTTCGCCTGGACGTGAGGTGGCAACGCCTACGCTGGCGCCGGGATAATCCAGCTGTATCAGGCCCAGGTCGAAGACGCCGCACGTCAGACTGGCAAGACGTTGGGCAATGACGCTTCGGCCGGCAGCGTAATCCAGACCCACGGCATTCCCGAAGACGACGAATTCATCGCCGCCTATACGAGCGACGACGTCGCCTTCGCGAATGCCGGCTTTGAGTGTCTTGGCGATTTCGATGAGGAAGCGATCACCGGCGTCGTGCCCGTGTCGGTCATTTATCTGTTTGAAATCGTCCAGATCGATGAAGGCCAGGTGTACGGCGCTACCCGTTCGCTCGGCGTTGGCCAGAGCCCGGTTCAACTCGGCTTCCATCGCGCGGCGATTCGGGATGCCCGTCAACGGGTCGGTCAGTGCGTACTCCTTGAAGGCCATGTGCTCATGTTTGAGTCTTTCGAGCAGTCTGTCCCTTTCGAGCTGGCGGGCAATCAAGAGACTGAACATGGTCAGCAGGCGACGCGCCTTGGGGGGAACGGGTTTCTTGTGCTTGCTCGCTCCGCACAGCGTGCCGTAGAGGGCACCTTCGCCGATGCATACTGGTTCACTGATATAGGTCTTGAGACCGAGGCCTTTCGCCGCTCGGGAATCTCCCCAGCAGGCTTCGACGTCATCGGTGTAGGGTTTCTTTTCATCCAATGCCCGTTTACACAGCGTGTCCCCCCAGGGAACGGTGAAGCCCTCGGGAATGTCGAGATCCTTGCTATTGCGGGCGAAAAGGACCGTTTGCACGCCGCGTTCAGCGTCGATGCTGGTCAGGTAGGTGGACTCCAGCCCGGTGACGGCTTCGAGTAGCTCGAGTAGCGCACTGACCAAGGTTTCCAGGCCTTCATCTTCGGCAACTGCCTCTGCCAGTCTGTCCAATACGTCTACCATGCTCGTCTCATCTCATTCAGCCGAACCGCGTTGCCTCGAGGGCCATCGGTTTTGACTACATGGTAACGTTTTTGAAATAGAGTTACGAAATAGAGTTACAGGTACGGCATACCATTCCAACGAAGCAAGCCCCGCACTTGGCGGGGCTTGCTTGGTCTTGCAGGCCGTTAGGCCTCAGGGGTAGGGCTGCTTACATCATGCCGCCCATGCCACCCATACCACCCATGCCGCCCATGTCCGGACCGCCGTCCTTCTCTTCCGGATCGTCGGCGATCATGCACTCGGTGGTGATCATCAGACCAGCCACGGAACCGGCGGACTGCAGGGCAGTACGGGTCACCTTGGCCGGGTCCAGAACGCCCATCTCGAACAGGTCGCCGAACTCGCCGGTCTGGGCGTTGTAGCCGAAGTTTCCTTCGCCTGCCTTCACCTGGTTGCAGATCACGGACGCTTCCTGACCGGCGTTGGTGACGATCTGGCGCAGCGGAGACTCCATGGCGCGCAGCGCGATGGCGATACCGTGGGTCTGGTCCTCGTTCTCGCCCTTGAGGTCCTTGATCTTGGTCAGCACACGAACCAGCGCGGTACCGCCGCCAGGTACGACACCTTCCTCGACCGCAGCGCGAGTGGAGTGCAGGGCGTCTTCGACGCGCGCCTTCTTCTCCTTCATTTCCACTTCAGTGGCAGCACCGACGCGGATGACGGCAACACCGCCGGCCAGCTTGGCGACGCGCTCCTGCAGCTTCTCGCGATCGTAGTCGGAAGAGGTCTCTTCGATCTGCGCGCGGATCTGGTTGACGCGGGCTTCGATGTCGCCCTCGTTGCCGGCGCCGTCGATGATGGTGGTGTTCTCCTTGGACATGGTGATGCGCTTGGCGCTGCCCAGGTGATCCAGATTGGCCTGCTCAAGCGTCAGACCCACTTCCTCGGAGATCACGGTGCCGTTGGTCAGGATGGCGATATCCTGCAGCATGGCCTTGCGACGGTCGCCGAAGCCGGGGGCCTTGGCAGCCGCCACCTTGACGATACCGCGCATGTTGTTGACCACCAGGGTGGCCAGGGCCTCGCCTTCGATGTCCTCGGCGATGATCGCCAGCGGCTTGCCGGACTTGGCCACGGCTTCCAGCACCGGCAGCAGTTCACGGATGTTGGAGATCTTCTTGTCGACCAGCAGCAGGTAGGGGTCTTCCAGCTCGACCGCCATGGTGTCCTGGTTGGTCACGAAGTAGGGCGAGAGGTAGCCGCGGTCGAACTGCATGCCCTCGACGACTTCCAGCTCGTCCTCGAAACCACGACCTTCGTCGACGGTGATGACGCCTTCCTTGCCGACCTTCTCCATCGCTTCGGCGATGATCTCACCGATGCGCTTGTCGCCGTTGGCGGAGATGGTGCCGACCTGGGCGATGGCCTTGGAGTCGGTGCAGGGCACGGCCAGAGCCTGAATTTCCTTGACCGCAGCGATGACGGCCTGGTCGATGCCGCGCTTCAGGTCCATCGGGTTCATGCCGGCGGTTACGCCCTTCATGCCCTCGGTGACGATGGACTGAGCCAGCACGGTAGCGGTGGTGGTGCCGTCACCGGCGACGTCGGAAGTCTTGGAGGCGACTTCCTTGACCATCTGGGCGCCCATGTTTTCGAACTTGTCCTTCAGTTCGATTTCCTTGGCGACGGAGACGCCGTCCTTGGTCACGGTCGGTGCGCCGAAGGACTTTTCCAGCACTACGTTACGACCCTTCGGGCCCAGGGTGGCCTTGACGGCGTTGGCCAGAACGTCAACGCCACGGGCCATGCGCTTACGGGCGTCATCGGAAAATTTGACTTGTTTCGCTGCCATTTTTCGTTACTTCCTGTGAGTTCGTGAACGTCTTATGGAACGGAGTAGGATTCGTCGGCTCAGCCTTCGACCACGGCGAGAATGTCGGACTCGCTCATGATCAGGACTTCCTGGCCATCGATCTTCTGCTTCTCGACACCAAAGCCATCCTTGAAAATCACGGTGTCGCCGACCTTGACGTCCAGCGGGCGAACATCACCGTTGTCGAGAATCCGGCCGTTACCGACGGCGAGCACTTCGCCACGAGTCGGCTTTTCCTGGGCGTTGCCCGGAAGCACGATGCCGCCAGCGGTTTTTTGCTCTTCTTCAACGCGACGGATGACGACGCGATCGTGCAAGGGACGGATGTTCATTGCTCACGTTCTCCTGATGGTCTGTGGTGCCATGCTAGGCATGGCGGTTCATCTTTCACTTCCAGTAGCCTGGAAGGGGAGGCGACTACGCCTTCCTTGTCAAAGGCACCGAGCGTCGCTCGGCGCCGTAGCCTTGTGCTGACCGAGAAATGGGGCCGAGCGAATTCCTTTCAAGGGCTTGCAGTAAAAAAATTTCACGCTTGGTCGCCACGCCAGACCCCCTTAACGTCGGGGTTCGTCGCGGCTGATGAAATCGCCCTCCAGGGGCCGGGCGTGGTCCCCCTCCTGCTGCTCCTGAGCCGGGTCTGCGTGCGGTTTGCCGCCGTGCCCCTGCCACTCGCTCCCGGACGCCGTATCGCTCGAGGTGTCGCGGCGAGCCACCAGCCAGCGCAGGTTGAGTAGTGCCAGCAGCCGGGCGAGCAGACGCCGGGCGCCCGGCAGCACGCACAGCAGGCCCAACGCATCGGAAAGAAAACCGGGGGCGAGCATCAGGGCCCCGCCGAAGATCAGGGCGGCACCGGTCAGCAATTCGCTGGAAGGGAGCTCCCCCTGGGCCATGCGCTCACGAGCTCGGATCAGCGTGGCGATACCCTGCTGCCGGATCAGATAGAGACCGGTGAACCCGGTGGCCAGAACCAGGCCGAGGGTGGGCAGGAGGCCGATTTGACTGCCTATGGAGAACAGAACGACGAAGTCCAGAAGGGTGAAGATCGAAAAGAAAAGCAGTATCGGCATGTCGGCTCCGAGGGTAGCGTTATGCGCATCATGGGGGCGTGGCGGGAAATTTCAAGCGCAGACGCCAGTTGCCAGGAGTGGCCGACATCTTTTATGCTGCAATGCACAATTTTCCATTTCGGCCTCAAGTCGCCTCGCTCAAATGCCGAATAAAGAAGTAGGGCGAGAGCCGTATACCAATATCCTGACAAGGGACAGCGAATGAAACTGGACAAGACCGTCATAGCCATTACTGGTGGAGCCCGCGGCCTTGGCCTATCGATGGCCCGTCGCATGGGGCGTCAAGGCGCCATTCTGGCACTGTTGGACATGGACGCCGAGGCGCTGGACAAGGCCGTATCCGCCCTGCATGCGGAAGGCATCAAGGCCGGCGCGTTCAAGGTAAACGTGGCCGATGAAGCGTCGGTGAAGCGTGCCTTCGGTGATATCGCGGCCCAACTCGGCCCGGTTGCCGGCCTGGTCAACAACGCCGGTATCCTGCGGGATGCACTGCTGGTCAAGGCCAAGGACGGCAAGGTCGAGAAGACCATGTCACTGGAGCAGTGGCAGTCCGTCATCGACGTCAATCTTACCGGTGTGTTCCTGTGCGGGCGTGAAGCCGCCTGCCAGATGATCGAGGCGGGTCACGATGGGGTGATCGTCAATATCTCCAGCATTTCCCGAGCCGGCAACATGGGGCAGAGCAACTACGCGGCGGCCAAGGCCGCTGTGGTGTCGCTGACCACTACCTGGGCCAAGGAGCTGGCGCGCTACGGCATTCGCGTGGGGGCGGTGGCGCCGGGCTTCATCGAAACCGACATGACGGCCTCGATGCGTGAGGAGATGTTGGAGAAGCTGACCGCGGGCGTGCCGCTCAGGCGCCTCGGCGACCCGGATCACATTGCCCAGAGCGTGGCGTTCATTTTCGAGAACGACTACTTCACTGGACGCGTGATCGAATGTGACGGCGGCCTTCGCCTGTAACGACGTCGGTCACGAATGACAGCGAGGCCGGCATGTTGCCGGCCTCGCTGCATTTTCTCAGAATTCGATCTGATCGCGGAATTTTTCCACGGTCGCCGCCCCGATCCCACTGACCCTCGTGAGGTCATCGGCGCTTTCGAAATTGCCGTTGGCTTCACGATCTTCGACGATCGCCTGCGCACGGCTCGGCCCGATACCCGGCAGCTCGGTAAGCAGTTCGACATCGGCGGTATTGACATTGATGGGGGCGACTTCCTGAGCCGCGGCCAATGTAGCGAAGCTGAGCATCAGCGCCAGCAGGGCGCCTTGAATGATCCTTTTCATGATTTTATCTCTCGAAAGTTTGCGTAACGGCACCGTAACGGTGACGCATTTAACCTAATCGAGGTTCGCGTCTCAGCGAGAGAGTCTTAACGCTATTTGCTACGTAAGAAAAAAACGATAGAACATGGCAGCCATTGCCCCATGAACGTGTCAGAACGAACTCACCCGATGCCTGGTGGCATCGGGCGAGGGGTGGTGCCGGAACAGTAGCGCTCAGTTCTGCTCGGCGACCTGATCGGTGCGTGCGGCAAGAATGAAGTCGTTCTTGTGCAGGCCTTTCATCTCATGGGACCACCAGGTCACGGTGACCTTGCCCCATTCGGTCAGCAGGGCAGGATGGTGGCCCGCTTCCTCGGCAATTTCGCCCACACGGTTGGTGAAGGCCAGGGCCTGCTTGAAATTGCGAAACTTGAATACGCGCTCGAGCTGCTTGATGCCGTCGCGCACTTCTATGCTCCACTCCGGTATGTCGCGCTTGAGGGTTTCGATCTCCTCCTCGCTGACATGGGGGGCGTCCCAACTGCACGCTTCGCACTGCTGTTCGGAAAGTTGGCTCATGTTCACTCCTCGTCAGGTTTTATTGGTGTCGTGCGATGTCGCTCGTTGTGTTCAAGCCTTGGCTTTGGCTGACGTCGGCGCCGGTTCGAAGCGAGGCTCGTGCAACCCTAGCTGCATGGCCTTGTGCACCATGCCCATGATGTCCTGCTGGGATAGCTCGTGCAGGGTCGACAGGTCGTCCAGCACATAGTAGAGCGGCTGCAGGATATCGATGCGGTATGGGGTGCGCAGCGCCTCGATGGGATCGAACGGCAGGTGCTGGGGCGCGTCCGACAACGAATGCAGGGTCTCCTTGGGCGAGGAGATGATACCCCCGCCGTAGATGCGTCTTCCGGCGGGGGTATCCACCAACCCGAATTCCACCGTCATCCAGTAGAGACGTGCCAGGTAGACCCGCTCCTTGGGCTCCGCTTCGAGACCGAGACGTCCGTAAGTGGCGGTGAACTCGGCAAAGGAGGGATTGGTGAGCATGGGGCAGTGGCCGAAGATCTCGTGGAAGATGTCCGGCTCTTTCAGATAGTCGAGCTCTTCCGGGGTACGGATGAAGGTGGCCACCGGGAAGCGACGATTGGCCAGCAGCTCGAAGAACGTATTGAAGGGAATGAGCGCGGGGACTTGCGCGGTCTGCCAGCCGGTACTGGCCTGGAGCACACGGTCGATGTCGGCGAGCTGGGGAACTCTGTCTTCGGGTAGGGCGAGGCGCTCCAGGCCGTCGAGGTATTCCTGGCATACACGCCCTTCGAGCATGCCGAGCTGGCGCTGCATCAGGGTCTGCCAGGTGGCATTGTCCTGCTCCGGCCAATCGATGAAGCCGTTGTCATCGGGCAGGCGGGCGCGGTATCCGGTCTTGCTGGCGACATCGCTCAGATGCGGATTGGATGACGTCATGAGGCACTCCGGTCAGCTGAATCTTATGTTTGTGTGGCGAACCTTTGACTCGAGTGTAGAGGCGCTGAGCCGTGAAACACGCCCGGCTCGAGGCGGGCCTGGGGGTGGGATATAGCCTCGGGTGTAAAGAATTCATGACGATTGTTGTCGAAGGAGCGTCGCAGAGGCGGAACTCCTGCGGGGTTGAGGTTTGTTCCGGCTTGGGTGTCACGTTATCTTTACAACAGAGTCACGCCCACTTGACGCTCTTTTTCCGCCAGAGGCCCCATTTTTCATGCGCCTGAGGTTTCACTGCCAAAACCGAATCGGCATCCTGCGCGATATCGTTTCCCACTTCGTCGATTACGGGCTCAACGTGGCTCGCGGCGAAGTAGGGGGCGAGCACGGTAACGCCATCTATCTGCATATTCCCAACCTGCTCAATGCGCAGTTGGCCACGCTGAAGCCGGTACTGGAAGCGGTGCCGGGCGTATTCGGCGTGCGTCGAGTCAGTCTGATGCCCAGCGAGCGCCGTCATCTCGAACTCGATGCGCTGCTGTCCTCACTTTCCGATCCGGTCATGTCGATCGACATGGAAGGCCATATCGTGGCTGCCAACCGGGCCGCGGGTCAGCTTCTCGGGGTGCGTATCGACGAGGTGCCCGGGCTTTCGCTAGACCGCTATTTGCCCGACCTCGATCTCCCGGCACTGATTCGACGCAACAATGCCCGGGTCAACGGTCTGCGCATCAAGCTGCGCGATGCCACCTTCCTGGCCGACATCGCACCCCTGCATCGCGAGCATCATGACGACGTGGGCTCCCTGGCCGGCGCCGTGGTGACTCTGCACAGTGCCGATCGTATCGGCGAGCGAATCTACCAGGTACAGCGTCAGGAACTGCGCGGCTTCGATGCGCTGTTTCAGGCGAGCCCCAGGCTTGCCGCGCTGATTCGCGAGGCGCGGCGAATGGCGCCGCTGGATGCTCCGCTGCTGATTCACGGCGAAACCGGGACCGGCAAGGAGTTGCTTGCCCGGGCCTGTCACCTGGCCAGCGCTCGGGGCCAGTCGCCGTTCATGGCACTCAACTGCGCCGGGCTGCCGGAATCGATGGCCGAGACGGAGCTGTTCGGCTACGCGCCGGGCGCCGTCGAAGGCGCGCGCCCCGAGGGCAAGCTGGGCCTGCTGGAGCTGACGGCGGGTGGCACCATCTTTCTCGACGAGGTGGGCGAAATGAGCCCGCGCCTGCAGGTCAAGCTGCTGCGCTTTCTGCAGGATGGCGGTTTTCGTCGAGTGGGCAGCGACGAGGAAACCTATCTCGACGTGCGGGTGATCTGTGCGACTCAGCAGGATCTGCCCAAGCTGTGCGCCGAGGGACTGTTTCGCCAGGACCTGTATCACCGGCTTAACGTGCTGTCGCTGACGGTGCCGCCGCTACGCGACTGTCTCGATGGCATCGAGGCGATGGCACTGCATTTCATCGATCGCGCGGCTCGTCAGATCGGCTGCCGCATGCCGGCGCTGTCGCCGGCGGCGCTGGCCAGGCTCTCTACCTACCACTGGCCCGGCAATGTACGCCAACTCGAGAACGTGCTGTTTCAGGCGGTGTCGCTGTGTGAAGGCGATGCCGTCGAGCCTGGGCACTTGCGCCTGCCGGACGTGGGCGAGGCGTCGGGGCTTTCGGGCATCGACCTGGACGGCTCGCTGGCCGACATCATGAGCGACGTGGAGCGGCGAATACTGGCCTCGCTCTACCCCAAGCACCCCTCCAGCCGCCAGCTGGCCAAGCGGCTCGGCGTATCGCATACCACCGTTGCCAACAAGCTGCGTAGCTACGGGATCGGGTCCAGCGACGGTTAAGCGCTTGATCGTTCACGCAGGAGGTGAGCGGCTAGGTCGCGCACCTCGGCGTAGCGATAGGCCTCGAGAGCCCCGAAGCCGGCCAGCCGGCGTGCCTTGAGGCGGGTGAGCAGGGGGCTGGTCAGGCCGCAGAGGAATCGCGCCAGCAAATCGGGAGTGACGGGAGCGGTCTCGCCACCGCTAACCAACTGTTGCATCAGTTCGCCAGCTAGCCGTTCGACGGTCTCGCTCGAAAGAGCGTCGAGCGGTTCGGGGTCGGGCAGGCGGGCAATGGCGCCGCGGCAGGCCGAGCAGTGGCCGCAGCGTTCGGGAGCGCGCTCGTCGCCGAACCACTCGGCCAGCCGACGGCTCAGGCAGCCTGCGCTCTCGAACAGCGCCAGCATGGCATGCAGCCGCTCGATCTCGGCTCGCTCCTTGTCGCCGAAGTAGGCGTACAGTTCGTCGGTTAGCGCAACGGGATCGAGGTCGGCGCGCAGCACGTCGTACACCTCTGTCATCTGCTTGCTTTCAAGCACCATCCAGCCCTGGCCGACGAAGTAGTCCAGTGCGGTGATGACGCGTGCTCGCTCGACGTTCAGGCCGCGCTCGCCCCCCAGGCGCTCTAGCGCCGCGAAGTCCAGGCTGAACCAGGTACGGGCGCGCTGGGAGGCATCGAGGATCGCCTGGACGAAGGCGCCGCGTTCGCCTTCGAAGCGGGCCACTAACGCCTCGGGTTCGTCGTGCAGGCGAAAGCGGTACTCGGCGAAGTAGCTGTAGCGCGGTGCGATGATGCCGCGCAGCTCGAGTTGTACCAGTAGGGTCTTGAGCGGCAGCGGGCGGATATTGCTGTGCTGGGAGAGGGAGTTGAGCACCAGTTCCCACTGGCCGGGGCCGCCCCGGTTCGCCTCGAGCAGTTCGTCGATCACCAGGCGAATGCCGTGGGGCTCCGGCGTGTCGCCGTAAACGAAGTTCTCCAGTACGTTGACGTGATCGCGCCCGGCCAGCATCAGGCAGTCGGCGGGCTTGCCGTCGCGCCCGGCACGGCCGATCTCCTGGCTGTAGTTCTCCACCGACTTGGGCAGGTCGAAGTGGACCACGTTGCGGATGTCGGCCTTGTCGATGCCCATGCCGAAGGCGATGGTGGCGACGATGCATGGCGTCTGGCCGGCCATGAAGTCACGCTGGATGCGCTCGCGGGTCTCGCCGTCGAGCCCTGCGTGATAGGCGATGGCGACCATGCCCGCCTTGCTGAGATAGGCGGCGAGGCGCTCGGCGGTCTGCTGCAGGGTGACGTAGACGATGGTGGGCTCGGGCGGCTCGGCGCCGAGCTTGGGACGCAGCCACTCGACCAGCCGGCGGGCACGGGCCTCGGCCGGCACCGGCGCTACGTCCAGGTTGAGGTTGGGGCGGTAGAAGCCGGTGGCGGTGACGTCGTCCTCGGCGATGTCGAAGCGCTCGCGCATGTCGGCGATCACGCGCGGCGTGGCCGTGGCAGTCAGCAGCAGCACCTGTGCAATGCCGAATTCATGGCGATATTGCGGCAGCTTGAGGTAGTCGGGGCGGAAGTTGTGACCCCACTCCGAGATACAGTGGGCCTCGTCGACCACCAGCAGCGAGATCGGCACGCGCCTGATGAAGGCACGAAAGCGCTCGTTCTTGAGCCGCTCCACCGAGATCATCAGGATGCGGATCTCGCCGCGCTTGACACCCTCCATCACCGCGGCCGCTTCTTCACGGCTCTGGCCCGAGTCGATGCTGGCAGCGGCGATACCATGGCGTGCCAGAAAGGCGAGCTGGTCCTGCATCAGCGCCAGCAGTGGAGAGATCACCAGGGTCAGCTGGGGCAGGTGCAGCGCAGGCAGCTGGTAGCACAGCGACTTGCCCGAGCCGGTGGGGAAGATCGCCGCCGCCGAGCGGCCAGCGGTGATGGCCTCGACGACTTGGCGCTGTCCGGGGCGGAAGTCGTCATAGCCGAAGACCCGCTTCAACGTCTGCTCGATCACTTGGGCACTCCCTGCGCTGTTGTTTCATGGCCGCTTGCGGTACGAAAGGGCGGCCTTGTCGGCCATCCGTTAGCGTCCATTCTCTCACAGCGTGGGTCGCATCATGACCCGAAGGGCCGAGCTTGGCATAATGCCCCCTTTTCATTTCCATTCTTCGCCTGCTGGGACGCCCCATGACCGCCTGGAGCAAGCTGCTGATCGCCACGACGCGGCTGATCGACCTGCATGACAGCGCCCACGAACCGGGCTCGCCCTTCGTGCAGGTGAGCCAGGAACAACGTCGCGGCCTGCGCGACGGCTACTGGCTCGACCTCGGCTGCCTGCTGCTCGACTATCTGCTCGACGAGGACTTCGCCACCAACAGCGCCTTCGTCTCGCAAAGCCGCTGCCTCAACCACCTGCGCGACATCTATCCGACGCTGCCCCATGACGACCTGAGCTTCGTCATCAATCTGCTCTCGACGCCCAGCGAGATCAACTTTCGCCAGTTGTCCCCCACGCCATCCGCGCGTCACGCCTCGCCGGGGGAAAGAGACGCAGCGGCGGGAGAAGAGCGCAGCCGGCGCAGTACCAAGCGTACGGCGCTGATCGAGAAGCAGGGGCAGACCGGCCAGGTGCGGCTCACGCCGAGCGGCCGTCAGGCGGTCACTCTGGCCAGCCAGGTCGAGGACCTGCTCTATTCCGAGTATGACGCCGCCAAGGTGCTGGCGGCGCTGGCCCGGGGAGATTTCGCCCGTATTCCCGACATCACCAATCAGATCCTGCTGGCGATCCGTGCCCTGACCCAGGAGCTGCGCCGGGTGCGCGAGAACCCCACTCGCGAGGGTAAGCTGTCCGCGCTGCTCGACAACGAACGTCATTACCACAACGCCCTGACCAACATTCAGCAGACGCTGCTCGATGCCCGCTCCCAGCTCGCCACGCCGCGGCTGATGGAGCGTTTCGAGACGTGGCGTGAGACCCAGGCCGAGGAGTGGGACCTGCGCGTGCTTTCGAGCGCCATCGGCCGGGTACTCAACGCCATTGAAAACCTCTCGCGGCGTCTCTCGGAAGTGCTGGGCGACATCGCCGAGGGACGCATCCAGGCCATGGGCGTGGTCGATTTTCAGGACATGGCGCGCCAGCTGCTCGAGGTACCGCCCGCGGCTGCGCTGCGCGACGCCGTGGTAAGCAGGATGATGCCTCTACACGTGCAGGCCACCTTCCCGCGCATGGCGCCCCTGGTGCCGCTGCTCGAGAGCCGACGTGGCGACGTCAGCGCCTCGGCGTTGGTCTTCGACGAGGCCGGCGATGCCTCCCCCGAGGACCCGCTGCTGGCGCGCTTCCTCGAGGCGCGCGGCCCGCAGCTTCGCCAGCGCATCCGGCGCTCCCCGCTGTCGTTGCCCGAGGCGCTGGCCGAGGGCTGGCATCGTTTCGAAGGGAGCGACTGCCTGGCGCAGTTGCTCAACACCTTCGTCGACACCGAGCTGCTCGACCCGGGGCTCGCCGTGGGTCTCGATGCCACGCCGTTCGAACTCCAGCTCGACGACGGCCGCCGTATCGAAGGGGCCGTGACTCCCTCTCTTGGCTTCTTCTCTCTACAGGCGCCCGAAGCCGCGCCGAACACCTTGCAGGCGCCCGAAGCTGCGCCGCACACCTTACAGGCTCCCGCTGCCTTGAATGACGTTACACGCCGAATCGATCAGGACAAGCCCGTATGAACATGACCGAGATGGGCGAAGTGGTCGCCTACCTGTTGCGCTATCGCAGCGCCGAACGTACGCCGGGTGGCGGTCGCAAGCGCCGCGCCGCCCGTGAAGGCCAGCTCTCCGAGCGCGATGTATGCGCGTTGATCGACGACGCCAGCGAGGCCGAGCGCGAGGGGCTTCGCGACTTCCTGGCCGGCCAGGGCCTGAGGTTGAAGGCCTTCGAGGCCGGCGACTATCCCGGCATTGCGCCTGGCTCGCGTTATTACGCGCTGCTGCCGGACCCTGAGCTGGAGCAGCCGCCGCTGTACACTCGCGAACCCGTTTTCGAGGCGCTCAAGCTGCGCCAGGAGAGCCGTGCAGAGCTGGCCCAATGGTATCTGCAGCTGTGGCTGTTGATGCATACGCTGCTCTACACCCGCTACAACCGCGCGCTTTCCGATGTCAGCCGCTATCAGGAGGCCACCTTCGCCGGCGCCGAGCTGGTCGAGCTGATGCGCGACCAGCTCGAGTCGCTGCGTGCCTTGGGTGAAGATGCGCCGGAGGCCAGCCGAGCGCTGCTGGAGGAGCGCGGCGAGGACATCAGCCGCCGGGTGCGTGCCTTCATCGACCTTCAGGTGCGCGCCGGGCTGCTGGAAAGCCTGCGTGAGGCTGACCCTGCCACGCCAAGCGAAGAGAGCGGCGGCGAGGTATGGCAGCAGACCCTGCTCGGGGCCCTGGAGAGCGAGCAGATCGGCATTCATCAGCTCGGCCATCTGCAGGCCTTGGCTCAGGGCCGCGTGGCGAGCCGGTATCGGGACGAGGCGCACGAAGCGCCAATCGACGAACACGAGGAGACCCAGGCATGAGCGTGATCAATCGCATCGAGGTCGCCAACCTGCTCAACAAGCACGGTGACGTGACCTCGCCCTGGGACGCCAAGATGCGCCATGTGCTGCTCGATCTGCGCGGCCAATCCAGCGCGATCAGCATGGAGAACGGTTTCGGCAAGACCACGCTTGCGGAGGCGCTGATCGGTCTGCTGTCGCGGGATCGCACGCTGCTCTCGCGCACGCGGCGCAAGTGCTCCCCCTCGGCGGTGAGCGGGGAGGGCCGGAGCTGGAGCCACCTGCGGGTGGAGTTTCGTTCGCGCAGCGGTCTCGAACGTCAGGACGACATGCTCGCCGCCGCCGGTGAGGAGGTGGCCGGCGAGACCTTCGTGTTCGGCTTCTACGGCTACAGCGATGGCAGCGGGCTCTCTTTCTACCACTATGGCGGTCGCCTCGAGGACGTACCGGTACATCACCTGACCCTCGACGGCAAGCTGGCGCTCTATGCCAACCGCGACGTCAAGGCCGCCATGGCCGAGCGCAATGTGCGCCTGACCCACAACCGCGAGGAGTGGCTCGAAGCGGTGGGTGCCCATGTGTCGCGTCGTGAACTGGCCCAGCTTGCCGCCTTCCAGAAGGAAGGCGGTGCCGACAAGAGCCAGATCTTCAACGCCATCAAGCCCCGCGCCGGGGAGAAGGCCGATCAGGCGTTCTTCTTCGAGGTGCTGGCCCCCGAGATCCTCTCCGGTGCCACTCGTGGCGAAACCGACGAAAGCGAAGAGTTGATCGAGGAGGTGATTCTCAACTCCGGCACCAACATCACCGAGTTGCGCCACCGCCTGGAGGAGGCCGAGAGCGACCAGCGCCGCGCCAGCGACAAGGTGGTGCGCCTGGCCGAGCTGCGCGAGCAGGGCGAGACCCTGCGCGATGCCCGCGCCAGGCTCGACGAATTCGACCAAGGGCTGGCGGCCAGTGAAGCGCTGCTGGGCGGCCAGGCGCTGCTGGGCCTGCCGGGGCTGCCGCGAGCCGATGCAGCGGGTGGATATGAAGAGGGCGGCGGCGCCCCGCTGGAGGGCTTCGCCTGGATTGCCGGCGATACCACCCGGCCCCGGGTTTCCACCTGGCTGCTGGCCACGCTTTCCGGCCTCTCCGAGCGGGCCGTGCGCCAGGCGCTGTCGGAGCGCGGCGCCCGAGTCGACGTCCATCGGCGCCTGATTCACCTGCCCGAGGCGGATTGGCCGCTCAATCGCGACGTGGGGCATGTCAGTTTCAAGGCTGCCCGCGAGTGGCTGAGCGAGAGTCACGCCTTCAACGACGACAGCGCCCGCGACAGGGCCCTGGCCGCCCTGGACGAAGGCGCCGACGCCTTCGAGGCCGCCGATGGCAACCGCTTCCGCGAAGAGGTGATCGGCGATGGCGTCTATCTCGAAGAACTGACCCGCGAACTCACCGAGCTGGACGCGCGCCGCGACGCCATGGAGCAGGAGCGCGAACGGCTGGAATCCCAGCAGCGCGACTTCGTCGACAACCAGAGCTTCTACACCCAGGCGCTCTCCGAGGGGCTGTTCAGCGAGGCCGAGCTGGAAACTCCCGAGGCCAGCGCCGAGGTGGCCAGAGCCGAGGCGACGCGTGCCCGTGCGGCGCTCAACGCGCACCTGGGACGCGTCGGCGAACTCAAGCAGGTTGCCGCCTGGCACGACGCCTTCCGTCTCGAGTGCTTAGATGCCACACCGGCCGAGCGTCTCGAGGAGAAGCTCGAGCGTGAGACCGAGCTGGCGGAGACGCTCGAGGAGCTGACCCGGCGCCGCGATGACGTCACTACCGCCTTCGAGGCCGCCCGCGGCGAGCGTGAGCGGCTCAACGGCGAACGCGAGCGCCTGACCGGCGAGCAGGGCCTGCTGACCCGCGGACAGGCTCCCTGGCGCGCCTTCGTCGAAGGTTGGCCGGACGAAGAGGTGAGCGGCTTCTGGACGCGGCGCAAGACGGCCCTGGCCGAGCTGGAGTCGAACTGTCGCGAGGCCGAACAGCGCCGCCAGGAGGCCGAGCGCACCCTGGCCCGGCTGGCACCGCTGGCCGAGGCGGCTCGTCATTACGGCGAGCTCCACGGCGACGACGAGCCGGTACACCTGCGCGCCCGGCTGCGTGAGCGTGAGCGTGAGCTGGGCGATGAGCGTAAACGGCTGCTCGACGAAGAGAGCCATCTGCGTGACTTGCATCGGGCGCGGCTCGCTTTCGCCGAGCGCAGCGAGCTGGCCCCCGAGCAGTGGCTGACCGACGCCCGGCGCCGCTACCCGCGGCTGTTGCGGGAAGCCGAGGCGCTGGCAGCCGATATTGGCGCCCGCGAACGCTACTTGGCGAGCCTATCCGGCGACCCGCTGGAGCGGCGCGTGGTCGAGGCCGAGGCGCATCAGCACCTGGATGAGGCCGGCATTGCCTGGCAGCCGCTGCATGCGGTGCTCAATCGTGAAGGATTGCCCCTGGAGCAGCGGCGCGAGTGGCTGGTGCAGGCCGCCGGCGTGCTGTTCGCTCCGGTGGTGGCCGGGCGCGAGGCAGCGGAGGCCGCTGCTGCCGCGCTGATCGAAGCTGGCCTGGCGGTACCGGTGTTCGAGGCCGACTCGCTCGCCGGCTTGCTGGCCCGGGGCGAGCCGCCGCTGGGGGCCGTGGCCGGGGTGGAAACCCTGGCGGTCAAGGCCGCGCTCGACCCCAGCTATCTCGAAGCGCTGCGCGAGGCCACCGAAAGGCGCCTTGCCGCAGACGCTGAGCGGCAGAAGGCGCTGGCCGTAGAGTGCGAACGGCTCGATCCCCACGGTGAGACCTTTGCCCTGGCGCTGCGAGCCCGCGAAGCCGACGAGGCTCAGGTGGAACTGGCCCTGGAGACACTGGCCGAACGGCTGGCGGCGCTGGCCGCGCGCGCGGCCGCGCTGGCCCCACGATTGACCGACGCCGCGCTCACCTGCATCGACGACTATCAGCGCTACCTGCAGGAGGGCGGTCAGTTCGCCCAGCAGGAGGCCGCCGAGGCGAAGCTGGAAGCCGAGACGGCGCTGGCCGAACTGGCCCCCGAGCGCGAGCGGGCAGGGCGCGAACTGGAGGCCCATGGGCAGACCTGGCTCGCCGCCGAGCAGTTCAGCGACGCCGGAGGCGTCGAGCGGCTGCAGGCGCTGGAAGCGCGTCTCACTGAACTCGAGCGCCACCTGAGCGATGCGAATTTACGGCTTGCCGCCGCAGAGGAGCAGAAGGAGGCGCTGGCGCGAAGCGTGACCGAGACCGAGGCACAGCTGCGCAGCATCTTCAGCGACGGCGAGCGCGATCGGCTGCGCGCCCTGGTGCGCTTCGAAGCCGACGGCGGGGTCGACTTCATGGCCAGCGCCGCCGAGGTACAGGCCGAGCTGGAGTCGGCCCAGGCTCGCGCCACGAAACAAGCGGATTTTGATTTCACCCGTATCCGTGCCTACCTGGAGGTGCGCGATGACGGCGGCGGCAGCCAGAAACTCGAACGTGACATTGCCCGGGTCAAGCGCGAACTCGGCGAGCTACGCGAGTCGCGCAAGGCGCTCGCGACAGAGCGCGACGTGCTCGAGTCGCGCCTGGCCGATCAGCGCCGGGCGCTGGCCAGCATAGACCAGCTGGCGGTGGAGTGGCTGCGAGTGCTGCGTGAGCTCCCTGAGGGCTGGCCGCGTCGCCTGGCGGCGCTGGTCGATCTCGAACAGGCCAGCCAGTGGCCAGGCGACGATGAGGAAAACGCGGCGCGAAACGCGGCTCTGGGTAGCTGGCGTGTCATGGCCGGCTCCGGTGACGGTACACTCGACGTCGAGGCGCTGGAGGCGTGTCAGCAGACCCTGGTCGACGCCTTGGGCGAGCTCAACCTGGGCGAGCGGGCGCGTAACCGTGAACGTCAGGCCCGCCAGGTCGAGACCGGTGAACGCAAGCTTGCCGAGGCGCTGTCCGAGGCGGCTCATAGTCGCCATTTCAGCGACACCGAACGTGCCAGATTGAGCGGTTTGAGCCACTCCAGTTCGACTCAGGAAGCGCTGGACGATCTCTCCTCGTTGTATGCACAGCTGGCCGGGCAGCTCGACGACCATCGCGTGCGGGTCGAACGGCTGCACGCTTCCCGTGAACAGATCGAAGGCACCCTGGTGGAGCGACTCAGCTCGATCATCTCGGATGCCGCCGGCAACCTCGACATCCTCAAGCGCGTGGCCAAGAGCAGCGGCGAAGGCGGGGCTTTCTTCGAGGTCAAGGCCTCGCTGATCGGCGCCGACCAACTGCGCGACCTGATTGCCACGCTGCTGGCCGACATCGACGAACATCAGGCCGCCATGCGCCGCCGTGCCGAACGCGATGGGGGTATGGTCGACGGGGAAGCACGGCGTCGCGACGACGACCTGCTGCGCCAGATCCGTCGGCGCATCTACCGTGGCCTGTTCCACGACGTGGCGATCCGCCTCAAGCACGACGCCATTCGCCCCCATGGGCGGCTGTTCTCGCTCAACGAGGAGATGTCGGAGGGCCAGCGCGAGGCGGTATCGCTGATGTGGCTGGTCAAGCTGTCCGAATTCGCCATCGAGCGTGAGCTGCGCGAACTGCCGGGGCACCACCGTCGCCGGGCACGTACCAGTCGCGAGAGCGTGATCCTGCTCGACGGGCTATTCTCCAAACTCTCGCACCGTCGTTTGATACAGGATTCGCTGGAGTCGTTGCGCAACACCCGCGGGCGATTCCAGATGATCGGCCTGATCCACAACCCCAACTACGAGAACGACCCCGACATCTTCCCCACCTACCTGGTGGGCAGCGTGATCGGCGGCGCTCAGGGGCAGGGAGGGCACGTGATGGTGCGCGACGGCCGTATTACGCCGCCGGAAACACTCGGCCGCAGCGCTGGTGAAGCCAGCCTGTTCGGCATTCACGTCAGCGAGCCGGCAACGACCTGAGTCGTCGTCGGCCCAATGCCAGGAGAAGGACGCCATGCATGTGATCATGGATCTCTGCGTCATTCCGCTAGGGGTAGGCGTATCCGTTTCACCGCAGGTGGCTGCCTGCCAGCGGGTGATCGAAGCGTCGGGCCTCGAACATCGTATGCATGCATACGGCACCAATATCGAGGGGCCGTGGGATGAGGTGATGGCGGCAGTCAAGCGTTGCCACGAGGTGGTGCACGAGATGGGGGCGCCGCGCATCACCACCACCATCAAGCTGGGCACGCGCACCGACCGCGAGCAGTCGATGGCCGAGAAGGTGGAGAGCGTCGAAACCAAGCTGCGAAACGCTTAGACGTTGGAGAGTGGCGTCAGCCAGGCGTCCCCCAGGCGCAGCAGGTGGTCGGTGAGGGCATCGAGTACCTTGCCGCCCTGTCGCCAGTGGTGCCAGTAGAGCGGAACGTCGATCACATAGCCCGGTGAGAGGTCGACCAGGCGGCCGTCGGCGAGGTAGGGGCCGGGATCGATTTCCTGCAGTCGCCCTTCGCTGAGCTCCCGCTCGGCCTGGCGTTCGGGCACCATGCCGTAGCCTAACCCCGCCAGTGCCAGACCGATGAAGCCCTCCGACGAAGGGCACAGATGGTGAGGGAAGGGCGGCTCGACGCCGTGCTGGGCCAGATAGCGGTGCTGCAGACGGTCATCCGGTCCGAACACGATGGCCGGCGCCAGACGTAGCGCTTGCGGCGTCACGCCATCGGTAAAGTAGCGTGCCATGAAGGCGGGACTGGCCAGCGCACGATAGCGCATGCTCCCCAGGGGGTGGCTGCGTGACCCTTGCACCGGCGTGGGTGAGGCGCAGATGCAACCGGCCACGTCGCCGTCACGCATGCGCTTGAGCGCCACCTCCTGATCTTCCACCACCAAGTCGAACAGCACCCGGTAGTCTTCGAAGAAGCGGCCGATGGCCTCCGGCCACCAGGTGGCCAGGCTGTCGGCGTTGATGGCCAGGCGCAGGCGCTGTTCGCCGCCGCCAAGGGCCGGCACCTCGCCCAGCAGGTCGCTCTCCAGCAGGCGGACCTGCTGGGCATGATTGAGCAGCTTGCGCCCCAGAGGGGTGGGCTCCAGCCGCGGGCTGCGTACCAGCACCGGCTGACCGAGGCGCGCTTCGAGCAGTTTGATACGCTGGGAAACTGCCGATTGGGTCAATCCCAACTGCCGCGCACCGCGCTCGAAGCCGCCCTGGTCGAGTACCGCCACCAGGGCCTCGAGCAGCTTGTAATCGATCATTAATTTTTCTAATTCCCTATTTTATTTATTTGTTTCTCTAATCGATGCTGCGAGCTTAGCCTTGGCCCCACTGTCTTGCCAGGAGAAAGATGCAATGTGGATGTCATGGCTCAACGGGCTATTGATCTGTGCCGGTCTCATCGTTGCCATCGGTGCACAGAACGCCTTCGTGCTGCAGCAGAGCCTGCGGCGTCAGCACGCCTGGCTGGTGGCCGGAGTCTGTGCACTGTGCGACTGGCTGTTGGTGGGCGTCGGCGTGCTGGGATTGGGAATGTTGATCGCTCAACAGGCAGCGCTGATGGAAGTGGCACGCTGGGCAGGGGCGGCCTTTCTTGCCTGGCAGGCGTGGCTGGCGCTGCGCCGGGCCATGGCCGGGCAGGCACTGACGGCGGGAGGCGGTCAGGTGCAGTCGTGGCAGGCGGCGCTGGCGGCCACGCTAGCGGTTACCCTGCTCAATCCTCAGGTCTATCTGGAAACGGTGGTGCTGCTCGGTGCCATCGGCGCGGTGCAGCCGAGTCCGCTGGGCTTCTTCCTCGGTGCGGCGATGGCGTCGTTCGGTTGGTTCTTCGGCCTGGCGGCAGCGGCTGGCTGGCTGGCACCACGACTGGCAAGCGAGCGAGTATGGCGGGCGATCGACCTTTTCATCGCCGTGATATTGGCGTGGGTGGCGTGGAGGCTGGCCAGTGGCGCGATGATGCCCTAACACATCCTGCGTAAATGTTTCTTTACGGCCTGTCACGATTTCGCACCGCCCGGAAGGCCTACTTCTTTGTCTTGAGCTGGATGTAACGTTTTCTATACAAGCGGGGTGTGCATGGGGCTTCCACCAGTGCCGGATCGCCACCAAGAGGGCGTTTCGGCGGGGAGAGTGGAGCACTAGGCTTGAACCACACATCGGCACGCAATGGCTGCCGGGGCTTCCCTATATAACAACGGCTCATGACCACGGCCTACCCCTGGAGGAAACATGAACGCACCCGCCAAGACCGTCTCTCCGATCACTCACGACAACCCAATCGGCACCAACGGTTTCGAGTTCGTCGAGTACAGTGCGCCCACCGCCGAGGGCCTCGAGGCGCTGCGTGCGCTGTTCAACCGCATGGGCTTTACCGAGACCCGCAAGCACCGCTCCAAGCAGGTGTTCCTGTTCCAGCAGGAGAACGTCAACTTCGTGCTCAACGCCGAGCCGAACAGTCAAGCTGCTGAGTTCGCTAATGTCCACGGCCCTGGCGCCTGTGCCATGGCATGGAAAGTGGCCGATGCCAAGCAGGCCTTCGACTACGCCCTGGCCCACGGCGCCGAGGCGGTGGAGAACCCGGTCGGCCCCGGCGAGGTAGGCATTCCCGCCGTGCGTGGTATCGGTGGCTCGCTGCTCTATTTCGTCGATGACAAGGTCGACAGCCAAGGGCGCACCATCTACGACATCGACTTCGAGCCGATCCCCGGCCGTTCGCCCAACGACAACAGCGTCGGCCTCAAGGTGCTCGATCACCTGACCCATAACGTCGACCGCGGCCAGATGGACAAGTGGGCCGACTTCTACACCGAGATCGCCAACTTCCGCGAGAACCGCTACTTCGACATCAAGGGCAAGAAGACCGGGCTGCACTCCCGCGCCATGACCGCACCCTGCGGCAAGATGCACATCCCGATCAACGAGTCTGCCGACGATACGTCGCAGATTGCCGAGTTCCTGCGCGAGTACAACGGCGAGGGGATTCAGCACCTGGCCATGGCCACCGACGACATCTACGCCACGGTACGTGCCCTGCGCGCCAATGGCGTCACCTTCCTCTCCACGCCGGACACCTATTACGAGAAGGTCGACTCGCGGGTGCCAAACCATGAAGAGAAGGTGGAGGATCTGCGCGAGCTGAGCCTGTTGATCGACGGCGGTCCCGACGAGGGCGTGCTGCTGCAGATCTTCACCGAGACTGTCATCGGCCCGATCTTCTTCGAGATCATTCAGCGCAAGGGCAATGACGGCTTCGGCGAGGGCAACTTCAAGGCCCTGTTCGAATCGATCGAAGAGGATCAGATCCGTCGTGGCGTACTCAAGGACGATTGATCTCTAGAACGGCTTCCGCCCCGGGCGGAAGCCGTTTTTGTCTTGATGTCAGGCATTAAGACTGTGTGAAAAACTCCCAATAACAAATTGTGTTGCTTTGCACTGATATGGCCGGGCATATTCCTGCTCCTGTCGATAATAACGATTCCCCCTGGTGACAAGATGACCGATACGCAACAACCTCGCGCCCAGTGGCTGGGCCGCTGGGGCTTCGTGCTGGCGGCGACGGGCTCGGCCGTCGGCCTGGGCAATATCTGGAAGTTCCCCTACATCACCGGCGAGCATGGCGGTGGTGCCTTCGTGCTGGTCTACCTGGCCTGTATCCTGGCCGTGGGCGTGCCGGTAATGATGACCGAGATCGCCTTCGGGAGGCGCGGACGAGGCAGCCCCATCGATGCGGTACGTCGCGTGGTGACGGAGTCCGGGCGCTCGCCGCTGTGGTCGCTGCTGGGCTGGCTGGCGATGCTGGCCGGTTTCATGATTTTGTCGTTTTATGTGGTCGTAGCAGGGTGGTCGTTCTCCTATCTCTGGAAGATGCTCTCGGGCCAGCTGGTCGGCAGTGGGGTAGACGATATGGTGGCGATCTTCGTCGCCAATAACGAGAACCCCTTCAACCTCGGTTTCTGGAGCACCCTTGTCACCCTCTTGACCATGTTCATCGTGGGCAAGGGCGTTCAGGCGGGCATCGAGAAATGCGTCAGCTGGATGATGCCGGGTATGGTGATCATGCTGCTGGTCCTGATCGGTTACGGCATGTTCTCCGGCGGCTTCGGCGAGGCCTGGCGCTTCCTGTTCTCGTTCAATGCCGGCAGCCTGACCAGTGACGGCATGCTTGCTGCTCTGGGGCATGCCTTCTTCACCTTGTCACTGGCCTCCGGTGCCATTCTCACCTACGGCAGCTACCTGCCTTCACGCACGTCCATCGTACGCACCACCTTCAGCGTGGCGATTGCCGACACCCTGGTGGCACTGATGGCGGGGCTGGCGATCTTCCCCATCATCTTTGCCAACGGTCTGAATCCCGGTGAAGGCCCGGGCCTTATCTTCATGAGCCTGCCCTTGGCTTTCCAGGCCATGCCGCTGGGGACGCTGTTCGGCATCCTGTTCTTCGTCATGCTCTCCATGGCGGCGCTGACTTCGTCGATCTCGATGGTCGAGGCTACCGTCTCCTGGCTGGTGGATAACAAGGGTATCAGCCGGCGCACCGCTGCCTGGGGGACCGGCATCGTGCTGTGGCTGGTCAGCACTCTGGCGATGCTGTCGTTCAACCTGGGTGCCGATTGGACTCTTGCCGGTCGCCACTTCTTCGATTGGTTGGACTACCTGACCTCGCGCTGGATGATGCCGCTGGGCGGTTTGGGCATGGCACTATTGGCCGGTTTCGTGCTCAAGAGTGAAAGCTTCCGTGAAGAACTGGGCCTGGCACCGCACTGGCATGCGCTGTGGCTGTTCATGGTGCGCTACGTCAGCCCGCTGGGCATTCTGGTGATCTTCGTCGATGCGCTGGGCATTGCACGGGTGGAGTTCGGCATTCACTGGCCGTGGCTGCTCAGTGTGCTGGCGCTGGTCACGGTGTTGGGGGAGCTGCTGAGCCCGAGGCTGCGCCGTACCCTGGCCAGCTGAGCGACAGGCTTGCCCCTGGCGGGGCAAGCCGCTAATGTCAGGCCGGTTCGCCAGACTATCTACACCGAGATGACCGCATGCTCTCACCTGACGCTTGCCGCAGCGCCTTGACGGCCCCTCGCTTACTCCGAAGTACCGTGGCCCTTCTGGTCCTGCTGTTGATGGCTGGCTGCGCCGGTCGCGGTGGGGCGCAGGGTGAGCGCGTGTCAGCCCCAGCGGGCTGGAACGGCGAGCAGGGTCAGGCGTCGTTCTATGCCGACCGCTACCACGGTCGCCAGACCGCCAGCGGCGAACGCCACGATCGCAATGCGCTTACCGCGGCTCATCGCAGCCTGCCGTTCGGTACTCATGTACGCGTCACCCGGGTCGACAACGGTCGAGAAACGGTAGTGCGGATCAACGACCGCGGCCCCTTCGTACGCGGCAGGGTCATCGACCTCTCGCGACGCGCTGCCGAAGAGCTCGACATGATCGGGCCTGGGGTCGTCAACGTGCGTATATCGCCCGAATGAAAACGCAGGGCCTGGCAGGCAGATGTCTACGCCTGTCAGCCATGCGACAATGGCGCCATCGCTAACCTCGAGCGTCAGCCATGTCTTCCCCACGCAGCGATTCCATTGCCGAATTACAGCGCCTGCCCCGCGGTCGTCCGCGTCGCAGTTGGCTAACGCGTAGCTTTCGCTTGCAGGTGATGCTGCTGGTCGGTGTGCTGCTTGCCGCCATGCTGCTGGCGCAGGGCGCCTATCTCAATCATCGCAAGGGCGAGATCATCAGCCAACAGATGGGCGAACGCGCATTAGCCGTGGCGCTCAGCGTGGCCAGCATCCCGGAGCTGATTGCTGCCTTCGATGATTCCGATCCGAGCGCCACCATCCAACCCATTGCCGAGCGCATTCGTCGCGAAACAGGGGCGCGCTACGTGGTGGTGGGCAACACCGACAGCCTGCGCTACTCCCATCCTTTGCCGGATCGGCTGGGTGAGCCCATGGTGGGGGGCGACAATGACCGAGCGCTGCTGCACGGCGAATCCTATGTTTCTGAAGCCACCGGTTCGCTGGGTGAGGCAATGCGTGGCAAGACGCCGGTATTCGATGCCGACGGCAATATCATCGGGATCGTCTCGGTAGGTTTCATGCTCGATCGGGTGGCCATGGACGTCGTCGAGCATACCAGCCTGGGATGGTGGCTGGTGGCGCTAATGATCGCCTTTGGTTTCGCCGGTGCCTATCTGCTCTCGCGTCACCTCAAGAAGGTGATACTCGGCCTCGAACCCTACGAGATCGCCCGGCTGGCAATGGAGAAGGAGGCCATCCTGCAGTCGATCCACGAAGGCATCCTGGCGGTGAACCACGAGGGCCAGATCACGCTGGTCAACCAGCAGGCTCGGCGTTTTCTCGGGCTGTCCGCCGACGAAGAGGTCCTGGGTCGACCCATCCAGGAGGTGGTGCCCAACTCGCGGCTGTTCGAAGTGCTCGAGCGCGGTGAGCGTCAGTTCGATCAGGAGATGTGGCTCGGCGACCATCCCGTCGTGGTCAACCGTGTGCCGATTCTGGACGCCGGCGAAATCGAGGGTGCTGTGGCAACCTTCCGCAGCCGGCGCGAGATCGTCGAGCTTTCCGATGCGCTGAGTGCGGCAAGTCGCGACGTCGACATGCTGCGGGCCCAGGCTCACGAATACTCCAACAAACTCTATACCATTTCAGGGCTGCTCCAGCTCGACCGCATCGAAGATGCCCTGGCACTGATTCACCAGGAGAGCGAGCGGCAGCAGGCGCAAATGACCTTCCTGATGAAACACGTGGCCGACCCGGTCGTCAGCGGCACGCTGATGGGCAAGCTGACCCGGGCCCGGGAGCTCAACGTCAATCTGGAGATCGATGAGCAGAGCTCGCTCTCCACGCCGCTGACCTTCACCGGCCAGGAAGTGGTGATGACGATACTCGGAAACTTGATCGACAATGCCTGTCATGCCGTGCGGCTTCACGGCGAGGGCGGGCAGGTGAGGCTGTTCTTCACCGACCTTGGCGAGCAGCTGCTGATCGAAGTGGAGGACAACGGCCCCGGTGTCCCACCCGAACACGTCGAGGCGATCTTCACCGAGGGATTTTCCACCAAGCCGGGCAAGCATCGCGGTATCGGTTTGGCGCTGGTGAGTCGTCTGTGCTGCGAGCATGGCGGCGCCGTCACGCTGGAAGAGAGCGAACTCGGCGGCGCCTGCTTCACGGTGGTGCTCGACCGCTCACTGTGCCGAACGGCAGAGCCGCTCGCAGCCGGGAAATGATAACGACAAGAGCAACACGCCATGGGGGGAGAGATGCAAGAAGCAGGCAGCACGCCTGAGGAGTACGGTCTGTTGATCGTCGAGGATGATTTTCGGATCGCCGAGATTCATCGCGCCTTCATCGAACAGAGCCAGGGCTTTCGTGTCGTCGGGATGGCGCGCAGTGGAGCCGAGGCCCATGAGCTGATGGCATGCCATGCCGACGAGGTTCAACTGGTCCTGCTCGATGCCTATCTGCCTGATGTCGAAGGCTTGGAGCTGCTGTGGGCGCTGCGCCGTGAGCATGTGCATGTCGATATCGTCATGATCACTGCCGCACGCGAGGTGGATACCATCTCCGAGGCGCTGCGTGGCGGCATATTCGATTACCTGATCAAGCCTGTCGAGGCGCTGCGCATGACGCAGATGCTGTCCCGCTTTCGGCGTGAGCGCCAAGCATTGTCGGCGCGCCATGAGCTCAATCAGGAGGAGCTCGACCGGGTGCTGTCCCGCTTGCGACCCGAAGGCGGCGCCGTCAGCGCTGCGCGCAGCCTGCCCAAGGGTATCGATCGTTTGACGCTGCGTGCCGTGGTGGCAGCGTTGGACAGTGCCGGTCAGCCTCTTGCGGCCATGGACGTGGCGCGCGCCATGGGCGCTAGCCGATCGACGGCACGGCGCTACTTGGAATTTCTGGTATCGGTTCAGGTGGTCGGGGCTGAACTGGGCTACGGTGATGTAGGGAGACCCGAACGGCGCTATCGCCTCCTGGGCGATGCGACGGCGTGGTGCGAAGAGAGTTGAGCAGTGCTCGACTGCCCGTGAGCAAAATGAACAAAATGCGCAAAACGAACAATTTATCGTTTATGCCCATAAACTTGCCGCTTCGTATCCAGCTCTTCTAACGTTCCCCCTGTACGTGGGCGCGAGACCCACCGTCACAACAAGATACTCTCCAGGAGAACGCCATGAGTGCCAAGCAACACCTCTCACGTTTCAGCGCCATCGTGCTGCCGCTCGCCGCGGTTGTAGGCATGACGGGCGCTGCCCAGGCCGACGATTGGGCACCGACGCGTAACATCGAATTCATCGCTCCGGCGAACCCGGGCGGCGGCTGGGATACTCTGGTCCGCACAACGGCGCGCGTGATCCAGGAAGAGGGCCTGGCCGAGCGCAGCTTCGGCGCCATCAACGTGCCCGGCGGCGGCGGCGCGGTGGCCTGGGCGCAGATCGCCCGCGACAGCGGTAACCCGCACAAGCTGTTCGCCACCAGTCCGCCCATTATCCTGGTGCCGCTTGCCGGCGCATCTCGCTACGATCACACCAACTTCACTCCCGTTGCCCGGCTGATCACCGACTACTCCATCGTGCTGGTGCGCAACGACTCTCCCTACGAAGACCTGCCGTCGCTGCTCGAGGCCATGGAGCAGAATCCCGGCCTCAGCGTCGGCGGCGGTAGCGCGCCCGGTTCCATGGATCATATTTCCATGGCGGGCTTGGCGGCAGCGGCGGGTCTGAACGCAGCTGACGTCAACTACATCCCGTTCTCTGGCGGTGGCGAGGCCATGACCAGCCTGATGGGCGGTCACGTCGAGGCGGTGATCACCGGCGCCGGCGAGGCCTCGGGCCAGCTTGGCGAAAACAGCCAGATCCGTGCACTGGGCGTTTCCGCGCCCGAGCGTCTGGGCGGTGCTCTGGAGAGCGTACCGACCTATCAGGAGCAGGATATCGATTACACCTTCGATATCTGGCGCGGCGTGATGGGCGCTCCGGACATGCCTGAAGAGGCAGTGGCCTACTATGAGGATCTTTTCGCTCAGATGCTCGAAACCGACGGCTGGCAGCAGGCTCGCGAGCAGCTGGGCTGGATCGATGCCTATCAGACCAGCGAAGAGTTCGGTGCTTTCCTCGATGAGCAGAAAGAGCAGTTCAGCACCATTCTGGGTGACCTCGGCCTGCTGGGCGAATAAGCCGCAACACCTCTTCGCTTCCCGCTACCCGGGCCCGGACCTCGCTTTGCGAGGTCCGGGCATACTCGAACGCCACACTTGGGCGCTGTCCGCGCGGCGGTAGCCCGGGACCGAATCCCATGACACGACTCAACTCCAACCAGATCATTGCGCTGTTACTGGCGCTCCTGGCAGTGGGCTATCTGGCCATGGCCTGGCAGATTCCCACCTTTCCGTTGCCGCGCCCGATCGATTCCGACCTTTTTCCCAAGGTGCTGGGCTTCACGCTGCTGGGGCTTGCAGTCCTGCTTTTCCTGGAGAAACCCAAGGCCAAGGATGTCCCGGAAGCGCTCGACCCCGAGGAGCAGCAGCAGCCCTTGCTGCTACGGCCGTGGTCACGCGTCGTGGTCACGGCCATTACCCTGGCGGTGTATGCCGTCTTGCTGGTACCGGTTGGTTTCGTGTTGACCTCCGTCGGCCTGGTTTATGGGCTGGCTGCCTACTACGGCTATCGTCGCCACTGGATCAATCTGGCCACCGCGCTGGGCGTGGTGCTGGCGCTATACCTGACCATGACACGGGTCATGGGCGTTTACCTACCCACCGGCGTGCTGCCGATCTGACTGGCCGGAGAGCGAGCCCATGGAAGCCTTTAACAATCTGATGTACGGCTTCAGCATCGCGCTGGAGCCGATCAATCTCTTCTACGTCTTCGCCGGTGTCTTTGCCGGTACCGTGATCGGCATGCTGCCGGGGCTGGGGCCGATCAGTGCCCTGGCGCTGATGATTCCGCTGACCTTCGGCATGGATCCGTCGTCGGGTCTGATACTTATGGCCGGCGTTTATTACGGCGCCATCTTCGGCGGCTCGACCTCGTCGATCCTGCTGAACGCCCCGGGGGTGGCGGGTACGGTGGCCACCTCCTTCGACGGCTATCCAATGGCCAAGCAGGGACAGGCCGGCAAGGCGCTGGCCATTGCCGCCTACGCATCGTTCATCGGCGGCACCGTTTCGATCATTTTCCTGATGATGGTGGCGCCACTGCTGGGTCGGGTAGCAGTGAGCTTTGGACCGGCCGAATATTTCTCGCTGATGGTGCTGGGGCTGACTGCGGTGGTGTCGCTGTCGGACAAGTCGCTGGTCAAGGGGCTGATAGCCGCCGTGGTGGGGGTGATGATCTCGATCATGGGCATCGACCTGCAGACCGGCACGGAGCGCTTTACCTTCGGCACCGTTCACCTGCTCGACGGCATCGAGTTCCTTGTCGTGGCGCTGGGCATCTTCGCTCTGGCCGAGGTGTTCTACATGCTGCTCAAGGGTGGCGGCGGCAAGGAGCAGCCACGCAATGCCATCGGCTCGCTCAAGCTGTCGAAGGCGGAAGTGAAGGAGATCGCGGCACCCATCGGCCGCAGTTCGATCCTGGGATTCTTCACTGGCGTGCTGCCGGGGGCCGGCGCCACCATCGGCTCCTTCCTGGGCTACAGCATGGAGAAGCGTCTGGCCAAGGATGGAGATACCTTCGGCAAGGGCAACATCAAGGGCGTGGCGGCCCCGGAGTCGGCCAATAACGCGGCCTGTACCGGCTCCTTCGTGCCACTGCTGACCCTGGGTGTACCTGGTTCCGGCTCCACCGCGGTACTGCTCGGCGCGCTGCTGGTCATGGGGGTATCGCCAGGTCCGGCAATGCTGGTGGATCGTCCCGACGTCTTCTGGGGCGTGGTGGCGAGCATGTACCTGGGCAACATTTTCCTGCTGGTGCTCAACCTGCCGCTGATACCGTTGATTGCCAAGATCCTCGACATGCCGCGACCGCTGTTGCTGTCGTTGATCCTGATCTTCTGCATGATCGGCGTGTACGGCATGAGCTTCAGCGTCTTCGACCTGTTGCTGCTGCTGGGTTTCGGTCTGCTGGGGCTGGGGATGCGGCTGTTCGGCTTCCCGGCGGCACCCCTCATTCTGGCGCTCATTCTCGGCGCTATCATGGAAGAGTCGATGCGTCGCGCGCTGCAGATCTCGGGTGGCGACTGGTCGATCTTCATCGACAAGCCCATCTCCATGTGGCTGCTGATCATTGCGGCGCTTTCGCTGATACTGCCGCTGGTAAAACCTGTCTTGAAGATGGCCAAGGCACGCCGCTGATTCCATTTGGGTCCAGGTAAACACGCAGGGGCGTCGAGGAATCGGCGCCCCTGCTGCGTTTAGGGTACCTGTGCACTGGCATGGTGCGCATTGCTGGTGCAGGCGGTAGATCGCGGCGCATGACCGCATGCCAGTTGTGCACAGATGAGGTGCGTAGAGGGAGTGTCGGCCTAGTATTTCTCAATCTACTTTGTTGTTTGGCAATGGATTTCCAGTGAATGTTGCATGCTGGCGCGGGGCTTGCAGAGACAGGGAGCCTAGAGCTGCACTGCCAATGTCGGCAGTGCATGACCTGCAAAACAAGTCCCTCCCAGAGGAGGGCGCAAGGAGGTTCGAGTGAACGCTTCCCGTCGCATCATGCCTTTCCCGCTTCGTCCCCTGTCTTCACCGCTTCGCTCCGGGGCCGCCGCGCTGCTGTCAGCGATTGCCCTTGGCGCCGCCAGCCAGGCGCTGGCTCAGGAGGACCCCATCAAGGTGGGCATCCTGCATTCGCTCTCCGGCACCATGGCCATCAGTGAATCGACGCTGAAAGACACCGTGGAAATGCTCATCGCGCAGCAGAACGAGCAGGGCGGTCTGCTAGGCCGACAGCTCGAGGCGGTGGTGGTCGATCCGGCTTCGAACTGGCCGTTGTTCGCCGAGCGGGCGCGTGAATTGCTCGAACAACACCAGGTGGACGTGGTGTTCGGCAACTGGACGTCGGTGTCGCGCAAGGCGGTGCTGCCGGTCTTCGAGGAGCTCAATGGCCTGTTGTTCTACCCCGTGCAGTACGAGGGTGAAGAGTCCTCCGAGAACGTTTTCTACACCGGAGCGGCACCCAACCAGCAGGCGATACCGGCCGTCGAGTATCTGATCAACGAGGTGGGCGTGGAGCGCTTCGCCCTGCTCGGCACCGACTACGTCTATCCGCGTACCACCAACCGCATCCTCGAAGCCTTCCTCAAGGAGGAGCACGGCGTCGCCGATGAGGACATCTTGATCAACTACACGCCGTTCGGTCACTCCGACTGGCAGAACATCGTCGCCGAGGTGCGTCGCTTCGGGAGCGAGGGCAAGAAGACGGCAGTGGTTTCGACCATCAACGGCGATGCCAACGTACCGTTCTATCGTGAACTGGCCAACCAAGGCATCGACGCCGCCGACATCCCGGTCATCGCTTTCTCGGTAGGCGAGCAGGAGCTCTCCGGCATCGACACCGGCCCCCTGGTCGGCCATCTGGCGGCCTGGAACTACTTCATGAGCGTGGACACCGACGCCAACTACGACTTCATCGACGCCTGGATCGACTGGACCGGCGATGAAGAGTCGGTGACCAACGACCCCATGGAAGCGCATTACATCGGTTTCAACATGTGGGCCGAGGCGGTGCGCAAGGCCGGTACCACTGAGGTCGACGCGGTCAAGGACGCCATCATCGGCGTGAACGTGCCCAACCTGACCGGAGGCTTTGCAGCGATGATGCCCAACCACCACATCACCAAGCCGGTGCTGATCGGTGAGGTGCAGGACAACGGCCAGTTCGACATCGTGTGGCAAACGCCTTCGACCGTGGCCGGCGACGCCTGGTCCGACTTCCTGCCGGGCTCGCGTGATCTGATGGCCGACTGGCAGGCGCCGATGCGCTGCGGCAACTTCAACGTGGCCACCGGCCGCTGCGGCGGCAGCACGGCCGCCGAAGAAGCCGAAGCGGCTCTGGCCGAGTAACGCCCCCATCCCCCGCTGCCCAACGGCAGTGGGGGAGCACGCCTTCTCTACCGATTCCGAGGAACGCTCCGATGAGATATCCCCCCATGCTTGGGCCAGCGTCGGCCGGGGTGAGGGTCGGCACCGCTGCCGCCGGGAACGAACGAGCCTCCGAGACCCGTGGTTCGTGGCTGTTGGTACTCCTCCTGGCTCTCGCGCTGGCGCTCGGGCTGACACAGGCCGCTCCTGCCGTGGCGCAGAGCGAGCCGAACGGCGACGACGAAGTGGCCAACGAACTGCTCGAAGCGCTGGATGTCGCCTCCTTTCCCGCCAAGGGCGAGGCCATCGAGGCCATCGTGCTGAGCGAAGACCCACGCGCCCGCGACTGGCTCCAGGCACTGCTCGACGGTCGCCTTCAGCGCACCGATGAAGGCCGTTTCGTGGTGGTACTCGACAATACCGGCCGCGAGTGGCCGGTACAGGATGCCTTGAGCGGCGAGCCGTTGGGCGAGATGTCGCGTCGCGATCTTGACCGTATCGGCATCAACAACGCGCTGCGCAACCAGCTGCGCAGCGCCATTGCCGTGGTCGACCTCTACTCGTCTGATCTTGCTCTGCGTCGTGCCTCGGCTGAACGCCTGCTCGGCGAGGTCGATGCCGACTTGGCCGAACCTCTGGCCGCTGTGATTGAGGAAGAGCCGGATGCTCGGGTGCGTGAGCGCCTGATGCAAGCGCTTGCCATTCATCGTCTTGAGCAAGGCGAGATCGAGGCGGTAGCCGACCTGCGCGGCAGCTTGCACCCCCGCGTGCGAGTGGCCCTCAGCCGCGCCGCCAACGGCGACGAACCGCTCGTGGCCGACGCCGCACGTGAGGCGTTGAACAGCGTCGAGCAGATGCTCAAGGTCAACCGCGTCGTGGAGACCCTCTACTTCGGCCTGTCGCTGGGCTCGGTGCTGGTGCTGGCCGCCATCGGCCTGGCCATTACCTTTGGTGTAATGGGCGTGATCAACATGGCCCACGGCGAGCTGATCATGCTCGGCGCCTACACCACCTGGGCCATGCAGCAGCTGCTGCCCGGACAGCCGGGGTTGGCGTTGATTCTGGCGATTCCCGCCGGTTTCATGGTGGCGGCGTTGGCCGGTGTCGCTATCGAACGCGGTGTCATTCAGTTTCTCAAGGGGCGACCGCTGGAGACGCTGCTGGCCACTTTCGGTATCAGCTTGATCCTGCAGCAGCTGGTACGCACCGCCATCTCGCCGCTCAACCGGACCGTGATCACCCCGGAGTGGATGAGTGGTTCGATCGCCATCAACGATGCGCTGTCGCTGACGCTCAACCGTATGTACGTGCTCGGCTTCGCCCTGGTGGTGTTCGCTTCGTTGATGCTGATCATGCGCCGTACCCGGCTTGGCCTGGAGGTGCGCGCGGTGACTCAGAACCGCGCCATGGCGCGCTCCATGGGTATCCGCGCCACCCGGGTCGACATCATGACCTTCGCCTTGGGCTCCGGGGTGGCGGGGCTGGCCGGCGTCGCGCTTTCACAGCTCACCAATGTGGGCCCCAACCTGGGGCAGAACTACATCATCGATTCTTTCATGGTGGTGGTGTTCGGCGGAGTGGGCAACCTGTGGGGCACCCTGGTCGCGGGTCTCTCCCTCGGGGTGATAAATCAGGTGCTCGAGCCCTGGGCCGGTGCCGTGATGGCCAAGATCATCGTGCTGGTGTTCATCATCCTGTTCATTCAGAAGCGCCCCCGCGGACTCTTTCCGCAGAAGGGCCGGGCGGCGGAGGGCTGATCCATGGATTCTTCTCGACTCTGGTTATTGCGCCCCTTCGGCGAACGCTCGACGCTGATCTTTCTCGGTGTGCTGCTGGCTGCCATGACCCTGGTGACGCTGCTGCATGTGGCGGTGCCGCCTGGGCACCCGCTCTATGTCAGCGCTTATACCGTTAACTTGTTCGGCAAATACCTGAGCTATGCCTTGCTGGCGGTGGCGGTGGACTTGGTGTGGGGCTATCTGGGGATTCTCAGCCTCGGCCACGGCGCCTTCTTTGCGCTGGGCGGCTATGCCATGGGCATGTACCTGATGCGCCAGATCGGCGACCGTGGCGTCTACGGCCATCCGGTACTGCCCGACTTCATGGTGTTCCTCAACTGGGACAGCCTGCCGTGGTACTGGCTGGGCTTCGACATGGCCTGGTTCGCCTTTCTGATGGTACTGCTGGTGCCGGGAGCGCTGGCGCTGGTGTTCGGCTTTCTGGCATTCCGTTCACGAGTCACCGGGGTGTATCTCTCGATCATCACCCAGGCGCTGACCTTTGCCCTGATGCTGGCTTTCTTCCGCAACGAGATGGGTTTCGGCGGCAACAACGGGTTGACCGATTTTCGCGAAATTCTCGGCTTCAACCTGCGCAGCAGCGACACCCGGCTGGGCTTGTTCCTGGCTACTGGCGTAGCGCTGGCGCTGAGCTACGTGCTTTGCCGCGCCATCGTGACGAGCAAGCTGGGTCGGGTGTGCGTGGCGACCCGCGACGCCGAGGCGCGCACGCGCTTTCTCGGCTATCGGGTCGAACGCTTCCAGCTGTTCGTGTTCGTGGTGTCGGCCATGCTGGCAGGCCTGGCCGGTGCGCTTTACGTCCCCCAGGTGGGCATCATCAATCCCAGCGAATTCTCGCCGCTGTTCTCTATCGAGATCGTGCTGTGGGTGGCGCTCGGCGGGCGTGCCACGCTCTATGGGGCGGTGATCGGCGCCATTCTGGTCAACTACGCGAAGACCGTATTCACCGGGGCGATGCCGGATGCCTGGCTGTTCGCCCTGGGCGGGCTGTTCGTGCTGGTCACCGTGTTCCTGCCCAAGGGTGTGGCGGGGCTGCTGGCACTGCGGCTGAGACGGCGGCGCAACGGTAACGGTTCCCCCTCAGTCAAGGAGGCAGCGGCATGAGTATTCTGCGTTCCCTGGCGCACCGCGACCGGGTCTTCGACTTTCTGGTGCCGGCGGCGTCCCCCGTCGATGTGCGCCACGGCCCGATCCTCTATCTCGAGGATGTGACCGTGAGCTTCGACGGCTTCAAGGCAATCAATAATCTCAACTTGACCATCGACGATGGCGAGCTGCGCTGCATCATCGGACCCAACGGCGCTGGCAAGACCACCATGATGGATATCATCACCGGCAAGACCCGACCGGATACCGGCTCGGTGTGGTTCGGCAGCCGTCACGACCTGCTGAGCATGAACGAGCCTGAAATCGCCAGTCTGGGCATCGGCCGCAAGTTTCAGAAGCCCACGGTGTTCGAGGCGCTGACGGTGTTCGAGAACCTGGAGCTGGCAATGGCCGCCGACAAGCGCATCCTGCCCACGCTCACAGCGCGCATGACCGGCGAGATCCGCGACCGTATCGAGGAAGTGTTGGTGGCTATCGGCCTGACCGAAATGCGTGGCCGCCCGGCCGGCATTCTCTCCCATGGCCAGAAACAGTGGTTGGAGATCGGCATGCTGCTGATGCAACGGCCGCGTCTGCTGCTGGTGGACGAGCCGGTGGCCGGCATGACCGAGCAGGAGATGGAGCGTACCGCCGAACTGCTCACCGGGCTTGCCGGTAAGCAGTCGGTGGTGGTGGTGGAGCATGACATGGGCTTCGTGCGCTCCATCGCACGCAAGGTGACGGTGCTGCACCAGGGCAGCGTACTGGCGGAAGGCAGCATGGATCAGGTCGCCAGCGACCCGCGTGTGGTCGAGGTCTATCTGGGTGCCGAAGCCGAGGAGGAGACGGTCTGATGCTCACGGTCGACAAGCTCAACCAGTACTACGGCGAGAGCCATACCCTCTGGGACCTGGATCTCGACGTACCTGCGGGCCAGTGTACCTGCGTGATGGGGCGCAACGGAGTGGGCAAGACCACGCTGATGAAGGCCGTCATGGGGGAAGTGAAGGTGGCTGCCGGCAGCATCCGTTTTGCCGACGATGTGGAACTCACCAAGCGGCGTGTCGAGGATCGCTCCCGCCTGGGGATCGGCTACGTACCCCAGGGGCGGCAGATCTTCCCGCTGCTCACCGTGGAGGAGAACTTGCGCACCGGCCTGGCGGCCCGCGGTGACGGTCGTCGCAGCATACCGGAACGCATATTTGAGCTCTTCCCGGTACTCGAGGAGATGAAGCGTCGCCGCGGCGGCGATCTTTCCGGGGGCCAGCAGCAGCAGCTTGCCATCGGTCGGGCGCTGGTGATCGAGCCGCGGCTGCTGATTCTCGATGAGCCGGGTGAGGGTATCCAGCCCAATATCGTGACCTTGATCGGCGAGGTGATTCGCAAGCTGATTGCGGAAGACGGACTCACCGTGCTGCTGGTGGAGCAAAAGCTGCCTTTCGCACGCAAGTATGCCGACCGCTTCGTGATCATGGATCGTGGTCGGCCGGTGGCCAAGGGTGAGATTGGCCAGCTCTCCGATGGGCTGATCAAGGAGCATCTGACCGTCTAGTCAGCATACCTTTGCAACCGCTGCACCATGATGGTGAGCGGGCAGCCTTTGTGCACTGACTGGGTGCATGTCAAGCCAGGGACTGCACCAGGATGAGCCGGCAGGCAATGCCCCCTGCTCAGTTTTAAGTGTATAACCTGCTGTTTTCACGTCATTAAAAAACGGTCTCACCATTTTGGTACGACCTTTGCTCAAAGCACTGGTAACCACGCCAGGCCACGAGTATTCCATGACCGCTTTTGAGACAGCTGCCCTCGCCAAGCCACTGAAGGACTCCGGTCATCGCTTCGACGCCGACCGTCGCTGGGCGGCGGCGCTCGAGCTCGGCTTCGGCTCCCGGGACGGGGCCACGCGCCTGCTGCAGGCAAGGCACAGCGGTCCACTGCGGGTGCAACGGGCCTTCTATCCGGAAGGCCGGGGCGGCGCCTGCCACGTCTACATGCTGCATCCACCAGGTGGCCTGGTCAGCGGCGATGAGTTGAGTATCTCGATTGGGGTCGGAACGGACGCCCACGCACTGCTCACTACGCCCGCTGCAAACAAGCTCTATCGCGCCGACAGCCATGGCGTTGCCTGGTCCCAGCGTACGCAGCTGCGTGTGGCGCAGCGTGGCGTTCTCGAGTGGCTGCCCCAGGAAACCATCGCCTTCGACGGTTCGCGGGGCGAGCAGGAAACGCTGATCGAGCTGGACGAAGGTGCGCGCTGCCTGGGTTGGGAAGTGCTGGCGCTGGGCCGTCCAGCGAGCCGACTGCCTTATGTTTCAGGCCGTATCGATCAACGCTTTCGTTTGTTTCGTGCCGGCCGGCCGCTATGGCTGGAACGCCAGCCGCTCGACCCCGAGCATCCACGTTTTACCGGCCGCTGGGGGCAGGGCGGCGCCAGTGTGCAGGCCACCCTGTGGGCCGTGGGGCTTACCGACGAGGCCGTGGCCGTCGAGGCGCTGCGTGAGGCGATCACGGCGAGCCAGCGTTGGGCGGTGACCGTTCGTCATGGTGTTCTGCTGCTGCGCTACCTGGGCCATGAGCGCAACGAGGCCTGGGCGATCTGCCGGCAGGCCTGGGAGTGCCTCAGACCTTTGCTAATCGGCGTGCCTGCCCACCCACCCCGTATCTGGTTCACCTGACTCAACCAGGAGACACGCATGGAACTGACCCCGAGAGACAAGGACAAGCTGCTGCTGTTCTCGGCCGCCCAACTGGCCGAGCGGCGCCGCGCCCGTGGTCTCAAGCTCAACTATCCCGAAGCCGTGGCGCTGATCAGCTTCGAGATCATGGAAGGGGCCCGCGATGGTCGCAGCGTGGCTGAACTGATGAGCTACGGCCGCGAAATTCTCACTCGCGACGACGTGATGGAAGGGGTGCCGGAGATGGTCGGTGAGGTTCAGGTCGAGGCGACCTTCCCGGACGGTACCAAGCTGGTCACCGTTCATTCGCCGATAGTGTAAGGAGACGCCTGATGATACCCGGTGAGTACCAGTTGCAAGACGGCGAGATCGAGCTTTGCGCCGGGCGCGAGCGGATCTCCGTCGAGGTCGCCAACACCGGCGACCGGCCGATTCAGGTTGGTTCCCATTACCACTTTGCCGAGACCAATCCGGCACTGGTCTTCGACCGTGCCAGGGTCCGGGGCTTTCGTCTGGACGTGGCAGCGGGCACGGCGATTCGTTTCGAGCCGGGCCAGACGCGGGAGGTCACGCTGATTCCTTTTGCCGGCACTCGCCATATCTATGGTTTTCGCGGTGACGTCATGGGCTCACTGGATGGGGGTGATGCATGAGTGCCAACTCTTCCAATACGATCAGCCGGCAGGCCTATGCCGACATGTATGGCCCCACGGTGGGCGACCGGGTACGCCTGGGCGATACCGAGCTGTGGATCGAGGTCGAGCGCGACGCCACCCACTATGGTGATGAAGTGAAATTCGGCGGCGGAAAGGTGATTCGCGACGGCATGGGCCAGAGCCAGCGCCTCGACGATACGGTGATGGATACCGTGATCACCAACGCCCTGATTCTCGACTGGTGGGGCATCGTCAAGGCGGATGTCGGTATCCAGGCCGGCCGTATCGCGGCCATCGGCAAGGCGGGCAATCCGGATACTCAGCCCGATATCGAGATAGTCATCGGCCCGGGCACCGAGGTGATCGCGGGTGAAGGCAAGATCCTCACCGCGGGAGGCATCGACGCGCACATCCATTTCATCTGTCCCCAGCAGGTGGAAGAGGCGCTGATGAGCGGCATCACTACCATGCTAGGCGGTGGCACGGGGCCGGCCACCGGCAGCAACGCCACCACCTGCACGCCGGGCGCCTGGCATATCGGCAAGATGCTGCAGGCGGTGGACGACCTGCCGATGAACATCGGCTTTCTCGGCAAGGGCAACGCCAGCCTGCGCGAAGCCCTCGAAGCCCAGCTCGAGGCCGGCGCCATGGGGCTCAAGCTGCACGAGGATTGGGGCACCACGCCCGCTTCCATCGACAATTGCCTGAGCGTGGCCGAGCGCTACGACGTGCAGATCGCCATCCATACCGACACCCTTAACGAGTCGGGCTTCGTCGAGGATACCCTGGCCGCCTTCAAGGAGCGCGGCATCCACACCTATCACACCGAGGGTGCCGGGGGCGGTCATGCGCCGGATATCCTCATCGCTTGCTCCAAGCCCTACGTGCTGCCGTCGTCGACCAACCCGACGCGGCCCTATACGGTCAACACCATCGATGAGCATCTCGACATGCTGATGGTGTGCCATCACCTCGATCCCAACATCCCCGAGGACGTGGCCTTCGCCGACTCGCGCATCCGCCGCGAGACCATCGCCGCCGAGGACATCCTGCAGGATCTGGGGGTGATATCGATGATCGCCTCGGACTCCCAGGCCATGGGCCGGGTCGGGGAGGTGGTGTGCCGCACCTGGCAGACCGCCCACAAGATGAAGGTGCAGGGCGGCCTGCTGCCGGAGGACGAAGCACTCGGCGCCGATAACTTCCGCGCGCGTCGCTACATCGCCAAGTACACCATCAACCCGGCGATCACCCACGGCATCGCTCATGAGGTGGGCTCCGTCGAGGTCGGCAAGCTGGCCGATCTGGTGCTGTGGAGCCCGGCCTTCTTTGGCGTCAAGCCGGCGCTGATCCTCAAGGCGGGGATGATCGCGGCGGCGCCCATGGGCGACCCCAACGCCTCGATCCCCACGCCGCAGCCGGTGCACTACCGGTACATGTTCGGCGCCTTCGGCCGGGCGGCGAGCCAGACACGGCTGACCTTCGTCAGTCAGGCGGCGCTGGATGCCGGTGTCAAGGAGCGGCTGGGCCTCGCGAGTCCGCTGGCGGCGTGCAAGAACGTGCGTGGCGTGCGCAAGGGCGACATGAAGCTCAACGACGCCTGCCCCGAGCTTAGCGTCGACCCGCAGACCTACGAGGTGCGCTGCGATGGAGAGCTGCTGACCTGCGAGCCGGCCACCGAGCTGCCATTGGCGCAGCGCTACCACCTTTTCTGATGGCCTTGAGGAAAGCGTCATGGTCGGAACCCCACGCTCGCCACGCCACGCGTCCGAAACCCTGGCATCCCGGTCGGACTCCCGCGGTCGGAAAGACGGCACATCCCTGTGCCGGCTTTCCTCGATCTTCTTCCCTGAAGATCGACCGCGTCGTCTCGACCGGGCTGCCAGCGGGCGCGCGAGGTGGCTCGGTGGGGTCCGTCCTGTCGCTCGCGCGACCCAGGTCTTGAAAGCAACGAGGCAATAGCAATGCTGAAACTGATCGAACGCCTGGGACCCATCGAGGCGAGCCAGGCCACCGACACCCTGACACTGCCCTATGAGCTGCGCATTCGTGGCAGGCTCAAGGCGACAAGCGACGCCGACCATGAGCTGGGACTGTTTCTCGACCGTGGCCCTGTGCTGCGCGACGGTGAGGGCCTGCGTGCCGAGAGCGGCGAGATCGTACGGATCAGGGCGGCCATCGAACCGGTGGTGACGGCCCGGATCGAAGCCGGCCTGCCGCTGGCGCGGCTCGCCTATCACCTGGGCAACCGGCACGTTCAGCTGGCGCTGGGTGAGGACACCCATGGCAGCTACGTGCGCTTCCCCCCGGACCACGTGCTGGAGGAGTTGGCCGCGCTGCTGGGGGCCACTCTGGAACGGCACGAGGCCCCCTTCGACCCCGAGCCGGGCGCCTATAACCAGCTCGGTCGCACGCTTCCCCATTCACACGATCATGGGCACGCCCATGATCACGGTCACTACCATGGGCATCACCATGCCCACTGAGGCAACGCCGGTGAGTGGACTAGAGCAGGGTAGTGATCTGGCGCTGCTGGGGCTGCTGCAACTGGTCAGCCCGGCACTGCCGATCGGTGCCTTTGCCTTCTCCCAGGGACTAGAGAGCGCCTTCGAGCTTGGCTGGGCACATGACGAGACAAGCCTCGGTAGCTGGCTGGCAGGCGTACTCGACGACGGCCTGACCCGCTGCGAGCTGCCGGTGCTGGTGCGCCTGCAGCGGGCTTGGGCCGCAGGCGACGGCGAGGCGATAGCCCAGTGGGACTGCTGGCTTGCCGCCAACCGCGAGACGGCCGAGCTGGCTGCTGAGGACTCCCGCCTGGGCGCATCGCTGACCCGGCTGCTGGGCAGCCTGGGGCTGTTGCCCTCTGATTTATCGAGTGAGGCGCCCGCGCTGCCGGCCGGGGCGGGCTACGTGACCGTCTTCGCCTGGGCCGCCCAGGTGCGTGGGGTGGCGCCGCGTCAGGCCATGCTCGGGTTTGCCTGGGCCTGGCTCGAGAATCAACTGGCGGTAGCCTGCAAGGCGCTGCCGCTCGGTCATACCGCGGCCCAGCGTCTTGTCGAGCGGCTACGTCCGTCGCTGGTCGCCGCGGTAGACGAGGCGCTCGCACTCGAAGACGAAGAACTCGGGCCGGCGTTGCCGGGGCTGGCGTTGGCCAGCGCGCTGCATGAAACCCAATACTCACGCCTTTTTCGCAGCTAATGAAATCCAGGAGGATGAAATGACACATTGCCTACGCATCGGCGTCGGCGGCCCGGTGGGCTCCGGCAAGACGGCCCTGCTCAAGCAGCTTTGTCTGGCGCTGCGCGACCACTACGACATCGCTGTGGTCACCAATGACATCTACACCCGTGAGGACGCCGATTTCCTGCTGCGTCACGAGGCGCTGCCGGCCGATCGTATCCTCGGCGTGGAGACGGGCGGCTGCCCGCATACGGCGATTCGTGAGGATGCCTCGATGAATCTCGCCGCTATCGATGAGCTGCAGGAGCGCCACCCGGACCTCGAGCTGGTGTTGGTGGAGTCGGGCGGCGACAACCTCTCGGCCACTTTCAGTCCCGAACTTTCGGACCTGACGCTCTACGTGATCGACGTCTCGGCCGGCGACAAGATCCCGCGCAAAGGCGGGCCGGGGATAACCAAGTCGGACCTGTTGATCATCAACAAGATCGACATCGCCGAGCAGGTCCACGCCTCACTCGAGGTGATGGAGCGCGACTCCAGGAAGATGCGCGGCGAGCGTCCGTTCGTTTTCACCAACCTCTACGACGGTGTGGGGCTGGAGACGATCATCGAGTTCATTCTCGACCGCGGCATGCTGCCGGAGCGCCGGCCACAGGCCCAGCCAGCCAGTGCCTGATAACCATTCGACTACTTTCGGCAAGGAGATCGCCATCATGAAAACGACTCGTTCATCATCCACACGGCTGGCTCTGCTCACGGCACCGGCGCTGATACTCCTTGCCGGTCTGGCCGTGGCCCACCCGGGGCACGACCATGTGCATGGCAGCGGTTTTGCCGCCGGCCTGGCGCATCCCTTGCTGGGGCTCGACCACCTGCTGGCGATGTTGGCGGTGGGGCTGTGGAGCCTGCGCCAAAGCCGTGCCTTCAGCCTCGCTGCGCCGATCCTGGCCGCAGTGGGAATGTTGCTGGGGGCGGGTCTGGCCTGGAGCGGCTTTGCACTTCCCGGCGTGGAGTTCGGCATCGCCATGTCGGTGCTGCTGGTTGGGGTGCTGATCGCCGCGCTGGTCAAGGTACCTGCTCCGGTTGGCGCTGCGGTGGTAGTGCTGTTCATGCTCTTTCACGGTCACGCCCACGGTAATGAGATGCCGCACGGGGCATCGACGCTGGCCTACCTGGCGGGCTTCAGTTTGGCGACCCTGGCGATTACCTATGCGGGTCGCGCGGCAGGGGTATTTCTCATGGTGCGTGAGAACCGCATCCTGCGGGTATTAGGCATGGCGATTGCCGCTGCCGGTGCGCTGTTTGCCTTCGGCTGATTATCGTTTCTCGAAAGTATCACTACGCCCGGCCACGCAGCCGGGCGTTGTCGTATTAGCGAAAGTTGACAGGAAACGCTCAGCCGCCCAGCTTTAGGTAGACGCTTCGGCCTGGAGAGCGCATGGACAAGCTACTACTGGCGGTGAAGATATTCATCACGCTGCTGGTTCTCATCCTTTTCGTACAGAACATTGCCCTTGTCGAAGTGCGCTTCCTGTTCTGGGGTGCCCGGCTACCATTGGCCTTGCTGCTGTTGGTGATTTATGTGCTCGGCATGGTGAGCGGAAAGACGCTGTTTCACCTGTTGGGGCGACTGCGAAGTCGTCGCAAGCACTCGTCGAGATACTGACGCGTTGCTGAATCGACTCTCCGCGATTGCCCTGCATCGTCTTGCCTCGCTTATTCATGGGTGCCATGAAGCGTAGCGGCCGATGGGGCAGTGAGACGGCTGGCTCAGTCGACGTGAGTGACTGCTTCATGGCGAGGATCGACATACCATGGCAGGCCGCGCCGGGCGTTGTATTCGAGTTCGGCGATCACCTGGGCGCCAAGAAGCAGGATCATGGCGCCGACTTCCAGCGTGAGCAGCACCACGATAAGCGTGGCAAGCGATCCATATACGACGTTGACCAGCGATACGTTGAGAAAATAGAACATCAGCAGCAAACGCACCCCCTCCCAGAGCAGTGCCGCAACGAAGCCGCCCACCACGGCCCTTCGCAACGAGATCCTTACCACCGGCAAGACCTTGTAGATGGCGCTGAACAGCAGGAAGACGCCGAGAAAGCTGAATAGATTCAGCAGAGGGTCGGATAGGCCTGCAAGGGGCATCTCGCGCCCCAGCACCGCCACCCACAAGGTTCCCATCGCCTCGGCCAAGGTCACCATCAGAGTGAGAGCTGCCAGGCCCGCTCCCAGCACCAGCATGAACAGATAGGGCAGCAAGACCGAAACCCAGACGCTGCGCTTGGGATGTGATTCGGGCGTGTGAAAGATGATGGCCAGCGCGTCCTCCAACATGCGGAAGGCGAAAGAGCTGAACACCAGCAGTACCAGGATACCGAAAATACCGATAACGTCGCTGGAATCGAGCAGGGTGCGTACCGCTTCCATCAAGCCGTCGGCATGGGAGGGTGTGAGATGGATGAGCTGCACACCCAGCACCTCGAAAAGCAGCTCTTCATCCATGACTTGGGTAAGCAGCACGGCCAGCAGAGCGAATAGCGGAACGATGGAGAGCAGGATGTTGTAGCCGACACCGCCTGCAAGCAGGATGCCTCGATTGCGCATGAAGTTGGCCAGCACACGCCAGGCGAAGGCAGCCGTGCGGGGCAAGATCACGAACATGACACGTTGCGACTTGCGAACCTGGGTCATGCGAGCGTCGCTCCTTGTGCCGGTTAGTCGATCCTTGCTTCAAGGTATTCGCCCGGGCTCTTGGCGACAAGCCGGTTACTCGACTGGCCGGATCTGTCATGTTCGCTACACTGGGGCTGACGGCGATGCCTTTGTCGCCTATCGAACCCGAACCCTCAGCAAGGAGAGCTGTATGCGCAATATCATCTATATCATTGGCCTGATCGTGGTAGTGCTGTTCATTCTGTCGATGCTGGGCCTGCGCTAGCCAGCTCCGGATCGAGTGGCCCCGGTAGGCATCAGGGTGTTTCGAGCAGCCTTGCCATGAGCCGGTGCAGCAGCTCCTGTCGGAAGGGGCTGCCATCGGCGCCGGGGCTCGGGTCAGCGGTGAAGGCCACAGTCAGCTCCTTTTCCGGGACGACGTAGAGGGCCTGGCCGCCGAAGCCACGGCCATAAAGGACGCGCTCCTCGCCCAAGGTGGTGATAAACCAGCCGTAGCCATAGGCATCGCCTGTCCAGCGCGAGGTGCCGCGGGGTTGCCAAGAGGCCTCGACCCAGCCCTCGGGCAGCACACGGCGACCATCGATCACGCCGTCATGACGATAAAGCTCACCCAGCCGGATCAACGCGAGGGGCGAAAGCAACATGTCGTTACCTCCGAAATAGATTCCTTGCGGGTCCTGGGGCCATGGCGGGATGGTGATATCGAGGGGAGCACCGAGCAAGCGTCGCGCCAGTGCCAGCGTGTTCTCGCCGGTGGCATCGGTCAGAGCGGCCGAGAGCAGATGCGAACTGCCGGTGGAGTAGAGCATTCTTCCGCCTGGGCGATCGACGAAGGGGCGGCTGAGTGCATAGGCGACCCAGTCGCGACTGGCAACCCAGGCGCCGTAGTATTGCCCCGACGTACGCTCGAGCCCAGCCTGTTGTGCCAGCAAGTGCTCCACGGTGATGTCGGCAATGCGTGGGTCGGCGCCATCCGGGACGCGAGAGGCAAGCAGCTCCACGATGGGTTGGTCGACGCCTTCGATAAGCTCCGTCTCGATGGCGGCGCCTACCAGAGCAGCCAGCACCGTTTTCGACAGCGACTTGATGTTGACCGGCTGATCGCTGCTAGGCTCTGCCAGTTGAAGGTCGAGAATGATCTCTCCGCGCTCCGCCACGACCACGTTGTGCAGCCGGGATATGCGTTGCGCTTCGGCTTCCAGCTCGGACAAGGCTGCGGCGCTCACGCGGTTGTGTGTCGGCTGGCCCGCTGACGACAAGGGGACGAAAATGAGCAGAGTCAGCAGCAGCGGCAAACCACGGCGCCAGCTGCGAGCCATGAGCTTGGGCATCGCGTCGATGTGTTTGTCGTCCATGCCTGTTTCTCTCCCGTCGCCACCGTTTAGCTTTTGAGAGCGTGACTCATGAGGGGTTCCGACCCGTCCCAAATTCTGCCCTTGTCGCTTTGGAGATGATCATCGTGAGAGTGGATATGGCGGGAGCAGTCGTGGTGAGAGCGACCTTGTATCGGCGCATTCGCCCGTTGTGCTGGCTGGGAATCGCCTTCCTGGTATTGGCAATGACGGGTTGCGTCGGCCGTGTCGTGCCACCCGAGCCCCGAACCCTGTCCGAGCCGGTGGATATCTACCTGCTCGACCACGGACGTCACGCCAGTCTCGTCCTCCCGCGGGAGCAGGGGGGAGTGGTGCGCTATAGTTACGGTGACTGGCGATGGTACGTCGAGGAACGACAGAACGTCTTCACCGCGGCCTCAGCGATGTTGTGGCCTACCAGTGCCGGGCTAGGGAAGGCCGTGCATGACGATATCGGGATCGACCAGCCTCGTCTTTTTTCCCGGCTGGCACCGGAAGGAGTCAGTGGCATCTATCCGCTACAGGCCGAAGCGGAACGTGTCAGTGCGCTGCAGAAGCGGCTCGATGGAATATTCGCCGACGCCGACAGCGAGCCGGTCAGAAGTGAAAGTTACGGGTTGGCATTCGTTCCTTACGCGCGGCGCTACTCAGCCGTACATCAGTCCAACCTGGTCGTCGCCAGCTGGCTGCGCGAGCTGGATGTCGAGGTACAGGGCTCACCCTGGCTGTCCAATTGGCAAGTCGCCGAGCCTTGAACCCCGGGTGTCGTTTTCTTTCGCCGACTGGGTTGGCTATGTATGCTGAGTAAGGAACCGTAAGCGATCGTCATGCCATGAAGACGTTCAAATAGACCATCAGGAGGGTCTTACACATGCCAGAAACAGTCGAGAGCCCACTATACCAAGACAGACGCGTCATGGGCCTGGTCGCCATCGCTGTGCTCGCTATCATCTGGGCGATCTTCGCTCACAACAATGCCGGTGACCACCGTGAGCGCAGCGCAGAGCTGGAAGGGAGACTGGCCACGCTTGAAACTGAACACCGGCAGCTCGCCGCACAGCTCGAAGAGCGTAATCAGGCGGGGGAGGACATCGAGGCGTTACAATCGCAGCTGGCCGGACTGGAGGATGAGCGCCAGGCGGCTCGCGGCGAGGTAGAGCAGCTCGAAGCCGAAGCCGTTGAAGCCTCGAACCGTATCGCCGAGCTCCAGGAGCAGCAGACCGCGCTGGAGAGTGAGCTCGAGGCTCGCCGCGAGGAACAGGGCGAGATGGAAGAGAGCATGACTGCGCTCCGCAATGATTTCCAATCGGTGGATGAGGCGCGTGCCGACGCCGATGAGGCACGTCAGGATGCGGAAAGGGCCCGGCAGGAAGCCGAGGCGGCACGTCAGGCCGCCGAAGAAGAGCGTCAGGAAGCGGAGCAGGCGCGTCAGCAGGCCGAGGCCGAGCTCGAGCAGAGCGCCGATGAGCTGGGACAGATTCGTGAGGAAGCCCAAGGTGCGCAGGAGCAACTCGATACGCTGAACGAGGCGATCGAACAGCGGCAGCAGACGCTCGAAGCACTGGAGAACGATATCGAAGCGCTGGAAGCCTGGCGTGGCGAGGTCGAGCGTGAGGTTGGCGAGACTCGCGACGAGCGCGACGCGGCCGTGGCCGAAACCGAGACCATTCGTGAAGAGCGCGGCGAGTTAGCTGAACAGATCGAGTTGGGGCGGAGCGAGCTTCAAGATGTCGAAGCCCAGGTTGACCGTCGTCGTCAGCAGCTCGAGCAGATCGAGGCGCAGCTGGCCGAGTGGCGCGATGCGCTTACCGAACTCGAGCTGCGTACCGAAGCCGCCGATCAGGAGCAACAACAGCCGCCGCAACAGCAGCAAGGTCAGCAGCAGCAAGGTCAGCAGCAGCAAGATCAGCAGCAGCAAGGTCAGGAGGAAGAGAATAACGAGGACGAAGAGCAGAACGCTGCTGAAAACGAGCGCAACTGACGACACCTGGCGATACAACGTGCGGCGGGCCATGGCTCGCCGCACGTTGTTTCAGGGTGTCGCCAAGTGACGGCGACTCGCTCGTCTCATTCATTGGCGCGTTATACTGGGCCAGGTACAAGCGTCATTCGCAGCACACCACTTGCAGCACAAGGAGCCAGTCGTGATCGAAGGGGTCAAGCATATCGTGGCCGTAGCCTCCGGCAAGGGCGGGGTGGGTAAGTCCACCGTCACCGTCAACCTGGCACTGGCCATGGTGGCCGAGGGTTATCGGGTCGGCATCCTCGATGCCGACATTCATGGCCCAAGCCAGGCGCAGATGCTGGGCGCTCCGGAAGGTGTCAGGCCACAGCAGGCCGGCGAGAACAAGTTCAGGCCACTGGAGATGCATGGTGTCCAAGCCATGTCGATGGCCTTCATGGTCGATACCCGGGAGCCGATGGTATGGCGCGGTCCCATGGTGGCCGGCGCCTTTCAGCAGCTGCTCACGCAAACGGCATGGAAGGATCTCGACGTGCTGTTTATCGACATGCCGCCGGGTACCGGCGACATTCAGCTGACTCTGGCTCAGAAGGTGCCGGTAGACGGCGCGGTGATCGTGACGACGCCGCAGGACATTGCCCTGCTCGATGCGCGCAAGGGCATCGAAATGTTCCGCAAGGTAAACGTGCCGGTGTTGGGCGTGGTGGAGAACATGAGCCTGCACGTGTGCTCCAATTGCGGCCATGCCGAGCCGATCTTCGGCGAAGGCGGCGGCGAGCGTATTGCCAGCGAGTACGAGACCCGCGTACTGGGTAGGCTGCCATTGGCACTGTCAATACGCGAGCAGGCAGACAGCGGCCGGCCCACTGTCATTGCGGATCCCAAGAGCGAGGTGACGAGCACCTTCCGCGACATGGCAAGGCAGATAGCGGAGACACTCGGGGGCCAGTCGCCGAGCGAGGGGCCGAGCATTTCGTTCAGTGACTGACTCGGTCCGGCCCGTTGGCCATGGATCGTGACGAGTGCACCTAGGGCCGTTATGATAGCGGCCCTACTTCATTCTTCGGCACAACTTCTCAGGACGCCCCATGAGCATCAAGCCCGACAGTTGGATCCGCCGCATGGCCGAGCGGGATGGCATGATCGAACCCTTCGAAGCCGATCAGGTGCGCTATGTGAACGATCAACGGGTGATCTCCTACGGCACCTCCAGCTACGGCTACGATGTCCGCTGCGCTGACGAATTCAAGGTGTTTACCAACATCCATTCGGCGGTGGTCGATCCCAAGAATTTCGATGACAAGAGCTTCGTCGACATCAAGGGCGATGTCTGCATCATCCCGCCCAACTCTTTCGCCTTGGCGCGCACCGTGGAGTATTTCCGTATCCCACGCAGCGTATTGACCATCTGTTTGGGCAAGTCGACCTACGCTCGCTGCGGCATCATCGTCAACGTGACACCGCTTGAGCCGGAATGGGAAGGGCATGTGACCCTGGAGTTCTCCAACACCACCAACCTGCCGGCCAAGATCTACGCCAACGAGGGCGTGGCGCAGATGCTGTTCCTGGAATCCGACGAGGTGTGTGAGGTGTCTTACAAGGATCGCGGCGGCAAGTATATGGGGCAGAGGGGAGTGACTCTGCCCCGCACCTAACTCTCTATTCTTCGTCTAGCTCTTCGGCGGCATCGGCGTGGGAGAGGCGTAGCCCCTGGGGCGGCAGCGGGGTGCCGTCGAGCAGGGCGGCCTCGCCTTCGAGGCGCAGGCGTCCTTCCAGGAACCACTTCACCGCGATGGGGTAGATCAGGTGCTCGCGAGCGTGCACCTTCTCCTTGAGACTGTCTTCGGTCTCGCCTTCACTGACCTTTACCACGGCCTGGATCGCTACCGGGCCGCCGTCGAGCTCTTCGGTGACGAAGTGCACGCTGCAGCCGTGTTCGGTCACGCGATCTGCCAGCGCCTTGGCGTGAGTTCCAAGGCCGCGATAGGCGGGCAGCAGGGAAGGGTGGATATTGAGCATGCGACCGTGAAAGCGCTGTACGAAGCGCGTGCTCAGGATGCGCATGAAACCGGCCAACACCACCAGGTCGGGCTCGTGTCGCTCGATCACCTTGATCAGGGCGCCGTCGTAGGCGTCACGGCTGTCGTACTCGCCGTGGGGCAGCACCACTGCATCGATACCTGCGTCACGGGCACGCTGCAGGCCGTAGGCATCCGCGACGTTGGAGATCACGGCGACGATTTCGCCGCCCAGCCGGTCGTGGGTCTGCTCGTCGATGAGCGCCTGCAGGTTGCTGCCATTGCCCGAAATCAACACCACGACCCGACGCGCACCGGTGAGCTCGGGCGTCAGGTCGTTGAGAGTATCCGCGTAGCTCTCGCTCATGCCTCGAGGTTCTCCAGTAGAACCGCTTCCTCGCCCTCGCTGCGAGCGACGATCTCGCCGATGCGGTAGACCGTTTCACCCTGGGCCTGGAGATGCGCACGAGCCTGATCGGCCTGGCTGGCGGGCACGACGATGACCATGCCGATGCCGCAGTTGAGCACGCGATACATCTCCAGCTCAGCCACGTTGCCCTGCTGCTGGAGCCAGTCGAACAGCGCGGGACGGGTCCAGCTTTTCACGTCGATGCGAGCCGCCAGCGATTCGGGCAGCACGCGGGGGATGTTTTCCAACAGGCCGCCACCGGTAATGTGCGAGAGGGCGTGTACCGGAACACCGCTCTCCTTGATCAGCGAAAGCAGCGGCTTGACGTAGATGCGCGTGGGGGCGAGCAGGGCATCGCCGAGTGGCTGGCCGTCGATGGCGGTGTCCAGCGACACGCCGCTGACCTCGAGGATCTTGCGGATCAGCGAGTAGCCGTTGGAGTGTGCACCGCTGGAGGCGATGCCGAGCAATACGTCGCCTTCGCCGACCTTGCTGCCGTCGAGGATCTCGGATTTCTCCACCACGCCGACGCAGAATCCGGCCAGGTCGTAGTCGCTGCCCTCGTACATGCCCGGCATCTCGGCGGTTTCGCCACCTACCAGGGCGCAACCGGCCCGCTCGCAGCCTTCACCGATACCGGCGACCACATCGGCAGCGATGTCCACATCGAGCTTGCCCGTGGCATAGTAGTCGAGGAAGAACAGCGGCTCGGCACCGGCCACCACCAGATCGTTGACGCACATGGCGACCAGATCGATACCGATGGTGTCATGGCGGCCGAGGTCCATCGCCAGGCGCAGCTTGGTCCCCACGCCGTCGGTACCGGAGACCAGAACCGGTTCGCGATAGCCGCTAGGGAGCTGGCACAGGGCGCCGAAGCCGCCCAGCCCACCCATCACCTCGGGGCGCATGGTGCGCTTGGCGACGCCCTTGATACGGTCGACCAGGGCATTGCCGGCATCGATGTCGACACCGGCATCCTTGTAGCTCAGCGATGCCTTGGCGTTGTCGGGAGAGGTGGAATCGGTCATGGCCTGTCCTGTACGAAGAAGAATACGTAGTTAGTGGTCCGGCGGTCGGCGCAAGGCAGCGGTCACCTTGAAGGCCGAAGCAGTGGGCAAGATCGGGCCGGAATTGTAGCATCACGACGCACGGCTCGCATCGCCGTGAACGTTAACGCAGGGAGGGGTGATGCGTAGAGAATGGTGGGTCCTGATCGGTGCGGTGGCCATGGTGTGGCTGCTGTTCCAGTTGGAAACGATGCTGATGCCGTTCATCGCCGGCATGATCCTGGCGTACCTCACTGACCCATTGGCCAATCGGCTCCAGCGCCTGGGCATGTCACGTACCCTCGCGGTATGCGGGGTCTTCCTGATCATGACGCTGGTGCTGGTGGTGGCGTTGCTGGTACTGATTCCGCTGCTGGTGCAGCAACTACGCCAGTTCGGGCAGATGGTTCCGGGCATCTTCGAGTGGGTGGAAACGGTGCTGGCCCCGCAGATACAGGGCTGGACGGGCCTGGACATGGCCGCAGGGCTGGACGACGTGCAGCAGACGATGGCTGAGCATTGGCAGGATGCCGGCGGCTATCTGGCCCAGTTCCTGGGGCAGGTGGGTCGTTCCGGCGCGGCGTTCTTGGCCTGGGTCACCTATTTTGCCTTGATTCCGGTTGTCACCTTCTACCTGCTGCTCGATTGGGAGCGGCTGTTGATCAATCTGCGCTCCATGGTCCCCCGCCGCCTGGAGCCGGATGCGGTGCGCTTGAGCCAGCGCTGCGATGAAGTGCTTTCCGCCTTCCTGCGGGGGCAGCTGATGGTGATGCTGACCCTGGGGGCGATCTACGCCCTCGGGCTGACCCTCATGGGGCTTCGTTTCGGCCTGCTGATCGGCATGGTGGCAGGGTTGGCCAGCATCGTGCCGTTTCTCGGTTTCATCGTCGGTATCAGCGTCGCGCTCATCGTCGCCTTCTTTCAGTTCGACTCATGGTTGGCGCTGCTCGGGGTGGTCGTCGTTTTCTCCATCGGGCAGATCATCGAAAGCGTGGTGCTCCAGCCCAAGCTGCTGGGCGATCGTATCGGCCTGCATCCTGTGGCGGTCATCTTCGCCGTGCTGGCGGGGGGGAATCTATTCGGTTTCACCGGGGTGCTCCTGGCGCTGCCGGCGGCGGCCGTGATCATGGTACTCTTGCGCGAACTGCATGAACGCTACAAACGCAGCAGCCTTTACGACGCCGATACAAAAGAGCGTCGCAGCGAGGATCCACCATGAGCCGAGCGCCTGCGCAGTTGCCCTTGGGTGTGGGGCTGCGTGACGATGCCACTTTCGAGAGCTTTCTTCCGGCGGGCAACGCGGGCTTGCTGGACCGTCTCTCGCGCCAGCTCGATGTCGACGGAGAGCCCTTCGTCTACCTGTGGGGAGCGCCCGGGAGCGGGCGCAGTCATCTTCTCCAGGCGGCTTGCCACGCAGCAACGGATCGTGACTTGCGTGCGCTCTACTTACCGCTTCAGGAGCTGGGGCATTTCCCCCCCCTGATGCTGGAAGATATCGAGCGACTGGACCTGGTGGCTATAGACGACATGGATAGCGTGATAGGGCGCAAGCGATGGGAAGAGGGGTTGTTTCATGCCTTCAATCGGCTGCGTGACGCCGGTAAGCGGCTGCTCGTATCAGCCGCCGCCGCGCCGCGCCAGCTGCCGGTCAAGTTGCCCGACCTGGCTTCGCGTTTGACTTGGGGGGTCACCTTCCACTTGCAGCCGCTGGACGATAGTGAGCGACTGCAGGCCATGCAGCTGCGCGCTCGCATACGCGGCATGCAGCTGCCCGACGAAGTGGCACGCTATATCCTGCATCGCGGTTCGCGCCGGCTCGACGATCTGTTCGAAGAACTCGCCGTTCTCGATCGCGCTTCGCTATCCGCCCAGCGCAAGTTGACCATCCCTTTCGTCAAGCAGGCGCTGGGCTGGTAGCTTGGCTCAGCGGCTCAGGTTGACGTCGAGTCGCTGTCCATTGCGCAGGGAGACCTGGCGAAGCACGACCTGACGTTGACCGTTGGCAGGATTGACCATGCTTCCCGAGAGATAGAATTCCCCGGCGGGAAGCCCCTGCAGGGTAAAGTTTCCATTGCCGTCGGTTCGCGTCGTATGGGTATATTCCCGCGCGCGGGGGTCGGCAGGCTCGACCGCTTGGCCTGCCAGCGCATGCTCGGCGGCTTCGGCGGAGTAGGTCGTCACGGGCGCCACGGAGATGGTTTCTCCTGCGCCGGGCGCACCGTTCATGCTCAGCCTGCCACTGATGGCGGCGGTGCCCGCTTTTGGCAGCGAGGCATATTCTGCTGCAGGAAAGGCCACCTGACGTGCGATGCGTCCCGGCGACGGGGCAGGGCGCTCCATATCGGGTCTTTCGGCATCGGGTCGATGCGGCTCACCGATATCGATGACTTCGATTCCTTCGCGTGGTGGACTCGGTTCCATCATCTGACAGCCGGCAAGGGTGAGGCCCAGCAGGGCCACGGGTAACCAGGCTTTCATTCGCATGCATCCTCATTGCTGTGCCCGTGCGCCTTGAGCATAAACGATGAAAACCTGGCGGCACAGCGCTTTAGCACTCAACAGACGAAAGGCCCGCCGGACATAGTCAGGCGGGCCTTTCGTCGAAGTGGTACCGCGGTGTCAGGCCTTGGCGGCTTGGCTCGATGCGGTCTTCTGAGCTTGCTGCAGGCTGCTTTCGGCGAGCTTCTGGCTCTGCTGGAAGAAGTCCTGGTGCAGAGAGACGGCTTTCTCGGCATCGCTCTTGAAGCGCTCGGTCACGTCCTTGGCGACCTGCTGCTGGCCTTCGATATAGCTGCGCAGACCATCGGCATCGCGTACGTCGAGCAGCGCACGGGCCTGGGCCAGGCTGGTATCGGCGTAGGCCTTGGCGGACTCGAGCTGGGTGCCGAGTAGCTTTGAGGTGTAGTCGATGCTCAGGGCGGCGTAGGCGCGAGCCGGGCCGATCATCATCGCCTCAAAAGATTTGGTGTCGAAGCTGAATGATTTCATCATGTGGCAATCTCCGGATTTCACGTTGGTATCGAACGGGAAACCCGTTCTGCTGCAATGCAACATAACAAAGTTGTTTTTGCGCTGCAATATTCTTTTGTAAGCCAATGCAGCGCTTTCTTGTGAGCCTTTGTCGTTGCTACGCAGCATACTCGATGCGGTTGCGTCCGTTACGTTTGGCCTGCAACAACAAGCTATCGGCGCGATCGATCAGGTCGACGACGAGATCGTCCCCCGGCTCCAGGCAGGCGATGCCGATGCTGATTGTCAATCGTGTCGTCTGGCTGAGAGTGATACGCAGCCGCTCGGCGAATTCCTGGGCACCGCTGGCGGTGGTTTCAGGCATCAGGATAAGGAATTCGTCGCCGCCATAGCGGCCAACGAGATCGCACTCGCGTACGGTCGCCATGATCGTCCGTGCCAAACAGCGCAGCGCTTCGTCGCCTTCCAGATGGCCGTGGGTGTCGTTCAGCTCCTTGAAGTAGTCGATATCGAGCATCAACAGACACATCGGCTGCTGGTAACGAAAGGCGCGTCTGAGCTCCAGCTCGGCCATTTCCAGCAGGTAGCGGCGGTTATAGGTGCCGGTCAGGTGATCGTGGCTTGCGAGATAGGTCAGCCTCTCGTTGGCCGCGAGCAATTCCGCCGTGCGTTCATGCACGCGCTGTTCCAGCTCGCAGAACTGAGAGCCGCCACTGCCGACTCCAGGCGACATCAGGGCCAGGTCCCGCGATATACCGAACACATGGGTCACGACCCCTTCCTGGTTGCTGATAGGAATCAGCAGGGTTTGCCAATGGGCGTGGAGAGAGCCACCGTTCAGCTCATGATAGCCACAGCTCTCCTCGTAGCTAAGCGGGGAGCGCGTCTCCACACAACGGCGTAAGTGAGCCACGACGCCCTGGCATTCCGAGGCGGGGACCAACTGCTCGATGGGTTTGCCAATGAGCGCGGCGGACTCACCCAGGACGGCTTGCCGCGTAGGGTTCATGGCCTCGATCACGAACTCGCTCGGCCCCTCTACCCGCAATATGAACATCTGTTCGGGACAATATTCCCAGAGGCTACGTACCAGTAGCATGCCTGCATTGGGATTGAGTTGGCTGAGAATGTCAGACGTCATCCAGAATGTCTTGTGCATGGCTAGGTTCCCTTTTGATACGCGTCCCTTTTCCAGAGGCGTCGCTTTGCCTGCGCGTTGCAGCGTTAACACTAGGCAGCTGTAACCTTCTGTGCAGCATGATTTTTGTCATGACATTGACGCAACCACTTTGGCCTCGCTTCAAGGGAAGCATGAAAGAACTCAAACTGCCTGGGCGCGTCGGGCTTCTATAATGTCTCTATCCCATGGAGTGGAGTGCCGACTATGTCGAGCTATGGCAGTCATGGACATGGTGGTAAGCCGGAGGCCATTAGCTGCCTCTCTTGCTATCTGAGTGCACTGTGCATTCCACAAGGGTTGTCGTCCGAGGAGGTAACGCTGCTCGACGAAATGGTCTTCCCCCCCATCCGACTGGAAAAGCGTGATGTGCTCTGCCGGCAGGAGGCGCCGTTCGATAGTCTCTATGCGGTACGAAGCGGAGCCCTCAAACAAGAAACTGCAGTCGAGGGGTCCGAGAATCTGCTGACGGCGTTCTGGCTTCCCGGCGATATCATCGGCTGCGATGCCATAGGCCGGGGTCGCTATCCCGGTTCTGTCATCGCGCTGGAAACGACGACGCTCTGCAAGCTTCCTTTCGGGCGGTTCGAGGCGCTGATGCAGCGGTTGCCCGAGCTGCGCACCCATCTCCAGCGCAATATCAGCCGCGCCATTCACGATGAACGAGTGAGCCTGCATCAGCTGTTGTCTCGCACGGCCGAAGCGAGGTTGGCGTTTTTCTTGATGACCGTATCGTCGTGTTTTCGGCGTCGGGGATATTCGCCGCGCCAATTTCGCCTGCCCATGTCGCGCAACGAGATCGGCAGCTATCTGGGGCTGACTCAGGAGACCGTGGGCAGGATGCTTTCGGCTTTCCAGGCCCAGGGACTGCTGCAGGTACAGGGTCGTGATTATCATCTTCTTGACCTCGCTCGACTCGAGCGGCTGGCCTCTTCCACTGGCAGGCGTCAGAAGAGGCCTTGAGTCACTCTGATCGATCAGGCCCGCTGCATGAGACTGGGCGTTCGGTGCTGCTCCCAGTGTTCGAGCAGGACACGGCTCTCACCCTCTTTTTCCCTGACGAAGTCAACCAGTGGCTGATGCAATTCCGGAGTGGCGTTGGTATTCAGCAGCCATTCGAAAAAGTTCTTCGACTCGACCGCAGTACGTACGGTCTGTTCGATGACCTCGCTCGCCATGCTGTGGTCGACAACGAAGAAGTGCCGCTGGGCCATGCTGTAGTTGGGCGGGGCGAAAGGATGTTTGCTGACGCAGGCTTCCAACTCCAACAGCGCGGCGGTCTGTCGCAGCGTGTCGAGACGCTTCTCGCACTGCAGTCCCAGAGTCGCCATCAATCGACTCGTCTGAGGCGCTACTGGCAGAAAACTGAGGGTCAGCCGACGATAGCGCTGAAGCTCGGCTGCCTCATGCGCATTGGCTAATGTCAGCTGCTCATAAGGCAATAGAAGCAAGGAATGGCTCTTGTTCATGAAAGATATTGTCCGCGTGTTCTGCCCGAGCCGGGCCGTTGTCGTTAGTGCCATGAGTGGGTAGGCGAAGCGATCTTAGGAGGCGGGTAATGGCGCGACAACGATAGTTGTCACATTCCAACTCGATTGCACGGGGATAAGCGGCAAACTTGATAAATATCAGTCAGGGCGGACATTCACATAAGGCGCATGGGCTACGCCATGGCTTGCACGGTTTGTCTCTTGGCACCATGGTTAAGAAAGGACGAAACTACGAGGGAATGAAATGAGCGAACATCGAATCGAACGCGACAGCATGGGCGAACTTCAGGTGCCGAGTTCGGCTCTTTATGGCGCTCAGACCCAGCGAGCGGTGGAGAACTTCCCGGTATCGGGTCAAGCGATGCCGGCTTCCTTCATTCACGCCATCGCGCGCATCAAGCTGGCGGCGGCCAACGTCAATCGGGAGCTGGGCCTGCTCGATGAGGAGCGTGCCAAGGCGATCATCGCCGCTGCTCAGGAGATCGTCGATGGCAAGCACGACGATCAGTTCCCGGTGGATGTCTTCCAGACCGGCTCCGGGACCTCCAGCAATATGAACGTCAATGAGGTCATTGCCCGCCTCGCTAGTCGTGGCGATCTCAAGGTGGGACCCAACGATCACGTCAACATGGGGCAGTCGAGCAACGACGTCATCCCCACTGCGATCCATCTTTCCGCTGCGCTGGAAGTCACCACGCAGCTGCGGCCTGCGTTAGTGCAACTGCGTGCCACCGTCGACGAGCGGGCCTTCGAGCTCGACGGGGTGGTCAAGACCGGGCGTACGCATCTGATGGATGCCATGCCGCTACGGCTGGGACAGGAGCTGGGAGGGTGGTCGAGCCAAATCGGCCAGGCGATCGAGCGCATCGACAGCGCCATGGTCAGGCTTTCGCGTCTGGCGCAGGGCGGTACCGCTGTAGGCACCGGCATCAATGCGCATCCCGAGTTCGCCGACCGCATGGCTCAGGAACTGAGTCAGCAGACCGGGCTAACCCTGTCGCCCAACGATAGCTTCTTCGCCAGCCTGGGAGCCCAGGATGCTGCCGTGGAGCTGTCGGGCCAGCTCAAGGGATTGGCCTGTGTGGTAATGAAAATCGCCAACGACCTGCGCTGGATGAATTCCGGGCCGCTGGCCGGCCTTGGCGAGATCGAGCTCGAGGCGCTCCAGCCGGGCAGCTCGATCATGCCGGGCAAGGTCAATCCGGTGGTTCCCGAATCGGCGGCCCAGGCTGCCGCCCAGGTCATCGGTCTGGATACCGCCGTTACCGTGGCGGGACAGAGCGGCAACTTTCAGCTCAACGTGATGCTGCCGCTGATCGGCTACAACCTGTTGACCTCGATTGGGCTGATGGCCAATACGGCTCGTCTTCTGGGTGCGAGAGCCATTGCCACGTTCCGTGTGAGGGAGGATCGACTGGCCGGCCCCTTGGCGCGCAATCCGATTCTCGTGACCGCACTGAACGGAGTGATTGGCTACGACGCTGCGGCAGCCATTGCCAAGCAGGCCTATCAGGCCGGGCGCCCGATCATCGATGTGGCCGAAGAGCAGACCGACTTGAGCCGCGAGGAGCTTGAACGTCTGCTGGACCCGGCAAGCCTGACCCAGGGCGGCATTCCAGGCTGACGCAACGCTATGTCTTCTGCTCGCGAACGCTGGCTTCGCTGATGGTCGATTGTGCCCATGTGCGCTCTTCGCTAGCGGCTTCGGGGGTGTCGTGTTCATCGCTACGCGAGGGGCGAAAGCAGAGCGAGGCCAGGATGGGGAAGTGGTCCGAGCCAATGTATGGCAGCCTTTCCAGTGTTACCAAGGTGAAGTGCTCGGTGGTGAAGATGTGGTCGAGCGGCCAGCGCAACAGCGGGTAGCGCGCGTGGTAGGTGCTATACATGCCGCGCCCGCGGCGCGGGTCGAGCATGCCGCTGATGCGGCAGAAGAGCCTCGTGGTCCGTGACCAGGCCACATCGTTCAGGTCGCCGGCCACGATGGTGGGCATCGGGTCGCGATGGACCGCTTGGCCGACGAGGAGCAGCTCGGCGTCGCGCCACAGCGTCTCTTCACTCTCGTTCGGGGCGGGTGGACGCGGGTGCAGCGCATGAAGGCGCACGGTATCGCCGCTTTCGAGCGTGACGTCGGTATGGATGGAGGGGATATCGTCCTGGATCAGCCACTCGATGCGGGTGTCGCTCAGCGGCAGGCGTGAATAAAGATGCATGCCGTACAGGTTGTCGAGGGGAATCTTGACGCTGTGCGGCCATGCCGCTTCGAGACCGTTATCGAGGTGCTTCTGCCACCACGCATCCGATTCGAGGGTCAGGACTAGATCGGGCTCGTGCTGGTGAATGAGTGCAATCAACTCAGCGGCACGCCGATTCGGCGTCAGCACGTTGGCGATCAGCAGCGAGATGCAGGGTGCAGACTGTCCCGGTTCGGCATCCTTGACCTGGACTGGCCACAAGCGGGTCCATGGAAGTATGAAGCGCGCCTGCAGGGCGACGACCAGCAGGCCAGTGGCGGAGAGGAACCAGCCCCAGGGTGGACCGAGAGGTAAGGCGAGCAGCGCGGCAATCAGAGCGGCCGAAGCCAACTGCAACCGGGGGAATTCGCAGGCGCGTATCCACCACCAGCGCAGTGGTAACTTGGCAATGACGGTGGCAAAGAGCAGGAGCGCGACCAAGCCACCAAGCGCGAGCTGGAAGAAGGGCATGGTGGCTCCCTGTTAGGCCGTTCGGTCATTCCTCCTTCAGCCTACGGCATGTCGCCATCACGCCGCCAGTACTTGACGATGGGTTTCGACATGGGTGCTCAAACGCTCTACCTGGCGCGGTGTCAGGCGCAGGCCGAGCTTGGTGCGACGCCACAGGATGTCCTCGACGGTGGTTGCCCATTCATGGTCGACGAGATAATCGGCTTCGGCGGCGGTCAGACCGGCGCCAAAATCCTCGCCTAAGTCCTGCTCGCATTGGGTGCCGGCGAGGAAACGTAGACACAGGCTGCCATAACTGCGGGCGAAGCGGCGCGCCCGCATCTCACCAAGCCAGGGAAAGTCGTGTAGCAGCCGGGCCATGAAATTTGCCTGATTGCCTATCTCGCCTCCGGGCAGGATGGCGTCGGCCGTCCAGCTCGGCCCCATACCGGGCAGGGCGGGCGCGAGCTGTTTCAAGGCGGCCTCGGCCAGCTTGCGGTAGGTGGTGATCTTGCCGCCGAATACCGACAGCAGCGGGGCGCCTTGCTCGTCCAGCGCCAGGGTATAGTCGCGGGTCATGGCCGAGGGATCCGCCGACTCGTCGTCGCACAGCGGCCTCACCCCAGCGTAGCTGGCAATCACGTCGCGCCGATCCAGCTGCCGGTTGAAGTGGGCATTGACCACGCCGAGCAGGTAATCGACTTCCTCCTCGCTGACGGCCACTTGGGCAGGGTCGCCCTCATAGCGGCGGTCGGTGGTGCCGACCAGGCTGAAATCGTCTTCATAGGGAAGCACGAAGACGATTCGGCGGTCGTTGTTCTGCAGAATGTAGGCCCGTTCGTCGCCATTGAGCCGTGGCACGATCAGATGGCTGCCCTGAATCATGCGAATGCTGTAGCGAGAGCTGCGTGCGGCCTGTTCACGTACCACACGCTCTACCCAGGGGCCGGCGGCGTTGACCAGGGTGCGTGCATGGCGTACCAAACGCTTGCCGCTTCGCACGTCTTCCAGCTCGATGTGCCAGATGCCGTTTTCCTCCGACGCGCCGGTACAGCGCGTGCGCACGAGCACCTCCGCGCCACCCTCACGAGCCTGCAGGGCATTGAGCACGACCAGGCGTGCGTCATCCACCCAACAGTCGGAATATTCGAATCCGCGCATGATGTCGTTCTTCAGCGGTGAGTCGGTACCGAAGCGAACGCCACGCGAGCCAGGCAGCGTCTTGCGTTTGCCCAGGTAGTCGTAAAGAAACAGACCGGTGCGAATCATCCAGGCAGGCCGCAGATGAGAGCGATGCGGAAGAATGAAACGTAGCGGCCAGATGATGTGAGGTGCCTTGCGCAGCAGGACTTCGCGCTCGCGCAAGGCCTCTCCCACGAGGCGAAACTCATTGTGCTCGAGATAGCGCAGGCCGCCGTGAATCAGTTTACTGCTGGCCGAGGAAGTGGCGCCTGCTAGGTCGCCCTGTTCGCAGAGACTGACCGCAAGCCCGCGCCCGGCGGCATCGTTGGCGATACCGGTGCCGTTGATGCCACCGCCAATGATGAACATGTCGAGTAGGTGGTTATGCGCCATGAGGGGAGAGGCTCCGATGTTTCGCCAGCGTTGAGCTGCGCTTTCAAACAGTTCATGTTTGAAAACGAACATAGAGCAATCGAAAGCGAACATCAAGGGCGATGGCGAAGGTGCCGACATTTTTCATCGGCGAAGGGGATTTCCTGCAGAAGGGTCAGGCGATGTACAGCGCTACCTCATTCACCTGCATCAGGTGAACGATACGTTCAGGCGGCTGGCGATCGGTGAAGAGTGCGTCGAGCTGGGCAATGTTGCCTTGGCGAACGACGGGGTTGCGATGAAATTTCGAATGGTCGGCGGTCAGGTAGACCTGGCGGGAATTGCGAATGATGGCTTGAGCCACGCGCGCTTCCTGATAGTCGAATTCGAGCAGCGCGCCATCTTCGTCGATACCGCTGATGCCGATGATGCCGAAGTCCACTTTGAACTGATTGATGAAATCGATCGTCGCCTCACCGATGATGCCGCCATCCCGTGAACGCACCTGCCCACCGGCGATGATGACGTTGAAGTCCTCCTTGTGCTGGAGAATGGCGGCGACGTTGAGATTGTTGGTGATCACCTCGAGCCCCTGGTGATCCAGCAGTGCTTCTGCCACCACCTCGTTGCTGGTGCCGATATTGATGAACAGCGAGGCGTGATCGGGAATATGGCTGGCCACCAGATTGGCTATGCGTCGTTTGGCTTCGAGATTGAGGTTCTTGCGCGTGCTGTAGGCCGTGTTCACCGTGCTGGATTCGAGTCCGGCGCCACCGTGGACGCGACGGATCATACCCTCTTCCGCCAGGGCGTTGAGGTCGCGACGTATGGTCTGCGGAGTGACGGAGAAGTGTTCGGTCAACTGCTCGATGCTGGCATAGCCCTGACGGCGTACCAGCTCCACGATGGCATCTTGGCGCTGTTGCTGGTTCATGACGGCTCCCTTTCGATCCAGTCGAGTGTAAGCGATTCGGTACGCTTGCGGCAGACGATCGAAACAGTATTCAACGAAAGTCGTAAAGCATTGCGAACATAGTCGAGTACTCTTGGTGATCATAAACGAACATACAATGACAGGATGACTCATGGCCGCCTACCTTCTTGCCATCGACCAGGGCACCACCAGCTCCCGCGCCATCCTTTTCGATCGCGACGGCCATGTAATCCGCGTAGCGCAACGCGAATTTCCGCAGCACTTTCCTCAGGACGGATGGATCGAGCACGACCCCCAGGACATTTGGGAGAGCGTGCTCGCCACATGCCGGGAAGTGCTCGATCTATCGGGCGTTGCACTCAGTGACATAGCCGGCATCGGCATCACCAATCAGCGTGAAACCACTCTGCTGTGGGACAGGGCAACCGGTCAGCCTCTTTACAAAGCCATCGTCTGGCAGGATCGGCGTACGGCGGACTTCTGCCGCCAGCTGCGAGACGAAGGGCATGCGGAACTCGTGCAGTCGCACACGGGGCTGCTGATCGACCCCTACTTTTCCGCAACCAAGCTTGCCTGGATGCTGGAGAACGTCGAAGGCGCCCGGGAACGTGCCGCACGCGGTGAGCTCGCCTTCGGCACGGTAGACACCTTTTTGCTTTGGCGTCTCACCGGCGGGCGCGTCCATGCCACCGATGCCACCAACGCCTCGCGCACCATGCTGTTCAACATCCACACCCAGAAATGGGATGACGAGCTGCTTGCGCTCTTCGACATCCCCCCCAGCCTGATGCCGGACGTGCTCGACAGCAGCGACGATTTCGGGACCACCGAAGCACAGTGGCTGGGCGCCGAACTTCCCATCGGGGGGGTGGTGGGCGATCAGCAAGCGGCTCTGGTGGGCCAGGCCTGCTTCGAACCGGGGACGGGAAAGAGCACCTATGGCACGGGCTGCTTCATGATCGTCAATACCGGGGCCAAGCCAGCCACGTCGCGCAACCGCCTGCTGACGACAGTGGCGTATCGCTTGAATGGCAAGACCACCTACGCCATGGAGGGAAGCATTTTCGTGGCCGGCGCGGCCGTGCAGTGGCTGCGGGATGGGCTGAAGCTGTTCACGAATGCCGCCGAGACGGAGGCCTTGGCCAAGCAGACTCGCGACGGCCATAGCGTCTACCTGGTGCCCGCCTTCACCGGGTTGGGTGCGCCTCACTGGGACCCCAAGGCCAGGGGGGCGATATTCGGTCTGACGCGTGATACTGGGATCGCCGAAATCGTTGCCGCCGGCCTGCAGGCTGTGTGCTACCAGACTCGCGACCTACAGAGCTGCATGAGTGATGACATGGGTGTGCCGCCCGGGACGCTGCGTGTCGATGGCGGCATGGTGGCCAACGAGTGGCTGGTCCAGTTCCTGGCCGACATGCTGGGCGTGCAGGTCGACCGACCGACGGTCCTCGAGACGACGGCGCTGGGTGCCGCCTACCTGGCGGGCCTTCAGTTCGGCTGGTATCGAGATCTGGGGGAGATCGCCGAGCTATGGCGCTGCGAACGCAGCTTCATACCGAGCATGCCGGAGACCGAACGCGAGCGGCTCTATCAAGGTTGGCTCGAGGCGGTGGAGCGCGTAAAAAGCTGAGGACGAGGCTTGCAAAAATCAGTGATATCGGTAAGATATGCATCCGTTGGCGCGGCTCAATAGCAGCGTCGGCAGGCATGAATTGCCAGAATACGGCAAGCAGCAGGACCATAGCTCAGTTGGTTAGAGCGCCACGTTGACATCGTGGAGGTCGGCGGTTCAAATCCGCCTGGTCCTACCAGACTCTGCCGCCGTATGTCGCTTTACAGGACCATAGCTCAGTTGGTTAGAGCGCCACGTTGACATCGTGGAGGTCAGCGGTTCAAATCCGCTTGGTCCTACCAGATTGCAAAACGCCCCTTGGCTTGAATGCCAAGGGGCGTTTTCATTTCCGCTCGACCTCATTGCCCGAACGCAAAGCCAGACAGATCGCTTTTCATCACGAAGATCTCTACCAGCGCTTCGATGCCGGCCTGGTCGGCTGCCGTGAACCGGCCCACGAGCGGGCTATCCAGATCGAGCACTCCCCAAAGGGAACCCTCCACCAGCACCGGTATCACGAGTTCGGCGTTCGAGTCGGCATCGCAGGCGATATGATCGGCAATGGCATGCACGTCATCGATGCGCTGGCACTGCAGGCTCCTGGCAGCGGCTCCACAAACGCCTTTGTGGAAGGGTATCGGGTTGCAGGCGGGTTTGCCCTGAAAGGGGCCGAGGGTGAGTAGCTCGGGGTGGCGCTGCAGGTAGAACCCCACCCAGTTGAGATTGGGCACCTGCTGCATGATGAAGGCGCAGGTCTGGGCGCTGTTGACCAGCCAGTCGCGAGTATCGAGCAGGGCCTCGAGCTGGCGGGCAAGCAGGGGATAGTCGGGATGTGTCATGTCGTCTCCTGAAACGAGATTCAAGCGTGACAGAAACGCCAACGGGCCGACGCATGCGCCGGCCCGTCGTCGTCACGTCTCCCCTGGCCGCATTACTGCCAGCCGGGAACCGCGCCGCCGTCGAACAGCTCCAGTGCCTTGGCGGCGACTTCATCGCTTTGATAGGCCGAGACCAGTTGTTGGATCTCCTCGCGCTCCTCGTCGCCTGCACGCACGGCAATCAGGTTGACGTAAGGTGACTCGGCGCCTTCCTGAATCAGGGCCTCGTCCAGGCGCAGGCCAGCCGGCTGGGCGAAAGTGTTGTTGATGAAGGCGAGGTCGACGTCGGGCAGCACGCGCGGCAGCTGGGCAGCTTCGATTTCGCGGAAACGGAAGCCCTGTGGGTTCTCGATCACATTGATCGGGGTCGCCTCGAGGTTCTCGGGGTCGTCCAGCTCGATCAAGCCGGCGTTGTGCATCAGGATCATCGCACGGCCGCCATTGGTCGGGTCGTTGGGCAGGGCGATGATGGCGCGCTCGGGCAGCTCTTCGATGCTGTCGTGGCGGTCGGAGTAAGCGCCGATCGGATAGACGAAGGTGTACCCGGCGACGGCCAGGTCATAGCCGCGATCATCGATCATGCTGCGCAGGTACGGTTCATGCTGGAAGGCGTTCGCGTCCAGGCTGCCGTCGGCCAGAGCCGCGTTGGGGGATACATAGTCGGTGAACTCGATGATCTGGACTTCGAGATCGTAGCGCTCGCGGGCAATGGCGACTGCGACTTCCATCACTTCCGACTCGGGGCCGGACATGGTGCCCACCTTGATCGAGCGCGTTTCGGCGGCGCCGTCGTCGTTGCCGCAGCCGGCGATCAGGGTGGCGCCTGCCAGGGTGGCGGCGCCGAGCAGGCGGGTCAGGGTTGCTTGCATTTGGGTCGTTCTCCTTGGGTGTTACGTCACTTGCGATCCGATTTACGTACCAGGTGGTCCCCGAGGCTCTGGAAGCCCTGCACCATGACCACCAGGATGGCCACGGTGATCAGCATGACGGTGGGGTTGAAGCGGTTGTATCCGTAGCGGATGCCCAGGTCACCTAGGCCGCCGCCGCCCACGGCACCGGCCATGGCCGAGTAGCTCACCAGGGTCACGACGGTGATCGTCAGGCCCGTGATGATGCCGCCGCGGGCTTCCGGCAGCAGCACCTTGGTAATGACCTGATACGGGGTGGCGCCCATCGATTGAGCGGCTTCCACCAGGCCCGGCGGTATTTCGTTCAGCGCGCCTTCCACCAGGCGGGCGACGAAGGGAATGGCGGCGATGGTCAGCGGCACGATGGCGGCGTTGGTGCCGATCGAGGTGCCGACGATCATGCGCGTGAAGGGAATGATCGCCACCATCAGGATGATGAAAGGAATGGAGCGGCCGATATTGGTCGCCATGCCCAGGATCTTGTTGAGCAGCGGGCGTGCCAGTATCTGGCGCGGGCGGGTGACGTAGAGCATCACGCCCAGCGGTGCGCCGAGCAGGGCCGAAAGGGTGCCTGAAACCGCCACCATATAGAGGGTATCCAGAGTCGCCCTCAGGATCAGGTCAATCATCGCGCTGGACATGGCCGAGCACCTCCACGTGAAGATCATGGGCTTCGAGATAGTCGATGGCACGGCGAGTCTGCTCGGGGGAACCGAGCAGCTCGGCAATCATCAGTCCCAGGGTACGTTCCTGGATCGACTCCACCTTGGCCTGCAGGATGCTGACGTCGACTCCACACTCCCGTGCCAATCGCGAGATCAGCGGCGTCGACACCGCGTCGCCGGAGAAAGCCAGGCGTACCACCGGGTGGGTACGCTCGCCGGGCGCTTCTTCGAGCCGCTCGACCAGCGCCTTGGGGGGCTCCAGCTGCAGGAAGTCGTTGAGAAATTCCCGGCCGAGACGGGTGCGTGGTGCAGTGAAAAAATCGCCGACCTCGGCTTCCTCTACCAGTCTGCCGTCCGAGATCAGGCTGACGCGATGGCAAATCGTCTTCACCACTTCCATTTCGTGGGTGATCAGCAGAATGGTCAGCCCAAGCTTCTGGTTGATGTCGCGCAGCAGTGTCAGGATCGAGCCGGTGGTCTGTGGATCCAGTGCCGATGTCGCCTCGTCACACAGCAATACCCGCGGTTCGCTGGCCAGCGCTCGGGCTATCGCCACACGCTGCTTCTGGCCGCCTGAAAGCTGCGACGGGAACTGGCGGGCCTTGTCGGAGAGGCCGGTGAGTTCCAGCAGCGGCAGCACGCGCTCGCGTATGGCGCTTCGCTTCATGCCCATCAGTTCCAGGGGCAGGGCGACGTTGTCGAATACATTGCGCGATGTCAGCAGGTTGAAATGCTGAAAGATCATGCCGATGCGGTGGCGAGCTTGGTTGAGCTGGGTCGAGGAGAGGGCGGTCATCTCTTGGCCGTCGACGATGACGCTGCCGCTGGTAGGACGTTCGAGCATGTTGACGCAGCGGATCAGGGTCGACTTGCCGGCACCCGACAGGCCGATGACACCATGAATGCTGCCTGCAGGAACGTGCAGGTCCACCTCGTTCAGCGCTTCGATCGTGCGCCCGGGGGCGGTATGTCGTTGCGAAACGAACGGCAGCCGGGCTCGGGGGCGATCGAGATGATAAATCTTGGAGACGTTACGTAGCGTGATCATCTGGCATCCTACGGCCGTTCCGGTGAGGCGCGTGCAGGCAGAGCCGAGACCAAAAAAAAGGCCACCCTGACGGGTGGCCATCAACGCTGGACACACCCTTTTAGCTGCACTTCACGATGAGAGCATCGAACCGACGGTTCTCTGTCCTCATCGTGGGCGCCCGCAAGCCGGGTACAAATCGGCGCCTGAAATGTGAGGCGGCATATTAGGGCCAAAGACGTAGGGTGTCAACGCGACTGGTGAAAGGTCGTCTTGTGCGCTTCGTTTAACAGAAGATATTGCTGTTAGAGGAAGAAATTCCATGGATATCTCTGGTCGATGGCGCTGAGGCGCGCTCGCTTATGATGGACGGCGCGCCAGCCAATTCTTACACTGCGTTCCACTCTTCCCAATGTCTTTCCCGCTTCAGGGAGCCGCGCAGGAGTCACTATGTTCACAGGCATCGTTCAGGGCACGGCCGAGATCGTCGCCATCGAAGAAGCCGAGGCCTTTCGCACTCATGTCGTGAGCCTGCCCGAGCATTTGCGCCAGGGGCTCGAGCTGGGTGCCTCGGTAGCACATAACGGCGTATGCCTCACCGTCACCGGCATCGACGGGGAGCGTGTCAGCTTCGACCTGATGCGTGAAACCTTGCGCGTGACCAATCTTGGTGCATTGCGCGAAGGAGATCGCGTCAATATCGAGCGCGCGGCCCGCTTCGGTGACGAGATAGGCGGTCATGCCATGTCCGGACATGTGATGGCCATGGCAGAACTGGTTGAGCTCGATCAGGCGCCCAACAACCGCCGCCTGTGGTTCGAGGTGCCTCACTCCCTGGGCCGATTTCTGTTCGACAAGGGCTATATCGGGGTCGATGGCATCAGCCTGACGATCGGGGCGACGAGACCCGCCACGGCCTCACGCGGCCCTCAGTTCTGCGTCGATCTCATTCCCGAAACCCTGGAACGTACTCTCCTGGTTGACCGTGTGCCCGGTGACCGGGTCAATATCGAAATCGATCCTCAAACCCAAGCCATCGTCGAGTCCGTAGAGCGCGTGCTGGCGGCTCGCGGTGTTTGAGAAACGGTTCATACAACCGTTTCGTCAAGTCTTCGTTGGTAGCTGCGCTGGCGTCTGGCGCAGAGTTTGCTTATACAGAGCGAACCGGCCGCACTGCGTATCCTTGCTGGGCCTCGCATCACCGCCAGCCTTTGGGTACCATGTGCGGCTTTTCTCGCCCCTGGCCGAACGCCAGCCCTTGTGCGCAGGAAGCAAATACAAATGAAGAACGTACTCGAAAAACGCTTCAAGCTGACAGAACACAACACCAGCGTGAAGACCGAGGTCATCGCCGGGATCACCACCTTCCTGACCATGGCCTACATCATTTTCGTCAACCCCAGCATTCTTTCCGAAGCCGGCATGGATTATGGCGCGGTATTCGTCGCCACTTGTCTGGCCGCGGCGGTCGGCTGTCTGGTCATGGGGCTGTGGGCCAACTATCCCATCGCACAGGCGCCCGGCATGGGGCTCAACGCCTTCTTCACCTACGGCGTCGTACTGGGCATGGGTTACACGTGGGAAGCGGCGCTGGGTGCCGTGTTCTTCTCCGGCTTCTGCTTCTTCCTGCTGAGCATATTCAAGGTGCGTGAGTGGATCATCAACTCGATTCCGCTCTCCCTGCGCCTTGGTATCGCCGCCGGTATCGGCTTGTTCCTGGCCATGATCGCACTCAAGAATGCCGGCATCGTAGTCTCCAATCCGGCCACCTATGTAGCCCTCGGCGATCTTTCTCAGCCAGCGGCAATCTATGCGCTGCTGGGCTTCTTCGTCATCACTGCCATGGCTTATCTGAAGATTACCGGGGCGGTGATGATCGGCATTCTCGGTGTGACCGTATTGGCCATGGTGCTGGGGCACAACGAGTATGGCGGCCTGATGTCGATGCCGCCTTCCATCGCGCCGACCTTCATGGCCATGGACCTGATGGGCGCTCTCGACGTGGCGATGCTGAGCGTCATATTCGCCTTCCTGTTCGTCGACCTGTTCGATACCTCCGGTACCCTGGTTGGGGTTGCCCACAAGGGTGGCCTGCTCGACAAGGACGGCAAGCTGCCGCGGCTGAATCGCGCCATGATGGCCGACAGTGGTGCCTCCATGGCCGGCGCTGCACTGGGTACCTCGACCACTACCAGCTACATCGAGTCCACGGCGGGTATCGCAGCGGGCGGGCGCACCGGCTTGACCGCCGTGGTGGTGGCGGGGCTGTTCCTGATCAGCCTGTTCTTCGCTCCGCTGGCGGGTTCGATACCGGCCTACGCCACTGCCGGAGCGCTGCTCTATGTGGCGGTGCTGATGGCCGGCAGCCTGGCGCACGCCAATTGGGACGACCCCACCGACGCCGCGCCCGTACTGATCGCCGCGCTGGCCATGCCGCTGACCTTCTCGATCGCCGAAGGCATTGCGCTTGGCTTCATCAGCTACGCTGCTATCAAGACGCTTTCCGGCCGTTTCCGGGATCTCAACCCGGCCGTGGTGGTACTGGCGATCCTGTTCGTACTGAAATTCCTGTTCCTAGACTGACACTTCCTCACCGAGAGCTGCGATGAGCATTTACGGCGACTACATCAAGTCCGTCATCCGAACCGTCCCCGACTGGCCGCAGCAAGGGGTCAATTTTCGTGATATCACCCCGCTGCTGCAGAACAGTTCGGCCTTTCGCAAGCTGATCGACAGCTTCGTGCATCGCTACCAGGACATGGAGCTGGATGCGATCGCCGCCATCGATGCTCGTGGCTTCATCATCGGTGCGCCGGTCGCCTATGAGCTCGGTTGCAGCTTCGTGCCGGTACGCAAGAAGGGCAAGTTGCCGTTTCGCACCATCAGCGAGACCTACACGCTTGAGTACGGTCAGGCCGAGGTGGAGCTGCACTCCGATGCGTTCCGCCAGGGCGACAGGATACTCATCATGGACGACCTGATCGCCACCGGCGGCACCATGCTGGCCGCTGCCAAGCTCATCACCCGTTCGGGCGGGCAAGTGGTGGAAACCGCCACCATCATCGACCTGCCCGATATCGGCGGGTCGAGCAAGATTCGCGAGGCCGGCTTCAGTGTCTTTGCAGTCTGCTCCTTCAATGAGGATGAATGACAACGCCATGAGCAACGCCCGTTACCACCAACACTTCACCGTTTCCTGGGATCAGCTTCATCGCGACGTGCGCGAGCTGTGTCACCGCCTGGTCGAGCGCGACTTCAAGGGCATCGTGGCCATAACCCGTGGCGGCCTGATCCCTGCGGCCCTGATTGCTCGCGAGCTCAACGTGCGTCTGATCGATACCGTCTGCATCAGCAGCTACGACCACATGGAGCAGGGCGGCCTGCAAACGTTGAAGGGTGTGGAGCATGACGGCGACGGCTGGCTGCTGGTGGACGATCTGGTCGATACCGGCAAGACGGCACGCAAGGTGCGTGAAATGATGCCCAAGGCGCACTTCGTCACCATCTACGCCAAGCCGGAAGGGCGGCCTTTGGTGGATCAGTATCTCACCGAGGTGGCTCAGGATTGCTGGATCCAGTTTCCGTGGGACATGGGAGTGGCTTACGTGGAGCCGCTGGTCGATCAGGTCAAACGCTAGGCGTTTGCGAGGGGAAGCGAATCATGAGCTGTCCATTGCCCGCAAGCTGGGAGCGCTGGCTGGGGAACGAGTTCGATGCCCCCTACATGCAGGCGCTGCGTGATTTCCTGGCCGCCGAGAAGGCCGCCAAAAAAGTGATCTATCCGCACTCTTCGAACTGGTTCCGGGCCTTCGAGCTGACGCCGTTGGAGCAGGTCAAGATCGTTGTGCTGGGTCAGGATCCCTACCATGGACCCGATCAGGCCCATGGATTGAGCTTCTCGGTACGCCCGGGGGTTCCGGTTCCGCCTTCACTGGCAAACATCTACAAGGAGCTGGCTGCCGACATAGGTTGCCGGCCGGTGAATCATGGCAACCTCGAGACCTGGGCTCGCCAGGGCGTGCTGCTGCTGAACACCTCACTGACGGTGGAGCAGGGAAATGCCGGCTCGCACCGTGGCAAGGGGTGGGAGGTCTTCACCGACCGCGCCATCGAAGTCATCAATGCCCATGCCGAGCCGTGCGTGTTTCTGCTATGGGGTAGCCACGCACGGCAAAAGAAGGCCTTGATCGATACGTCGCGCCACCTGGTGCTGGAGTCGCCGCACCCTTCGCCACTCTCGGCGCACCGTGGCTTCTTCGGCAATCATCAGTTTTCACGGGCCAATGCATTTCTCGAAGCCAACGGGCGCCAAGCGATCGACTGGCAGCTGCCGGAAACGCCATGAGTGAGGGGTTTTGGCTGCCTTAACCTCGCACCGGGATAAGAGTAAAATGCCCGCGTCACGTCATTGCGGTGAGAGCCGCCACTTTCCAACACGCCAAGGGGTCCGTCATGAGCGTCCATGCCATTCAACATCCGCTGGTCCAGCACAAGCTCGGCCTGATGCGCGAAGCCGGCATCAGCACCAAGAGCTTTCGTGAGCTGGCCGGGGAATTGGCCAAGCTGTTGACCTATGAGGCGACCCAGGACCTCGAGCTGCAGGAGCAGGAGATTGACGGTTGGAGCGGCAAGCCGATTCCGGTGAAGCTGCTCAAGGGCAAAAAGGTGACCATCGTACCGATTCTGCGCGCCGGTCTTGGCATGCTCGATGGGGTGACCGACCTGATCCCCAGTGCTCGCATCAGCGTGGTGGGGCTCTATCGCGATGAGGAGACCCTCGAGCCGGTACCCTATTTTGCCAAGTTCGCCGGTGAGCTCGACGAGCGTCTGGCCATCGTCATCGATCCCATGCTGGCGACCGGGGGCACCATGGTGGCCACGCTGGACATGCTGCGCGAGCGCGGCTGCCAGCAGATGAAAGTGATCGTGCTGGTAGCCGCCCCCGAGGGAATCAAGCGGGTGCAGGATGCCTATCCCGATATCGAGATCTACACTGCCGCCGTGGACGAACGCCTCGACGAGAACGGCTATATCGTGCCGGGTCTAGGTGATGCGGGAGACAAGATTTTCGGCACGAGATAAGCCACTCGATATGATTTAAACGCCCCTGCGACCGCGATCCAGGGGCGTTTTTCTGGGCAGGATGCCTTCGATTCCACGAACGATACAAGAGAAGGAAACGACCCATGAACGATCACGTGGCGGCTGCGCAGACGCCTACCGAATCCTTGCCCAGGATCTTGCTGACCGGGGCGCAGATGCTCTTCGTCGCTTTCGGCGCGCTGGTACTGGTGCCGTTGTTGACCGGGCTCGACCCCAGTGTGGCGCTCTTCACCGCCGGTGTAGGCACCCTGATCTTTCACGGTGTGACCAAGGTGACGGTGCCGGTTTTTCTGGCCTCGTCGTTTGCCTTCATTGCTCCTATCCAGGGTTCGGTGGCCAGTTTCGGCGTATCGGCCACCATGGGTGGGCTGATGGCGGCGGGGCTGGTCTATGTGGCGATCTCTCAAGCCGTTCGCCTGAAGGGTACGGCCTGGCTGCATCGGCTGCTGCCGGCAGTGGTGGTAGGGCCGGTGATCATGGTGATCGGCCTGGCGCTCGCTCCGGTGGCGGTGAGCATGGCGACGGGTGAAACCAGCGCTAACATCGGCTACGGCCAGGCCATCGTGCTGTCGATGGTGAGTCTGGTGGTAACCTTGGTGCTTGCCGTTTTCGGCCGCGGCTTGCTGCGGCTGGTGCCGATCATGGGCGGTATCGTGACGGGCTATGTCCTGGCGCTGCTGATGGGCGTTGTCGACTTCACACCAGTGCGGGAGGCTGCCTGGCTGGCAATCCCCAGCTTTACGGCGCCGAGCTTTCACTGGGCGGCCATTCTGTTCATGATCCCCGTGGCCATTGCGCCTGCCGTCGAGCATATCGGCGATATGGTGGCCATCGGCTCGGTCACGCGCAAGAACTACCTGGAAAAGCCGGGACTGCAGCGCACGCTGCTGGGTGATGGTTTGGCCACTACTACCGCGGCGCTATTCGGCGGGCCGCCCAATACCACATACTCCGAAGTGACGGGAGCAGTGACGCTGACCCGTGCCTTCAATCCGAAGATCATGGTCGTAGCGGCCTGTATCGCCATCGCGCTGGCTTTCGTGGCCAAGCTCGGTGCACTGCTGCAGACCATTCCCGGCCCGGTGATGGGCGGCATCATGACTCTGCTGTTCGGCTCCATTGCCGTGGTGGGCATGAATACTCTGGTGCGCGCCGGCCACTCACTGACCGCACCGCGCAATTTGGTGGTGGTATCGCTGATCCTGGTGTTCGGCATCGGCGGCATGCAGTTCGGCGGTGGCCAGTTCACTCTGCAAGGTGTGAGCCTGGCCGCCTTGGTTGGCATCGTGCTGAATTGGTTGCTGCCCAGGGCTGAAGAGGAATGATGCCCTGACCGAACGAGCCTAGGTGTGGTGCAGCTCCCTGCCGCCTTCCGAAAAGGTCGGCGGGGAGTTGGCACTGACGATCGTGCACTCCTCGTCGCCCACGTTGCGGAAACGGTGGGGCAGGCGGGAGTCGAAATAGTAGGCGTCTCCAGCGCGCAGCAGGCGAGCTTCTCCGGCCACGGTGAGCTCTATCTCGCCGGCCACCACCACACCTCCTTCCTCCCCGTCGTGTTCGAGCATATCGTCGCCGGTATCCGCGCCGGGAGGGTAGCGTTCATGGATGATCGACATGCTGCGATCCGGTCGACGTGCCGCCACCAACCGGAAGGAAAGATAGCCATCGCCGATCTCGGTGAGCTCTTCGGCAGGATAGAAAGCCCGTGGCGATGAGGGTTCGTCGCCGGCAAAGAAGGAGCTGATCGATACCGGCAGGGCGTCGAGGATCTTCTTCAGGGAGCTGACCGAAGGGCTTACGCTGTTCTGCTCGATCAGTGAAATGGTGCTGTTGGTGACGCCGGCGCGCTTTGCCAGCTCACGCTGGGACAGTTTTCGCGTCTTGCGCAGGTCGCGCAGACGTGTCCCTACATCAAATCCTTCCATATATCAGGCCCAGATTCGTTCGATTTGTTTGACACATGATACCCGCTAAGGGCGCCTTGGATAAGATGATAGCGATCATTGTGCGCCCAGGTTTGTTTCAGCGTCATGGTAGCGGCGTGCCGCCTGAGGCATCATGGGGGTATGTCCAATCGAACCGACAACGCCATGTTGACCCCACTGACCGATGTGACCGGCTTGATACTGGCGGGAGGCCAGGGGCGGCGTATGGGCGGGCGCGACAAGGGGCTCGAGCCGTTTCAGGGTGCCTCACTGGTCAGCCACGTGCAGTCGCGACTCGTCGGCCGAGTGGCCGAGGTGTTGATCAGCGCCAATCGCCACCTGGAAACCTATCGTGATCTGGCCGGTCGTGTCGTGGCCGACCGGGAATCGGGCTACCAGGGGCCGCTGATGGGTATCGCCAGCGGTCTGGAGGCCGCTGCCACGCCTTGGATCCTGGTCGTTCCTTGTGATACCCCCTTTCTACCCGATGACCTGGTGGAGCGTATGGCGGCGGGCGTCGGCAGCCACAGAATTGCCATGGCTCACGATGGCGAACGCCTGCACCCCGTCGTTATGCTGCTGGAGCGCTCCCTGCTAAGCGACCTGCAAGACGCTTTGGCGTCAGGGGAGCGTAAGGTTCGCCACTGGGTCGATCGTCATGCCTGGACCCGCGTGGATTTTAGCGATTGCCCCGAAGCGTTCATCAACCTGAACAGTGAAGATGACAAGCGGCGCCTGGAGATGCGCCCGAACGAGGAGAGCCGAGTCTGATGTCGACCTCGAAGCACGCCGCGCTTGGCTTAGACGATTCACTGCCGCCGCTGCTGGGGATCGCTGCCTGGAGCGGCACTGGCAAGACCACGCTGTTGGAAAGTTTGTTGCCGAGACTTGCCGCGCGAGGACTGCGTACGGCCGTGATCAAACATGCCCACCACGAGTTCGATGTCGATCAGCCTGGCAAGGACAGCCATCGGCTGCGTCAGGCGGGCGCAACCCCGATGCTGGTTGCGTCGCGGGCCAGGTGGGCCATGATGATGGAAACTCCTGAACGCCAGGAAGCCGACCTGACCCAGTTGATCGAGGTGGTGCGCAGCCAGCGGCCCGATCTGATTTTGGTAGAGGGATTCAAAGCTTGGCCCTTGCCCAAGCTGGAGCTCTACCGTGAAGCCCTCGGCAAGACGCTGCGCGTGGCCGAGGACCCGTGGGTCAAGGCGGTGGCGAGCGAGCCCCGTGTGGACGTGCCGCACGGTGTCGATTGGCTCGACTTGGGCGACCTGGATGCCATTGCTGCCTGGGTGGCCACCTGGCCGGCCCGCTGGCCCGCCGAACGGATGCCTCGTGATGCGAGCCATTCTACGAACTGACGCTTTGAACAGACAATTGCCCAACCGATTCCGAGGCTGTCTTACATGAGTCTGACCCATCTCAACCAGCGCGGCGAGGCCCATATGGTCGATGTCGCCGACAAACCGGAAAGTCGCCGCGAAGCTACCGCTTCGGGATACATACGGATGAAGCCCGAAACCCTGGAGCTGCTCAGCGAGGGCGGGCTGCCCAAGGGAGACGTATTGGCCACGGCTCGTATTGCCGGCATCCAGGCTGCGAAGCGTACCCATGAGCTGATCCCGCTTTGCCATGCGTTACTTTTGTCCAAGGTCACCGTCGACTTCCATCTGGATAAAGTGAACTCGTGTGTCGACGTCGTCGCCACGTGCCGCCTCAATGGCCGCACCGGCGTGGAAATGGAGGCGCTCACCGCGGTCTCGGTGGCTTGCCTGACGCTCTACGACATGTGCAAGGCGGTCGACAAGGACATGGAGATCGGCGCCATCCATCTCGATGCCAAGCGCGGTGGGAAGTCGGGTGACTACCAGCGTCAGGGGGCCCCGGCAGCGGCTCCTATCGTGACCGGCGAGGGTGCTAGCGGGCAGGTTTCGGTAGGGAGCCGTTGCGGTATCGACTCGCATTGCGTACGTGTGAAATTTCTTGCCGAACTGCGCGAGCAATTGGGTGTAGCCGATCTCACTCTGCCGCTGGACAGCTTACCGAGTACCGATGTCGGAGGCTTGAAGAGTGCATTGGTAAAGCGCGACCCTCGCTTTGCTCGGCTCACCGAAGGGCGGGTGCTGTGTGCCGTCAATCAAGTCATGGCACTGGATCCGACGCCAATCACCAATGACGATGAGGTGGCCTTTTTCCCGCCGGTGACGGGAGGCTGAGCGCATGATCAGAGTGCAGGAGGCGTCTTTCGATGCCGGCCATGAACAGCAACAGCTCCTTGCGGGGCGTTCGGATATCGGTGCGGTAGTGAGTTTTACCGGCTTGGTACGGGACTTCAATGAGCGGCCTGATATAACGGCGCTGACATTGGAGCACTATCCGGGCATGACCGAAGCGGCACTGGGCGAAATCGTGACGGAAGCCGAAGCTCGCTGGTCGCTTCAGGGGGTGCGGGTCATCCATCGGGTTGGACGGCTGGTGCCGGGGGACCCCATCGTATTGGTGGTGGTCGCCAGTGCACATCGTAGAGCCGCGTTCGAAGCCTGCGACTTCATCATGGATCACTTGAAGACCCGTGCTCCTTTCTGGAAAAAGGAGCACAGCATCACCGGCGACTACTGGGTCGCCGAGCGTGAATCGGACCACCGTGATGCCAGCCGCTGGGAGAGCGAGAATGACGAAATCCCCTGAGACATTGCCTTCGGCGTTGATCGACGACTTCGGCAGGCGTGTCCGATACGTACGTATTTCCGTGACGGACCGCTGCGACTTCCGCTGCGTATATTGCATGAGTGAGGAAATGACGTTCCTGCCCCGGGCGCAGATCCTGACGCTGGAAGAGTTGAGCATGGTGGCGCGGGCGTTCGTCGAAATGGGGGTGGAGAAGATTCGTCTGACGGGAGGCGAACCGCTCGTGCGCCGAGGAATCGATCAATTGATCGAGGAAACGAGTGCGCTGCCGGGGCTGCGCGATCTGGGCATGACCACCAATGGCGCGGGTCTGGTCAAGCAGGCCCGGCGCCTTCGCGAGGCAGGCCTGGGGCGTCTCAATATCAGCCTCGACACCTTGGACCCAGAGCGCTTTCGTCGCCTGACACGCACCGGCGATTTGTCGCGTGTGCTGGAGGGCTTGCAGGCGGCACGTGAGGCCGGCTTCGAACGTATCAAACTGAATGCCGTGATCCTCAAAGGGCGCAACGATGACGAAGTGCTCGATCTCGTCGAGTTCGCTCGTTCCGAGCGGGTCGACCTCAGTTTCATCGAGGAGATGCCGCTTGGCGATGTGTCCGACCATTCACGAGCCGAGACATTCTGCTCGAGCGATGAAGTCAAGTCAGCGATAGAGCAGCGACACGAGCTGATTCCCACCACGGAATCGACGCTGGGACCTTCGCGCTATTTCCGCATGAGTGACAGCGACAGTCGTATCGGTTTCATTTCGCCACACAGCCATAACTTCTGTGCCAGTTGCAATCGGGTGCGAGTGACAGCGGAAGGGCGGCTCCTGCTCTGCCTGGGGAACGAGCACTCGGTGGATTTGCGTGCCGTACTGCGCCAGTATCCAGGCGACATTGATGCGCTCAAGCACGCTATCGTGCAGGCACTTCCTCTGAAACCCGAGCGTCACCATTTCACCACGGACGGCGATGTCCAGATCGTTCGCTTCATGAACATGACGGGCGGCTGAAGACGACGTCAGCCGTCAGGTCGTTGTCCTTTTTCTCAGTGATTCGGCTTATCATAGGCCAGGGCTTTTCTTGCCAAATGGGTGATTCGGCATATACTTTCGACGAGTGGGCCTCTGGCCTGACTCGTCTTTTTCTTGCATGGAGGAGGCCAATGTCCAGCGAAACCCTGGAGCGCATCGCCCGGAACAAGAACGTGGCTCGTGCCGCTGCTCGTCAATTGAGCATGGAACAGTTGCATAAGCTCTCCGATGTGATCGGCGAGGTCATTGAACAGAAAAACGAAGAAGACAAGCTACGCAAACAGGAGGAAGCGGACAAGGAGAAGAAGCTGGCTGAGATCCGTGAGGCCATGAACGATGCCGGTCTCTCCGTGGAAGATCTCGTGGGAGAGCAGCCGCGCCGCCGGCGTGGACGTCCGCCCAAAAATGCCAGTGGCTCGTGATCCTGAGAGTCCATACGGTCTGCTTGGTGCAAGTTGGAAGGGAGCAAGCATGGGGCGTTGCTCCCTTCCGTACGCCTGAATCATGGCATGATAGTCGCGGGTAATTCTCCGCCGGGGCATCAACGATAGGCGGGCGTTTCAACGGCAATCAACTGCAGATGGATATCCGGCAGTTGGCGAAGATGTTGCGCCATCCAGGCTGTGATCTGGGGCTGCAGGGCTGAGCGTAGTTCGGCCAACGTCTCCACGGCGATGGCCTCCAATCGCTCGTCCAACCAATCGGTAAAACTTTCTTCGTCCATGGCGCTGACACCATGGGCATCAATCATCAGGCGTCCAATGCGGGTCCAGCCCGTGCCCGTCGAGGCGATCGAAAGCGCCAGGTAGAGTATGCCGTGGCGCGAAGAGCCTCGGTCTGCGGCAAGGCCCGGCAGGGGCGAGATGGAGTTCTGAGTGACGATGCAAGGACGCTGGGGGTGGCGCGATTCCAGGCTCAATCCTTCAGCGTCCAGGCGGATCAGGTCGCCGTTCACCGGTGCCAAAGGCGCCTGGATACCCATCGATTCCGCCAGCTCCTGATGCGCCTGCTGATGGCGGCGTTCACCGTGTACCGGCAGCAAATGTCTCGGCTTTACCCAGTCATAGAAGATGCGCAGCTCATCCTGCGCGGGATGGCCGGAAGCGTGCAGTTCGGGATGGTTGAACTCATCCCATATCGCCACATCAAGACGTCCAAGTGCCTGTTTGAGACGTTCGATCTGATACTCGTTGCCGGGAATGGCCTTGGCCGAAAACAGCACGGTATCGCCGGCCATCAACTCGAAACTCTGGTGGCGCCCATGGGCGAGACGACTCAAGGCGGCGCGTGGTTCGCCCTGGCTGCCCGTGGCAATCACCAATACCTCATCGGGAGGCAGGTAGCCAAGGTCGCTGACCGGAACCAGGGCGGGCATCTCTTCCAGGTAGCCGAGGCCGCGGGCGACCATCACCATGCGCTCCATGGCACGGCCCATCAGGCTTACCCGGCGACCGCAGCGCTCGGCTGCTTGCGCCACGGCCAGTACTCGGGCCAGGTTGCTGGCAAAACAGGTCACCACGACTCGGCCCGCACACTGGCTAAGGCGGTGCTCGAGGGCTCTGGCGACATCGCCCTCGCTGCGTGAATGACCCGGCATGGGAGCATTGGTAGAGTCGCCCACCACCAGATCCAGCGGCGCCAGAGCACGAAAGGTCGAACTCTTGATTGGCGGACCGACCAACGGTTCGGGGTCGAGCTTCCAGTCACCGGTATGCAATACGCGGTACTCCCCGGCGGCTATCAAAAGGGCACAGCTTTCAGGGATCGAGTGCGTAAGCGGCAGGTAGCGAAGACTAAAGGGGCTACACTCCAGTGCCTCGCCCGCTTCAATCACTTGAATGGCGTCGCTGGACAAGCCGCGTTCATGGAACTTGGCGCGCAGTAACCCCGCGGCAAGTGGGGTGGCGTAGATGGGGCATTGCCACTTGGGCCACAGCCAGGCCGCTGCACCGATGTGGTCCTCGTGGCCATGGGTAATGAACAAGGCCTTGGGATGGATGCCAAGCGCCTCGGGGGTTTCGAGGCTCGGAACCTGGAGTGGCGTGTCCGGCAGATCCTGGCGAATCATCATGCCGCAATCTACGGCGACCCAGTCCTCGCCATATCCGTAGAGTCCCAGATTCATACCGATCTCGCCGCAGCCCCCCAAGGGCAGGAAGTGGAGCGGGCAGCGGCGGCGGGGACGTATGGTGACGCGATTCGAAGACATCGGCAAAACATGACCAGACAGGTGAGTCTTCACTATACGGGATCGGCGGCACCCTTCCAATGCGAGCCCGGCACGGGCGGGTGTGTCGGGATCTGGCGAGTCCGCTACAATGCGTGCTTCCGATTACCCTCCAGCACTGGGTTGGCCATGTCTCACTACTATCGTCTCGTCGTTTCCTGCCCCGATCGCCGGGGCATCGTGGCCCGTGTCTCCGGCTTCATTGCGGGGCACGGCGGCTCCATCACCGAAGCCAGCCAGCACTCCGATCTGGAAGCCGAGCGCTTCTTCATGCGCTACGAGATTCTCGCCGACTCCATCGGTATGAGCGCGGCTGAGCTGACAGAGGCTTTCGCACCAGTGGCGCGGGAGTTCGACATGGATTGGGCTCTGCGTGATACCCGGCATCGGCCGCGGGTCGTGATCATGGTCTCGCGTGAGTCTCACTGCCTGGTGGACCTACTCTATCGTTGGACGGCAGGAGAGCTGGATGGCGATATTGTCGGTGTCATCTCCAACCACGACGATATGCGCGGTCTGGTGGAATGGCACGGCCTGCCCTACATACACGTTCCGGTGGCGGCCGAGGACAAGCGTGCAGCCTTCGATGAGGTCGAGCGCCACGTAGAAGCGCTTGAAGCCGAGGTGGTGGTGCTGGCCCGCTACATGCAGATCCTTCCGCCGCGGCTTTGCCAGCGCTATGCCGGACGCGTCATCAACATCCATCACAGCTTCCTGCCTTCTTTTGCCGGCGCCCGGCCCTACCATCAGGCTCACTCTCGTGGCGTAAAACTCATCGGTGCCACCTGCCACTACGTTACCGAGGAACTGGATGCCGGGCCCATCATCGAACAAGACATACATAGAGTGAGCCACTGCCATACGCCTCAAGATCTGGTGCGATTCGGGCGCGACGTGGAAAAGGCGGTACTGGCACGTGGCTTGCGCTGGCACCTTGAGGACCGGGTACTCATACACGGCAACAAGACGGTGGTGTTCGCCTGATTCCGGCGGGAGTTCGGCATGACGTTTTCCGAATTGGTACTTCCTGTCTGGCTGCTGATCGCCTGTGGGGCGCTCGCCTTGGCGGTCGTCGGCGTGGGACTGACGCAGCTCCCTTGGCGAGCGCTGTCAGGTGATCGCGCACTTCAGCATCGATGGCTGGCGGCGAGCCTCGCCGTCGTTCTGCTGTGGCAGCTCAGGGCACAGTCGGTCGACTGGTTGAGCTTGCATTTGATGCTGACGCCGCTGCTCACGCTGATCTTCAAGGCGCCGATGGCGCTGGTGACCAACCTGTTGGCCAACCTTTCTCTGGTGCTGCTGGGCAAGGTGGGTTGGCCGCTCTTGGGCGTCAACGTGCTGATCACCGGCGTGATACCGGTTGTGATCACAGTATCGATATGGCGCATCGTGGATCGTTTGATGCCTGACAATCTAATGTTGTTTCTCTTCGTCTGCGGTTTCTTCGGCGCGGCATTGGCTACGCTCGGTACGGGGCTCGCTGGCCTGGGCATGATCATGCTGGCTTCCGGCGATCCCGAAGCGGTGTATCTGGCAAGAGAGTATGCGCTGTTCTTGCCGCTGCTGATGCCTTCTGAAGCCTTTCTGACGGGCATGCTGCTTGGTATTTTGATGGTCTACCACCCTCACTGGGTGGCCACCTTCGACAGCCATCGCTATATCGATACCAAATGATGTCAGAGCGGCAGGCTCAGCTGTCGCTTGGCGTCGTCCGGGACCAGTCTGACTCCCACCCCAAGCAGGCGTACCGGGCGTTGTCGTCTGGCCCAGGCCTGCTCCATCAGCGTCGAATAGGTGCGCAGCTCCGGAGCGCCGCCGCGACTGTCGAGAGTGGTGAGTGAGAAGTCGTCAAAGCGAACCTTGACGAACGTGCCCGCTACCGGTGGATGGCCGTGACGAGCCAAGCGAGCTTCGAGCCGCTCCCAAAGGGGCGTCAGTTGGGCATGGCACTCGGCAACGGTCGGCAGGTCGGTGGCGAAGGTGGTTTCTACGCTCACGGACTTTCGCTCACGCTCGATGCGCACCGGTCTCTCGTCTATCCCTCGTGCCAGTTCGAACAGGCGCTTGCCGAATTTTCCGAATTCCTGCAATAGCCGCTCCAGTGGAACGTGCTGAAGATCCTCGCAGGTGGCAATCATCAGCGCCTCGAGCCGCTTGGCCGTAGCCGGACCGACACCATGCAGCTTGGTGACGGGAAGTTGGCGGATGAATTGGTCCACCTGGTCCGGTGCGATAACGGTGAGACCATCCGGCTTTTCCCAATCACTGGCGATCTTGGCCAAAAACTTGGCCGGTGCGGCGCCCACCGAGACCGTGATTCCCACCCGCTTGAGACACTCTTCCTTCAGCCAGCGCGCCATCCAGGTGGCGCTGCCCGAAAAGCGGGTAACATCGGTTACGTCAAGAAAGGCCTCGTCAAGAGAGAGCGGTTCCACCAGCGGGGTCAGCTCATGGAAGATGGTAAGCAATTGCTGGGAGGCTTCACGGTAGCGGTCGAAATCTCCCTTGAGCAAGGTGAGATGGGGGCACAGGCGCAGCGCTCTTGCGGTGGGCATGGCGGAATGGATGCCGTAGGCGCGGGCAGGGTAGTTGCAGGTGGCGATCACGCCGCGACCCTCGGCGGTGCCGCCAATGGCCAGCGGCACCTCCCGCAGTGCAGGGTTGTCGCGCATCTCGACCGCAGCGTAGAAGCAGTCGCAGTCGGCATGCAGAATCTTGCGGCTCATAACGACTTACCGGCCGAGCGCAGCCAGCTCTCAGCCCAACGCTTGGCCACTGCCACCGCGGATCACGCCTACGCCAATGCCTTCGATCTCGAGCGCTTGATGGCGCAGATCGATTTCAATCGGCGCGAAGTCGGGGTTCTCGGCTTCCAGTACGACATGATGGCCTTGGCGGTGGAAGCGTTTGACCGTCACCTCGTCCTCGAGCCGTGCCACCACGATCTGCCCGTCGCGCACCCGTTCGGTGCGATGTACCGCCAGCAGATCGCCCTCCAGAATGCCGACGTCTTTCATCGACAGACCGCGTACCTTCAGCAGGTAGTCGGCCCGAGGAGTGAAGTAGTCCGGAGGCAGGGGGCAGTAGCGATCGATGTGTTCGGCGGCAAGGATGGGGCTGCCCGCGGCCACTTCCCCGATGATCGGCAGCCCTTCGCCACCTGATTCGGGAGTGGCGTTATCGCTCTCCTGGGCTGGCAGGCGAATGCCGCGGGAGGTGCCGCGGATGACGCGGATCACGCCCTTGCGTTCCAGTGCGCGCAGGTGCTCCTCGGCCGCATTTGGCGAGCGAAAGCCGAGGGCTCGGGCGATCTCGGCGCGAGTAGGGGGATAGCCCAGGTCGTGCATGGTCTTGACGATGAAATCGTAAACGTTCTGCTGGCGCGACGTTAGGGGACGGCTCATGGCGAACTCCGTTAGCTGTCTTGCGGTATTGTGCAAGTATACAGCATGGAAGTCTATCCAGTAAAAAGCCGCTGTGCCAAACCCGCTCAGCTACGATATCGCGTTTTAAACGACATTGAAGACGCACACATTGAGGGATGAAAGATAATGACGTAGACTTTTGTAATGTTTAAAACAGTTGTTTCTAGCGGAAACTGATCATGGCGCAGACCGACACCGTTACACGTATTCTCGACACAGCCGAGGTTCTTTTTGCCGAGCGCGGCTTCGCCGAAACCTCCCTGCGGACCATCACCAGCAAGGCGCGTGTCAACCTCGCCGCGGTGAATTATCACTTCGGTTCCAAGAAGGCCCTCATCCAGGCGGTCTTCTCGCGCTATCTCGACCCCTTCACCGTGCGCTTCCATCATGCCCTCGACGAGCTCGAGGAGCGACATGCCGGTGGCACGATTCCCCTCGAGGAACTGCTCGAAACCATGGCCCGCACCGTGCTCGAAGTGCCCGCGGAAAAGCATAGTCTCAAGGTGTTCATGAAACTGCTCGGTCTGGCATACAGCCAGGCGCAGGGGCACCTGAGGCGGCATATTCAGGAGGAGTACGGCAGCGTCTTTTCCCGTTTCACCGAATTGGTGCGTCAGGCGACGCCGGAGCTGCCCGATGCCGAGCGTTTCTGGCGTCTGCATTTCATGCTGGGAACGGTGATCTTTACGCTTTCCGGCCTCGATGCGCTGCGCGATATCGCCGAAAAGGATTACCACGAGCATGTGTCGGTGCGCGACCTGATACGCCGCTTACGCCCCGTTGTGGTGGCGGCGATGAACGCCCCGTTGCCGCCGCCGGCATTGCCCGCCTCGAAGGCAAGCTGAACATGCATACCCCAAGGCTCGAGACGCTGCCGCCACAGGATGGGGGCTGGCTCGAAATCGATATCGGTCGACAATGTCTCGTTCATTATCTCGGCGATCAGCCACGTAACGAGTGGCCGGTATCCACGGCCTTGGCCGGTGCCGGCCAGCGCGAGGGAAGCGGTTCCACGCCGCTCGGCTGGCATTATATCAGGGCTGCCATCGGCGATGGCCTCCCGCCTGGCAGCGTGTTTCGCGGGCGACGTCCCACCGGTGAGATCTATAGCCCCGAATTGGCCGCGGCCAATCCGGAGCGCGACTGGATTCTCACGCGAATTCTGTGGCTGTGCGGTCTCGAGCGTGGCTTCAACCGTGGTGGTGACGTCGATTCCCAGAGACGCTATATCTATCTACATGGCACTCCACCCGATCAGCCGATGGGGGAGCCGCGTTCGCATGGCTGCATCCGCATGCGTGACCATGACCTGCTCGAGGTCTTTGGCGTGGCAATGCCGGGTACCCCGGTCTGGCTTCACGATTGAACCAGCCGGCTCGCTCGCGCTCCAGCATGTTCGGTAGCCGTGTCGGCCACTCCCCATAGCTGTTGCCGGGGGCGGCTTTGGTCTAGAATCAGCTCCCTTTGATGGCCACAGGACTTCGCTCATGACCCAGACCCTAGGCCCGGTGATGCTAGATCTGGAAGGGACCGAACTGCGGAACGACGAGCGTGAAATGCTCATGCGACCGGAGGTCGGGGGCGTCATTCTGTTTGCTCGCAACATCGAGAACGCGCACCAGGTTCGCGAGCTGTGCGATGGTATCAGGCGACAGCGCCCTGAATTGTTGCTGGCCATCGACCAGGAGGGTGGTCGCGTTCAGCGGCTGCGTGAGGGAGTCACACGCCTGCCTGCCATGGGGCGTATCGGGCGCGACTTTGCAGGTAACCCGGAAGTGACCCTCAGGCTGTGCTTCGATACCGGCTGGCTGTTGGGCATGGAAATGGCGGCATGCGGGCTCGATCTTACGTTTGCGCCGGTGCTCGACGTGGATTCCGGTATCTCGAGTGTCATTGGCGATCGCAGCTTCTCTTCGAACCCTCAGGCCGTGGCAGGCATGGCGGGCGCTTTGATCGATGGGCTGCATGAGGCTGGCATGGCGGCAGTGGGGAAGCATTTTCCCGGGCATGGCAGCGTCGCGGCCGATTCCCACCTGGAGCTGCCCATCGACGACCGCCCGCTGCAGCAGTTGCGCCAGCACGACCTGATACCCTTTGCCGAGCTGACCCACCGGCTGGATGGCGTGATGCCCGCCCATGTCATCTATTCCGCCTTCGATTCGCGCCCGGCGGGGTTCTCGGCAAGTTGGCTGGGCTTGCTGCGCGAGTCGCTCGGTTTCAAGGGAACGATATTCTCCGATGATCTTGGCATGGCCGGGGCGGGTTTCGCCGGCGAGCCAGGTGAGCGGGCCCTCGCGGCACTGAATGCCGGCTGCGATATGGTGCTGGTCTGCAACGACCGGAATGCCGCATTGGAAGTGCTCGACGCCTGCCAAGGTCGCACCACACGCCGGGCGTCGCGCCTGCGCTATGGCCGTGCACGCCCCGATATCGACGCTCTCGAGGCGTTGGGCCGCTGGCGCCGTGTCCACGCCAGACTCGAGGCCATGGCCTCTCTCTGACCCGCTTCACTCACGTCGTTTACCTCATTGATACGAGCCTTTCATGCCCAAAATCGAAGCCGATTTTCATCAGTCCCTGGCAAGCATGCGCGATGTCATGGAGAACGCCGACTGCCTGATCAGTCATGAAGAGGTAGAGCGTGCGCTGGATCGCATGGCCGAGCAGATAACTGCCGACCTGGGCGATAAACTGCCGGTATTCTACTGCGTCATGAACGGGGGGCTGATCACCACCGGGCATCTACTGACCCGGCTAGGCTTTCCGCTCGAAGTCGACTATCTCCACGCGACCCGCTATCGAGGCGGGATCCGCGGCGGAGAGCTGTTCTGGCGCGTGTCGCCCGAGGTTCCCATGGCCGGTCGTCACGTGGTGATCGTCGACGACATCCTCGACGAGGGAGCGACCCTGGCCGCCATCCTCGCCTACTGCCGCGAGGCCGGAGCCGCCAGCATCTCCACTGCCGTTCTGGTGGACAAGCGCCACGATCGCAAGGCGGTACCGGATCTCAAGGCCGACTACTGCAGCCTCGAAGTGGTGGACCGATACGTGTTCGGCTTCGGCATGGACTACAAGGGGTATTGGCGCAACGCCCCGGGCATCTTCGCCCCGAAGGGGCTCTAGGCCCCATTACCACTTTCAGGTGCTCGAGCCGGTGGTAATGGCCATCCGGCTCGCTCTCGTGCTCAATCCAGTTCGCCGATCGCCTCGCCGAGCACGTTGATGAGTCGATCGATTTCATCGCGTTCGACGATGAACGGCAGGCCGAGCTGGATGGTGTCGCCGCCGTAGCGCACATAGAAGCCCTTTTCCCAGCATTTCATGGCGATCTCGTAGGGGCGCCGTGCCGGTTCGCCCGGGTAGGCTTCGATCTGCAGCGCACCGGCGAGCCCATAATTACGGATATCGGTGACATGGCGTGAGCCTTTGAGGCCGTGGAGTGCCTGCTCGAAATAGGGGCTCAGCTCCCGCACGCGCTCGATCAGGCGATCGCTTTCGAGCACGTCCAGCGCTGCCAGTGCTGCGGCACAGGCTACCGGATGCCCGGAATAGGTGTAGCCGTGGGGCAGCTCGAGCATGTAGTCCGGTCCACCCTGATCCATGAAGGTCTGGTAGATCTCGCCCTTGACGATGACCGCGCCCATGGGAATTGCGCCATTGGTCAGCTGTTTGGCCACGTTCATGATGTCCGGCACCACGCCGAACTCTTCGGCGCCGGTCATGGACCCCATACGGCCGAAGCCGGTGATGACCTCGTCGAAGATGAGCAGAATGTCGTGGCGATCGCAGATCTCCCGCAGGCGTTGCAGATAGCCCTTGGGCGGCGGGATTACCCCGGCGGAACCGGCCAATGGCTCGACGATCACCGCGGCGATATTCGAGGCATCGTGAAGGGCGATCAGCTCCAGCAGCTCGTCGGCGCGCTCGGCGCCTTTTTCGGGCATGCCACGGGTAAAGGCATTCTCCGCGAGCAGGGTATGAGGCAGGTGATCGGCATCGATGCCTTGCCCGAACAGCGCGCGGTTGGCGCCGATGCCACCCAGACTGATGCCGCCGAAATTGACGCCGTGATAGCCCTTGGCGCGGCCGATCAGCTTGGTCTTGGTCGGCTTGCCTTTCTTGCGCCAGTAGGCACGCGCGATCTTCAGTGCGGTATCGGCGCTTTCGGAACCCGAGCCGGTGAAGAACACGTGGTCGAGCCACTGTGGCGTGAGGCCACGCAGGCGGTGGGCAAGTTCGAAGGCCTTGGGGTGGCCGAACTGGAACGCCGGCGAATAGTCCAGTTGCTGTAGCTGACGGGTGACGGCTTCGGTGATCTCGGGGCGACAATGACCGGCGCCGCAAGTCCAGAGGCCGGAGAGGGCATCGAAGATGCGTCGGCCGTCGGCGTCCGTGAAGTAGCTGCCCTCGGCGGCCACGATGATGCGTGGATCGCGCTTGAACTGGCGGTTGCCGGTATAGGGCATCCAGTAGGCGTCCAGCTGCTCCTGGCTCAGGCCTGCTGCTCTGGGGGGTTGTTGTACTGACATGGCAGCACCTTCTTCGGTATGGCTGTTGTTGAAAATTTTGTTATACAGACTATAGCGAGTGAGCAATAAACTAAACAGCTGCGCCCCAGCC
>NZ_JAFIFK010000083.1 GCF_020832045.1 Halomonas sp.
CCGGCGGCGGTGCTGCTCGGCACCTTCGCCTATCTGCCTACCGTGGCAACGCTCATCAACAGTTTCTTCCTGCCCGGATTTCGCGGAGCGCCGCCGGAGTTCGTCGGGCTGGAGAACTACGCCATGCTGGTGGAGGACCGCACCTTCTGGCGGGTGGCGCGCAACAATCTCATCTATGCGTTGGGTACCATTCCCACCTCCATTGCCTTGGCGCTGGGAATGGCGCTGCTGGTCAACGCACGCCTTCCGGGGCGCGGCTTCGTGCGCATGGCCTACTTCACGCCCACTATTCTGCCTATGATCGCCGCGGCTAATATCTGGATGTTCTTCTACGCCCCGCAGATCGGCCTGTTCAACAAGCTGCTCGGCGCGTTGGGGCTCTCCGGGGTCAACTGGCTGGGTGATCCCGGGGTGGCGCTGACTTCGGTGATCGTGATGACGGTTTGGAAGGAGGCCGGTTTCTTCATGATCTTTTATCTGGCGGCACTCCAGAGCATACCGCCTGAGCTGAAGGAGGCCTCGGATCTGGAGGGCACCAGCCGCTGGAGCTTCTTCTGGCGGGTGACCTTTCCGCTACTGATGCCGACCACGCTGTTCGTCCTGATCAATGCGCTGATCAACGCCGTGCGGGTAGTCGATCACCTGTTCATCCTGACCAAGGGCGGCCCCAACAATGCCACCAACCTGCTGCTCTATTACGTCTACGAGAACGCCTTCTCGTTCTTCGACCGCACCTATGCTGCCACCATCACGGTAGTCATCCTGCTGGTGCTGGCGGTGGTGGCCACGCTCAAGTTCGCCGTGCTCGACCGTAGGACGCACTATCAATGAACAGAGCCATCAGCCAATGAACAGAGCCATCAGCCCCGCCATCGGCCGCTTCGCCGTGCGCGTGCCAAGTCTCGAGACTACGGCCGCCTGGCTGCTGGCCATCGTCTGGATATTTCCGCTGCTCTATGCGTTCTGGGCCGCCTTCCATCCGCCGGCCTACATGGTGCGCTTCGATCTGTTCGCACCGCTGACGCTGGACAACTTCGTCAACGCCTGGGCCCAGGCGCCGTTTGCCCGCTACTACCTCAACACCTTCTTGCTGGTCACCGGCGTGGTTCTGGCGCAGTTCGTGGTCTGCACCCTGGCCGCCTTCGCCTTCGCCCGCTTCCCCATCCCCGGCCGCGACGTGCTGTTCATGCTCGTGCTGATACAGCTGTTCGTGTTTCCAGAAGTGCTGATCGTCGAGAACTACCGCATCGCCAGTGGGCTGGGGCTGGTCGACACCATCCCCGGTATCGGGCTGCCGTACGTGGCCAGCGCCTTCGGCATCTTCCTGCTGCGGCAGACCTTCAAGACCATCCCCCGCGAGCTGGAGGAGGCGGCCCGAGTGGAGGGCTGCGGCTGGATGGCGATCCTGCTCAAGGTATACGTGCCGCTGGCCAAGCCCACCTACCTGGCCTACGGCCTGGTCTCCATCAGCCACCACTGGAACAACTTTCTGTGGCCATTGGTGGTGACCAACTCGGTAGAGAGCCGCCCGCTCACCGTGGGGCTGGGCATCTTCTCGGCGCCGGAAACCGGCGTCAACTGGGCCACCGTCAGTGCCGCTACGCTGCTCAGCATCGCGCCGCTGCTGGTCGCCTTCCTACTGTTCCAGCGTCAGTTCGTGCAGTCGTTTCTCAGGGCGGGGATTCGCTAGGACAGACCGCTTCCACATCCTCTTCTAAGGTTGCGATGACACTGAGGTTGCGCCCCTCGCGCTTGGCCTGGTATAGCGCTTCATCGGCACGCAGGAGCAGGGAAGAGGGAGTCATGCTCGAGGAAGGTCGGACCACGGCAGTGCCAATACTCACGGTGACCACGGGAGAATGCTTGACGCCTTCGTTAGGTATGGCAAGTGCCTCGATGCCCCGACGGATACGCTCAGTCGCCTGGTAGGCCGAGGTGGTTGAAGCATTCGGTAGCAGTACGACGAACTCCTCACCGCCATAGCGCACCACGAGATCGCCCTCCTGGCGGACATGGCGCTGTATTTCCACCGCGACCTGACGCAAGCAGGCATCCCCCTGCAAGTGCCCGTAACGGTCGTTGTAGTTCTTGAAGCAGTCGATGTCGATGACCAACATACCCAGCATGGTGCGCTCATTGCTTGCCTCCTCCCAGCGCTGGATCAGCATGTTGTCGAAGTGACGACGGTTGGCCACGCCGGTCAAGGCATCGGTCATTGAGATTCTGGTCAGGGTCTGATTGTCGTGCAGCGCTTCGCTCGCCCTGAGCTGCTCGCTCAGCAGCAGTAGATAGGAGAGACGCTCGCTGGCTTCCAGGCGAAAGTTGGCTACCAGCGTGAAAATGGCGCTCGAGGTAAAGACAACCATGGTGTTGATCTTTACGGCACTGTCCATGTAGCCATAAGCCGCCACGAAGCCCGTCATGATGATGCCACAGAGCAGTGACGATACGATGGCGAAGCCGAACCGTAACGAGAAGAGGATATTTCCCGCCACCAGGATCAGACCGAACGAGAAGGTATCGAGAAAGGAATAGGGGTCCTTGGAGGCAAAGAAGATCAGGTTGGAACACAGCATGGCCAGGATCAACGTGGCTGACATCGTCGCTTCCCGCATGACCGGCGACAGGCCGCGGTGTACGCCGTAGAGAGCTGCGATTCCCAAGGGAGTCATCAGGCCGAAGCGGACCCAGGCGGAGAAATGCATTGACTCGGGACGAATGACGTAGTCGTTGAAAATGTACAGGTCGTAAATGACCAGCGCTACAATGCCGGCGATCAGCAAGTGTCGGCTGCGGCGAGCGGCGGTATCCGCCTCGAAGCGTGTCTCTACCTCGGGACTGAAACGCAGGCGATACCAAGGTCGGCTCAGATCCGACTCAACGGCTTTCAGCAAGGTTTCTTTCACAGCCGGTCCCCCAGTGATGGCACCAATTTATAGGCTTGGTGCTCTGGAAGGGTTATCGGCCAAGCTTGACCTGACTTTACCTTTTCCTCTTCTCCCCCTGGATGTCCCCGGCCCGCTTCGCCAGTTCGAAGACGTGCTTGTCCTGAGCACCGAGATCTTCCAGTGCCGCGGCAAGATTCAGCAGATAATCGCGGTTGAGACCGCTGGGGCCGTGTGCGGCGGCGATCTGGTAGGCCATCTCGTCGAGCGGGGCGTCGCCGAGAAAGGCGGCATTGTCTTCAGTAGCGAGATAAATGAGCCCTTCAGTACGGGCGCCATCAGCGAAATGCAGCGTCACTTGCTCGCGTAGGTAGCCATTCTTTTCGCGTACGTCCAGCGGGCCGAGTACATCGGCATCGATGCGATAGGCCATGCCGTGGCAGATCGAGCCGGGTGCCTCGACTAAGGTGGCCACCCGGCCTGGCGCGCCGGGGGTGCCGCGGTGGTCGTGAGAACCCTGCCAGAAACGTCGAGCCCAACCTTCGATATGCGCAGGACGACGTTCATGGAAGGCAAACTCGGCCTTCCATATCAGCGAGCCGTAGCCGAACAGCCACAGCGACTGTCCGGTCGTGAAGAAGTTTCTTTCCCGATTGAGTCCTGTGGTGTCGAGTGTCATAAGCTGCGCGTGGCTCTGCGTATGAGAGGTTGGGTCAGGGTTTGTGCCATGAGCACGCCAGCCAGCACCAGCACGCCACCGACCAGGTGGAACGCAGCGATATTCTCACCGAGAAAGGCCATGGCGATCAGTGCGCTGAACAGCGGCATCAGGTTGATGAAGATGCTGGCCTGGCTGGCGCCGATCTGCCGGATTGCCCGCATCCACAGATAAGTCGTGATGATGGAAGCCGGAATACCGGCGTAAAGAATCAACCAGACGTTCTGGCTATCCACCGGCGTCATCGGCCCCATCAGGTAGGGAGGCAGCAGGAACAGCACGGCGAAGACCACCTGAGCGTACAACAGCACCCAAGGGGGCAGGTCCAGGGGCCAGCGCTTGAGCATCACGCCGTATAACGCGTAACAGGTGGCGGCGATGACCATTAGCAAGTCGCCCAGGGCCACCTCGAGCTGAAGCAGTGAGAGCGGGTCGCCACGCCCGAGCAGCACCATCACGCCGAACAGGGCAAGCAACCCACCCAGGGTTCCGCCGAGGCTCGGGGCCTCGCGCAGGATCAGCGCGCTGAGCAGTACCGTGAGAAGTGGCACCATGGCGGCGAGTATGCCCATGTTGGTGGCCGAGGTAGTCTCGGCGGCAACATAAGCGAGCCCTTGCCAAAGCCCCATGCCCAGCAGACCCAGCATGGCGAGCTTGGCCCACTGCCGGCGAATGGTATGGCGGTGCTGCCAAGCGGACGGCAGCAGGAAGGGCGTGAGCAGAAGCAGGGCCAATAGCCAGCGCAGAAAGGCGATGCTGCTGGGCGCGATGGTGCCCACGGTAAGCTGGTTGATGGTCATGTTGCCCGACCAGATCAGCACGGCGCCCAGCGGGGCCAGGAAATAGAGCAGCGGCATGGCAGTCTCTCGAACAGGAGCCGGCCCCGATGACCCGGAGCAAGCGGAAGGCATCATGATATAGAGCTGTCCCTGCGGTGCAAATCATGAGTAGGCTAACCGTGTTGCCGCTCGCGCACGTCGGCTGGCACTCGTCTCGGTTGGTCTACCCTAAGGGATGCGAGTACTGACACACACTACGTTAGCGTCGAGGTGAAACCATGGAACTACGACACTACGGATGGGTGGCACTGTGTGCCGCATTGGGACTGGCAGGTTGTGGCAACGAGGCACAGGCTCAGGACGATCCCTCGCTCGAAGATGCGGTTGCCTATGCCGGGCGCTGGGCCCCTGATCCGGCGCTGTGCGGGCGCGACGACGAAGAAGATCGTGCCATGACCATCGGCCCATCGCGTTTCGAAGGGACTGAGGTCTCCTGCGAGATGGAGGTGACGGAAGAAGGAAGCAACGTTTGGGAGGCTCAGCTCGACTGCCCGGGAGACGATATTGCGAATGACGAACGGATTCGCATGTCCCTCGAAGAGGGCGACGAGGATGGCGAGGTGATGACGCTGACCTACCTGGATCGCGAGGACCACGAAGTCACCTTGATGCGCTGTCCTGGGCCCGGGGAGTAATGATTTCGAAGTTTCCTTCTGCTGTACGATGCCGGGCTTTCGCCCGGCATTTTTCTTTATACACCAAGGATGGCCTTGGCTTGATGCAAGAGGTCTTCGGAGCGAGCATGGTCGCCGGCCTCATGGGCTTGCTCACCCTCTTCACGCAATTCACGAACCTGCTCGAGTTCGCCCTCGCTGAGTTGAGCGACGAGTGCCTCGTCTTCTAGCGCTTCGTCGATTTCTCCCATCAACATCGGGCAGGTCGCCGCCCAGGCAGGACTGGCAAGGATGAAGAAGGCCACAGCGGCTAAGAGCTTTCGTTTCATTGTAATTACCCTCTCGATGGAGCAGCGGCCACGCGGCTCCCTAAAAGTGAGTTGTCACTGAAACCGGCCAAGCCCAACTGCCAAGGGTGCTGGCGTATGCAATGGGTTCAGCAGACCGCTTTCAGTATAGGCACTCAGGGAGATACCAACAGAAAGCACAATGCCCTGCAGGATAGCTATCCTGCAGGGCATTGAGAGAGCGGCCTTTTCAGGAGTCAGCTGACGGCGGCGATGCCCGCCTTGGCGATCTGCACGTCCTGATCGGGCTTGACGCCGGAGATGCCCACGGTGCCGGCCATCTGACCTTCGACCATCACCGGCACGCCGCCGGCGAGCAGGCCCTGCATCGGCGCGGAGAGAAAGGCGTTGCGACCACCGTTGATCATGTCCTCGAAGACCTGGGTCTCGCGAGCACCGAGCGCGGAGCTGCGCGCCTTCTGGGCAGCGATGTCGGGGGTCATGGCCGGGGCGCCGTCGAGGCGGCGCAGGCCGAGCAGGTGACCGCCGTCGTCGGCCACGGCGATGGTCACTTTCCAGTCGTTGGCTTCCGCTTCTTTCTGCGCGGCATCGAGGATGGCGTTGACGTCGGTCAGCGTGAGTACGGGTTTGGTCTTCATGATTCCTTCCTCTTGTTCACAATTTCTTTCGATAGGTGAGTACCGCCCGTGCGCAAGATGCGCAGTGCACTAGCGACTCAGTGTTTCTCCAGGGCGTCGTCGACGATCTCTATCCAATGTCTGACCTGTGTGCGCCCCGCGCCGTTGAGATGCGTCTGGCAGCCGATGTTGGCGGTCACGATCACTTCCGGACTGCCGGCTTCGAGGGCGTTGAGCTTGTTGTCGCGCAGCTGGGTGGCAAGCTCCGGCTGGGTGATCGAATAGGTGCCCGCCGAGCCGCAGCATAGGTGGGCATCCTGGACAGGGGTCAGTGTGAAGCCGAGCTTGACCAGTACGCTTTCTACCGCGCCGCCGAGCTTCTGAGCATGCTGCAGGGTACACGGGCAGTGGAACGCGAGCCGGCGGCCCTCGTTGACCTTCAGGCTCGCCAACTCCTCGTCGCGTAATACCTCGACGAGATCCTTGGCCAGCTCGCTCACGCGCTCGGCCTTCTCGGCGTAGGCGGGATCGCCCTTGAGGATGTCGCGGTACTCCTTGACGAAGGCGCCGCAGCCGCTGGCTGTCTGGACGATGGCTTCGGCGCCGCTCTCGATATGCGGCCACCAGGCGTCGATGTTGGCCCGTGCGCGGGCGCGACCTTCGTCCTGGGCGTTGAGGTGGAAGTCGATGGCGCCGCAGCAGCCCGCTTCGGCTAGCGGGGTGAGGCCGATGCCAAGGCGGTCCAACACCCGCGCCGTGGCGGCATTGGTGTTGGGTGAGAGACCCGGCTGCACGCAGCCTTCGAGTATCAGCATCTGGCGTGCGTGGCGCTTGTGATCGGGGCGTGTGCCGGCATCCACCGGGGTGGGCGGCATCTTGTCGCGCAGCTTGCCGGGTACCAACGGCTTGAAGGTCTGGCCCAGCTTGAGCAGCGCCTGGAAGCGCTTGGGCTCCACCAGTGCCTTGCGAAGCGCGTAGCGCTGGGCGCGGTCGGAGGTGCTGCGAGGCACTCTGCGTTCGATCTCGGCGCGGCCGATGTCGAGCAGCTTGTGGTACTCCACGCCGGAGGGGCAGGTGGTCTCGCAGTTGCGACAGGTCAGGCAGCGGTCCAGGTGCAGGCGGGTCTGTTCGGTGACGTTCTCGCTGTCGTCCGGGTTTTCCAGCATCTGCTTCATCAGGTAGATGCGACCCCGGGGCCCGTCGCGCTCATCACCTAACAGCTGGTAGGTGGGGCAGGTGGCGTTGCAGAAGCCGCAGTGCACGCAGCTGCGCAGGACGCGGTCGGCCTCCTGGATGTGCGGCTGCTTGAGGGCTTCTTCGGTGAAATGGGTCTGCATGAATCAGAGCTCCTCGATACGTCTCAGAACGCCGCGTAGAGCCGGCCGGGGTTGAAGATCCCCTTGGGATCGAGCTGGGCCTTGAGGTTGCGGTGATACTTCAACAGCACCTCGGGCAGCGGCGTGAAAGGCTCGACGGCGTCGGGGCGCGGGCCGTAGCAGGTGGCGTGCCCCCCGGCAGCCTTGGCAGCGCGGCACACGATCTCGGCATCGAGATCGGCGCGCAGCCAGCGTTGGGCGCCGGCCCAGTCATGGATCATTTCGCGCTCATCGATACCTGCCAGCTCGAGGGAGGGGGCACGATGAGGAAGCGAGAGTCGCCACAGTGGCAAGCTGCCTGCGGTGAAAAAATTCAGGCGCTGGTCGCGCAGAGCGTTCCAGAAGTCGTTGTCCAGGTCGTCGCCGCCGATGCGTGCACGGGTGGCGGCCACTGAGCTGGGGCCGCCTTCCAGACGCAGGTGCAGGGCACCTTCCAGCCAGGTCGCGGCGCTGATCGGGAGCGGCTCGCGGCCCCATTCGGCCAGTCGCCGCTGCGCCTCGTCGAGAGGCAGCTCGAGATGCAGGCTGTGAATGGCCCCGGGTTGTGGCAATACTTTGAAGGAAACCTCGCTTATCAGGCCCAGGGTGCCCTGGGCGCCCACCATCAGCCGCGACAGATCGTAGCCGGCGACGTTCTTCATCACCTCACCGCCGAAGCGCTGCTCGATGCCTTCGTGGTTGATCACCCGTGTACCGAGCACGAAGTCGCGTACGCTGCCGGCCCACGGTCGACGCGGGCCGGACAGGCCGGTGGCGACCATGCCGCCCACCGTGCTTGCCATGCCGTAGCGTGGCGGCTCGAAGGGTAGCATCTGGCCTTGCGCGGCTAGCGTTGCCTCGAGCTCGGCCAGCGGCGTGCCGGCGCGTACCGATACGACCAGCTCGATCGGATCGTAGAAGGAGATACCGCAGTGCTCATGGGTCGTGAGAACGTTCGCTACCACCTCACGGCCGTAGAAATAACGGGTGTCGCCGCCGACGATGCGCAGCGGCGTACCGTCGGCGCCGGCCTGGCGGATGCGCTCGGCCAGTGCGGCGCTGTCGTCGTGGTCCCTGGGGGGCGTTGCATTCGTCATGGTCACTCCACGTCACCCCGCAGTGCGCTCGAGACGGTGTCGTTGGCCGCACTCTTGATGGTGCGGAATTCCGAACAGCGCGCCGGGGTGGGAATGTTCTTACCTGGGTTGAGCAGGTCGCTGGGGTCGAAGGCAGCCTTGGCGGCGCGGAAGGTGGCCAGTTCGTCGGGGCGGAACTGAGCGCACATCTGGTTGATCTTCTCGCGGCCGACACCGTGCTCGCCGGTGATGGTACCGCCCACCTCGACGCACAGTTCGAGAATCTCGCCGCCGAGTGCCTCGGCCACTGCCAGCTCACCCTCGCGGTTGGCATCGAACAGGATCAGCGGATGCATGTTGCCGTCGCCTGCGTGGAACACGTTGGCTACCTTCAGTCCGTAGCGTTCGGATAGGTCGCTGATGCCCTTGAGCACACGTGCCAACTCACGGCGTGGGATGGTGCCGTCCATGCAATAGTAGTCGGGGGACATGCGTCCCACCGCGGGGAAGGCGTTCTTGCGTCCGGCCCAGAATCTGGCCCGCTCGGCGTCGTCGCGGGCCTGCTTGATCCCGGTAGCCCCGGCTTTCTCGAGGACGCGACGCACGGTTTCGCAGTCGTCGTCCACGTCCGCCTCGACGCCATCCAGCTCACACAGCAGAATCGCTTCCGCGTCCACCGGATAACCGGCGCCGATGAAGTCCTCGGCAGCGATGATGGCGAGCTTGTCCATCATCTCCAGCCCGCCGGGGATGATGCCGGCCTCGATGATGGCGCCCACGGCGTTGCCGGCCTTCTCCACGTCGTCGAAGCTCGCCATCAGCACCTTGGCGACTTCGGGCTTGGGCAGCAGCTTGACCGTGATCTCGGTAACCACGCCCAGCATGCCCTCGGAGCCGTTGAACAGTGCCAACAGGTCGAAGCCGGGGGCATCCAGCGCGTCGCTGCCGAGCGTCATGTGCTCGCCCTCGATGGTGATGACCTCGACCTTGATCACGTTGTGCACAGTGAGACCGTACTTGAGGCAGTGCACGCCGCCGGCGTTCTCCGCCACGTTGCCGCCAATGGAGCAAGCGATCTGCGACGAGGGGTCCGGAGCATAGTAGAGCCCGTAGGGCGATGCCGCCTCGGAAATCGCCAGGTTGCGCACGCCGGGCTCGACCCGGGCAATACGTGCCTCAGGGTCGATCTCGAGAATGCGCGAGAAGCGCGACATGACAAGGAGAACGCCGTGCGTCAGCGGTAATGCACCGGCGGAAAGGCCGGTGCCGGCCCCGCGGGTCACCACCGGCACGCCCAGGCGGTGGCACTCCACGAGCAAGCGCTGCACCTGGTCGAGGGAGTCGGGTAGTGCCACCAGTAGCGGCAGGGTTCGGTAGACGGAAAGGCCGTCGCACTCGAACGGGCGCATGTCCTCTTCTCGGTGCAACAGCAGCATGTCCGGAATGGCCTTGGCCAGGCTATCGCGAATCGTGGCCCTGTCGAGCGCAGGCGCCGGGCCGTCGAGTCGTTCGTCGTAGAGGATGTTCATTGAAGCGCCTCACTGCGAGTCTTGGCGTCGGTTGCATTGTGATAGGGGGCTAATTTGCGCCCTTTACGACCAACCTGTCCAGCTTGCGGTCTACTGGTATGACCAGTTGTTCGGTTGTATATTGGAAATAATTTTCATGATACACCATGGCAGGCTTGTGTTCGTTATGCCAGGTCTGATCGAAACTCTCTTTCTTGGAGGGCCGCATGAGCCATTCAAGCGACCACCTGCAGCCCATTCGTACTCCAGATGCCGTTGCAGCGCGCCTGGAGCGGCTGATACTCGATGGTGTATTCCGGCCGGGGCAGCTGCTGCCCTCCGAGCGGCGCCTTTGCGACCGCCTGGACGTTTCTCGGACTTCGCTCCGCGAAGGGCTGCGCGTATTGCGCAGCAAGGGCATCATCATTACCCGTCAGGGGCGTGGCTCGGAGGTGGCGGCACTGGTGCCGGGCCGCGATGACAGCCCGCTCATGCATCTCTTTCGCGATCACCCGCGTACCTTGTTCGACTTGCTGGAGGTGCGCTCTTTGCTCGAGGGGGAGTCGGCCAGCCTCGCGGCCGAGCGGGCGACGCCTGCCGATCAGGTGCTGATCCAGCGGCGCTATGAAGCGATGGTGACGTACGTGGAGTCGGGCCATGAGGTCGACGTGGAGCGCCTGGCGCACCTGGATCACGCCTTTCACTTGGCGATATGCCAGGCGTCCCACAACCCGGTGCTGGTGCATACGCTGCAATCGCTCACCGATCTGCTGCTCAGCTCCGTCTTCGCTTCGGTCAAGAACCTTTATCACCGTGAGAAGCCGCGGCAGATGATAAATCGCCAGCATGCGCGCCTCTACCGCGCCGTGATGGAGGGCAAGCCCCAGGCCGCCAGACGCGCTGCGCTCGACCACCTGCATGGCATCGAGGCACAGTTGCGTGATATCGAGGCGGAGGATCTACGCCTGGAGCGTTCCGCCATGCGGCTGGGCGAGTGGGGGTGACACCACCTCAAGCTGCCGTCGTTTCACGGTGTGTAAAGTAGGGCTGCCTTTTACGCATTCGCTGCGCTGCGGGCTTCTCCGTCGTCCAGAACGCCGGCAAGGGATGCCACTTCCAGTTTGTTGCAGAGATGCTCGCGCAGGACATGCCCAAGTCGTTTGCTGTCGCGCTGCTTCAAGGCAACGATCATTTCTTCATGATCATCCACCGCGCGGCGCCAGAAAGCATCCGTCATCTTCTTTGAGTAGCGTACACGCTTCACTCGTTGGCTGAGATTATTGTACATCTCCAGCAAAACCTCGTTGTTCGAGGCCTGCAGAATGTGCTCGTGAATGCGTTGGTTCACCTGGAAATATTCGGCGAGTTCGCGGTTGCGATAGTGCTTGAGCATGCGCTCGTGCAACTGGCAAATGGCCTTGATGGCCTCGTCGCTGATGTGCTGACAGGCCAGTTCGCCTGACAGCCCTTCAAGGGCACCCATGAGGTCGTAGGTATCCTTGACCATCTTGTAGGTCAATTGCTTGACTCGGGCCCCCCGGTTGGGCAACAGCTCGACCAAACCTTCCGAGGCTAGCACCTTGAGTGCTTCACGCAACGGCGTGCGCGATACACCGAAATTTTCGCACAGTTGTTTCTCGGAAATTCGCTCCCCTGGAGCGAGTTCTCCCTGCTCGATCAAGTCCCGGATCCGGTCTGCAACTTCTTGATACAGAGTGCGTGGCTGAATCTTACTCATGTTGTTCTTCCTGTCGCGCTCGCGGTGGAGGCCTTCCTGCTAGGGTGAACGCCGCTCAATCTCTTCGTACGACACGCCGTTGTCACTATTCAAGCACAAGGCGTAGTTGACGAGATAGTTAGAAAAGTATTATGAATTCAAAATTCATGCAAAGCCTTTCCTCAAGCGGTCGTCCACGTCCCAATCGCATGGCCGAATGACGATGGAGCAATGCTAACTAAAACAATAAGGAGGTCCTATGGCCGGTAAGGTATTCCACAGCAGCGTTCAGCTCAGCAGACATCAAGCACGACTCATAATTGATGGGACCTTCGGCTATGCCCGTAGCGCGGAGATGCCACCCATTACCGCTGTGGTTCTGGACGGTGGCGGTCATGTCGTGGCAGCCGAGCGTGAGGATGGCTGTGCGCCGCTGCGTTTCCCAGTGGCTCAGGGCAAAGCGTTTGCCGCGCTCGGCAACGGTGCTGCAAGCGGCGTGGTGGGCAGCCGCAATGCCGAGCGTCCCGCTTTTCTTGCCAGTGTTGCTGCAGCTTCCGGTGGCAATTTCATCCCTGTAGCCGGAGGTGTGCTGATCCTCGACGAGACTATGCACATCATCGGTGCCGTGGGAGTCAGTGGCGCTTCTTCGGATGAGGACGAGAAAGCGGCCCTCACCGGAATCGGTAAGGCTGGGCTCGCCGCCGGACTGGAGCCCAACTGAAGCGCTTGCTGAACATGCCAATCGACTTGACATTCGCTGAAAAGCAGGTCTAGTTTCATTACAGACGCATTTAGAATAATGAATTCATTATTTCGGCGTCTCCTGGCGAAGCTGGCAGAACGAGAAGCGTCAACCGAGTACTAGCCGCGTCGACCAGGAACAGGGCAAGACTACAACAAGAGGAAACACGCCATGCATCTGCTACGTCTCACAGCGGTTGCCGCTGCTGTCGCGCTCGTCTCTACTCCCCTGCAGGCTCGCGAGATCACTTTCGGTCATGTAGGAGGCCCAGATTCGCTATTTGCCGATTCCGCCGATCATTTTGCCGAGCTGGTCAATGAGCGATTGCCAGAACCCTACGAGGTGGTGGTGTTCGGCTCCAGCCAACTAGGCACCGACTCCGAATTATTGCAACGGATGCGCCTCGGTACCGTCGATCTAGCCTTGCCCTCGACCATCATGTCTTCGGTGGCAGATGAGTTCGGCATCTTCGAGCTGCCCTATCTGATTCAGGATCGCGACCACATGAAGCGGGTCGAGGAAGAGATCTTTTGGCCGCACCTGGCACCGCTGGCCGAGCAGAATGGCTATCGAGTCCTTGCCGTGTGGGAGAACGGCTTCCGTCACATCACCAATAATCGGCGCGCGATCAATACGCCGGAGGACCTGCGCGGCATCAAGCTGCGTGTGCCTCAGGGCGTCTGGCGTGTGCGTATGTTCGAGGAATACGGCGCCGAGCCCTCACCGATGTCGCTGTCGGAAGTGTTCATGGCCTTGCAGACCGGGGTCATGGACGGCCAGGAAAATCCCTTGGCACAGATCGCCGGGCAGCGCTTCCAGGAAGTGCAGAATTACCTCTCCCTTACCGGTCACGTCTACACGCCGGCCTATCTCACCGCCGGCCGCCGCTTCAACAACCTTCCCGACGAGATCCAGGAGATCATCCTCGAAGCGGCTAAGGAGACGCAGGGTTTCGTTTATGAGCATGCCGCACAGCTCGACGAGGATCTGATCGACGTGATCCGCCAGGCCAACACCGAGGTGAACGAGGTCGATACTTCGGTCTTCATCGAGGCCTCCGGTCCGATCTACGAAGCCTTTGCGCGTGAAGTACCCGGTTCCCAGGAGCTGATCGACAGAGTGCTGGAGCTTGGTAACGGCTCCTGACAGCCCCTGCAGCTGAAAGCATAAACTCTCGCGCCACCATGTGGCGCGGGGTCCCTGTCCCTGAACGAGTCGATAGCCATGGGAACCGTGAATCAACTTTCCCGCATCATGGAGCGTCTGCTCGAGATCGTCACGGTAGTGTTGATGGTTTCGCTGACGCTGGTGGTGCTCTATGCGGTGGTAACCCGCTACGCCTGGCGCACGCCCTCCTGGTATGACGAGGTGGCTGCCATCATGTTGGTCTGGCTGACCTACTACGCCGGAGCCCTCGCCGCGCTCAAGCGCGGTCACATCGGGGTCGACGGGGTGCTTGCCGCGATGCCGGTTCATATACGCATGCCGATCGCCTACCTCTCGGAAGCTCTGGTCATTGGCTTCTTCGCCGTGCTGGGCTGGGCCGGCCTGGTGGTACTCGAGGTGATGCAGGGCATGTCGCTCATCACCCTGCGCTGGGTCCCGCTCACTTTCACTCAGTCGGTCATCCCGATCGGAGCGGCACTGTTCATCCTTGCCCAATTGCTCAGTATGCCGGCTCACCTGGCCAAGGTGCGCTCAGGCGTCACTCAGGAAGAGGAGGAAATCGCTCACGCCATCGCTGAGGCCGAGCGTGACAACGCCAAGGCCGGCTTTACCGCAGAAGAACTGACCAAGAGGGCGCAGTCATGACCTTACCCTTCATGATAGTGGGCCTGCTGGGGCTGATCCTCATGGGACTCCCCATCGCGGTGGCGCTGGCGATCGTGGCTACGGTGGCCATCGTGGTCTACCAAGGCGTGGACATGCTGCCCAATGTCGGGCTGACGATGTTCGAGGGGGCGAGCAGTTTCCCTCTGCTGGCCATCCCGATGTTCGTCTTGGCCGGCGCGATCATGAACACCGGCGGGATCTCCAAGCGGCTGATCGCGTTCGCTTCGGCGCTGTTCGGTTTCATTCGCGGCGGCCTGGCGATGATCAATATCGGTGTCTCGCTGTTCTTCGCCGAAATCTCCGGGTCGGCGGTGGCTGATGTGGCCGCTACCGGTTCAGTGCTGATTCCGGCCATGAAGAAGCGGGGCTATCCCAGCTCGTTCGCCGCGGCGGTCACGTCGTCATCGGCTTCCCTGGCAATCATCATTCCCCCTTCCATTCCAATGATCCTCTACGGTGTCATGTCCGGAGCTTCCATCGTCCAACTCTTCGTGGCCGGTATCGTGCCCGGACTGCTGGGGGCCGGGGGGCTGATGGCGCTCAGCTACTACTATGCCCGCAAGTACAACTGGCCCGTGGAGGAGGTCTTCCAGTTCAAGCGCGTCAGGCAGACCGCTAAAGAGGCCAGCTGGGCGCTGACGTTACCGATCATCATACTCGGCTCCATCTTCGGCGGTTTCGTGACGGCCACCGAAGGGGCGGGGCTGGCGGTCGCGGCAGCGATCTTCATCAGCGCCGTGATCTATCGCGAGCTCGACCTGCGGACCCTCTATAAAGCCATCATCGACGGTGGCCAGCAGACCGCAGTGGTGATGCTGCTGGTAGCGGCCTCGGCGCTGATCGGTGTCTTCCTGACTGAGATGCGGATGCCTCAACAGCTGGCGCAGGCGGTGCTCAGCCTGACTGACAACAAATATGCCATCCTGATGATGCTGAACGTTTTCTTTCTGTTGATCGGTCTTTTCCTGCACTCGGCGGCGGCGATCATCCTGGTGGTGCCCATCGTCATGCCGCTGGTCGGCGCGGCCGGCATCGACCCGGTTCACTTCGGCCTGGTGGTGTGTCTCAACCTGGCCATCGGCCAGCAGACACCGCCGGTGGCTAGTGTGCTGATAACGGCCTGCTCGATTGCCAAGGCGGACGTGTGGTCGGTGACTCGCTCGAATCTCGGCTTCATCACCGTGTTGCTCTTCATCCTGCTGCTAGTGACTTACATCCCTGCCATTCCCATGGCCTTGGTGGAGTTCTTCTACCGCTGATTGCGGCCCGGCGGGTTTCAGCCCGCCGGGTCAGCTGATGAGGAGGAGCGATGCGTTCAGCTAAAATGAATTCATTATTCATTTTGAATTCGGTTGGCACGAGGAGAGTGGGATGACCGGTGAAACTCTGCTGTTTGAATTACGGGATGGCGTGGCCTGGCTTGGCTTCAACCGTCCCGAGAGTCGTAACGCCATGACGTGGGAGATGTACGACGCTCTCTCGGCGTACTGCGAACGTCTCCGCGAAGACGATGCCATCCATGCTGTGGTACTGCACGGGGTCGGCGGCGAGGCCTTTGTGGCCGGCACCGATATCGGGCAGTTCGAACACTTCCAAGAACCCCAGGATGCCATTGCCTACGAACAGCGCATCGATGCGGTGGTGGGCAAGCTCGAGGCCTTGGAGAAGCCAACCATCGCTCTATTGGAGGGCGCTTGCGTTGGCGGGGGCGCTGCGCTCGCCTTGGCATGTGATTTCCGTTACGCCACGCCGAGCCTCAAGTTCGGCGTCCCGATCGCTCGCACCCTGGGTAATACGCTCTCGATCACCAATGTTTCGCGACTCATCGACATGCTGGGCGTGGCGCGGGCCAAGGAGGTGCTGATGCTGGGCACGCTTTTCGACGCCGAACAGGCCAGCGCCGCAGGACTCGTCAATGCGGTATTTGCTCCTGACTGCATCCAAGCCGAGGTGGCCGGGGTTGCCGAGCAGTTGGGCCGACGAGCCCCGCTCACCTTGCAGGCCAGCAAGGCGTTGATCAATCGCGTGCTGGCCCATCGGCGCCTGGAGCGGGACGCCAGTGATGACTGGGTGACCGCTTGCTACATGAGTGATGACTTCAAGGCGGCGGTGAACAAGTTTCTGCACAAGACGCCCTTCGAATGGAAAGGGCGCTGAACGGAGCATGGCGCCCCGGCGCGATTGCCCAAGCACAAGCCACTAACGTAAAGAGAGGTGAGGCCCATGCTTCCCCTGGAAAAGATCAAGGTTCTGGACATCTCACAGATCATGGCCGGCCCCTACTGCACCATGGTGCTTGCCGATATGGGGGCCGAGGTGATCAAGGTCGAGAAGATCAATGGTGGCGACGACAGTCGTCAAATGGGTCCCTACGTCAATGATGAATCGACCTGCTTTGCCCAGATCAACCGCAACAAGAAGAGCATCTCGCTCAATCTCAAGGATGAGCGGGCGCGTGAAATCTTCTACCGGCTCGCCCGTGAGGCCGACGTCATCGTCGAGAACTATCGTCCCGGCGTGACCACTTCGCTCAAGATCGACTACGACGCCATCAAGGCGCTCAACCCTGGGATCATCTACTGCTCGATATCCGGCTATGGCCAGAGCGGTCCCTATAGCCACCGGGGTGGCTTCGACCTCGTGGCCCAGGGCATGTCGGGCCTGATGTCGATGACCGGTGAGCCGGGACGTCGCCCGCTCAAGACCGGCATTGCCGTTTATGACATCGGCGGCGGCATCACAGCCGTCTACTCCATTCTCGCTGCCTACATCCACAAGATGAACACCGGCGAGGGGCAGCATATCGACATAGCTATTACCGAGTGCGGACTGCCGTGGTTCACTTGGGAAGCGGCGGCCTACTTCTCGGAAGGCAAGGTGCCCGAGCCCACCGGATGGCGCCATCGCGTCTCGGCCCCCTACCAGGCCATCAAGGCCCGCGACGGTTATCTGATGCTGGGCTGTGCCAACCAGCGTACCTGGGAGCGTTTCTGCGGTGATGTACTGGAGCGCCCTGCGCTGATGGAAGATCCACGCTTTCTCACCAATTTCGATCGTGGTCAGCATGTCGAGGAGCTCGAAACGCTGCTGGAGTCGATCATGGCCGACCGCGATCTGATCGACTGGCTCGAGCGTTGCGACCGTGCCGGAGTGCCGGCCGGTCCGATCAACGACTTCGCCCAGGCGATGGCCGATGAGCACTATCTGGCAAGGGGCATGGTGGAGGAGATGGAACACCCGACCATCGGCCGCATGAAAACCATCGGTTTCCCGAGCAAGTTCTCGGCGACCCCAGCGCAGATACGCTCCCCAGCGCCACTGTTCGGTCAGCATACCGACGAAGTGCTCGGCGGGCTCGACATGACGGCGGATGAACTCGCCACGCTGCGAGCAGAGGGCTGCATCAAATAGGCCCCACCTCATATCAATAACAATGCACGAGAGGAAGAACCCATGTTGAAGCTAGATTTTCATCCATCCGGCCGCCATTTCCTGCAGATCCCCGGTCCGTCACCGGTGCCGGACCGCATCCTGCGCGCCATGAGCCTGCCCACTATCGATCACCGCGGACCGGAGTTCGGCGCCCTGGGTCTTGAGTTGCTCGACAAGATCAGCAAGGTGTTCAAGACCGAAGGTCCGGTAATGATCTACCCGGCCTCGGGAACCGGCGCCTGGGAGGCCGGGCTGGCGAATGTCCTGTCGCCGGGCGACAGAGTTCTGATGTTCGAGACCGGCCATTTCGCCACCCTCTGGCACAAGATGGCAAAGCGCCTTGGGCTCGACCCGGAGTTCCTTGGCCTGCCGGGCTATGAAGGCTGGAGGCAGGGAGTCCAGGCTGACATGATCGAGGCCCGGCTCAGGGAGGACATCGACCACCGGATCAAGGCGGTTTGCGTGGTGCACAACGAAACCTCTACCGGAGTGACCAGTGACATTGCCTCGGTTCGCCGTGCCATCGATGCTGCCAATCATCCCGCGCTGCTGATGGTGGATACGATTTCGGGCCTCTGCAGCGCCGACTATCGCCATGATGAGTGGGGCGTGGATGTCACCATCTCCGGCTCCCAGAAGGGACTGATGCTGCCGCCGGGGATCAGCTTCAATGCGATTTCCGACAAGGCCATCGCTGCCAGCCGCGATTCATCCATGCCCAAGAGCTTCTGGGCCTGGGACGAAATTCTCGAGGCCAACAGGAATGGCTTCTGGCCCTACACGCCCAGCACCAACCTCATGTACGGCCTCAACGAGGCACTCGACATGCTGCTCGAAGAGGGACTGGAGCACGTCTTCGCCCGTCACCAACGCTGGGCTGCCGGCGTGCGAAAGGCAGTAGAAGCATGGGGACTGGAGATTCAGTGCCAGGACCCGGCCGTCTACTCGCCGGTGCTGACCGGAGTGGTGATGCCGGAAGGGGTGGACGCCGACACCGTGCGCAAGATCATTTACGAGCGCTTCGACCTGTCGCTGGGCATGGGGCTCGGCAAGGCCAAGGGCAAGATGTTCCGCATCGGCCACCTGGGGGATTGCAACGACCTCACGCTGATCGCCACCTTGGGCGGCTGCGAGGCGGGCATGACGCTTGCCGGCGTCTCGCTCGAGTCCAGCGGTGTGCTGGCGGCACTGGACTACTTTGCCCAGCACCCGCTCGACGCCAAGTGATCCCACCGCATATTCCCCCATGGCTGAGCTGAGGAGGGCAGTATGACCTCTCTGACGGACAAGACCGCGTCCCGGGATGCACGAGTCAAGCCGGTGAGCGGGCTGGCGAACCGCCTTGCCCGCGAACTGGAAGGTGAGGTGCTGTTCGATCGAGCCTCGCGAGGCCGCTATTCGACCGATGCCTCGATCTACCAAGTGATGCCGGTGGGCGTAGTGATCCCGCGCCATCAGCAGGACCTGACCACGGCGCTGGAGGTTGCCCGCGAGGCCCGGGTGCCGATCCTGGCTCGTGGCGCCGGGACCAGCCAGTGCGGCCAGACGGTGGGCGAGGCGCTGGTGATCGACAGCACTCGTTGGCTGAATCAGGTCATAGAGTTCGATGCCGTGACTCGCACCGTGGTGGTGGAGCCGGGGATCGTGCTCGACCACCTCAACGCCTGGCTCAAGCCTCACGGGCTCTGGTATCCGGTGGATGTCTCCACCAGCGCTCAGTGCACCCTCGGCGGCATGACCGGCAACAATTCCTGCGGCTCGCGATCGATACGTTACGGCAACATGGTGCACAACGTACTGGGCGTGGATGCCTGGCTGGCCGATGGCAGCGAGGGGCATTTCGGCTTTCTCGACGTCCTGCCTGAGAGCGGTCCGGTACGGGCACTGGCTGATCGGGTAAAGGCGATCGCTGCCAGCGTGGCCACGGAGGTCCACGAGCACTTCCCCAAGGTGCTGCGACGTGTCGGGGGGTACAATCTCGACCTGTTCGATTGCCAGAACCCCAAACCCTACGATCCGGACGGGCGTGTCAACCTGGCTCACCTGCTGGTCGGCTCCGAAGGCACCCTGGCTGTGAGCCAGCGTATCAAGCTCCGGCTTTCGCCGCTGCCGGAGCACAAGGTGCTTGGGGTAGTTAACTTCCCTACCTTCTATCAGGCGATGGATTTCACCCAGCACATCGTCACCCTGGACCCCACGGCGGTGGAGCTGGTCGACCGCACCATGATCGATCTTTCCCTGGAGAATCCGGCCTTTCGGCCGGTGATCGAGAAGGCGCTGATCGCCCGGCCCCAGGCGGTACTGCTGGTGGAGTTCGCCGGGCAGGATCGCGAGGCCCAGCTCGCCTCGCTCAGGCGTCTCAGCGAGCTGATGGCCGACCTGGGGCTGCCCGGCAGCGTAGTGGACATGCCCGAGCCCGCCGAGCAGAAAGCGCTGTGGAACGTGCGCAAGGCCGGTCTCAACATCATGATGAGCATGAAGGGGGACGGCAAGCCGGTCTCCTTCATCGAAGACTGCGCGGTGCCTCTAGAGCACCTCGCCGAATACACCGACAAGTTGACCGAGGTGTTTCATCGCCATGGCACCGAGGGCACCTGGTACGCCCACGCCAGCGTCGGCACCTTGCACGTGCGGCCGATACTCGACATGCGCCGTGGCGGTACCGCCAAGATGCGCGAAATCGCAGAGCAGGCCTCCGCTCTGGTACGTGAGTACAAGGGCGCCTATTCCGGCGAGCACGGAGATGGCCTGTGCCGCGGCGAGTGGGTGGCCTGGCAGTTCGGCGAGACCCTCAACGACGCTTTCCGGGCGGTCAAGGGGGCCTTCGACCCACATAACCTGCTCAACCCGGGCAAGATCGTCGACACGCCGAAAATGGACGATGAGCGCTACTTCCGCTTCCCTTCCGATTATCAGCGAATTCCGCTTATTCCGCTTTTCGATTGGTCGTCCTGGAACGTCAAGCGGGACCCTCTCACCGGCGAGCAAAGCAAACCCGGCAGTGCCGGCGACCCTACCCACGGCCTGGCCATGGCGGTGGAGATGTGCAACAACAATGGGCACTGTCGCAAGTTCGATGCCGGCACCATGTGCCCGAGCTATCGCGCCACGCGCGATGAGCAGCATCTGACGCGTGGGCGGGCCAATACCCTGCGTCTGGCACTTTCCGGCCAGCTTGGTGATGAGGGGTTGGCTAGCGATGAGGTCAAGGAAGCGCTCGACTTGTGTGTCTCGTGCAAGGGCTGCAAGCGCGACTGTCCAACCGGGGTAGACATGGCCAAGTTCAAGATCGAAGCCCGTGCGGCGCGGGTCCGCGTCAAGGGGCTGTCGCTGCGCGACCGTATGGTGGGGGAGATGCCGCGCTACGCTCCCTGGGCCAGTCGTTTCTCCAGGATGCTAGGGGCGGTGGAACGCTTACCCTTCGTAGTCGGACCTATAAAGAAGGCATTGGGGTTGGCGAGCGAGCGAGCGTTCCCCGCCTTCAAGGGCAATTTTCTGGCCGAGCGACACAGCAGCCCTGAAAGCGCCATGCGTGAGGTGGTGCTATTCGTGGATACCTTCAATAACTACATGGAGAGTGAAAACGCACGAGCCGCCAAGCGGGTACTGGAGGCGGCTGGCTATCGGGTCCACCTTAACGTCAAGCTCGGTGAACGGCCGCTGTGCTGCGGTCGGACTTACCTCTCCTCGGGTCAGTTCGACAAAGCCAGGGAAGAGGCAAGGCGAACTCTGGAGGCGCTAATACCTTATGTCGAGCGTGGCATCGCCATCGTCGGGCTCGAGCCTTCCTGCCTGCTCGGCATGCGGGACGAATTCCTGCAATATGGCTTTGGTGCCCAGGCCAGAGCCCTTTCCGAATCGGCTTTTCTGTTCGAGGAGTTTCTGGTCAGGGCTCATGCCGCCGGCGAATTGCCACTAAAGCTCAAGGCGCTGCCGAGGCAGGCATTCTTGCATGGCCATTGCCATCAAAAGGCCTTCGATGCATTGCGGCCCGTGGAGGTAGTGCTGGGTTGGATCCCGGAGTTGGAAGTGACAACCATCGAGTCATCTTGCTGTGGCATGGCGGGCAGCTTTGGTTACGAGGCAGAGCATTACGACGCCTCGATGAAAATGGCGGAATTGTCACTGCTACCGGCAATCCGCGAGACCGGAGAAGAAGCTCTTGTGGTGGCCGATGGCACCAGTTGTCGCCATCAGATCCAGGATGGGACCGGCCGCGAGGCAGTCCATGTCGCTCGTCTGCTGGAGCAGGCGTTGGCCTGATGGGACGGGAGTCTTACTTTCCCAAAGGGGCGACCGGGGTCGCCCCTTTCTTCATGACGAGGATCATGACGTGATAGATCTACGCAGTGATACCGTAACCCGGCCCACCTCGGCCATGCGTGAGGCGATGTCTCTCGCCAAGGTGGGAGACGATGTATGGGGCGACGATCCCACCGTCAATGCCTTGGAGCAGATCGTGGCGGAGCGGGCCGGTAAGGCCGCTGCGCTGCTGTTCCCCTCGGGCACGCAGAGCAACCTGTGCGCACTGCTGACTCACTGCCAGCGGGGTGAAGAGGTCATTGCCGGAGAGTACTCGCATCTCTATCGTGATGAAGGCGGTGGAGCCGCAGCGCTCGGCAGCATCAGCGTTCAGGCACTGCCTCACGAGGCCGACGGCAGCCTGGCGCTGGATATCCTGCGTACCGCGGTCAAGGGCGACGATATTCATCATGCCCGAACCCGCCTACTGGCACTGGAAAATACCTTTCGTGGCAAGGTACTGCCTCAGGCATATTTGACCGCTGCGACGGACCAGGCCCATGGCCAGGGGCTCGCTACCCACCTGGACGGGGCGCGGCTGTTCAATGCCGTTGTCGCCACCGGGTCGACGCTTTCCGAGCTGTGCCAGGGTTTCGACTCCGTGTCGCTGTGTTTCTCCAAGGGGTTGGGTGCGCCAGTGGGCTCGCTGTTGCTGGGAGAGTCCGACTTCATCGCCCGAGCGCGGCGCTGGCGCAAGACCTTGGGCGGCGGCATGCGCCAGGCTGGCGTCCTGGCTGCGGCATGCCGCCATGCTTTCGAGCATCATGTCGAGCGCCTGGCTGAAGACCACGAGAACGCCCGGCGCCTGGCTGAAGGCCTGCGAGCCTTGCCTGAGGTGGAGATTCGTGCCTGCGATACCAACATGGTCTTCATGGCTGTTCCTGAGGCTCACTGTCGTTCCTTGCAAGACCACCTCGAGAGTCGAGGCATCCTGGTTGCAGTGGGGCCCGTGACCCGCTTGGTTACCCACCTGGACGTGAGCGGCAAAGACATCGAGCGCGTGGTCGCGGCCGTGAACGACTACTTTTGCAAGGTCGGTAACGACTTTGCGGCATCGACGGTCTAACGACCACGGAGGAAGCAACGATGGCGATCTATCGGTTGGGCGAGCACCGTCCTGACATTCATGAAAGTGTTTACGTGGCGCAGAGCGCCGAAGTGATCGGGCAGGTAACGCTAAAGGCCGACGCCAGCGTCTGGTATCAAGCGGTGCTGCGCGGTGATACGGATCAACTGGAGGTCGGCGAAGGGAGCAATATACAGGACGGTGCCGTGCTGCATGCCGATCCGGGCTTTCCGCTCAAGGTGGGTCAGCGAGTCACGGTAGGCCATCAGGCGATGTTGCACGGTTGCACCATTGGTGACGGTAGCCTGATCGGTATTCAGGCGGTGATCCTCAACGGCGCGGTGATCGGCGAAAACTGCCTCGTAGCGGCCGGGGCCGTGGTCAAGGAGGGGGCCGAATTTCCACCGAACTCGCTGATCGTTGGTGCGCCGGCGAAAGTGGTTCGTGAACTCGACCACAAGGTCATCGAAGGTATGCGGGGCAACGCTGCAGGCTACGTCGAGAAAGCACGTCAGCATCAGAGCCAGCTCGAAAGAATCGACTAGGCCACCAGCGCTAAAAGACCGCGCCCCGAGGCGTATGCCACGGGGCGCGGTCGTACTCCTCAGTGCAGCTTAGGCTTACTCTTCCTGCTCTGTCTCATCCTCGGGTGCGTCGTCGGCGGCTACACCTGGCTCAGCCGGCTCCTCATCCGCTCCGTCAGCAGGCTCCTGCTCCATCTGCTCGATGGCGACAGGTTCCGTCGCGCCCACCTCCATGAGCGGGTCGCTGACGTTGAGCACGTAGAAGCCGATCATGGCGATCGCACCAGCGAACACGAGATAGTAGATCGTCGGCAGGATCGTCTTGCGGATGGTCTCGCCTTCACGGCCGAGCAGGCCAACGGTGGCCGATGCCGCTACCACGTTGTGGATGGCAATCATGTTGCCCGCCGCTGCGCCCACGGCTTGCAGGGCTACCATGAAGGCGGTGGAGAGCCCCAGCTGCTGTGCGACGTTGAACTGGAAGTCGGCCAGCATCAGGTTGGCCGCGGTGTTGGAGCCGGCAATGAAGGCGCCGAGGCCGCCCACGGCGGGAGCGAAGAAGGGATAGATATCGCCCACTCCGTCGGCCACGAATTGCGCCATGGCCACTGGCATGGAAACCAGATCGGCAGCGTTGACGCCGGAGTTGATCAGTATCCGTACCATCGGGATGGTGAAGATCAGCACGAAGCCGGCACCGAAGATCGTCCGTGAGGACTCGCTGAAGGCCGACTTGAGCTCACCGGCGCGCATGCGGTGAATCACCGCAGTGACCAGCACAACCATCAGCAGAATGCCGCCGGGCAGGTAGAGCGGGGCAAGACTGCCCGAGACTCCGGCCTCACCGAGGATGTTACTCCAGCCGAAGGTCCAGGCATTGAGTGCCTCACGCAGCGGGTCGATGGTGCGCGAAGCGACCAGGAAGACGGCCAGTAACACGTAGGGAAGCCAGCCCATCCAGGTGGAGAGCGGTGTCTTGCCGGCGATGTCGTCGATCTTGATCTCGATCTTGCCGATCCAGTTGTCGGGCCAGCTGCTGCGCTCGGGGAAATCCCAGGTGTCCTTGGGGATTAGGAAGCCCCGACGGGCTGCGGGGACGACAATGGCCAGACCCACCATGGCGCCGATCATCGACGGGAACTCCGGCCCGAGCAGCACGCCTGCCAGCATGTAGGGCACGACGAAGGCGATCCCGGCAAAGATGGCGAAGGGCGTGATCGAAAGCCCCTCTTTCCATGATTTGTTGGCGCCGAAGAACTTGACCATGATCACGACCATGATCAGCGGCATCAGTATGCCGATGATGCCATGCACGATGGCCACTTCGGCCGAGATCAAGCGGAAGTACTCCAGCCAAGTGTAGCCGCCAGCTTCCAGCTGCTCGGTGATGGCGCTCTGGTTAACGCCGCCGGTCACCCCTACCACGATGGGTGTGCCCACTGCGCCGAAAGAAACCGGGGTGGACTGTATCATCATGCCCACGACCACGGCGGCCAGTGCCGGGAAGCCGAGAGCCACCATCAGCGGTGCAGCGACGGCCGCCGGCGTGCCGAAGCCCGAGGCGCCTTCGATGAAGCAGCCGAACAGCCAGGCAACGATGATGGCCTGGACTCGGCGGTCGGGGCTGATACCCGAGAAGCCGTTGCGGATCGCTGCGATACCGCCCGAGTGCTTGAGGGTATTGAGCAGCAGGATGGCGCCGAAGATGATCCACAGGATCGAAGCGGTGAGAATCAGGCCCTGAAAGGTCGAGGCCAGAACCCGGTTGAAGCTCATCTCCCAAGCGAACAGGGCGATGACTGCCGTGACCAGATAAACGATGGGCATGGCCGTCTTGGCCGCCATGCGAAAACCAATGAGCAACACCCCCGCAAGTATCAAGGGTGTAAAGGCGAGTAGCGCTAAGGTCGTATCCGTCATGACGTTTCCTCGGATTTTCCTTGTTTGGGAGCATCAGGCAGGGCCACCCGGCAAGACTAGCCCGAAATAGCCGATTGGGTGGGCAACGATACTAGAGCGAAAGAAAGTTGCCATCTCTGGTGAATTGGTAAGACCAATCTTGATTCTTGTTCATTTGTTTTTTCTTTCTCTTGTTATGATTTTAAAACAGAGGCTTATGGTTTTTTTGCTGGCGCTTTAAGACGAGCCATGGCCGATCGTTATTAGACTAATGGACAGCCGCCCCCCACAGCGTAGCCAAGCATCTCGAGATTGGCATCCTCGCCGCAACACTGGCAATATCCGATGACTATCATCAAACGTTCATGAGGAGGCGCCATGTCACGGGTTCTCTACGATCTCTGCGGCATCGACGAAGGGCTGCGTTTCTCTCCCTATTGCTGGCGTGTCCGCTATGCGCTGGCCCACAAGGGGCTCGATGTAGAGACTCGAGCGTGGCGCTTCACTGACAAGCAGGCGCTTGCTTTCGCCGACTACGACAAGGTGCCGGTGCTGGTGGATGGCAACGAAACCGTGACGGACAGCTATTCCATTCTGGAGTATTTGGATCGCACCTACCCCGAACGACCACTCCTTGGTGAAGGCTTGGCCGGGGCCAGGGCGCGCTTCTTCAAACACTATGCCGAGCGTGCCCTGCAGCCGGCCATGATGCGTACCATCATCATGGATCTGCTCAATGCCATTGATCCGAAGGACCGCAGTTATTTCCGCGAGACGCGGGAAAAGCGTTTCGGCCGCACATTCGAGGAGTTCCATTCTCCGGCCAAGGGGCTGGCTCAGCTCGATGCAGCTTTGACGCCGCTTCGCGGACAGCTGGAGGATTGTCCCTTCCTTGATGGGGAGTCTCCTGCCGCGGCCGACTATCTGGTATTCGGCTCCTTCATGTGGGCCAGAGTGGTTTCCACCGCAGACCTCGTCTCAAATGCCGATCCCGTCTATGGCTGGGTTGAGCGCATGCTCGATCTCTACGACGGCATGGGGCATAAGGCCATGCGCATCACGGATATCGACGGAGCCTACAGATAGAAATACTCCGAAGGCGATGCTGCGTTGCAGCAATGATGTTGCAATGCACAAAAGGAGCTGCTATGTTGCACTGCATCAAGGCTCATATCCTGCCTTGGAAACGCAACGTAGGAGGTGTCTCATGAGCAAGACCCAAGACAAGACAACCCAGCAGTTCGAGTCCCTGTTCTTCGCCCCGGCGCGTGCCTATGGCTCGCTGACCCTGGAGTATTACGAGAAGATGCTGTCGGCGCAGCTGGAAGCCTTCCGCAGCTACTCGGATCTGAGTCTGGCTCAGGCGCGCGCCTGGGTCGACGTCAAGGACTCCGACGGCCTCAAGCAGGTTTTCGAAACTCAGCAGAAAGCCGCCAAGGAACTTGGTGAGCGTCTGCAGGGCGATACCAAGAAAGTGGTCGACCTGAGCCAGGAGTTTCTGCAGAAGGGCCAGCAACTGGCCGAGCAGAACGTCAAGGCCGCCAGCGCCGCGACTAAGTAAGTCGGTGCCGAGCAGGGCCGTCACCTGACCGGGTGGCGGCCTTTTTCATGGGCGAACGTCAACTCTCGAGCAGTCGCATCACCTCACTGTCTTCCACTTGGTGGAAATCGGCATAGAACTGACTCACGGCCATGAAGTTTCGTGGCATTTCAAGGCAGATTACCTCATCGGCGATGGCAGCCAGACGCAGAGCGGCATTGGGTGAGGCCACCCCAAGCGTTGCGATCAGCCGTTTGGTACGGCCTTGCAGCGTCGTCAGGGCGGCCGCCATGGTGGCACCAGTGGCACTTCCATCATCAACGACCACCACCACACGTCCTTCAGGCGGTATCGGCGGCCTTATGGGGCTGTAGCGCTGGCGTCGCTGCTGAAGGAGCTGCCGTTGCTGCTCAGCCTCTCGTTCTATGGCCTGTTTCGAGTAATGCGATGCCGCTTCGTCAAGCGTCATCGTACCGTCTTCGCTGACGGCACCAATAGCAAATTCGGGATTGCCTGGAGCGCGTAACTTTCGCACCAGCACAACATCTAACTCACCCTCCAGCGCATCGGCCAGATATCGCCCCATGGGAACTCCGCCGCGGGGTATGGCCAGTATCAGGGGATGGGTACCCTTGAGAGAGTAAAGACGCTCAACCAGCTGTTCGGCAGCGTCCAGACGATCACGGAACATGCAGTCCCCCGCTTGCGTTTACACCAATGAAATGGCCGTACCATTCATACCAAATCACCACGAATTTTTTTCGCTGCCTATATCTTATTGAGCCTTTAATTAATCAACGTTGGCTGAATTATACTTTTGAGTGGTTTGGCGACAAATGTGTCTCGGGAAACTCACGGCCTACTATTCTTAAGAAGCTCGGACCCTTTGGCAGCTGATAGGCGTTCAGATTAGCTTACGTTTTCAGCTACGGCGAAGTCTGGGTAAGGTGCATTACCGGCCAAGCAGATTATGCAGAGGTCGGTTTAACGGCGCACTGTAGAAGGACGGGCGATACCGGAGAGTTTCCGTATCGTTGCATTAGTGGAGTTGAACGAGACAAGGAGTGCTTGCCATGATGTCTAAAGAATTTCTCAAAAAAGTCGGTGTGCTAGGTGTAATTGTTGGCCTCGCAGCTGCTCCCTCGGCGTTCGCTGATGATCGCGACAAAGAGGATAAAGACGGCGACTACGGCCATGAAGACCAAACCACCATGCAGGAAGGCAGCGCGACTGGCGCCGCTGGTCAAGGCGCAGGCGAAGCAGGTGAAACGGAGTGGGAAGAGGAGCAGGACCCGGAGGATGCTGCACCGGGAGCGGACAATGATCTGGACCAAGGCGATGATGCGACCGGCGGCACCCAAGCCGAAGCGGGCGGCGCTGGTATCGAAGGGCATGAAGGCACCCAGTCGGGTGACGACGTCGATCCAGACGAGGAGGATGAAGTCGGTACTCAGGCGCAGTAGCCTGCAGCAGTATAAAAAAGATTTATCAGTAACTGACGGGCACCCTAGGGTGCCCGTGTTGTTGAAAAATCAGGGGTTCACCGCTGCGGCTCGAGACTTATCACGCTCAGGCTTGCCAGGCAGGACGGCATCGAGCAACAGGGCGGCAAGCGCTGCAGGTACCAGCCCTGATTTCAGCAACAGGCCCGCTTGACCGGGCATGGTCTCGGCAATGGCTTCCACCGCCGGGAGTCCAATACCCAGGCTCATGGCGACGGCGATGATCAGCATGGCACGCTGGTTGAGTTCGCACTCCTGAATGATCTTGAGCCCTGCCGAGGCGATCATGCCGAACATTACCACCCCCGCGCCGCCCAACACTGCATGGGGCATGGCCGCGACCAAGCCGCCCAGCTTGGGGAACAGGCCCATGCAGATCAGTAATATGCCGCCGATCGTCACGACGTGACGGCTGACCACGCCAGTCAGTGTGATCAACCCAACGTTCTGTGCATAGGCGGTGTTGGGCAGCGTGTTGAATACCGCAGCGAAAGAGGTGGCTACCCCGTCAGCCATCACACCGCCGGAGAGCTCGCGATCCTTGGCCTGACGGCCGGCGCCACCGATGGTGATGGCGGAGATATTGCCGATGGTCTCCAGGCCTACCACGAACATGATCAGCGTCATGCCGATGATGGCGGTCAGCTGGAATTCCAGGCCGTATTGCAGAGGCTTGGGAATGGCAAACCAGGCGGCGTTCCCCACGCTAGTGAAGTCCACCATGCCCATGGCAATCGCCAGCAGATACCCGCTAGCCAGTCCTACCAGGATGGAAGCGGCCTTGAGGAAGCCGCGGCCAAACTGGTGCACGACGATGGTTACCACCAGGACGAATAGCGCCAGGCCCAGATTGGTGGGTGAGGCGAAATCATCGGCACCGACCCCACCGGCGGCATAATTGAGGCCCACCGGCATCAGGGTGATACCGATCAACAGCACCACGATGCCGGTCACCACGGGCGAAAACCAATGGCGAATCTTCTTGAGAAAGGCGCCAAGGCCCACCTGTAGAAGCCCGGCTATCAATGAGGCCCCCAGCACGGCGGGGAGGCCGAAGGTGCCTGCTAGGGGGAGAGCCACCGGCAGGAAGCCGAAGCTCGTCCCCTGAACGATGGGAAGGCGGGCGCCAATGGGGCCCATGCCGATGGTTTGAATCAAGGTGGCGATGCCAGCCACGAAGAGGGCGACCTGAATCAGGAAAATCTGTTCGCCAGTCGTGGCCCCTATGACACCGGCAATGATGATCGGCGGTGTCACGTTGCCGGCAAACATCGCCATGATGTGTTGGATCCCCAGCGGAATCGCTTTACTAAGCGGTGGCATGGCGTCGGGGTTCTGATTGATGGTACGTGAAGGCTTGGGATGCTGAGGAGAGGGTCCAGTCATGGTGAGGCTCTCGGGTTGTTGTTGTCTCGGGTGATGTTTGATGTGCACCACTTCCTGAAATTAATGTACACAATCGGAATTCGTTTGAAAGACAAATTGATATAATTTTTGTCTACGTAATTGATTTTTTTTTTAAACAAAGATTTATAGAGATAATGCTGACCGTTTGGTCATATTGGTAGCGCTGTCATGCACGCTTTTCAGGCACGAGTCTTTCCCTTCCGAATAGTGCGGGAGTAGATTGAGCAGGGACTTGCTAGGGCAGTAATTATCGGCAAAAGAGGGGAGGGTGACAGCGCCGAGAGACGACGCTGTCAGATCGCTCAATGCTGGGCGGCGCGGTCGTCCAGACGAAAGCGGGCGATGCGGTTGATTTGCTCGATGGCAGTACGACGCTCTTCCTCAGGAGTGTTTTTCTGGCGGGTTTCGAATGCGGCGAGAATGGCATGCCGGTCGCTACCCTTCACGGCCATGATGAAGGGAAAGCCGAATTTTTCTTTGTAGGCTGAGTTCAGTCGCTCGAAGCGCGCCATTTCTTCGGGGGTGCATTGATCCAGTCCCGCCCCGGCCTGCTCACGGGTCGAATCGTTCGTCAGCTCCCCGGCGATGGCGGCTTTGCCGGCCAGATCGGGGTGGGCGCGAATGACTTCAAGCTGACGCTCGGGCGTCGCATTGCGCAGGGTTTGTCCCATGGCGTCGGCGAGACCCGCCGGGGTGTCTTGTGCCGGAGTCAGGCCGTGCTCCCAGGTTAGCTCCGCCACCCAGGGCGAGTGCTCATAGATATCACCGAAGCGGGATACGAACTCGTCGCGCTCCAGCGTACTGGGACGAGGGATCAGTGCTGTGTCTTTCATTTGTGGTCTCCTTGGTCCGTCTAGCGGCTAGCTGCATGTATCTCGTAAAAGTGTATACAAAAAAATTTTGAAATGTACCATCAAAAGAGCTAAAACTGTCTTCATGATACCGGCCAGACCCTTGAGTCGTTTCCTATGGCTCACGGTCTAACGTAAAGGAGTAACGAAATGGGACGACTCACCACGCACGTTCTGGATACCGCCCTGGGCCGCCCCGGCCAAGGGATAAGAATCGATGTGCTTCGCCTGGCAGGGGACCAGCGCACCGTAATCAAGACAGTAACCACCAACGATGATGGTCGTTGCGATGCACCTATCCTCGAGGGCAGCGACTTCGAGGCCGGCGAGTACGAGCTGGTTTTCCACGCTGGCGACTACCTGCGCCGGCAGGGTATCCAGGCAGACGAGCCACGCTTCCTTGATGTCATACCACTGCGTTTCGGCGTAGCGGATCCATCCCAGCACTACCATGTGCCACTTCTGTTGTCGCCGTATGGTTATTCCACCTACCGCGGCAGCTAGGGAAACACTGAGTCAATGGCTGCGGACGAATCACTGCGTTGCGCAGTGCCGAAGCGTCGGACCGTCGGAATCCTCACCTATACCCCATAGGCTCCGGTTTCTGTGCGCCTTGTGCTTCATCCCGCTCGCCAATTGATCAATACATCCCTTGTTTGCTTCAAACTGGCTGCGTTGGCCCCGGGCCGCTGAACAACAACACTGATCGAGACCCCTCAGATGCAAGCTTACCTACTGGACTTCGTCAATTTCATGCTGCGCTGGCTGCACGTTATCGCGGCCATCGCCTGGATCGGCGAGTCGATCTACTTCGTCATGCTGGACAATGGCCTGCGCAAGCCAAAGGCCGCCGAAGATCGCGACAAGGGCGTATTCGGTGAGATGTGGGCCGTGCACGGTGGTGGTTTCTATCACAACCAGAAATACGCCACGGCGCCCGCCAAGCTACCCGAGGACCTGCACTGGTCCTTCTGGAAGTCTTATACCACCTGGCTCTCGGGCTTCGCTCTGTTCGTACTGCTTTACATGACCAACCCGGGCTTCTACCTGGTCAACCCTCACAGCAGCTGGGAGTGGGCCGCCAACATGAGCGGCTGGCAGGCCAACCTTCTGGCCCTGGTGTTCCTGCTTGCAGGTTGGGTGGTCTACAACGAGCTATGTAAGCGCATCAGCCCCAACATGGAGCGCGATGGCATACTCAGCCTCGCGGTCGCTGTGCTGATGATCGTAGTGGCTTACCTCAGCGTGCAGATGTTCTCGGGCCGGGCGGCCTTCCTGCTCACCGGTGCGGTGATGGCCACTGCCATGTCCGCCAACGTGTTTTTCTGGATCATCCCCGGCCAGCGGCGCATGGTCAACGCGATGAAGGCCGGCGAACAGCCCAATCCGCTCGATGGCAAGCGAGGTAAGCAGCGGTCGGTTCACAACACCTACTTCACCCTGCCGGTAGTGCTGCTGATGATCAGTAACCACTACTCCTTCGTGTACAATCACGAATACGCCTGGGTACTGATGTCGCTGTTCATCTTCGCCGGTGCGCTGATCCGCCAGTTCTTCGTGCTGATGCATGCGGGCAAGATCCAGCCGGCCTACCCGGTAGCCGGCGCGGCGCTGATCCTGGCAGCGTTCTGGCTGGGAATGCCCGGTGGGGCAACCACGGCTGCCAATGGCACCGCCGAGGCACCCAGCCAGGATGAAGTTCACGCCATGATCGATCAGCACTGTGTCGCTTGCCACTCGCGGGAGCCCACCCAGCCCGGCTTCGCCGCTCCGCCAGCCGGTGTGGCCTACGACGACTGGGACGACATTCTGCGGCAGAAGAGCCAAATCCAGCAGGTGGTAGCCAGCAAGTACATGCCGCTTGGCAACATGACCGGAATGACCGATGAAGAGCGGGAGGTGATTGCCGCCTGGTCGGAGTAAGGCCGGACAGCCTCTTCCTGTATAGCGCCCCCGGCCCGCTCGTCTGCGGTGTCGGGGGCCTTGGCGTCGGTTCGATAGTTCGTGGAGCTTGTGTATACAATAGCCAGTAAAGATGGGTTGCAAGGAGGTAAGCATGAACCAGCGGGAGAGTCAGGCCGACGCTGGCGACTCGGCTAAGGAAAAACCCCGGCGCCTGGGCAAGAACGGCGACGGGGCAGAGCGCCACGAAGCGATCTATCGCACCATCAGCGATGCCATCATCGAGCATCGACTGCGGCCCGGAGCACGCTTGCGTGAGGATGCCCTGGCCGATGTATTCGGCATCAGCCGTACCGGTGTGCGCAAAATCCTCCAGCGCCTGGCCCTCGAACAACTGGTCACTCTTACACCTCGGCGCGGTGCCAGCGTCACCCGGCCCACCGCCGAGGAAGCCAAGGACGTGTTCGATGCTCGCCAGATGGTGGAATGCGGGCTCATGCCGGCGGTGGCCAGGCGCATCACCGCTGACGATGTTCGCGCGCTGCGCGACATGGCCCGCCGTGAGCGTGAGGCGCTCAAGTCGGGCGAGCAAAGCCGCGCAATCAAACTATCTGCCGCTTTTCACGAGCGTCTGGCGCAGCTGTCGGGCAATGCCACCTTGGCGGCCTTCGTCGGTCAACTCTGTTCACGCTCATCCTTGATTCTCGCCGTCTACGGGAGCTCGGGTCACCTGGGCTGCGAGTCGCACGATCATGACGATCTGATCGGTTACCTGGAAGCCGGCAACGGTGATCGTGCGGCGGCCTTTATGGGGCGTCACCTCAAGGCGATCGAGGCCTCGCTGTCGATCGTCGAAGAGGAAGAAGAGGCCCCAGATCTGCAGAGTATCTTTGGCGTCTGAACCTTCAACGATGCTGGCAATAACCAAAAGCCGCCGGATGATGAATGCATCCGGCGGCTTTTTTATGAAGCGTCGGGGTGAAGCGATCACTTCGCCGGGCTGGTTATATGCTTGGTCAGTCACTTGAGTGTGCCAGATCCTCGTTATATAGCGTCGGGTCGATGCGCTGTATGTCCAGCTCGCTTTCGTTCATCGTCGTCACCGTTGTCGTTATGTTGGCTTGCCATGCCCACGGGGAGAACATGGTCAGTGGGGGTTACTGGCGAAAGCGCTGGCAGGGCGCCCAGTGCTTCATCAGCAGGTAGTAGGTCAGGCCGGCCGGAATCAGACTGGCGTACCAGGAGACGGCGGAAAAGGTGAGGGCGGCGACGATACCCACCAGGGTGGCGATGAGTGCGGCGTAGTTGACGCCCTGATAGGGGCCGGTCTCGTCATAGAGCTTGCCGAGATCCAGCGTGCGGCGGCGGATCAGGTAGTAGTCCACCACCAGGATGGCGAAGATCGGGCCGAGGAAGGCGGAGTAGGTCTGCACGAACAGCTGCAGGCCGGCGGCGGACTCGGGTTGCACCAACTTCCAGGGGAAGGTGGCGAAGGCCAGCAGGCCGACGATCACCGTGGAAGTGGCGAACTTGAGTTTGAACACGTCCATCAGCACGTAGGTCGGCGGCACCACGTTGTTGAGCACATTGGTGGTGACCTGGGCGAAGGCGATGAACAGCAATGTGGTCATCAGCAGCGGCGTGTTGTCCACGGCGTTGGCGAAGACTTGTATGGGGTCGGCGGTACCGGTGGCCTCGGAGACCATGTAGCCGATCAGGCCCATGAACAGAGTGCAGGGCAGAATCGACATGGCATAGATGGTGGTCAGGAGGCTTGGGCGGGTGCCGTGCTTGTGCTCGCGTGAGTAGTCGCTGACGTTGAGCATCATGGTGCTGTAGATGCCCAGGAACAGCATGGTGGCGCCCCAGAAGGGCATGCCCCAGGAACCTTCCATGGTCAGCAGGTTGGCCGAGAGCTCGTCGCCGTAACGCTGCACGGTGGCATAGAACATGTAGGTCAGCGAGGCGAGGATGAAGACGCTACCGATGTTCTCCAGCCATTTGATGCCCTGAAAGCCCATTACGGACAGGCCGATCTGAAGAAACTGGAAAGCGATGAAATAGAAGATCAGGTTGTCGAAGCCGAACAGGGTGGCCGACACCATGTTGAGCGCGCCGGCACCGATCCAGCTCTGAAAGCCGTACCACACCACTGCCGGTACCGCGCGTACCAGGCCGGGGATGCGCGTGCCGGCGAAGCCGAACGCACTGCGGGCCTGGACCATGAAGGGGATGCCGTACTTGTAGCCGGCGGCGCCATTGATGGCCAGTGCGATGCCGATGACGAAGCAGCCGATCGCTATCGCCAAGGTTGCCTGGATCAGGTTCAGCGTACCGACCACGCTGGAGCCCATGGCGAACGTGCCAATGGAGACGCAGCCGCCGAACCAGGCCAGGAAGTAGGAAGTGCGACCCATGATGCGGGTCTTCTGCGGCGCCAGCGATTCCGCCCCCAGCGCCTTGGAGACTCCAGGTGCAGCCGCTGCCAGGGGTGCCGGTTCGGCCGCCGTGCCGTGTGGGTTGGTGTGTTGCATGGGTATGTCCTCGCAAGTCGTTGCTCTGTGTTGTGTTTGTGCCCGGTGTTGCCAGCGGGCTTGGCGTGACGTGCTTAAGGTGCGTTTTTCGTTGTCGTTGTCGTGATGCGATCAGCGTTGGGTCAGATGGGAATACCCCTCGAAACGGCCGGTGAAGGGTTTGGGGCGCGGGAAAGCCAGGTCGCCATGCTTACTGGTGCCGAGCCCCAGCCCCACGAGAGCCTCGGCCAGCTTGACCGCGGCGGTGACGCCTTCGACCACTGGCAGCCCGACTTCCTGGGAAATGCGCTGGGTCAGATCGGCCATGCCACCGCAGCCAAGCACGATGGCGCCTATGCCATCTTCGTCGCGGGCCCGCCGGCACTCTTCGATGATGCGATCCAGTGCTGCCGAGCCGTTCTCTTCCAGATCGAGAACGGGAATCTCGGCGGCCCGCACCCGGCGGCAGTGGTGACGAAAGCCGTACTGTTCCAGTAAGTGCTCGGCGATGATGCCGGTACGCGACAGCGTGGTGACTACCGAAAACCGGGTGCTGATCAGGCTGGCGGCATGGAAGGCCGCCTCGGCAATGCCGATTACCGGGGCGCGGGTCAGCTCTCGGGCAGCCAGCAGGCCGGGGTCGCCGAAGCAGGCGATGACATAGGCATCGGTGCCGCCTTGCTCTCCTGCCATTACCTCTTCGAGAACACCCACGGCGCTGATCGCTTCATCGAAGTGACTCTCGATGGATACCGGTCCGTCCGCTGGCTGAGTGGCTACCACAGTGGTACCGGGGGCGGCGATCCGCTGCGCCGCTTCTCCGATCTTGCGAGTCATGTCGGTCGTGGTATTGGGGTTGATGACGCGCAGTCGCATACAGCCTCCGGCTTTGTGAACAATGATAATTGTCTTTGTACACAAAATAGTGGCTGTCGAAGCGCAGCGCAAGAAATTTGTGATGGCTATGAATTTCTTTATAATATCTTATATATCAGTAGTTTAAGTGAATTTTGAGAAGTCTTGGAAACTTCTTCTATCTAATGCTTAGGTCTAAAGTATTGCTTCTTAGGTGCTCAAGGGATACGGGTTGGGTATTTATTGTATACAGTTATTGCCGCATCCTTGGACGTACTGGCTTTGATACCGGCAGAGAGGGTGGGAGAGAGGGTGGCCAATCATCGAGCGATACTCTGCGTTTGCTCTTACGATTATTTTTGTATACAAAAAGAATCTGCCATGCTTGTACTCATCTGCAGCGGCTCGCCTTTGGTTCCCCAAAGTGCGTGGTTCGACATTGGGCGCCCGCAGTCAGCCGGAGCCGGTCAGGATGGTTTGGCCAACTTCAGCCTCACATGGGCTGGTTGCAACAAGGTTGGATACAGTCTATTTTCTTAATTGTATACACTTTGCTCGTGAAGCCGCCTGGACCCGGCATCCCACGGGCAATACAGAACAAGAGGAAGGGTACTGAGATGAGCGTTAGCCGTGATTATCCCCGCGATCTGGTCGGCTACGGCCGCAACCCGCCCCAGGCCAACTGGCCGGGACGGGCGAAGATCGCCGTACAGTTCGTACTCAATTACGAAGAGGGTGGCGAGAACTGCGTGCTGCATGGCGATGCCGGCTCCGAGCAGTTTCTCTCCGAAATCATCGGCGCGGCTTCCTATCCCGCCCGTCACCTCAGCATGGAATCGATTTACGAGTACGGTTCGCGGGCCGGCGTCTGGCGCATTCTGCGCGAGTTCGAACGCCGCGGCCTTCCGCTGACGGTGTTCGGCGTGGCCATGGCCCTGGAGCGTCATCCGGAGGTAGCCCAGGCGTTCAAGGAGCTGGGCCACGAAATCGCTTGTCACGGCTATCGCTGGATTCACTACCAAGAACTCCCTGAGCATGTCGAGCGCGAGCATTTACAGCGTGCCATGGAGATATTTCAGCACCTCTATGGCGAGAAGCCCCTGGGCTGGTACACCGGACGCGACAGCCCCAACACCCGTCGGCTGGTGCTCGATGAAGGCGGCTTCCTCTACGATAGTGACTACTATGGAGACGATCTGCCGTTCTGGACCCGAGAGGCGGACAGTCAGGGCGTCGAGCACGACCATTTGATCGTGCCTTACACCCTGGATAGCAACGATATGCGCTTCGCCGCCCCCCAAGGGTTCAATACCGCCGATCACTTCTTCACCTACCTGCGCGACGCCTTCGACGTGCTCTACGCGGAAGGCGAGGAGTCGCCCAAGATGCTCTCGGTGGGCATGCACTGCCGGCTGCTCGGCCGCCCAGGCCGTTTCCGCGCCCTGCAGCGCTTCCTTGATCATATCGAGGCCCATGACCGGGTCTGGGTTACCCGGCGGGTGGACATCGCGCGGCATTGGATCGAGCATCATCCGGCGCCGGCGCGCTGAGCCCCTGATGAATGCAGGGGTTCCGATAAAGGTGTCGGCCACCCTGACAAGCCCCTGGCCGGCGATGCCGGACAGGGCTTGGCAGGGTAGTGGGTGGTTAGAGCGAAGAAGCTCAGCCGGCCCACTGGGTGACTTGCGCGAAAGCCAGGAAGCCGATGGCGATCACTACCCAGATACAGAACAGCGGGAAGAAGAACTTCACCCACTTCTGCCAAGGCACGCCGGCAATGGCGAGAGTTGCCATGAAATAGCCGGAAGTGGGGTAGAGGATGTTGCCCATACCGTCGCCGAGCTGAAAGGCCAGCACGGCGGTCTGTCGGGTCACGCCGATCAGGTCGGAGAGAGGGGCCATGATCGGCATGGTAACCAGGGCCTGCCCGCTGCCCGAGGGCACCACGAAGTTGAAGGCCAGCTGTGCGAAGTACATGCCGATGGCCGACAGCATGGTCGGCAGTTCGCCAACCAAGCTGCCGAGTCCCATGACCAGGGTATCCATGATCTGGCCATCTTCCAGCACTACGGCTACGCCACGGGCCACGCCGGCGATCATGGCGCCCACCAGCACGTCGCGGAAGCCCTTGTTGAAGGCTTCGCTGATGGCCGTGGTACTCAAGCCGGCAATGAGACCGACGACGATGCCCATGATGATGAACAGCCCGGCCATCTCCATCATGAACCAGCCCTGGCGCAGCACGCCGTAGACCAACAGGCCGAAGAATGCAAAGGTGGCGACCGCTGCCAGTTTCTGGCGACCGTTGGCGGTCAGGGCTCCCTCATCAGTGGCGTGCTGGTAGAGCGAGCGCTTTTCCTCTTCCGTTTCGTCGCCCGCCATCAGGCTCAATTCGGGGTTGTCGCGAACCTGGCGTGCATAGCGCATGACGAAGTAGATGGCGGCACTCAGGATGATGGCAAAGGCGGCCGCTCGCAGACCGAAGCCGGAGTAGAGCGGCAGGTCGGAGAGCTGCTGACCGAGCCCGGTATTGATCGGGTTGAGTACACCCGAAGCGAACCCGGCGGTGGTGGCACACAGCGCCACGGCCGCAGCGGTTACCGAGTCGAAGCGCAGGGCAATCATCAACGGCAGAATGACCGGCACGTAAACCAGGGCCAGCTCTTGGGTGCCGATGATCGTCGCGACCAGAGCGAAGACCGTCATCAAGACCGGAATCATCAACAGGCTTCGATTGGCGAAGCGTCGGCTCAGCTTGTCGACACCGATCTCGATGATGCCTGTACGGCGCAGCACCATGAACATGCCGCCGATCATGAAGGTGAAGAACACGACTTCACCGGCACTCATCAAGCCATTGGGTATCGCCAGCATGAAGTCGACGAGGCTCGTCGGGTTCTGCTCGATGTATTGGAACGACTCTGCGTCGATAGTGGTGCGGCCTTCGGGCCCGGGTACTCTCTCGTACTGGCCGGCGGGCACGAAATAGGTCGCCACGGCTGCCATGGCGATGAATACGAAAAGGATGACGTAGATATGCGGTATCTGCCAGTGAGACCGCCTGGAGCCTTGGGCTCCTGTTGGGCTGTTTGAGGGAGTGGGTTTCGTCATGGGGCACCTCGCGTTGTTGTTGATGATGTCGCTATAGTGATGCGGCGCTGCTTCGCTTCGAGAGGCGAGCGTCGCGGGGAGATGGCGGAGACGGTAAGGCCGAGTATCGGTGGCGATTCCTTCCGCTCATTGTGGGTACAGAATAATGACGCCTATGGGCGCGCACTCGGCGCTGTGGCCGGGTTAGAGGAGAGCTTTTTTGCGGACGCATCAGACGGCCATGACGCCTCACATCGGTCAGCGAATATCGGCCCAATATGCCGAGCTGAGCGCTCAGGAACAGCGTGTCGCGGCCTTCATTCTCGAGCATTTCGACGACTTGGCGGTATATAGCGCTGCCGATCTGGCGCGTGTTACCGGGGTATCGAAATCCACGGTCAGCCGGCTGTTCAAACGCCTTGGCTTCGAAAGCTTCCAGGCGGTGAAGCACCATGCTCGCCAGCTGCGCAATCTGGGCATGCCGTTGGTCACCGATGCGCAGGCGGCGAGCGGAGACGGCGAACGTTTCAAACGCCATCTGGCACGGGAGCAGGAGAACCTGCGCAGAACGCTCGGTGCCATCGAGCCGCATACCTTCGAGGTGATCCTGCAGGCGATGGACCAGGCGCGACGGCTGCTGCTGGTGGGGTTTCGCAACAGTTACCCCCTGGCCATGCATTTCCGCCAGCAACTGATTCAAGCTCGTGAAGAAGTGGACCTCGCGCCTCAGCCCAATCAGTCCTTGGCCGAGGAGCTGGTCGGGCTGGGTGCGGAGGATCTGGTGATTCTGTTCGGTTTCCGTCGGCGTCCGCGATTGTTCGAGGAACTGGTGGAGACCCTCGCGGCTCTGCCCTGTCGGGTGCTGCTGATCGGTGATGCCACCGGGGCGAGTCATGCCGAGCAGACCGACTGGTGGCTGGAGTGTTCGCTGGACAGTATCTCGGCCTTCGACAGCTATGCCAGCGCCATGAGCCTGATCAGTCTGCTGGCCAACGGTTTGCTGCACCAGCGGCTGGCCCAGGGCCGAGCCCGCATCGATGCCGTCACCGAACTTTATCAGGGGCTGGACGAACTCTCTTCCTGATAGGGAAGGATAGACGCTGCGACCGCTTACAACCTTCGGCGGGTGGGCATGGGAGAAGGGCATGCCGGTAGCCTCTTGTGCCGTCGAATGAAACGAAAGTTGCTAGACACGTTACTTGTGAGACGTTAGTTTCACAAGCCGTGAAAGGACGTTTTTTTGGCCTATGCCAAGGCCGATTCCGCCTATGAGGAGCCGCTCATGACCAACCGCACCTATTACGCACCCCACGGCGGGCACCCGCCCCAGACTCAGCTGCTCTCCGACCGGGCGGTGTTCACCGAGGCCTACGCCTTCATTCCCAAGGGCGTGATGGGCGACATCGTGACCAGCAACCTGCCGTTCTGGGAGCAGACCCGACTGTGGGTACTGGCGCGTCCGCTATCCGGCTTCGCCGAGACCTTTTCGCAGTACATCATGGAGGTAGGTCCGGGGGGCGGCAGCGAGAAGCCCGAGCTCGACCCCGGTGCCGAGGGCGTACTTTTCGTGGTTGAGGGTGAAATGACCCTGACCATCGCCGGCGAACGTCACACGATGGTGCCGGGAGGCTACGCCTTCCTTCCGCCGGGCTGCCACTGGCAGCTGCGCAACGAATCGGATGCGCCGGTGCGCTTCCACTGGGTGCGCAAGGCCTACGAGTACGTCGAGGGCATCGAGGTGCCGCGGGCCTTCGTGGTCAACGAGAACGACCTCGAGCCCAACCCCATGCCGGGCACCGAGGGGCGCTGGGCAACCACCCGCTTCGTCGATCCCAACGACGTGCGCCACGACATGCACGTCAACATCGTCACCTTCCAGCCCGGCGCGGTGATCCCCTTCGACGAGACTCACGTCATGGAGCACGGCCTCTACGTGCTCGAGGGCAAGGCGGTCTACCATCTCAACCAGGACTGGGTCGAGGTCGAAGCGGGCGACTTCATGTGGCTGCGCGCCTTCTGCCCGCAGGCGTGCTACGCCGGCGGGCCGGGGCCGTTCCGCTATTTGCTGTACAAGGACGTGAACCGTCACGCGGCGCTGCGGCTGGGTACTCGCTGAGTGAGACTACGCCAGGATTGACGTTGGGCCGCGGCCTAGGGGCGCCGGGGGCAGGCCGAAGAGGAGGTCTTTTGCCATGGATGGCAAAAGTAGCGCCCAGGGATGGGTTCACAGCGCCTCCTCGCAGGCCTGCCGCCGGAACAGCCCCGGTGCGCAGGCAAACTGCCGAATGAATTCGAGAGGCTACCATGCTGGAACTCAAAGCCGAGCCGCTGACGCCTGAGGCCTTCGCGCCCTTCGGTGACGTCATCGACACCCGCACGGCGAACTACTTTCACATCAACGCCGGGCGCACCCGGCGCTACCACGACCTGGCCAAGGTCGAGACCCTGGGCGAGCAGGCGAGGGCGCTGATCAGTATCTTCGTCAGCCAGCCGGTGTCGCTTCCGCTGGAGCTCGACTTCCTCGAACGCCACCCACAGGGCAGCCAGGCCTTCATGCCGCTGCACGCGGAGCGCTTCGTGATCGTGGTGGCACCCCCAGGCGACAGCATCGACCCGGGTGAGGTGCGCGCTTTCGTTACCGATGGGCGTCAGGGAGTGAACTATCGCGCCGGCACCTGGCACGCCATCCAGTCGGTGCTGGAGCGCGAAGGGGAGTTCCTGGTGGTGGATCGTGGCGGTGAGGGCAACAACTGCGACGAGCATCCGCTGGCGCTGCGCATCACGCTCTGAGCTCTCGGGAAAGAATGACCCAGGCTGCTGTTTCGGCCTGGGTTTTTTATGTCCAAATGAATTTATGAAAATATTTTCCAGAATGTGTTGACGAAGCGGATTGCGGCTTCTAATCTCGAAATACAGAAATATTTTCCAAAAACAAAATTCAGCCACCTACGGGAGGAACCGTCATGGCTCGAATGACCGCAGCAGAAGCCGCCGTTCACGTTCTCAGGAAGGAGGGCGTCGATGTCGCTTTCGGCGTCCCCGGCGCCGCAATCAACCCGTTCTACGCCGCGCTGCGCAAGATCGGCGGCATCGACCACGTGCTCGCGCGCCACGTCGAGGGCGCCTCGCACATGGCCGAGGGTTATACCCGCACCAAGGCCGGCAACATCGGCGTTTGCATCGGTACCTCAGGGCCTGCCGGCACTGACATGATCACCGGGCTCTATTCCGCTAGCGCGGACTCCATCCCGATCCTGTGCATCACCGGCCAGGCGCCGCGTGCCAGGCTGCACAAGGAGGACTTCCAGGCCGTCGACATTCAGGCCATCGCCGGGCCGGTGACCAAGTGGGCCGTTACCGTTCTCGAGCCGGCCCAGGTGCCGCGTGCGTTCCAGCAGGCCTTCCAACTGATGCGCTCTTCGCGTCCCGGCCCAGTGCTGATCGACCTGCCTATCGACGTTCAGATGAGCGAGATCGAGTTCGACCCGGACACCTACGAGCCGCTGCCGGCCTACAAGCCGCGGGCCTCGCGTGCCCAGATCGAGAAGGCCATGGCCATGCTCGACGAGGCCGAGCGTCCTCTGATCGTTGCCGGCGGTGGCATCATCAATGCCGATGCCAGCGAGCTGCTGGTGGAGTTTGCCGAACTCACCGGCGTGCCGGTGATCCCCACCTTGATGGGCTGGGGCAGCATTGCCGACGACCACCCTTTGATGGCCGGCATGGTGGGACTGCAGACATCACACCGCTACGGTAATGCCACGCTGCTCGAGTCCGACTTCGTCCTGGGAATCGGCAACCGCTGGGCAAACCGGCACACCGGTAATCTCGAGACCTATACGAAAGACCGTAAGTTTGTCCACGTCGACATCGAACCGACCCAGATCGGGCGCATCTTCGGCCCCGATTACGGCATCGTCTCCGACGCCAAGGCGGCGCTCGAGCTGTTCGTTGAGCTGGCACGCGAGAGGAAGGCTGCGGGCGCGCTCAAGCATCGCAGTGCCTGGGCCGAGTCCTGTCAGGAGCGCAAGCGCACCCTGCTGCGCAAGACCCATTTCGACGACGTGCCGGTGAAACCGCAGCGGGTCTACGAGGAGATGAACAAGGTCTTCGGCAAGAATACCCGCTACGTGAGCACCATTGGCCTGTCACAGATCGCCGGTGCCCAGTTCCTGCATGTGTACAAACCACGGCACTGGATCAACTGCGGCCAGGCCGGCCCCCTGGGCTGGACCATCCCCGCTGCGCTCGGCGTGTGCAAGGCCGACCCCGATGCGGAAGTGGTGGCGCTCTCGGGCGACTATGATTTCCAGTTCATGGTCGAGGAGCTTGCGGCGGGTGCTCAGTTCAACCTGCCTTACATTCATGTGCTGGTGAACAACTCCTACCTGGGTTTGATCCGTCAGGCCCAGCGCGGCTTCGACATGGATTACTGTGTGCAGCTCTCGTTCGAGAACATCAACTGCCCGGAGATCAACGAGTACGGCGTCGATCATGTCTCAGTGGTAGAGGGGCTTGGCTGTAAGGCGTTGCGCGTGACCCGCCCGGACGAGATCGTGCCGGCCCTGAAGGAGGCGAAAGCACTGATGGCGAAATACCGCGTGCCGGTGGTGGTGGAGGTGATTCTTGAGCGAGTCACCAACATTGCGATGGGCACCGACCTCGACGCCATCAACGAGTTCGAGGCGTTGGCCGACGAAGGGGCGGATGCGCCCACCTCCATTGCCCAACTGACCTAGGAAACTGTCCCAAGGAGACAACCATGCCCAAGTTTGCCGCCAACCTCAGCATGCTCTTCACCGAGGAAGATTTTCTCGATCGCTTCAAGGCCGCCGCCGAGGCCGGCTTCAAGGGCGTCGAGTACCTTTTTCCCTACGATTACACGGCCGTCGAAATCAGGGCGCGCCTCGACGAGTACGGCCTGACCCAGGTGCTGCACAACCTGCCGGCTGGAGATTGGGGCGCCGGAGAGCGCGGCATCGCCTGCCACCCGGATCGCGTCGAGGAGTTTCGTGCCGGGGTGGAGAAGGCCATCGATTACGCCACCGTGCTCGGCTGCAAGCAGGTCAACTGCCTGGCCGGTATCCAGCCCCAGGGCGTAAGTCTGGAGCAGGCGCGCCGCACCCTGGTCGAAAACCTGCGCTATGCCGCCGAGAAGCTCGCGGCCGCCGGTATCCTGCTACTGGCCGAGCCGATCAACACCCGCGACATTCCCGGCTTCTTCCTCAACCGCACCGAGCAGGCGCTGGCGATCTTCGACGAGGTGGGAAGCCGAAACCTCAAGCTGCAGTACGACATCTACCACATGCAGATCATGGAGGGCGATCTGGCGCCGACCATCGAGAAGCACCTGGACCGCATCGCTCACGTGCAGCTGGCCGACAACCCGGGCCGCCACGAGCCGGGCACCGGCGAGATCCACTACCCGTTCCTGTTCGCCCATCTCGACCGGTTGGGCTACGACGGCTGGATCGGCTGCGAGTACAAGCCGAAGACTACGACGAAAGAGGGGCTGGGTTGGTTGGATAGCGTTCGCTGACAGGGTGGCAAGCATCCGGCCCCGATGAGCTGATCCGGCGGCAAGCCTGCGCGAGGGCGCTGTGAACCCATCCTTGGGCGCTACATTTGCCATCCATGGCAAATGACCCTCGCTGCGGCTTGCCCCCGGCGCTCATCTCTTCAGTCACTGAAAGGCATGTCCTGACATAGCGACCACAAAGACAAGCTGAAAGGAGCATCATCATGAGCAAGATCGGTTTCATTGGCCTTGGCATCATGGGCCGTCCCATGGCGGGGCATCTGCTCGACGCCGGCCACGAACTCGTCACCGTCAAGCGCGGCACGCTGGATGCCACGCTGGTCGAGAAGGGCATGCGTGAGCTCGACAGCCCCCGCGCCGTTGCCGAGCAGGCTGAGGTGGTCATCACCATGGTGCCGGACACCCCCGACGTCGAGCAGGTGCTGTTCGGCGAGGGCGGTGTGAGCGAAGGACTCAAGCCGGGCACCCTGGTCATCGACATGAGCTCTATCGCGCCCATCGCCACCCAGGGCTTCGCCAAGCGCATCCATGAGGCGGGCGGCGAGTACGTCGATGCGCCGGTCTCCGGTGGCGAGGGCGGTGCCATCAACGCGGCTCTGACCATCATGGTCGGTGCCACCCAGGAGGGCTTCGAGCGCGCCCGGCCGATCCTCGAGGTGATGGGCAAGACCATCACTCACATCGGCGGCCACGGTGCCGGCCAGACCTGCAAGGTAGCCAACCAGATCGTCGTGGCGCTGACCATCGAAGCGGTGGCCGAGGGCTTGCTGTTCGCTTCCAAGGCGGGCGCCGACGTGGCCAAGGTGCGCGAGTCGCTGCTTGGTGGCCTGGCCCAGTCGAAGATCCTCGACGTTCACGGCGAGCGCATGATCAAGCGCACCTTCGACCCAGGCTTCAAGATCAAGCTGCACCAGAAGGACCTCAATTTGGCCCTGGAAGGGGCACGTAGTCTCAACCTGGCACTGCCCGGCACCGCCAACGCCCAACAGCTGTTCCAGGCCTGTGCCGCTCAAGGCGGTGAGGAGTGGGACCATGCCGGTATCTTGCGGGCGTTGGAGGTGATGGCCGATCATGAAATAAGTAGCTGACCCCCTGGGGAAACGCTTGCCCCGCCAGTCGCGCTGACGGTGAGTGGGTAATGAAGTTTCCCGCCTGGCAGGCGTAGCTCCGTGTCTGCCAGCGGCCGCATCGGCGGCCCTTCACCCGGCGGCGGGATCCCCGGCTGGACCCCGCCCGCCGCCGGGCTTTTTTCCTGTCCACCCTGCTGTTACCGTCGTTGCTGTCATCCGCTCGAGGTGTGCCCATGTCCCATGAACTTCCTTCCCTGGACCCCGCGGTCGACGTGGCAGACTGGCTGCGTCGGCTCGCCGACGTGGCCGTGACCGCCGTGCATCCGGATTCCCTGGTGGCGGACCTGCTTCCCGACCCGCCGCCTGGGCGCACCGTGGTGGTCGGTGCCGGCAAGGCAGCGGCTTCCATGGCGTCGGCTCTCGAGCGCGCCTGGCAGGCACGCTGCCCCGATGCGCCGCTCACCGGCCTGGTGGTCACCCGCTACGGTCACGGCGAAGAGTGCCAGGTGATCGAGGTGCTCGAAGCGTCCCACCCGATGCCCGATGACCTGGGCGAGAAGGCGGCCCGGCGCATGCTCGAGGCGGTCGCGGGGCTGGGCAAGGACGATCGTGTCATCGCGCTGATTTCCGGCGGCGGCTCGGCGTTGATGACGCTCCCGGCCGAGGGCATCTCGCTTGCCGACAAGCAGGCGATCAATCGCGAACTGCTGCGCTGCGGCGCGCCAATAGGCCAGATGAATACCGTGCGCCGCCATCTCTCGGCCATCAAGGGCGGGCGCCTGGCGGTGGCGGCGCATCCTGCCCAGGTAGTGACCTGGCTGATTTCCGACATCCCCGGTGACGTGGCCACCCAGATCGCTTCGGGGCCGACATTGCCCGATCATTCGACGCCTGCCGATGCGCTGGCGGTGCTCGAGCGCTACGCCATCGAGATACCGGCCCACGTACGCCGCCATCTGGAACAGGCCCAGGGGGCGCCATCGCCTGACGACGAAGCGTTCGAACGCGATGACAGCGTGACCCTGGCTCGCGCCCACGACGCCCTGGAAGCCGCCAGGGCCGCGGCGGAAGCGGTCGGCGTGACGGTAAATGTGCTGGGCGACGATCTGGAGGGTGAGGCCCGCGAACTGGGCCGCGCTCAGGCGCGTCTGGCCGTGGAGATGCGCGATGAAATCGCCGCGCCGCTGCTGATTCTTTCCGGTGGCGAAACCAGTGTCACCGTTAAAGGGGATGGTCGCGGCGGGCGCAACGTCGAATACCTGCTGGGACTGTTCGAGGCGCTGGCAGGGGCTTCGGGGATTCACGCCCTGGCCATCGACACCGATGGCATCGATGGCTCCGAGGACAACGCCGGTGCGCTGTTCTCCCCCGACGATTGGCGGCGCGCCCGTGAGCAGGACCTCGACCCCGCTGCTTACCTGTCACGTAACGACGCGTATACTTTCTTCCAGGCATTGGAGCGGCTCATCGTCACCGGGCCGACCCGCACCAATGTCAACGATTTCCGTGCCATCCTGGTCTTGCCGAGGACACCATGACGCTTCCGCCCCACGCTCCCATTCACGACCCCATCCGCCGCACCAAGATCGTCGCCACCCTGGGTCCGGCCAGCGACCGCGAGGGCGTGCTGGAAGCCATGATCCGCACCGGCGTCGACGTGGTGCGCCTCAACTTCTCCCACGGCAGCGCCGCCGACCACCGCCGTCGGTTGGTTGCCGTGCGCCAGATCGCCGAGCGCCTGGGC
>NZ_JAFIFK010000100.1 GCF_020832045.1 Halomonas sp.
CTCGAACAACTCGACCGCCTTGTACCCGGGTGCTTCAGGCAGGCACGGCACCAGGTGTTCGCTCGCCCAGAAGCGGGTGACCCGGTCGCGGGCGCCCGGCCTGGCGTGATGCATGTGAGCGGCCAGCTGATTGGCCAGCCCCCCTACCTCGCGCCCGCCCATGGCGTTGGGCTGACCGGTGATCGAGAAGGGCCCGGCGCCGGGCAGGCCGATCTTGCCCCCCGCCAGGTGACAGTTGATGATGGCGTTGCCCTTGTCGGTGCCGCTGCTCGATTGATTCACCCCCTGGGAAAACAGCGTGACCACATGCAGGTGGCTGGCGAACCAGTAGAAGAAGGTTTCCAGGCGTTCAGGGTCGACGTCGCAGTCGGCGGCAATGGCCTCCACGCCGGCCTCCTGCTCCCGTGCTGCAGCGAGGGCTTCCTCGAAGCCCTGGGTATGGCCTTCCAGATAGACCCGGTCGAGCTTGTTACGCGCGGCCATCCACGCCAGTAGCCCGGTGAACAGGCGGGCGTCGCTACCCGGCTTGAGCCCCAGATAGAGATCGGCAAGCTCACAGGTATCGGTCACCCGCGGATCGATCACCACCACCCGCAGCAGCGGATTGCGCTGCTTAGCCACTTTAAGGCGCTGGTAGAGCACCGGGTGGTTCCAGGCCAGATTGGAGCCTACCAGTACCACCAGTTCGGCCTCTTCGAGATCTTCGTAGCAGCACGGTACCGCGTCGGCGCCGAAGGCACGCTTGTGGGCCGCCACCGCCGAGGCCATGCACAGGCGCGAATTGGTATCCAGGTGCGGCGTGCCGAGAAAGCCTTTGAACAGCTTGTTGGCGACGTAATAGTCCTCGGTGAGGAGCTGCCCCGACAGGTAGGCGGCCAGGGCCTCGGGCCCCCGCGCCGCGCGGACTTCTCTCAGGCGCTGCGCCAGCGTATCCAACGCCGTGTCCCAGTCGGTTTCGACACCGTCGACGATGGGCTGGGTCAGACGCCCATGGCTGCCCAGTGTCTCGTGCAGCGCCGAGCCTTTCACGCACAGGCGGCCGAAGTTGGCAGGATGCTCCGGATCGCCCTGCACGTCGACGATCTCGCCGTTCTCGACGCTGGTCACCACGCCACAGCCAACGCCGCAGTAGGGGCAGGTGGTTTTGGCCTCGTGCATGTCGATCTCCTCTGGAACGCTCTCGAAACGACAACCTCTAAACGACGACGCCCGCCAACGCGCCCCGGGGTCGTGATGACAGGGTCGTGTTGGCGGGCGTCGTTGCCGCTCGGGCGCTAAACGGTGCGCCCTATCGAAATTCACCTGATCTAGATCAAGCAGGAAGCGTGCCACGGCATGAATAACCAACCTGTTTCAGGAAGATGTCACGCTTTGCCCGTTTTGCAGGGCGGCACCCGATGCCCTCTTTCATGCTGCTACGCACCATGATCCGGCGCCAGTCGCCTGCCTTGCACCAGGCTAGTGCCGGGAAGCCGACGTACAAGCCTTCCGCACTGGCTATCGTTCTCCACCCCCTGCCGACAGGCACCGCCATGCGTGCGATTAGGCACAACTGGAATACTTATTGCTTAAGATTGCGTACATAGCTTGGCCGGACATCAAAAACCGGCCACGACAGCCAGACGAGCGACGCCCTATGCCCTCACCCTTGAATATATTGCTGGTCGACGACGAGGTAGTACGCGCCGCCATGGTCGAAGAGGCCCTGATGGCCGAGGGGCATCAGGTCATCTGCCGGCTGAGAAGCCCTGCCAGCCTCAACGAAATGGTCGAGCGCCATCAGCCCGACGTGGTAATCATCGATATGGAGAGCCCCGACCGCGACACGCTGGAGAGCATGGCCCTACTGAATCGCGAGAACCCGCGGCCGGTGGTGTTCTTCGCCGACCAGCACGACTCCGACACGCTGCAGGCCGCGCTCAAGGCCGGGGTCAGCGCTTATGTCGTCGACGGCCTGGTGCCCGAGCGGGTCGAGGCCATCGTCGAAGTGGCCATCGCCCGCTTCGATGCCTTCCACAGCATGCGTCAGGAGCTAGACAAGGCGCGTAACCAATTGGCCGAGCGCAAGCGTATCGACCGTGCCAAGGGTCTGCTGATGAAGCATCAGGACTGCGATGAGGAGCAGGCCTACCGCATGCTGCGCAAGCTGGCCATGGACCGCGGCCAGCGTATCGCCGAGGTCGCCGATAGCGTCATCGACATACTCGACCGCCTGAACCCGATATCGCCCCAGGGGCGAGCCGCCGACAAACGGGGTCCCCGCTCATGAGTCACCCGCACCATCACGCCACGCCACCGGAACGGGAACGCCTCACCCTCGGCTTCGTTCCACTGCTCGATGCCACGCTGCTGATCGTCGCCCGTGAACGCGGCTGCTTCGCCGCAGAAGGGCTCGACGTCAATCTGTCCCGGGAGAACGCCTGGACCACCCTGCGCGACAAGGTAGCCGCCGGCCTGCTCGACGGCGCCCAGATGCTCGCGCCCATGCCCCTGGCCATGAGCCTGGGGCTGGGACGCGCGCCCTGCGACACCTTGGCCCCGCTGCTGCTCAGCCGCAACGGCAATACCGTGACCCTCTCCACCACGCTGAGCGAGGCCTGCGGCGCCGAACTCACCGACGCCCCGGCCCGAAGCGCTCTAGCATTGGGCGAGTGGCTGCGCGGCCCTGGCAGCGGCAAGCGCCCACGCCTGGCCATGGTCTACCCCTATTCATGCCAGCACTACCAGCTGCGTGAATGGCTCACGCTGGGCGACATCGCCCCGGAGCGCGACGTGGAACTGGTGGCCCTGCCGCCCCCGCGCATGGTGGAAGCGCTGCGCGATGGGCAGATCGACGGCTTCTGCGCCGGCGAGCCCTGGGGCACCCTCGCCCGGCACTGCGGTAGCGGAAGGCTGGTAGCCACCAGTGCCCAGCTGTGGCCCGACCACCCGGAAAAGGTGCTCGGCGTGACCCGCTCCTGGGCCGAGCACTGCCCGGCTACCCTCGCAGCCATGATGCGTGCCCTGATCGCTGCCAGCGAATGGCTTTCCGCCTCGCCGGATAACCGTCGCCAGGCATTGGAGTGGCTCGCCCTGCCCCCCTACCTCGACCGCTCGGTGCGCCACCTGCCCACGCTCGAGTTAGATGCCGCTCCGATCCGTCAGCGTCTCTACGGGGCCGGCATGCTGCGGCCCACCCCGCAGGACGCACTGCATTTCGCCGAACCCATCGCCCGCCAGCTGGAACAACAGGGCGGCCGCTTCGACCCCGGTCAGCTTGCCGCGTGCTACAGCCCTGTGCATTTCGATGCCGCAACGCACCATTGATGTGCACGGCCGGTGGAGGCTGCGTCCAACATCGGCCACTTTAACTTCACTCAGGCCTATGAAATAGCAGCATAAATTCAGTGTCGGGCGGCCCCTGGCCGGGTTCTTGAAACGTACAGCCTAAACAGCGGCCAACGGCGGTCGCTCGACACGAATACGACAACGGCGTCTCTGCACCCTCCCCATCACGGGAAACGGTGCCGAGGCGCCTTTTTGCGTTTGTCTTGATGGAAACAGGAGGTGGCTCGTCATGGGGCATCGACACACCGACACCGCCCAACCGCGACAGGAACACCTGGTCATCGTCGGCAACGGCATGGCCGGCCATCGCCTGGTCGAAGCGCTGCTCGCCCGCCCCGAGCGGCCCGCACGCATCACCGTAATCGGCGCGGAAACGACACCGGCCTACAACCGCATCCTGCTCTCCCCTCTGTTAGCCGGCGAGATAGAGCGCGAGGCAATCACCCTGCGCGATGCCGCCTGGTACGCAGAGCACGACATCGACCTGGTGCTGGGTGAGCGCGTGGAGACGATCGAGCGTAGCGCACGCCGCCTGACCACCGATGCCGGCCGCGAACTCGATTACGACCGCCTGGTACTGGCCACCGGCTCCAACCCGGCCCGGCCGCCGGTGCCGGGGCTGGAATTGCCCGGGGTATACCTTTTCCGCGACCTGAACGATGCCAATGCCCTGGCACACGCCGCCGAGCAAGGCAGCCACGCGGTGGTGATCGGCGGCGGCCTGCTTGGTCTGGAAGCCGCCGAAGGGCTGCGTAAACGCGGCATGCAGGTCAGCCTGCTGCAGCGCGACGACCGCCTCATGAACCGTCAGCTCGACCTCACCGCCGCCCGGCTGCTGGAGAAAGAGCTGCGTGGCCGCGGGCTCGACATCCACACCGATGCCCAGCTCGAACGCCTGGAGGCCGACGCCGAAGGCAACGTTTGCGCCGCCCTGCTCGCCGACGGCACCCGGCTCACCGCCGACTGCGTGGTGGTGGCCATCGGCATCGTGCCCAATGCCGAACTGGGGCAAGCGGCCGGGCTGGAGGTCAACCGCGGCATCGTCGTCGACGAGTGGCTCACCACTGCCGACCCGGCCATTTACGCCCTGGGCGAGTGCTGTGAGTTCCAAGGCCAGACCTTCGGTCTGGTGGAGCCGATCTGGCGCCAGGTCGAAGTGCTCGCCGACAGGCTCTGCCCCGGCAGCGCCGAGCGCAGCGAAGGCTATGTCGACACACCCTACGCCACCAAGCTCAAGATAAGCGGCGTTTCACTCTATGCCTTCGGCCCCACCGACCCCGAACCCGAGCACGACGTGCTCAGCTATCGCGACCCTCAGCAGGGCGACTACCGCCGCCTGCTGCTGCGCGAAGGCCGCCTGGAAGGCGTCGTGCTCTATGGCGACACCGCCTCGGGCCCCTGGTACTTCGAACAGGCCCTGGCCGGGCGCGACCTGTCCTCTTGCCGCTCAGCCCTGCTGCTCGGCGCCGCCGACGCCCAAATCCTGCTCGACGACGCACTCAATGAATCACCGCAACGCCCCGCGAAGGAGGCCGCATGAACACGCCCGCTAAACCGCAACTGATCGTTATCGGCAACGGCATGGTCGGCCACCATCTGGTCGAGCAGCTGGTCGAACAGGGCGCCACCGAGCGCTACACCGTCATCGTCTTCGGTGAGGAGCGCCACCTGGCCTACGACCGCGTGCACCTCTCCGAGTACTTCAGCGGCCGCGATGCCGACTCGCTCGCGCTTTCCACCGCCGACTACTATGCCGAGAACGGCATCGAACTGCGCCTGCACGAAGCCGTGACCGCCATCGACCGCGAGGCCGGCGAAATCGTGACGCCCAAGGGGCGCTACCCCTATGCGCGCCTGGTGCTGGCCACCGGCTCCTACCCCTTCGTGCCGCCGATTCCCGGCAACGAGCGCGACGGCTGCCTGGTGTACCGCACCCTGGAAGACCTCGACGCCATTCGCGAAGCCGCCGAAAGCGCCTCTACCGGCGTGGTGGTGGGCGGCGGCCTGCTCGGCCTGGAAGCCGCCAACGCCCTGCGCGGGCTCAACCTCGACACCGCCGTGGTGGAGTTCGCCCCGCGCTTGATGCCGATGCAGGTGGACAGCGAAGGCGGCGAACTGCTGCGCGAGAAGATCGAAGCCCTGGGCGTACAGGTACTCACCGGTCGTGCTACGCAAGAGATCGTCGACGGCGAACGCAGCCGCCACCGCATGGTGTTCCAGGACGACAAGGTGCTTGAAACCGACCTCATCGTCTTCTCCGCCGGCATTCGCCCCCGCGACGAGCTGGCCCGCGACTGCGGCCTGGAGATCGGCGAACGCGGTGGCGTGGTAATCGACGACAACTGCCTCACCAGCGACCCGGCCATCCTGGCCGTCGGTGAAGTGGCCTTGTGGAACAACAGCATCTTCGGCCTGGTGGCCCCCGGCTATCAGATGGCCAAGGCCGCGGCGTCGACCCTGCTGGAAGGCGGTACGGCCTTTGCCGGCGCCGACATGAGCACCAAGCTCAAGCTGATGGGCGTGGACGTAGGCTCCATCGGCGACGCCCACGGCGACCGCACCCCCGGCGCGCGCATGTTCCGCTTCCTCGATCCGCTCAAGCAGCAGTACCGCAAGCTGGTGGTCTCCAGCGACGGCAAGCGCCTAGTGGGCGCCATGCTGGTAGGCGACAACAGCTACTACGACACCCTGCTGCAGTACTACGCCAACCGCATCGAGCTGCCCGAAGACCCAGCCGCCCTGATCCTGCCCGCCGGTAGCGAAGCCGCTCCCGCGCTGGGGCCGGACGCCCTGCCGGCCACCGCCATGATCTGCTCGTGCCACAACGTCACCAAGGCCGACGTGTGCGCCACCATCGACGGCGGTGCGGTGGACCTCGGCGCGGTGAAAGGCGAAACCAAGGCCAGCACCGGCTGCGGCGGCTGTGCCGCCCTGCTCAAGACCCTGGTGGATCACGAGCTCGAGAGCCGCGGCGTGGAGGTCGACAAATCGATCTGCGAACACTTCCACTACACCCGCCAGGAGCTCTACGACATCGTACGGGTGGAGGGCATTAAGACCTTCAGCGAGCTGATGGAGAAGCACGGCAACCCGGAGACCCACAAACTCGGCTGCGATATCTGCAAGCCGGCCGTGGCCTCGATACTCGCCTCCTGCTTCAACGAGCCGATTACCGATGCGGCCCACATCCCGCTGCAGGACACCAACGACACCTTCATGGCCAACATGCAGAAGAACGGCACCTACTCGGTGGTGCCGCGTATCGCCGGCGGGGAGATCACCCCCGACAAGCTGGTGGTGCTGGGCCAGGTGGCGCAGAAATACAACCTCTATACCAAGGTGACTGGCGGCCAGCGCATCGACCTGTTCGGCGCCCGCCTGGAAGACCTGCCGGCCATCTGGGGCGAGCTGATCGAAGCCGGGTTTGAAACCGGCCACGCCTACGGCAAGTCGCTGCGCACGGTGAAATCCTGCGTGGGCAGCACCTGGTGCCGCTACGGCGTGCAGGACAGCGTAGGCATGGCGATTCGCCTGGAGAACCGCTACAAAGGCCTGCGTGCGCCGCACAAGATCAAGTTCGGAGTTTCCGGCTGCACCCGCGAATGCGCCGAAGCCCAGAGCAAGGACATCGGCGTCATCGCCACCGAGAACGGCTGGAACCTGTACGTATCGGGCAACGGCGGCATGCGCCCGCGCCACGCCGAACTCTTCGCCACCGACCTCAGCGACGAAGAGCTGTTCCGCTACATCGACCGCTTCCTGATGTTCTACATCCGCACCGCCGACCGCCTGCAGCGCACCTCGGTGTGGCGCGAGAACCTGGAAGGCGGGCTGGATTACCTCAAGGAAGTGATCCTCGAGGACAGCCTCGGCATCGGCGAAGAGCTGGAGCGGCAGATGCAGGCCGTGGTCGACACCTACGTGTGCGAATGGTCCAACGCCATCAGCGACCCGGAGAAGCTCAAGCGCTTCCGCAGCTTCGTCAACGACGCGCGCCCGGACCCGGACATTATTTACACCACCGAGCGTGGCCAGCTTCGCCCGGCTTAAAGGAAATGGCTGCGCGTTCGAAGCGCGTTGTTGCGCGACACCCCGAAGGCTCGCCTAACCCCACGTTATGTCTCGCCTTCGGTCCGCCGCGCGCCTAGCGCTTCATCCCGCTCGCCGATTTCCCGAAACGTACCTGGAGATTAAAAGAAATGAGTTCAGCTATTGCGGCCAAGACCATGACCCAAACCTGGCAAACCGTATGTACCCGCGCCGACCTGGTGCCCTACTCCGGCGTCGCCGCCTGGGTGGAAACTCCCGAAGGCCCCGCCCAGGTGGCCATCTTCTACCTACCGGGCCACGCGCAGGAACTCTACGCCATCGACCACCACGACCCCTTCTCGAAAGCCAACGTGATCGCCCGCGGCATCGTCGGCGACCTCAAGGGCCAGCCCGTCGTCGCCTCGCCGATCTACAAGCAGCACTTCCGCCTGGAAGACGGCCAGTGCCTGGAAGATGAAAGCGTGCAGCTGCGCGCCTGGAAGGTGAGCTTCAAGGGCGATGAGGTGTGGATCGAGGCCTGAGGTTTCAGCCCTTTGGAAAGAAAAAAGCCGCCGACGCATGAATAGCGTCGGCGGCTTTGGATAAACCGTTGTCATTTCAACCGCGAAAGGCTACCTCGATTGCGGCGATGTCGATTTTCCGCATCGTCATCATGGCATCGAACGCCCGCTTGGCGGCGGCGCGGTCGGGACTGGTCAAGGCTTTCGTCAGTGCGACCGGCGTAATCTGCCAAGAGATGCCCCACTTGTCCTTGCACCACCCGCATTGGCTCTCCTCGCCGCCATTGCCGACGATGGCGTTCCAGTAGCGATCCGTCTCCTCCTGGTCGTCGGTCGCCACCTGAAACGAGAATGCCTCGCTATGCTTGAAGGCGGGTCCCCCGTTCAGCCCGAGGCAGGCAACCCCTAGCACGGTGAACTCGACCGTCAGCACGTTCCCCTCCTTCCCCGAGGGATGGTCCCCTGGCGCGCGGTGTACCGCGTCGAGCGATGAATCGGGGAATGTCTCGGCGTAAAATTGCGCGGCTTCCTCAGCGGCGTCGTCGTACCAAAGGCAGATCGTGTTCTTTGCCATATGCTTCATGATCAGCTCCCTTCTCTGGGTGATTGCTAGGCTTTGTACGAAAACTGCCTGCGCTCGGCCATGCGGCGTTAAAAATCAGTTCAAAATACTCATTTACACCACGTAAACTCCGTTTTTTCGCCGATTTTTGCCTTGCCTGACCTTCGCTCGCCGACTTTTCGTCAAAGCCTAGGTGGCAATCTAACGTCGAACGGAGCTGGCATAATTCGACAGCGATGATGAGGCCAAATGTTTGACACTCAGTCCGTGGCTTTGACGTCGCTGTAGCGTATGGATGGCCATGCACGCTACACCGGCGTGTGTTGATGGACGACCAGCTGCCAGCCGGGAGGGCGTAGGGAGTAGGTGCTACAGATCAGCGCCCTGTACGGCTTGTCTCCTTCTCTCTGTGCCAGAACCTTGTAGGTAATTGCTTGCACAGTATCGGAGAGCTTAACAATTTGCGTTTCCGACATTTCGAATGACTGCCAAGGTGGGCCGCCCATCGTTTCTAGGATCTGAGCTTTGCCGACAAGGCGTATCTCACCCGGAAAAAGCATGTGCGCATCATCAGCAAGAACGGAGCCGTAAAACTCCTTCGCCTTACCTGAGCCGGATGAGAGTGATTCCCACCCCTGGCGCTCAAGATCGACTATATTCGCGCGGTTGCTCATAAGTTCCTCTCTATTGCCCAGCGCCGCCAGCACACGCAGCTTTGTAGTGAAGGCGAAGCCGAAACGAAAGGCCGTCGCCGTGCCTGCACTGATTATGCGGGGTCGTCGGCTGCCTGATAATCCGGAAGAATTCTCCAGTTATCCTCAAACTCAGCAACTTCCTTGATGGTAAGAATCGCCTGCGGTGAAGCGCCGCCTCCTGGACGGAGATAGTCGTGCCGCGCCATAAAATCCGAGTACCGCGCAACGATCTTTTGTTGTATATCAAGCTCAGTACAGATGAAAAATTTGACTCCACTTATTCCCGAGCCACTCAATCGCACCAAAATCCAGACCAAGCTCGGGTGCTTAAGCGGTTTCAATGCACCAATTCGTTGACGATTATCTGTATCGATACTGTGGTTGCACCATTTATCGATTGTGGAATGTACTAGCGCACCCTTGGTACTCGCTTTCACCTGAACAGGAAACGATTTGAGGGTTTCGGAATGCACAGCCGTGACATCAAAACCAGGCACGTTTCCAGAGTAAGGGGAAGCGTAGTAACCCAGCGTACCAAGCACCGCTGACACCAGGTGCTCCCCGACCTGACCTGTTAATTTGTTCGATATCCCTGATGACATACTCTCAACTAGCCCCTAATGCATAACGCCCCTCAAAGGGGCTGCGTTGGCAGACCCACTTGAACCGTTTGTTATACAAATTACTCACCGCAACCCATTACTCGTGTTAAATCGCCTAACCTTAGTGCGCATATTTTCCATTGGGGATGATGTATTGAACTGGATCATTCGACCTAACGTCCACTTTTCATACCATGCCGCTTCATACAATTCTTCATTGCTCAAACTTGAAACTAGCGCAATAATCTCACTTATGGTTGAGTCCAACTCCTGTAGCAAGTCTTCGTATCTCCAGTCACGGTACTGTTCGTGAAAACTAACCGCCAACAAACCAAGTTGATTCCATTTATAACCCGTATCAGGAAAGTCTACAGGCAAACCATGAGATCTCAAGCCATACCACTTCAAAACCAATCTCCCCCAGCCAACGAGGTAAGCGACCGTATCACAAACGCTAATTTGCGTACCTTTTACGTTACCTTCAACTTCACACTTACGTGACAGTGATTCAGGAACGATCCGATATTCTTCAATAAGCTTGGAGAATGTCGAGTTTATGGCAGCGAGCAGCTCATCTTTTGATGCAGGGACTGAAGACATTTATTTCCCCATTAAACGCCACGCTCTGCGGCAAATGTGTAGCGCAGCGGAAAATTTGTCCGACAGCAGCGTATTGTTAGGAGCTCTCTCCGATGCTGTGCCGCAGTAGGCTTTGCCAGTTTCCAAAAATATAGCCATCGTATGCTGCATAGAAGTTCCTATTAATTGCCTGATACCGTTCGACGGACAGCGCAGCATTGAACTCGCGAGGGTTAAGCTGGCCCTTGCTTAACATAGATGTCGTCCTATTATACATCATCCAAGCCACCTGACCATCAGGCATGATCCTAACCAAACCGATCCCTTGGTTCCGAGCGAAAGCGATTGCTCCGCTTTGGAATGAACTCCTGCTCGCCATAACTCCCTTGATGTTCTTTCCAGCGATCTGGTCAAGTTTCGCTTTGAATTCCTCAACGTCATCAACCGGAATACTGTGGCCGTAGTTCTTGCATTCACAAACCCAAAGAAGCGAGTAGTTCTGAGCTCCGGGAGGCCAGACCTCAATACAAATATCAACTACGATGTCTTTCTCACGGTCTCTTGAATAGTAGCCCTTCTTTTTGAAAATTCTTCCTGAGGCTGAATCGATACCAAGGCGTCCCTGGCTGAGCTCTACCTTAAGAAGATCGAAAGCCTGATCTTCCAGTACATCCCCTTTTGCTACGGTGCTCATTCGTACTCCCAACGCCTGAGTTAAGCCGTGCTGCGAAGCGGCGTCGGCTTGAACGAATTGTTAGCTGGCAGGCGACGCCTTCTTGCGAGGACGAGCCTTACTCTTATTGGCGAGCCTTTTCTCAAAAAGCCTATTCATTTTTTCATCACCAAACTCCTTACGAAGCGCGGTGCGCGCCAAGCCAACATGGGCAAAATACACACCCCTGTCAAGACGTTCGCGCTTATCAACTTCTGAGGCAGTTGCGTTCTCGCTATGGCTCGCAGCCTGCTGAGCATCGGCTTTACGTACAGCATCCATATGGCGCCTCAAGATCTTGCGTAGCTGTACTGCGGTCGACACATTGAGGCCGGTCAGATCGATTAGAAGATCTGCATAGTCCTCTTCGGATTTTTTATTCTCAGGCGGCAACTCTTCTGAAAGAAGTAGCGCCAAGGAATCGACGTTTAGCGGTGCAGACGGTTCAGCTTGCTCGGGTGAAGACTCGACGTATTGACGGCGCGCGTCAAGCACCCGGTCGAACTCAAGATCTACTGTTTCCAGTAAAGCAGATGCACGGTTGATCGCGCGACGTATCGGTGGTGGAACACTCTCTTCGTTCTTATACTGTAGCTTGTGTGAAGCAGCTGCCCATATATGTTGGGCAAGCGTACGAATCTGCAGCTCGACACATAGATCATCCAGGGAAGCAAAGATTGGCACCTCTAGCCACCCGCGCGGAATCTTGACGATGATATGACGCGACTGGTAGCCGAACTGAGAGTCACCGAGCCTTTCTCCGGCGTCTTCTGACGAAAGCACTTCGAAGGTATGGCTTATTAGCCGTATTGCAGCATCCAAATCGTTACGAAATAGCAGGATTATGCGTATGCCAACTAAATCTTGAAGATCACGGATATCTGTCACTTGGATGGCTTTGCGTTCCAACTTTTCCTCGATTGATTCCCACGATTTTACGCGGCTTTCGATTGGAACGCCCAGAGCTAAGTCGTTTGTCTCCAGCAACTCGCTTATTTGCGCAAGAACAGACGTTCGGAGCCTCTCGAATCGGCTGATCCCATCGGAGTACTGTGTTTTAAGATCGTGATGCAACATGGCTTCCTCAGCAGCTAACGCCCGCAGCACGCGCGGTTTATTAGTGAAGGCGAAGCCGCAACGAAAAAACCGTCGCTGTGCCTGCGATTGTTAGGTGCTGATTCACGGAATTGACTCATAAATCACCTCAAAACTCGCCCCAAGCTCTGCTTGCAGTTTTGCCCGCATGGCCAGTGCGGCCGCCTCAAACTCCTTGAACTCCGCCTGACTCCAAGGACTTGGATCAGGCGGGTATTCCCAATTAAGTGCTTTATCGTGCCAAATTGATAATATGTCGAGTTCTTGAAGCGTGGCCTCTGACAGCGATATCTTTTCTTCGATAGGTCCAACATCAAATCTTTCGAGCGCAGCATCATTACCACACCATATGCAGCCACCACCCCACTCGAACATAAGCCGTACTTTGTAGATAGTTTGCATAAGCACCTAACGCCGCCAACACGCGCGGCTTTGTAGTGGAGGCGAAGCCGCAACGGAAAAGCCGTCGCCGTGCTTGGCATTGTTAGGCAATTTGATCTCGGCCCCATTTCTTTAAACTTTGCTCTAGCCAGTTAATTAGTTTAGTTGATTCTTCAAACGCACTTTTCATCTTTTCCGGTTTGGGCTTTATTGTTGGCGGAAGAAAATCATTTAGATCTTTGTTACCATGGGCGTCGTCAATGAAAAAAGGAGACGAGATCTTTTTCAGGTCACTTTCTGAGAAGCTATTACTCATCATCGTAATATGCTCAGGATGTTGACCGCGATTCCGTATCAATATTAGCTCTTCTAAAAGGATCAAATTGACTCTTGAATCTTGCCAATCTAGATTGAACTCCTTTTCAAATAATTCACGATATCCATTCAGCCAGCCTTTTTTGAAGGCTGAATTGTATGCCCCCTTGGTTTTTATGGCTTTAGTAATTTTGTGTGCATTTCTTCTAAATACACCTTCAAGGCTTTCTTCTAAGAAAAGCTTAAGAGCCGAGCACAACAATGACGCGCATTGGATACCTAGAATATCAATTGCCTGGTCCGCATCAAGCCACTCTGAAAGGAACGGCGGTTCATCGCTCTCGGAATATTCTGGTTCATACGGTGGTTTCTGTTCTTCAATAAGGCGTTTTGCCTCAACGAAAGGAAACACTGCCTTCTCGTAAAACCCAAGTATGAAGTCTACTCTGCTTAATGCGAAATACTGTGTGTCCATGCTCTTTGCCTAACGCCCGCAGCACGGGCAAAATTGGAGCGCAGCGGAAATTTTGTCCCAGTGCCTGCGCTTGTTAGCACTGCTTTCAGATAGATGTATAGGTCTTGCCTTCAATTAAGCCGTCATTTGAAAGTGTGATTTCTAAGCGTTTGAATAGCGCCAAGAAGTCTGCAATATTCATATCAACGCTGATTTCTTTAACTTGAATTGATTCGCCAGAAGCTTGAAGCATTTCGGGAATATTATCGTAACCATTTAGGCCAGAGACCAAAAATTTAACGCTTACGGGATCTCGATGTGCTCCATGATTCTCGCCTGTCCACATAGAAATACCAACAACAAATTCATCTGTGATATGACCATTGTCTTTTAACCATTTAGCGGCATCCGTCATGTCCGCGCGATCAGCCGCTGAACTCCCTTTTAAGTCACCGTACTGAACTGACGCTTTGAAAGTTTCCATTATATTCTCCTTGATTGATGGTTTGACATGCTAACGCCCGGCTCACGCGCCGGTTTGGAGCCGCGAAGCGGCGGAAAATCGCTCGCCGTGCAGCCGTTTGTTAAATTTCTTTTCCACGCAAAATCTTCATATATGATGTCTGTGAATTACGGTTCTCCCAAGTCGCCTTAATATGCTTTACAAGATTAGGAATATCGTCTTCTAATGTAGACTTCCATAAATTTGGGTTGTAGTCGTATACTCGAAGTAAATTATCAACATCGAATATTTGTCCTGTACCCTTTGCTCGTATAAGAGCAACTGGTTTGTCATGAGCCATTCTCACACCCAGCTCGAATAAAACATTTGGATTGTGATCCGACAAGTCGGCTATAACCAGGTCCGCATCTAGAAGGTCATTTACAATCGTTGAGTGAATTATATCGCTTCCATCTTTTCTGGCAGTTTCAACCTTAAACCCCGCCTCTACGCCTGCCGGGGTTATAAGATTTCTCAGAACCTCGCGATAAAATCCATCCGGGTATTTTCCAGTTTTCTCACTAAATGGCATTGCAACAAATGCGACGGTCATTTCCCCGACTGATTTTTGAGGAGAGCCAGTTACAACTAAGTGATCACGTTTCGCTGGATCGACTAACTCGATTTGCCTTTCACTGCTCTTAGAGAATTTATTTATGAATTCTAGGTTTTCTTGGTAAAGGTTATAAAAATCTTCGTGAAACTCTGGCTCTAAGCCAAATGTACCTTGAAGTGTATTTCCAAGGTACTTCATTTCAGGGAGATCTCCGCCGCTATAATATGAGTAAACCTTCTGGAAGAGATCTACTTTAAAAAATGCTTTCTCTAAAGCAAGGTGTTCTTCGGCAGGGTTTGGAGCGAAGAGAAATTCATTGGCAAGATTCGTCAAACCAATCTCGGCAGACCTGCTGGTTCCCTCGGTCAGGCCATAATCTCTAGAACTAGCAGATAAATAGTAGAATTTATTGGCCTTGGCTCCAACACCAAGCACCTTTGCCAGGTCAGCTGGTGCCCACGGATTGCTTCCATTATATTCCTTCAAAGCTTGGGGGATCGCTAACGCGTCTTCCAAGGTATTAACTGGGATGGGTCTGGGCGCACTCCCTCTCGACTTTTTCTTTCCACCGCCGTTGGTTGTGGTGGCTGAGTCAGCTTTCTTGTTTTCAGTTTCGTCCGGCAAGTTGACCGCCCAACTCTTTCTTGAAATTTAACAGTGGTTGGACTGCGCGTCCTGATATTGGATGAACGCGTGTGCGCGTTCAGCAATGTTATCCCGCACGTTCTCGCCCCCCCCCTAACCTATTGATTTCAAAAACCTATGTATAGCTCGGCCACCTATGTAGAATTCGCGCGCTTGCGCGTTTTGCCGAAGCAATAATACTGTATATATATACATATCATGAGGGAACTGCCTATGGATATGCACAACAGACCGCCAAAGCTGATGGACCGTGTGAAGGCTACCATGCGCCTAAAGCGGAACAGTCCACGCACCGAGAAAACCTACTGCTACTGGATAAGCTTCTTCATTCGCTACCATGGCGTGCGCCATACTGCCAGCATGGGAAGCTCTGAGGTCCGTGCCTTCCTGGAGCATCTTGCGGTGGAACGCCAAGTGGCAGCCGCCACGCAGAACCAGGCGCTGAATGCTATCGTCTTTCTCTATCGCCATGTCCTCGAAAGAGATCGGTGAATTCTCACGCACCAAGCGCCCGCGTCGGCTGTCGGTGGTGCTATCCCATAAGGAAGTGGGAGGATGTACTGGGCAGGGCTTAGTCGGCGTGCGCAGCCCTCTGGGATAAGCGAACGCACTGACGTTCAGGCACGCTACCGCCAGGGAATGCCGTTTATCGGCTCCCCATCCGGGCGGTTTCAGTCGCCGACATGCCTTCATCGGAAGATGTTGGAATGCGATTCGGAACTCATATTCACATTAGCCTTGCCAAATAAATCATCGGCGCGTTCAGCAGCAACTTGAGCCTATACCCCGCCCTACACCACACCCTGCACTTCCCGGCACTTGGGATAGGCCGAGCAGCCCCAGAATCGGTTGCCGGCGTTCGCGCCGCGTTTGGATGTGCGCAGTACCATGGCGCTTCCGCACTTCGAGCAGGTTCTGTCGGAGCTGGATTCGAAGCGTGCCTTGAGCTGTTTCACATGCTGTCGATGCGTATCCCGATTCGGTGCAAGCCGGCCGGTTTTGATTCTTTCCAGTGCTTCCTGAACCTGGAAGTCGTTCAGTACGGGTTGATGGAACGACTTGATGTAGCGCACGTAGCCGCCACCGATGGTGACATTGCTCGGCATGTTGGTCTTGAACACGGCGCTACCTGAGAAGACCACCACGGAATGGATGGCTTCCAGGGGCACGTCGAGCAGGGCTTCCAGCGCTTTTACGTGCTTGTAGTTCTGGCGCAGCGGGTTCTGGAATTTGAAGGTCTTGCGGTAGAGCTTCTGGGTCCACTGGGCCTGCTTCTCGCTGCCGAAGATCCAGCCCGCCATATGCTTGGTTTCGATGACGAAGATGCCG
>NZ_JAFIFK010000091.1 GCF_020832045.1 Halomonas sp.
GAAACCGCCAAGTTCCGCTTCCGCTCGGGCGACCTGTTCAATGTCGGGGGCCTGACCATTCGCACGCCCTATGGCGGCGGCATCTCCGGGGGGCTTTATCACTCCCAGTCGCCGGAGGCCTACTTCGCCCATACACCAGGGTTGAAGGTGGTGGTGCCACGCAATCCCTATCAGGCCAAGGGGCTGCTCCTTTCCGCCATTCGCGATCCCGACCCGGTGATCTTCTTCGAGCCCAAGCGGCTTTACCGCGCCGCAGTGGGTGAAGTGCCAGAGGAGGATTATCAGCTTCCCATCGGCGAAGCCGAGGTGACCAAGGAAGGAACCGATATCACCGTGCTGGGTTGGGGTGCGCAGATGGAGGTGATCGACAAGGCCGTGGAGCTGGCCGAGAAGGCCGGTATCTCCTGCGAAGTGATCGACCTGCGCAGCATCCTGCCCTGGGACGAGGACACCGTGGTGGAGTCGGTGCTCAAGACCGGCCGACTGGTCATCACCCACGAGGCGCCGCGAACCGGCGGCTTTGCCGGCGAAATTGCCGCCACCATTCAGGAGCGCTGCTTCCTGTACCTGGAATCGCCCATCGAGAGGGTGACGGGCATGGATACGCCTTTTCCGCTGACGCTGGAAAAAGAGTACATGCCCGACCACCTGAAAATCTTCGAGGCGATCAAGGCATCCGTGGCGTTCTGACGCCCGATATCAGGACAGGAGAGAACGATGAGCGATTTCAAGCTGCCCGATATCGGCGAAGGTATCGTGGAGTGCGAAGTGGTCGAATGGCGTGTGGCCGAAGGCGACATGATTGCCGAGGATCAGCCGGTGGTCGAGGTGATGACCGACAAGGCGCTTGTGGAAATCACCGCGCCGGAAGCAGGACGTGTGACCCGGCTGTATGTAGCCAAGGGCGATATCGCCAAGGTGCATGCGCCGCTTTTCGCCTACGAGGCCGAAGGGGAAGTGTCTGCCGAAACGGCAGCGCCGCCCATCCCCGTAGCGAATGCCGAGGATGAAGTGGTCAGCCCGGCTGCTGAAGCCCCGCCCCCCACGGCACAGGTTTCAGCCGGCGCCCAATCGTCGGTGAACGAGACTCGAGACGCCACATCGAAGACGACCAAGGCCAAGGACTTCATCCTGCCGGATATCGGTGAGGGTATTGTCGAATGCGAGGTGGTCGAATGGCGGGTCAATGAAGGCGACGAGATTGCCGAGGACCAGCCCCTGGTCGACGTGATGACCGATAAGGCGCTGGTCGAGATCACGGCGCCCGAGGCCGGTACGGTAAGCAAGCTTCACGTACCCAAGGGCGACATCGCCAAGGTCCATGCGCCGCTGTTCGCTTATCTACCGGCGCATACCGAGCCTGGTGACGCCGATGAAGCAGGCGACAGCGAGGCTTCGGCTCCGGCGCGACAGACAGAGGAGAGGGCGGTGCCCCCGGTCGCGAGCGGTGGCCGGGGGCCTTACGGACGCATCCCGGCAAGCCCCGCCGTGCGACGCCTGGTACGAGAGCATGCTCTGGAGCTCGAGGCCATTGCCGGTTCGGGCAAGGATGGCCGCGTGCTCAAGGAGGACGTGCTCAGCTTTCTCGACACCGGGGCGTCGGCGCAGGCTCAGCATGAGCAAGCTCGCGCCGGAGGCGATCGGCAATCGCGTCAATCCGCAGCCGACGATGCCTCTCGCAGCGCCGCGACCGCAGCGTCGTCGAAGCGGGACGAAAGCGAAGTGCGAATCGAGCCGATACGCGGCGTACGAGCGGTCATGGCACGACGTATGGTGGAGTCCGCCAGTACCATCCCGCATTTTCAGTATGGGGAGGAGATCGACGTCACCGAGCTGCTCGCCCTGCGGGAGCGCCTCAAGCCCCTCGCCGAGGCGCAGCAGGCGCGTTTGACGCTGATGCCCTTCTTCATGAAGGCGCTGGCGCTGGCGGTACGCGAGGAGCCGATACTCAATGCGCGTCTCAACGATGACGTTACCGAGATTCACTACCTGCCATCGGTCAACGTCGGCATGGCGGTGGATAGCCGCTCGGGACTGATCGTGCCCAACGTCAAGCGGGTGGAGCAGCGCAGCGTGCTCGAGGTGGCTCGGGAAATTCAGCGCCTCACTGCCGATGCCCGGGAAGGGCGGGTGGCACAGGAGGACCTCAAGGGCGGCACCATCAGCATCTCCAACATCGGCGCCTTCGGCGGTACCTACGCTTCGCCGATCATCAACGCGCCGGAGCTGGCCATCGTCGCCATCGGCAAGAGTCAGTGGCTGCCGCGTTTCGACGAGCGTGGCGAGGTGGTCAAACGAGCGATCATGACCGCTACGTGGGCGGGAGATCACCGGGTCATCGACGGCGGCACCATCGCGCGCTTCTGTAACGCGTGGAAGGGTTATCTGGAAAGGCCCGAAACGATGCTCCTGCATCTCGGCTAGCCCGTGAGAGCCGCCCGGCGTGGACCCCGGGCGGCTTTCGCAGCGACAGGCAGACACCCATGAATCAGGCGACCTTGCAGCAGTTCTACATTCCCGAGGAGCAGTCCGTCTATCTGCTCAGCCAGGATGATGCGCGCAAGCTCAAGGAGTGGGTGGCGCTGTGCCAGGCCCAGCTCGAACAGCTGGGTTACCGTAATATCGAATTGATCGGCAAGGGCGCCTATGGCTTCGTGTTTGGCGGCATTACCGCCCACGACGAGCAATACGTGTTCAAGTTCACCCGGGTAACCCTGCCCCAACAGCTGCAGGATCGTCTCGAAGAGGAGGCGTTCATGCTGGAGCAGGTCGACCATCCCAGGGTTCCCAGGCTGATCGCATTCCAGCGGGTGCGCAATCAGTCCATCCTGGTAATGCAGCGTGCTCCCGGTATCAATCTCGAAGAGGTCTCGTTGCGCGAAGGGCGTCTCACCCCGCGCCTGGTGGTGCGGATTGCCGATCAGCTTGCCGGCATTCTGCGTCGCTTGCGTCAAGAGGCCGGGCCGGCGGGGCGGCCCATCGTGCATGGTGACATCAAACCGTCGAATCTCGTCTTCGATGCCGCTCGTGAGGAGGTGGCCTTGATCGATTGGGGCTCGTCGGTTTTCGCCCAGCTCGATGCCAACCAGCAATTCGTGGCGGCCAACGTCATGGAGCTGATGTCGGAGAACCTGCAGCAGACCAATGCTCGCCTCGGCGACGTTTACTTCATCGGCGAGGAGCAGTTGAACGGCGCGCTGTCGTCGCCGCGCTTCGACGAGCAGGGCGCGGCCGGTACGCTCTACGCCTTGGCTTCGGCTCAGTCCTGCCGCTTTGGCCATCGGGCGATCCCGGCGACCTCGCTGGGGCTGCCCATGGAGTTTGCCCGCATGCTCGACGGCATGCTCGACCCCGACCCCCGGGTTCGCCTGCGTGCCGGCGATCATTTCATCCGCGAGATGCCGCGCCTGGCCCGGGTGGTGATGATCGATCTGCCCGAAACGCCCGAGACACCGCTCGTGCCCACCTGGGTGCGCCCTCTGACGCGTGAGATCGATACCGTGGTGTACAGCTCGCGCAAGGCATTCCTGCGCGAGGAGGGCGGCCAGGAAACGCTCAATGACGTCAACGATGTGCAGCTCGACCGCTACTACAAGAACTTCATGCAGGGCATGGGGGAGACCGAAAAGGCCTTTCTCGCGGCGGTGAGCCGATTGGGCAAGTACCCGGTAGTGGGGGGGCTTGCCGTGCGCTGGGAGGCGGAGGGTGTCTATATCGATACGTCGCTCAACCTGCACGACACTTCACTCAAGCCGGCTTTCGTGGCGGCGGTCAACAATATGGTCAACCTGGCACGCGCCATCTATCGTCAGGGGATCTTCAAGAGTTGCCTGTTCAATGCGCGCGATACGTTGCACCTGGACCGCGAGAGCCCGGCGCACCCGTTCAACGTCGAACCGGGTATGCGGCTGCGTTACGAACTCAGTTCGGTGCCTGAGCTGGAGGATCGCAGTCGGCTGCACAGCTACTTCGAGGACGGGCCCGATCCCGAGGAGTTCCTGATCTTGCCGGAGCCGATCATCACCTCGCTGGAAGCGCTCAACGACATCCACCACACCGGCATGATCATCTTCGAAGCGCTACCGCAGCACCTCAAGATCCACAGCTATTACCGCCTGCTCGATCCTACCCGCGAAGCGGAATTCCGCGATCGGCTCGAAGACATTCTCGACGCGGTGGGGCTCATCGAAGGGCTGGGCGTGTCGGGCTTCATGAAGATGCCCTACAAGGACACGCGGTTCTTTGCTCACGTGGAGCGACAGCCCGAACGCTACTACCCGCGCAACCCTCGAGGGGAAGCGCGGGATGGCAGCGCGGCAGGTTAGCCGAAGTGGTTTTCAGCGGGTCATCGTCTGCGGCAGGTAGAGAGCGATTTCGGGGAACAGGTGCATCAAGGCGATGGCCAGCAGCATCAGCAGGAAGAAGGGGAGGGTGGCCTTGGTGATGGTAAGGATATCCTTCCCGGTCAAGCCCTGGATCACGAACAGATTGAAGCCGACCGGCGGCGTGATCTGGGACATTTCCACCACGACCACCAGGTAGATGCCGAACCAGATGAGATCGAAGCCTGCAGCGCTGACCAGCGGCATCAGAATGGCGGTGACCAGCAGGATGAGTGATATCCCATCGAGGAAGCAGCCCATCACCAGCAGCAGCAGCGTCAGCGCAATCAGCAGCATGGTGGGCGAGAGCCCCATTTCGCCGATGGCACGCGCCAGCTGCATGGGCACTTGGGTGAAGCCCATGGCCGAAGTCAAAAACGAAGCGCCGGCAATGATGAAGGCGATCATGCATGCGGTGCGAATGGCGGCGAATAGCGAGTCGCGGAATATTGCGATGCCGAAGCTGCCATTCCAGCGAGCGATGGCGATCGACAGGACCACGCCCACGGCGGCAGCTTCGGTGGGCGAGGCGAGTCCACCGTAGATGGACGCGATGATGCCGCCGATCAACAGCAGAATGGGCAGCAGCTCGAGCGTTTGCCGCAGCTTCTGAGCCAGCGGCATGGTGGATTCATCATGACCGGTGAGACCTTGCCGATTGCCGCGGATGAGAGCCCAGAGAATCAGGTAGGACATGAACATGGCCAGGATCATCAACCCCGGGCCGATGCCGGCCATGAACAGCCGCGAGATCGACTGCTCGGTGACGACGCCGTAGACGATCAGCACGATGGAGGGGGGTATCAGCAGCCCCAGCGTCGAGGCGCTGGCTAAAGTGCCGATGGCCATGTTGCTGTCGTAGCCGCGGCGTTCCAGCTCCGGTAGCGTCATCTTGCCCACGGTGGCACAGGTGGCCGCCGAGGAACCGCAGACGGCGGCAAACATGCCGCTGCCAATGATGTTGGTGTGCAGCAGACGGCCCGGCATGCGGTTGAGCCAGGGCGAGAGGCCGCGAAACATGTTGTCGGCCAGGCCCGAACGAAACAGGATTTCGCCCATCCAGATGAACATGGGCAGGGCGGTCAGGTCCCAGCCGTAGCTGGCTCCCCAGAAATCGGAGGCCAGTATCGGGCCCGGGGCAAAGGGGCTGAAGAAGGCCAGCGCGACCCACGCGGTCCCGATCAGGGCAAAGGCGATCCACACCCCACTGCCGAGCAGGACGGCCAGGGTCATGATGGTGGCCAGGCTGAGTATCAGCACGAGACATTACTCCGTGTGGTTGAGTGCGACTCAGTGAGTCTCGCTGTCGTCGGTGGCCGTCGCTTCGCGGAAGCGGCTCGGGTCGCGTATGGCGATGCGCAGCGTAATCACCAGCGCTTCGCTCAGAGCCAGGCAGAGCAGCCCCACGCCGGTAGCCAGCACCGTCTGGGGGATCCAAAGAGGAATCGACAGGAAACCGGAGGAGACGTCATTGAATACGCGACTCTCCCGGGCAAGCTCCACCAGCCCGTAGCCCAGCAGCAGGCTGATAGCCAGGGCGATCAGCAGGCAGAAGACCTCGAACCAGACCCTCAGGGCCGAGGGTAGTCGTGAGATCAGCAGCGTGACGCGTATATGGGAGTGGTGCACGAAGGTGTAGGCGAGCCCCAGGAAGGTTGCACCCACCAGCAGGTACGACGCGATCTCCGAGACGCCGGTGATGCCCAGGCCAAGCCGACGCATGCCGATCAGTACGAGCAGGGCGTCGATCAGGCGGAAGGAGACCTGCAGAGCGATCAGAGTGCAGATCGTGATCATGCAGATTGCCGCGCCCCAGGCACCCAAACGATAGAGGGTGTTGAACTTGAAGATCATGAAACAGACCTCGAGGCGAACGTGGGGAGGCGGGGGGGGGGGGCCCCCCGGGGGGGTTAGAGGTGGGCGCAGTGGGGGGGGT
>NZ_JAFIFK010000094.1 GCF_020832045.1 Halomonas sp.
CGGCGAGTACCGGCTCGAGCCGGTACTCCACGATGCCCTTGGCAAGCATGGCGAACGCCAGGTAGGCGCAGGAGAGCGCCAGCCCCCAGGCGGGGCCGCGAAAACCGTTGCCGGTGACCAGCGCAATGACGATGCCTACCAGCAGCGGCAAGGTATACAGCGGGTCGATGATGAACACTACCGGCCAGGCGCTCGGGCGAACGTCCAGCGGCCACCAGATCTGCGTGCCATAGGTGGTCAGCACATCGAGCAAGGGGTGGGTGACGAGACACAGCACGAAGAATGTCCACCAGCGCCCCAAGGAGATATCGCGTGCGGGAGCGAAGCGTCGGACGATAAGGGCCAGCAGCGTGCCGAGTCCTGTCAGCACGAACAGCGAGTGCGTGAATCCCCGATGTTCGGTCACGTTGAGCACCGCGTCGCCATAGTCGAGGAATACGTCCAGATCCGGCAGGGTGCCCAGCGCCGCGCCGATCAATACTGCCTTTCGTCCCAGTTGGCGTCCCAGCACGGTGCCGCCAACGGCTGCGCCCAGTGCGGCTTGGGTCAAGGTATCCATCCGATTCGACTCCTTTCGACGGGTGGTGGGGGCGTGCTCAGGCCTTGTGCCAAGCAGGACCCAGAGCGAGGATGCGCTGATACACCGGGCAGTCTTCGCGGTGTGCCCCCGGCAGGTAGCCGGTGCTCATGAGAAACTCACCGACTATCTCGGGGCCGGTGAAGCGGAAGGTTCGACGAAACAGCTTGACCCACTCGTCTTTCGTCAATGGATGGTGGTGATCGAGCCAGGCGGCAAAGCCGTCGTGGGTGTCGCGCAGTTGCCGTATGACCCCCGCGTTATGTATTGCCGCCTCGACCTTGAGCCGATTGCGAATGATGCCGGCATCACCGAGCAGCCGGGTGCGCTCTTCATCGCCAAAGGCTGCAACTCGATCGATGTCGAAGTTGTCGAAGGCATGACGAAAGGCATCGCGCTTCTTGAGCACGGTCAGCCACGACAGGCCGGCCTGATTGATTTCCAGCACCAGGCGCTCGAACAGTGCCGTATCGTCCGCCACGGGAAAGCCGTATTCGTTGTCATGATAGGGGCCATGCCATAGGTGGCCTGGGGCCAGATCACAATAGTGCGACATTTCCGCCTCTTCCCCTTCATAGGTATTGGCAAGCCGTTCGGGGCTTGTCACGATGCCATTATCCGGCGTCAACGCTTCAGGAGCCACCCAGCATGAAAATCCTACCGGCAAACCCCAGAACACGAAAAGTCACTGCGCTCTCTATGCTGAGCGCAACGGCGCTGGCCCTGTATCTCGCGCTGGCACCTGGCACCAGCCCTCAGGCAGGCCCGGTGGTCGAAATGTATCAGGATCCCAACTGCGGCTGCTGTACCGACTGGGCCGATCATCTCAGAGAAGAGGGCTTCGAAGTGCGTCAGCACAAGACACGCGATATGCGCTCGGTGAAGATCGAGCACGGCGTGACGCCGGAACTCTCCTCTTGCCACACGGCGCTAGTCGACGGCTACGTGATCGAGGGGCATGTGCCTGCTGCCGATATCAAGAGACTGCTCGAAGAGCGGCCCGATGTGGTCGGCCTGACGGTGCCCGGTATGCCGCACGGCTCGCCCGGCATGGAGACAGGGCGCTACGATGACTATGCCGTGCTGACCTGGCAGCATGAGGACCGGACGCCGGCCATTTTCAGCGAGTATACTCACTGACTTGAATTCTGGTTTGGCTAGGAGGGCTTATGCAGTACCTGCACACCATGGTTCGTGTCAGCGACCTGGACGCGTCGCTGCACTTCTACTGCGACCTGCTCGGGTTGACGGAAGTGCGACGCAAGGAGAACGAAAAAGGGCGTTTCACGCTGGTGTTTCTGGCAGCCCCCGAGGATGAGGCGCGCTCCGCCGAGCTCAAGGCGCCCGAACTGGAGCTGACCTACAACTGGGACCCGGAAGAGTATGGCGGCGGGCGCAATTTCGGTCATCTGGCCTATCGGGTCGACGATATCTACGCCCTGTGCGGACGCTTGCAGAGCGCTGGCGTGACCATCAACCGTCCGCCCCGCGATGGGCACATGGCCTTCGTGCGCAGCCCTGACGGTATTTCCATTGAGCTGCTGCAGAAGGGCGATCCGCTGCCGATCAGAGAGCCCTGGGTTTCCATGGAAAACACCGGGACCTGGTAAGAGAAACACGGCACAAATGGCTGCGCGAACGAATACTGCGTTGCGCAATAAGGAACGAATCTCCTCATGTACAAGACTCTGTCTGGCCGAGCGCTACTGATGGCGCTCGTTGCCATGCTTCTGGCCGCGTGTGGCGGCAAGCCCACCGAGCCTACCCGGCAAGACCAACCCCGCGTTTCGAGCGATCATCCTATCGTGGGACAGCGCTGGAACCTGCTGCTGATGGGTACCAACGAACGGCTTTCCATGCCCGAAACGCCACATTTCATCGTTTCGCCCGACGGGCGCGTGACAGGCAGCGATGGCTGTAACGAACTCAATGGACGGGTGAACCTCGATGAGGGCAATCGCATTCAGTTCGGTGACCTTGGCACCACTCGCCGCGGCTGCCCCCAGCTCGACGATGCCCGGCGCGTCACCGGGATGATGGAGAACGCCTATCGCTTCCTCATCGACCATGACAGGCTGGTCTTCTTCGGCCGCGACCAGCGGGTGCTGGGTGGCTGGCGCAAAGCCAACTGAGCATGAAAAAGCGCGGCCAAGGCCGCGCTTTTTTGTCTCTCAACAATAAGAGTAGGCAAGCGACTTCTATCGACCTGGCAGGGCGTTGCGCACTTTTATCATGCCCTTGGTCAGGGTGCGTGAGAGCGCTGGTGCCACCGGTGTCAGCAGTATCCACGGTGCCGCGACGAGGTTGATGACCAAGGCGGCAAAGAAGACGTCGCTGAACCAGTGGGCGCCGCTGAGAATCCGTGGGGCGCTCAACAGCACGGCAAACACGGCGCTGACCAGCATCACTTTAAGGCCGGCAAAGCGCCACATGAAAGCAGTGAACAGGAACAGGTTGACGCCGTGATCGCCGGGAAAGCTGCTGCCCGAGCTGTCCTTGGTCGAGAAGTCGACCATTTCCGTGATCAGATTGACGTTCTCGTACACCAGGGTAGGGCTGGGGTGGGTATAGGGAACCACCATGCGAAAGCCCTGGGCAAAGAAGACGGCGGTCAACAGCATGGTGATGCCGATGCCGCCCCAGCGCAGCATGCGATGGGTCGGATTGGGGTCGCGGCTGATGGCCCACAGGTAAATCGCCAGCAGTATCAGCAAGCTGACCACATCGAACATTCGGTTGTTCACGGCTGCCACGAATAGCACCCAGGTCTCGTTGTCCTCGGTCAGCCAGGCATTGGTGAGAAAGAAGACCGTATCGTCCAGATCCGTCCAGAACATAAGTCCAGGCGACAGCCAGGACCATACCAGCAGGGCGGCCGCCAAGTTGAAGATGAGGATGCGGCCAGGGGCAAAGGTCGATTCGGTTTGAGACATGAGGACATCGGCATGGTTGATGGTCGATGCCCTCATTCTATGTGAAAGCACTGTTGCAGAACAGCGTTCCCTAATGGTGGTGTCTCGGTTATTGCATGTACCAGCCGTGACTGGCCACCACCGACTGGCCCGTGAGCGCCGCACTGGGGAAGGCCGCCAAGTGCAACGCCACCTCGGCGATGTCCTCCAGGGTGGTGAACTCGCCGTCTACGGTATCCTTGAGCATCACGTCGCGTATCACCGCCTCCTCAGCGATACCCAGCGCCGCCGCCTGCTCGGGTATCTGCCGATCCACCAGCGGAGTGCGGACGAAGCCAGGGCAGATCACATTGGCGCGTACCCTATGTGCCGCTCCCTCTTTGGCCACGGTGCGACACAGCCCCAGCAGGCCGTGCTTGGCAGCGACATAGGGTGCCTTGAGCGGCGAGGCGAGCTTGCTGTGCACCGAACCCATGTAGAGCAGACAGCCGCCATGCGGCTGTCGATACATCTGGCGGAGTGCCGCACTGGTAAGCAGGAAGGCGCCGTCCAGATGAACCGCCATTACCTTGCGCCAGTCGGTGAAGCTCAACGTATGCAGCGGGGCGATGTGCTGGATCCCGGCATTGGCGATGGCGATGTCCAGGCCACCCCATTCGGCCACCACGCTTGCGACACCGGCCTCCACCGCTTCTTCGTCGGTCACGTTCATGGCGAGTGCCATGGCCTGCCCACCGCGCGCATGGATCTCCTCCACGGTGGCTTCGGCGGCGGCGAGGTCGAGGTCAGCCACTGCCACTCGGGCACCTTCGCTGGCATAGCGTTCGGCGATGGCACGTCCGATGCCGCCTGCAGCGCCCGTTATCAGCGCCGTCTTGTCGCTCAGTTGCATCGTTCTCTCCTTTCGAAATGTCAGCGTCCGCCATAGATCTCGTTGGGCAGCCAGGTAGCCAGTGGGGCGAAGAAGAACACCAGCAACAGGCCGAGCAGCTGTATCGCCACGAAGGGCGCCACGCCGATGTAGATGTCCCGGGTGGTGATGCCCGGCGGACATACGCCCTTGATATAGAACAGCGCGAAGCCCACCGGCGGGGTCAGGAACGAGGTCTGCAGGCAGATGGCAAACAGCATGGCGAACCATAGCGGATCGACTCCCAGGCTGAAGACCACCGGGGCGACCAGCGGCAGGATGATCAGGGTGATCTCTACCCAGTCGAGGAAGAAGCCGAGCAGGAACACCACCACCAGGATGGTCAGCACGATGCCGGTCTCGCTGAACGGCAGGCCGGTCAGCGCCAAGCGCACCACGTCATCGCCGCCAAGGCCTCGCAGCACGGCGGCAAATACCGTGGCGCCAATGAAGATGGCGAAGATGAACGCCGTGGTGCGGCTGGTTTGATACAGCGCGTGGCGCAGGGTCGATAGAGTAAGGCGGCGGTTGAACAGTGCCAGCAGCATGGCCCCCAGGGCACCTACCGCCGAGGCCTCGGTAGTGGTGGCAAAGCCGGTGAAGATCGAGCCGAGCACGGCAAGTATCAGCCCCAGCGGCGGCAGCACGGCGATGAACACCTGCAGGAATGCTTTTGCATTGAGCGGCGCGCGATCCTTGGGAGCGGGCGCCAGGTCCTTCTTCAGGTAGGCGGCGATCAGGATGAAGGCGATATACATCAGGCCCAGCATCACCCCGGGGACCAGTGCGGCCATGAACAGCCGTCCCACCGACGCCTCGGAGGTGCCCATGCGGTCGGCCATCAGTACCAGCATGATACTGGGTGGCACCAGGATACCCAGGGTGCCCACCGAGCAGGCCGTGCCTACCGCCAGCGACTTGTTGTACTGGGCGCGCATCATGGGTCCCAGCGAGAGCATGCCGAGGAGCACCACGGAGGCGCCGACGATGCCGGTGGAAGCCGCCAGCAGCACCCCGACGATGACCACCGTGACCGCGTAGCCGCCGCGCAGTCCCCCGAGCACCCGGACCAGTGAGTTCATCAGCCGTTCGGCGATACCGGAACGGTCGAGCATGATGCCCATGAAGATGAACAGCGGCAGCGCCACCATCAGCTCGTTGGCGACGATGCCGTAGATGCGCCGATCCAGCACGCCGATGGTGCCGCCCCAGGAGAACCACAGGTCGGCGGCCATGTATTCCACCAGCACGTGGCCGATGACGGCAAAGGCGAAGCCCACGCCGGCCAGCGACCAGGCCACTGGGAAGCCCAGCAGCAGCAGGCTCATGAAGCTGGCGAACATCGCCAGCACGAGAAATTGTTCCAGTCCCATAGTCGATCTCTTTAGATGAACGTGGCGTCTTTACTGGACGTGTCCGGGCTACTGTCGCGGGGTCGTCTTGTGAAGGCGCCGGGGGAAACCGAACAGCAGGGTGCTGCAGCGCAGGACACGGGAGAACAGCGCCACCGCCACCAGCGTAAGGCCGATAGGAATCAGGGTCTTGATGATGAAGCGATAGGGCAGCCCGCTAGGTGCCTGGGAGCGCTCGCCGCGTAAATAGGAGCGGTAACCGTACTGGTAGAGCTGTTCTACCATCAGATAGAGGATCGGCAGGGCCAGCAGCACAATGCCCAGCAGCTCGATCCAGGCTTGGGTGCGCAGCGAGAACTTCTCGCGAATCACGTCGACGCGCACGTGGTCGTCGCTGACCACGGCATAGGCCAAGGTGAGAATCATGGTGGCGCCGAACAGGTGCCAGGAGAGCTCCTCCACGGCAATGGAGCCGCGACCGAGAATGAAACGATTGACCACGTTGGTCAGTACCACCGCCAGGGTGGCCAGCCACAGCCAGGAGATGGCCCGGCCGAACAGCAGGATCGCCATGTCGAGGCGGTAGCTCAAGCGGTTGGTTGGCAGCTCAGGCGCGGAGTGTCCCTCCGGCGCCGGGGTCGCCGAGTCATTGATACTCATGGGTAACTCCGAGGAACGGTCAAGTCAGACGGCCGCCGCCAGTGGGCAGCGGCCAGTGCTGAGAGCAAGCAGGGACTCGTAAGCTGTCCGAGCGACGAGCAAAAGTCTTTCGCCGTTCGGTCAGCGTTCGCTCAGTCCTCTAGGTTTTCCGGCGCGTAGTAGGAGCGCGGCAGGTGGCCTTTCACATGCCAGTTGCCGTGGACCTTCATGAACTCGCGCTGGCTCTCGAGCACGCGGCCGAACATTTCATCCTCGGCGGCAATCTCGGCCTGCACTTCGTTGGTGACGCGGCGCAGCTCGCCGAGAATCTCGTCGGAGAGCACCTGGGCGTTGACGCCTTCGTCCTCGAAGTCGCGCAGCGCTTTGGGATTCTCCATCTCGCTCTCGGAGTAGCCGTACAGGGTAGCGGCACGGCAGCCCATATCGATCATGGCACGGGTCTGTGGCTCCAGCGCTTCCCAGCTGTCCTTGTTGATCAGCAGGTGTGCGGTGGTGAAGGTCTGGTGCCAGCCCGGCAGCACATAGTTCTGCACGATCTCCTGCATACCCAGGATGCGGTCCACGGCAGGTGCCGAGAACTCCATGGCGTCGATGGTGCCGCGCTCCATGGCCTGATAGAGCTCGCCGCCCGGAATCATGGTCACCGAAGCGCCGAGGCGCTCCATCACGCGGCCGCCGATGCCGGCGAAGCGGATGCGCAGGCCGTCGATCTGGGCGAGATCTTCCAGCGGCTCGGCGAACCAGCCGGCGGCCTCGGGGCCGATCATGCTGCACAGCAGCGGCTGGACGTTGTAGTCCTCGTAGATTTCCTCGAGCAGTTCGGCGCCGCCACCGAAGTAATGCCAGGCCAGGTAGGCAGGCGGCTCCATGCCGAATGGTGCACCAGCAAACAGCGGCAGCGAGGGAATGCTGCCCTGGTCGTAGCCGACCCAGGTGAAGCCGGCGTCGTAGCGACCTTCGGAGACGGCATCGAGAATCTCGAAGGGCGGGATCAGCTCGCCCGGCTCGTAATAGCGCAGGTTGATGTTGCCACCGGATGCCTGCTCCAGCGATTCGCTGAGGAAGCGTACCGGCGTGCTCAGGCCGACCAAGTGAGAGGGGAAGGCGATGGGCACCTGCCAGCGAACACGCTCCTGGGCCTCGGCAGAGCTGACACCGGCACCTACCATCAAGGTGGCGGCGGTCACGCCGAGAGTGAGCGGACGAAGGCGGGTAGCGAGAGAGGGAATGAACGACATGAAGGCTCCTTGTGCTTTGTTGTCGTCGCAGCGCCTTGTGGTTGGCGCTGTCGTTGTAGCCATGCGGACTTGCCGTGCTGCGTTCTTGCAGCGTTCGCGCCATGAAATTGACGCCTGCCCTATCTCAGTGCACGCATCGTGCCAGACTTGATTAAATCAATGTTTTCAATGAAATAGCGGTGATCAAAAAAGGAGGGGCATGGAGAAGTGTCCGTTATGGCGGACATTTTTCGACTTTGGTAGAGGTTTCTTTTGTCCGGTTTTACGGACAGGTGTCCTGAATTGCGGACAGTCGTGCCAGCTTGTCGTAAAGCACTGAGCGTGGGATGCCCAGCAGGCGCGAAGCTCGGGACTTGTTGCCCCCACAGGCGGCCAGGGCGTTGTGCAGAGCGTCGCGTTCGGCCGCGGCCACGATATCGGCCAGGGGGCGCACCGCGGAGATGGGGTGTGAATGGGGTGACGTCGAGGTGGAGCGGGGCAGGGCGGCCCGCAGCTCCGGTACGTCGATGATGCTGCACGCCTCGTTGAGCGCCAGGCACTGTTCGAGCACATTGCGCAGCTCGCGGATATTGCCCGGCCAGGCGTGTCGTTGCAGCAGGGCTACGGCTTCAGAGGTGATTTCGGCGCGCGGTTCGCCGCTTTCCACGGCGATGCGGCCGAGCAGGGTTTCGCACAGAATGCCCAGATCGGCGAGGCGTTCGCGTAACGGTGGGACCTGGATGCGTAGCACGTTGAGCCGATAATAGAGATCGGAACGGAAACTGCCCTCGTCGACCATCGTTTCGAGGTCGCGGCTGGTGGCGGCGATGACGCGCACGTCGATACGCTTGATCTCGTTGGAACCGAGCGGTTCCACCTCGCCCTCTTGCAGCGCGCGCAGCAGCTTGGCCTGCAGTGCCAGGGGCATGTCACCGACCTCGTCGAGGAACAGCGTGCCGCCGTCGGCGAGCTGAAACTTGCCTTGACGCGTGCGCTTGTCGGCGCCGGTGTAGGCGCCCGGGGCAACGCCGAAGAACTCCGCCTCGAGCAGGTTCTCGGGAACCGCGGCGACGTTGACGGCAACGAAGGGGCGCGCGCCGCGTGGTGACTCGCCGTGTATGGCTTGCGCCAATACCTCCTTTCCGGTTCCGGTCTCGCCCAGCAGCAGCACCGGCGTGGCGCGAGCGGCGGCCAGACGTGCACGACGCTTGACCTCCAGCACGGCCGGGCTGGCACCGACGAAGTCGGCCAGCTCGTAGCGCGAGCCACGCCTGGCCAGGGCGCGTCTCGCCACGGCCAGGTCATGCTGCAGGCGTCGGTACTTGCCGATCAGCGGGGTTAGCGGCTCAAGGTCATCGAATACGATGAAGGCCACGGCACCGTTGACCCTGCCGCTCGCCGGGTCGTGCAGCGGCAAGCGCGTGACCACCAGCTGATGGTTACGATACTCCATGATGTCGAGCAGAATGGGACGCCCGCTGCGCACCACTTCGTGCATGCGGGTATGGGGAATCACCTCGGCGACGGGGCGGCCGATGACCCGGGCCGGGTCATCGATGCCGAGAAGGCGGCAGTAGCAGGCATTGATCCAGAGGAGACGAGTCGCCTCATCCACAAGAATCGACCCGGCGCTGTTGCGTTCGAGCAGCGGGAACAACGGCCGGATCGCCTCGAGGGTCAAGCCCTGGCTCTGGTGGGCCATTGTGCTGTCTTCCCGAGGCATTCGCGTTCTCTCCTGGCGGCGGTTTCGGGCCGCTAAATTGGCCTGCGGCGGTTTCGGGCCGCTAATCAGAGCGCGGCGGCTGCGGGCCGCTAGTCAGAGCGCGGCGATCTTGTCGCGCTGTTCGACCAGCACGCCCCGGGCAGCGTGGTATTCCTTCAGCTTGCCGCGCTCCTTCTCGACCACCGCCTCGGGTGCCTTGGCGACGAAGCTCTCGTTGGAAAGCTTGTTCTCAATGCCGCCGATCAGCTTGTCCTGCTTCTCGATCTCCTTGGCCAGGCGGGCGAGCTCGGCCTCCTTGTCGATCAGATCGGCCATGGGCACCAGCACCTCCATGTCGCCGACCAGCTGGGTGGCCGAGAGCGGCGCTTCGCTCGGGTTGTCGAGCCAGGTGGCGCTCTCGAGCTTTGCCAGCTTGGCCAGGAACAGGCGGTTGGCCTCGAGACGCTCGCGATCCGCCGATGAGCCCTTGGTCAGCAGCACGTCGAGGGGTTTGCCGGGGGCGATGTTCATCTCGGCGCGCACGTTGCGCACCGCCACGATCACGCCCTTGAGCCACTCGATGTCGCGGGTCGCCTGCTCGTCGATCTTCTCCTGCTCCGCCACGGGCCAGGGCTGCGCCATGATCGACTCACTGCCGTCGCCCGCGGCCTTGCCCGCCAGCGGTGCCACGCGTTGCCAGATTTCCTCGCTGATGTAAGGCATCATCGGGTGCGCCAGGCGCAGGATCGCCTCGAGAACACGTACCAGGGTGCGGCGGGTGCCGCGCTTGGCCGCCTCGCTGGCGCCTTCATCCCACAGCACCGGCTTGGAGAGTTCCAGGTACCAGTCGCAGTACTCGTTCCAGACAAATTCGTAGAGCGCCTGCGAGGCGTGGTCGAAGCGGAACTCCTCCATCGCCTTGGTCACCTGGGCTTCGGTCTGCTGCAGGCGTGAGACGATCCAGCGGTCGGCCAGCGACAGCTCGACCTCGCCGCCGTCCGCCCCGCAGTCTTGACCTTCGGCGTTCATCAGCACGTAGCGCGAGGCGTTCCACAGCTTGTTGCAGAAGTTGCGGTAGCCATCCAGGCGGCCCATGTCGAACTTGATGTCGCGCCCGGTGGTGGCCTGCGACAGGAAGGTGAAGCGTAGCGCGTCGGTGCCGTGGGGCTCGATGCCCTCCGGGAACTCGTCGCGGGTGGCCTTGGCGATCGCCTTGGCCTTCTGCGGCTGCATCAGGCTGCCGGTGCGCTTCTCCAGTAGCGTATCGAGCTGGATGCCGTCGATCAGGTCGATGGGGTCGAGCACGTTGCCCTTGGACTTGGACATCTTCTGGCCCTGGCCGTCGCGCACCAGGCCGTGGACGTAGACGGTCTTGAACGGCACCTCGTCGGTGAACTTCAGGGTCAGCATGATCATCCGTGCGACCCAGAAGAAGATGATGTCGAAGCCGGTGACCAGCACGCTGGAGGGGTGGAAGGTCGCCAGCTCCGGGGTCTTCTCCGGCCAGCCCAGGGTGCCGAAGGTCCATAGACCCGAGCTGAACCAGGTGTCGAGCACGTCCTCGTCCTGGGTCAGGGCGACGTCGGCGGCCAGGCCGTGCTTCTCGCGTGCTTCGTCCTCGGTGCGCGCCACATAGACGTTGCCCTCGGCGTCGTACCAGGCGGGAATGCGGTGGCCCCACCACAGCTGGCGCGAGATGCACCAGTCCTGCAGGTCGCGCATCCACGAGAAGTACATGTTCTCGTAGTTCTTGGGCACGAACTGGATGTCGCCGTTCTCCACCGCGGCGATGGCCGGTTTGGCCAGGCTCTCCACGGCGACGAACCACTGATCCGTGAGTAGCGGCTCGATGACGTCGCCGGAGCGATCGCCATAGGGCAGGGTGTTGTTGACGGTTTCGATCTGCTCGAGCAGCCCGGCCGCCTCCATGTCGGCGACGATCTGCTTGCGCGCTTCGAAGCGGTCGAGGCCGGCGTAGGCCTGGGGCAGGCTAAGGTCGATCTCTGGCAGCGGGCGGCCCTGGATGTCGACGGCCTCAGCCTGGGGCAGGATCGCCGCGTCCTGGGTGAAGACGTTGATCAGCGGCAGGCCGTGGCGGCGACCCACTTCATAGTCGTTGAAGTCGTGGGCCGGGGTGATCTTCACGCAGCCGGAGCCCTTCTCCATGTCGGCATGCTCGTCGGCGACGATGGGGATGCGTCGCCCTACCAATGGCAGCTCGACGAACTTGCCCACCAGCGAGGCGTAGCGCGGGTCCTCGGGATTGACCGCCACGCCGGTGGCGCCGAGCAGGGGCTCGGGGCGGGGGGTGGCGACGACCAGGTAGTCGAGCCCGGCATCGGTCTTGACGCCGTCGGCCAGCGGATAACGGAAATGCCAGAACTGGCCCTGC